>DATCZG010000035.1:0-105906 GCA_036526035.1 Ilumatobacter sp. | reverse complement strand
GTGGACACGGCCGTGAGCAGACCGACTGAAGCCTTCGGGCTCGCCTCGGACGCGTTGGCGGGACCGAATGCGGTCACCACCGTGACAGGCACAGAATCCGATCACCCGGGCAACATCCAGCAAGGATGAATAGGGCTGTGGGGGCCCACCGGGACGGCCTCGGCGCCGCAGCCCGACCGGTCACGCCGTCCGACTGGATCCAGATAACCCCAGCTCAGACCCCTTTACGAGCGGTGGCGGACGAAAACGACGAAGTCCCGGCCGAGACGGCCGGGACTCCAGTTGGTGGCGGGGGCAGGATTTGAACCTGCGACCTTCGGGTTATGAGCCCGACGAGCTACCGGACTGCTCCACCCCGCGCCGATGGAGCCATGATACGGCCTCGATCCACGACTGACAACGGGGCGGTCACCCGGGTCGCCCGGCGGGCCGGGCCCCCGCCCGGGCCACCACCCAGCCGGCGAACCGTTCGCAGGTGTCGACCGCCACGGCGCACCGCTGCGAGTGGAGGACGTCGAACGCGTGCTGGGCCCCCGGCACCTCCCAGTACACCACCGGGTTCCGCGACACCGCCGCGAGGTGCTCGGCGAACGCCCTCGCCTCTTCGCGCCACACCAGCACGTCGAGGTCGGGCTGGATGACGAGGAACGGCGGGGCGTCGGCGGTCACGTGCTCGATCGGCGACATCGCCCGATACAGCTCGGGGACGTCACGCATCGCGCCGGGCATCACGGTGCGCCTGACGAACGCCTCCATCGACGAGCGGCGGCCCCGGATCCCGAACCGGTTCGTGAAGTCCGACGGCCCGTAGAACGGGATGCAACCCGCCACCGTGGTGTCGCTCGCCTCGAACCCGGGCTGGTAGGCGGGGTCGTTCGGCGTCAACGCGGCGAGCGCCGCGAGCTGTCCGCCGGCCGAGCCGCCGGTGACGATGACCAGCCCGGGATCCCCGCCGTACCCGCCGATATGCGCCTTGACCCAGGCGATCGCCCGCTTGACGTCGATCACCTGGCCCGGAAAGCGCGTGCCCGGGGCCAGGCGGTAGTTGATCGACACACCGACGTACCCGTTGGCGGCCAACCGGTGCAGCAACGGCTGGGCCTGCTGCGCCTTGTGCCCCAGCACCCAGGCTCCGCCGTGGATCTGCACCACCACCGGCAGCGGCCGATCCGACGTCGCCGGCCGGTACACGTCGAGCACGTTGCGGCGATCGTCGCCATAGGCGACGTTCCTCGCCACCACGATGCCCGTGCGGTCGAAGTGCCACGGGCGCAGCAGCAACCCGCGTTCGGGCCGGCTGCGCAACGCGGCGCGACGGTCGGGCGCCAGCTCGGCGAGGTGGTCGGGGCCGAGCGCCGCCACCAGCGCTGCCTCGGCCGACGGGCGGGCACGACGCTGCACGAGCCGCACGCCGATCAACCCGGTCCACGACACGATCAACGCCACGGCGCCGAGCAGGCCGACCGTGCGGTCGGTCCCGCCGATCAGCAGCGCCGCGACGACCGCCTGGGCGCCGATGTGGAACAGCGGGTACTCGCCGGTCAACCAGCTCACCATCATCACGAGGAAACCGGTCTGGACCGGCCGGCGGAACCTGACGAGGGCGGAGGCGGTGGCGGACAGGCTCAGCAGCCCGAGGATCAGCAACGACCAGGCGGTCACGGCCCCCACGGTAGGCGCCCGCCGCGCCGGCCACCCGTCAGTCGACGAGCGCGTCGGCCCGCCGGCCGGCCCGTTCGAGGTGGATCGGCAACACCCGCCCGTACAGCTGGCGGGTGCGTTCGGGGCTGCCCACCATGCCGGGCTCCTCGACGTAGCTGAAGATCGCGACGTACCGGGTGCGCGCCCCGCGCAGCGGGGTGACCCGGTGCAGCGAGTAGCGGCCCCGGAAGATCTGCAGGTCGCCGGGCGCCAGATCGAGGGTGGTCACCGAGGCCGTGTCACCGTCGAGCACCGCCTCGACGGCCTCGTAGCGTTCGTCGGTCGGGGTGCGCACCTGCGGGCAGTACTCGAACGCGCCGCCGTGCTCGGGCTGCTGGATGGCCAAGGTGACCGTGAAGTTGTTGGTGTCGAAGTGCCACGGGAAGCCGTTGCCCTCCTCGGCCAGGTTGACGATCACGTCGGCGAGCGGGTCGGCGTAACGGTGGAACTCGTCCTCGCCGAGCACCTCGCGGATGAACGGGGCGAACGCCGGCCACTCGTAGATCGCACGGATGATGCTGCCGTCGCCGAAGTGGTCGGCAGGCACGAACGCATTCGAGCGGTCCTCGAACCGGCGCAACGGATGCGACGCGGGAAGGTCGGCCCGGTCGACCGTGAAGTACGGGTTGGTGCGGTTGAAGTTGCGGTGGCCGAAGCGCTGCACCCGGTCGCACTCGGCGACGAGTTCGGCGATCCGCTCGGCCCGCACGAACCCGCGGGCCACCGCGCAGCCGTCGCGGTCGATCTCGGCCCGCAACCCGGCCACCGCCGCGTCGCGCGCGGCGCCGTGCGAGGCGATCGGGTACCGATCGGTGTCGACGTACTCGCTGGCGACGATGCCCACGATGCCTCCGCTCTCGCTGACCGGAGCGCATCTTACGCCCGCTCCGGCGGGCGTGCAGCGACCAACACGGCCCGGTCGGGCCCCGCCGGCGGCCGGGCGGGTCAGGCCAGCCGGTGCAACCACACCGGGTCGGCGACGCCTTTCACGCTGACCGGCCCGACGGCCAGCGCACCGGCGCGGACACCCTGGCAGGCGGCGAGCAACTCGTCGGACACGAGCAGCTCGCCGGGGCCCGCCAACGCCGCGATGCGCGCCGCCACGTTGACCGTCTGGCCCACCACGTCGTCGCCCCGCTCGATCACCGGCCCGTGGTGCAGGCCGAGCCGCACCGCCAGCGGGAACCCCTCGTTCTCGCGCGCCGCCTGGATCGCGGCCGCGAACCCGGTCGCCACCTCGAGGCCTCCGAGGGCGTCGGGGTTCCAGATCATCAGGCCGTCACCGAGCTCCTTCACCAGCCGCGAACCGGGGTGACACCTGAGCGTCGCGTCGAGCACGGCGCGCTGGCGATCGAGCACCCGCACCGCCGCTTCGTCACCGCACACGTCGTTGTACTCGGTGAACCCGACCAGGTCGGTGAACAGCACCGACCCGACGAGCTGGGTCGCGACCGGGCTCATCGAGCCGTCACCACGACCTTGCCGTTCGTCGAACGCGCCACCACCGTGCAGTCGCACTCGGGCGGACGCCCGTCGGAAGCGCCGTCGACGGGTTGGTGGGCCACCGTGCCGGCCGGCAGCGACACGTCGATCCGGCCCGACACCGTCTCGGCCACCACGTCGTTGGCCGCGGCCATCTCCACCTCGATCCGGCCGCTCACGCTGTGTGCCTCGACCCGGCCGTTGACGGCCCGCACCTCGATCCGGCCGCTGTGGCCGGCGATGTCGGCGTCGCAGCACGAGCCGACCTCGACCCGGCCGGAGTTCGAACGGACCCGGCAGGTCCCGGTGACCTCGCCCACCTCGACGCGGCCGGTGGCGCAGCGGATGTCGACCGACGCCGCCTGCTCGATCTGGATCCGGCCCGTGTCGGTGGACGCCGCGACGTGGCCCACCGGGCCCTTCACGACGATCCGGCCGACGGAGGTGCCGATCGTGAGATCGGTGCCGGCATCGACGAACACCGCCAGCCTGCCCGACCCGCGCACCGTGGTGAGCCCCCCGTCCGTGGTGACGACGGCGCGTCCCTCGACCCGGAACGGCGAACCGGCAGCGGCGAACACCTCGATGCGACCCATGTCGGACGCGATGCGTACGGCGGTCGGTGGATCGGTGGTCATGACACGACCGTACGGCCGGAACGTGCCGGCCGACAAGGGCATGAGACAACCGCCACACCCGGCCGCGGCGCCGGGGCGGCGGCGCCCGACCCGATCCGCGGTACGGTCGCGGCCAGTTCAGCGACGTGTGACGGAGCCGCCATGACCTTCCTCGACCGGTCCCTCGACCGATCCCTCGACCGATCCCCCGACCGACCGGGCGCCCGGGTCGGACGGCCGTGGTGACGCTCACCACCGGCCTGTGCCGGCGCTTCGGCATCCGGTACCCGATCTTCGGGTTCGCCCACGACATCGCCACCGTCGCCGCGATCACCAACGCCGGCGGGTTCGGCGTCTACGGCGCCACCCGCCGCTTCCCGCACGAGATCGACGCCGAGCTGGCCGAACTGCGCCGCCTCGTCGGCGATCGGCCCTTCGGCGTCGACCTGGTGCTGCCCGACGGGATGCCCGAACACAACAGCCGCGCCGCGATCGAGGCCCACATCCCCGACGGCCACCGGGCCTTCGTGCAGGGCATCATCGACAAGTACCAGGTGCCCGAGCCGAGCGGTCCCGGCATGCGCACCCGCTTCATCCGGTCCGCCGAGATCGAGGCCGAGCAACTCGAGGCGGTGATGGCGTCGAGCGTCGACCTGTTCGCCTGCGGCATCGGGGCGCCCCGCCCGGCGGTCGAGCGGGCCAAGCAGCTCGGCAAGACCACCGCGGCGTTGATCGGCAGCCCACGCCACGTGCGCCGGGCGCTGGCGTCGGGCGTCGACCTGATCGTCGCCCAGGGCGCCGAAGCCGGCGCCCACACCGGCACGATCGGCACGTTCACGCTGGTCCCCCAGATCGTCGACGCCTGCGGTGCGGTGCCGGTGCTGGCGGCCGGCGGCGTCGCCACCGGCCGACATCTCGCCGCCGCGCTGGCGCTCGGGGCGCAGGGCGTGTGGGCCGGCACGATCTGGCTCACCACGACCGAACACACCGCCCACCTGCAGCCGGCGTTGGTCGACAAGCTGCTGCGCGCCACGTCGGCCGACACGGTGGTCACACGGTCCGAGAGCGGCAAGACGTTCCGCCAGATCCGCTCGGCCTGGAGCGACGAGTGGGAGGCCCCCGGCGCCCCGACCCCGTTGAAGATGCCGTACCAGGACGTGCTGGTGGGCGACCTGCTCGGCGCGATCGACGAGCACGGGGTCGAGCCGCTGCTGCACTCGGGTGCCGGCCAGGGCATCGGCTACGCCACCGAGATCCGTCCGGTGGCCGACGTGATCGCCCGGTTGGTCGCCGACGCCGAGGCGGCGCTCGGCAGCGGCTGAACCGGCGCCGGGCCGCCGCGCCCGATCAGCCGGGACGGCGGCCGTAGAGGCCGCGGCCGCGCATCGCCAGCACGATCACGTCGTCTTGGTTGCGCATCTCGCTGCGCAGGATGACCGTGCCCCGGTTCGGCCTGGTCGCCGAGGGCGTGGCGTCCTCGACGGTGCTGCGGCCCGTCAACCGGTCACCGGGCCGCACCGGCGCCAACCAGCGCAACTCCTCCATGCCCGGCGAACCCTGGCTGCTCGAGTCGTGCAGGATGCCCTCGTACAGCAGCCGCATGAACATCGCACAGGTGTGCCAGCCGCTGGCGATCAGCCCGCCGAACGGTGACGCCTCGGCGGCGTGCGGGTCGACGTGGAACGGCTGCGGGTCGTACCGGGTCGCGAACTCGATGATCTCGTCGGCGGTCACGTCGACCGAACCGAGCTCGAACACGCGGCCCGGCGAGAAGTCCTCGAAGTAGACGGTCATACCGGGTTGGCCACCAGGTGCCGCCCGCCGACGGCGACCCGGCCGCCCGCCGCCCGCCGGGCGCCGATCACGTCGTGGCCCGCCGCACGACGACCTCTGCGCCGCGCTCCTCGGGCTCGTCGTCGACGAGTTCGCCCGGGAAGCCCGGGGCGGTGATCGACAGACCGGTGGCCTCCTCGAGCCGCCTGACGATGTCGTCGCTCCATGCCCCGCCGCCGTAGCGGGCGGCGCCGTCGCGGAAGATGTCGATCATCATCGGGTTGAGCTCGAGCGGCACGCCGTTGCGGTCGGCGATCGCCTGGAACAGGCCGATGTCCTTGAGCACCAGGTCGATCGTGAACCCGATGTCGCGCGACCCGTTGAGGATCAGCTGGCTCTCGGTCTCGTGCACGAACGAGTTGCCGCTCGAGATCTTGATCGCCTCGAACGTCGTGCCGAGGTCGATCCCGGCCGCCGCCATCGTGGTGAGCGCCTCGGTGACCGACAGCAGGTTGGCGGTGGCGAGGTAGTTGGTCATCACCTTGAGCACCGAGGCCGAGCCGATCTCGCCGGTGTGGAGCACCTTGCGGCCCATCACCGTGAGCAACGGCAGCACCCGCTCGAACGTCGCCCGGTCGCAGCCGGCGAAGATCGAGATGTTTCCGGTCGCCGCCCGGTGGCAGCCGCCCGACACCGGGCAGTCGACGGCGCTGCCGCCCAGCTCGGCGACCCGGGCGCCGAGACGGCGGATCTCGGCCTCGTCGGTGGTCGACATCTCCATCCAGACCTGCCCGGGCCGCAGGCCGGCGAGCACCCCGTCGTCGGCCTCGAGCACGGCGGCCGAGGCGGCCGGCGACGGCAGGCAGGTGATCACGACATCGACCGACTCGGTCAGCGCGCGCGGCGAGTCGGCCCACGCCGCGCCGCCGTCGAGGAACGGCCGGGCGGCGGCGCGGTCGAGGTCGCGCACGGTGAGCGTGACACCGTTGCGCAGCAGCGAGCCGGCGAGTTTGGCGCCGACGTTGCCGAGCCCGACGAAGCCGACGGCGGGCAGCGCGCTCACGCGACGAGCCGTTCGGAACCGACCGCGGTGCTCTCGCTCGACCAGGCGACCCGGCCGAACACCTCACGCAGCTCGTCCTCGAACGACGCCAGGGCGTGGATCGGGAAGTCGGGATCGAACGAGTTCTGGTCCCACTGGGCGCAGAACTGCTCGCACAGCGCGCCCCACCGGTGGTCGCGGAACTGGTCGCGGGCGTGACGGTCGCCGCCGAGATGGTGGGCGTAGTAGTAGCTCTGGAACACGCCGTGGTGCCTGATCACCCAGTGCACCTCGGCCGGCACGTACGGCTGCAGGATCGCCGCCGCGTACTCGCTGTGGTTGAACGGGGCGAGCTCGTCGCCGATGTCGTGCACCAGCGCAGCGACGACCCAGTTGACGTCGGCGCCGTCGAGGCGGGCCCGGGTGGCCGCCTGCAGCGAGTGCTCGAGGCGGGTGATGCGGTAGCCGCCCAGCGAGCCGGTGAGCCGGTCGAGCGTCTCGAGGACCCGGTCGGGCAGGCCGGCCGAGTGCACCCGCTCGTACAGGTCGAGCATCGCGTAGTCGGCGGCGGTGCCGTCGGCCATCGCCGTGAACGACACCACCCCGGTCGGTTGCACGCCATCGAAGGCGTGCCGGGTGATCACCGGCTCGGTCATGACGTCATGCTCGCACGCCGGCGGCGGATGGCGAGGCGATACATCGTGTCGGGCCCGTCGTGGTCGATGTAGGCGCCCTGCAGGTGACGGTGGCCCTTCGACGAGTCGAACTTGGTGCGGCCGTGCAGCGCCCGGTGGTTGTCCATGAACATGATGTCGCCCGGCTCGAGCCGGAACGTGACCTGATGGGACGGGTCGTTCAGCCACTCGACGAGCCAGCGGCGGCCGGCGTAATACCCGTCGAGGTCGGCCCCGGGGCGCAGCACCGGCCCGTCGAGTTTGGTGTTGTAGCGGATCCGCTCGTAGCGGCCGTGCCGGTCGTACTCGAGGGTGTGGCCGCGGTGCACCACCGTGTCGGTGATCAGGTCGTAGCGCCATTCGACCTCGGTCTCGACGAGCGCGCGATGCAGATCGGGATGCTCGGCGAGCAGCGCGTTCGCCGCCGCCAGGCCGTCGACGAGGGTCGAGTCGCCGCCCGGCGCCTCGTTGCGCAGGCAGTGCAGCAACTGGATGCCCGGCACCGGCTGGCGGTACGGCTGGTCGGTGTGGGCGAGCAGTTCGATCGAGGTGTAGGCGAGGTCGGTCGGGTTGGGCTCGGCGCGCACGTCGAAGATCCAGCCGAAGTTGTTGCCCGAGATGTAGCCCAGCCGGTCGCAGACCCGGCGCAGCGCGCCCTCGACGACCGGCGTGTTGCGCAGCACCACGTAGCCGTGGCGGAAGAACGCCGAGAGGAACTCGATCACGGCGTCGGTGTCCTCGTCGTCGACGCTCCAACCGATGTCGTTCCAGTCGATGTACGGGAACGGGTCGAGCGGCGTGGTCCACGGCTCGGCCGCCGGCGGCTCCTCCTCGTCGACCGTCCAGCCGAGACGCAGCTCGATGTGGGCGACCGGGATGCGCGCCACGTGGCCGTCGCTGAACGACACGACCACCGCCGCGTCCTCGACCCGGCAGCCGGTCACCGCCAGATCGACCGGCAGGTCGCGCGGCGTGAACAGGCGCTGCCGGTTGGTCGCCTCGACCTGGCCGGGTTCCTGCGACTGCTCGCGCAACCAGTTGGGGTGCAGGTCGACCCGGCGGCCCATCGCGGCGAACTCGACGCGACCGTCGTGCAAGGTGGCCGACGCCGTCGTCACCAGCGATGGTGTATCAACGAACCGGGGGGTGCTGGTGATCGTCACGGCGACCAGCCTGACGTGTCCCGGCGCCCCCGAACAGCCGCGAATCGGTATGCGATGGCATAACCTCAGATCATGCTGTCAGCTCCGCTCGCCACGCCTCGGACACCATGAGGGCGCTCGTCCGCCAGGTCGATCGCCTGCAACGGCTGGCGGTGTTCGAGGCCGCCGCCCGCCTGGGCGGTTTCACCGCCGCCGCCAAGGAGCTCGGCATGACCCAACCGGCCGTGACCCGCCAGATCCGGTCGCTCGAACGGAGCCTGGGCGTCGCGTTGTTCCGGCGCAGCTCCAACCGCAGCGAACTCACCGACGCCGGGGCCCGGCTGCGCGGCCACGTCGCGGCCGGGTTCGACACGATCGAGACCGGCCTCGCCGAGCTCGCCGAACACGTCGGCGCGTTCGTGCTGGCGGCCCATCCCGGCATCGCCCAGCAGTGGATCGTGCCCCGCATCGACGGCCTGCGCCACGCGCTCGGCGACCGCGATCTGCGGCTGTGGCTGTTCGACCGTGACGTCGAGATCGACCACGGCGGGTTCGACGCCGCGATCCGCGTCGGCGACGGGCGCTTCCCCGGCCAGTCGAGCCACCTGCTGTTCCACGAACGCGTCATGCCCGTCGCCTCGCCGCACTTCGCCGAGCAGTACCGGCTGACGGCGTCGAGTTCGGCCGACGAGGTCTACCGGGCCCCGCTGGTCCACATGGACGACGGCGATCATCCGTGGATGACGTGGGGCGACTGGCTGGCCAACTTCGACATCGCGCTGCGCCGCCAGCCCGGCCGCGTGCTGTGGCACAACTACCCGATGGTGTTGCAGCAGGCCCTCGCCGGGCGCGGCGTCGCCCTCGGTTGGCGGCCGCTGATCGACGATCTCGTCGAGGGCGATGCCCTGATGGTGGTCGGCCCCGAGGTGCGCTCGACGCGCGGGTACTACGTGACGTGGCGGGCCGGCGAACCCGACACCGACGTGCAGGCCCTGATCACCTGGCTCACCGGCTTGATCGAACCGGCCTGATCCGGCCGCGGGATCAGGCGGCGACGCGGCCCGACCGCCGCGCCACGGCGGCGATCGCGTCGGCGAGTTCGACCCAGCGGGTGCGCGGCAGGTCGTGCGCCATGTCGTTGAACATCAACAACTGCGAACCGGGCACCGCCCGGGCGGTCGCGATGCCTCCGCTCGGGCGCACCAGCGGATCGAGCAACCCGTGCACCACCAGCGTCGGCACGTCGAGCCGGGTGAGCTCCGCGGTGCGATCGGGGCTGGCCATGATCGCCGCCGCCTGACGCCCGACCCCCGCCGGGCGGAAGCTGCGGTCGATCGACCGCTGGGCCAGCGCCCGCACCTCGGCCTCGTCGAACGTCGGCCCCGAGATCTCGCGGAACACCTCGATCGCCTCGTCGACCGCGCCGGCGCGGGTGACCGGCTTGCGACGCACGAACTTGCCCACGATGCGTGCCGTCGGCTGGCCGACCCTGCGGTTGCCGGTGGTCGACATGATCGAGGTCAGGCTGCTCACCCGCCCCGGGTGCTCGATCGCCAGCGTCTGGGCGATCATGCCGCCCATCGACACCCCCACGACATGGGCCCGGCCGATGCCGAGTGCGTCGAGCAACCCGGCTGCGTCGGCAGCCATGTCGCTGAGCCGGTACGGCGCCGACATCGACCGCCGGGACACCACGGCCCTCGCGATCTGCCAGTTGCCGGGTGCCCGGCCGGGGAACTCGGTCGACAGTCCGGTGTCGCGGTTGTCGTGGCGGAGCACCCGGAAACCGCGCGCCGCGATCAGGTCGACGAGCTCGTCGGGCCAGTCGCAGAGTTGCCCGCCCAGGCCCATCACCAGCAGCAACGGGTCGCCGGTGCCCTGCTCCTCGTACTCGATCGTGATGCCGTTGGCCGTGACCGATGCCATGGGGTCAGGCTACGGGCGGATCCGGCGGCGGCGTCTAGGCTCGGCCGATGCTCGCGCTCCCCGTGCTCGACATCGCCCCGTTCCTCACCGACCCCGCCGGTGTCGGCGGCCGCGAGTTCGTCGACCGGCTGCGGGCCACGCTCCACGGCCCGGGCTTCTGCTACCTCGTCGGCCACGGTGTCGACCCGTCGCTGGAGGCCGGGGTGATCGACGTGTCACGCCGGTTCTTCGACCGCCCCCCGGCCGACCGGCTGGCGATCGTCAACACCAACACCCCCCACTTCCGCGGCTACACGCGCCTGGGCATGGAGCACACCAACGGCATCAGCGACTGGCGGGAGCAGATCGACATCGGCCCCGAGCACCAGCCGGTCGCGATCGGCCCCGGCGACCCGGTCTGGCTGCGGGTGCGGGGCCCCAACCAGTGGCCCGCCTCGGTGCCCGAGATGCAGCCCACCGTCACGGCGTGGATGGGTGCCATGGCCGGCGTCGGCGCCGCCGTGCTGCGGGCGATCGCGGTCGGCCTCGGCCAGCGCCCCGACTGGTTCGTTCCGCTCACCGAACCCGACCCCGAGGTGCTGGTCAAGATCATCCGCTACCCGGCCCAGCCCGCCGACCACGACACCGGCCAGGGTGTCGGGTTGCACCACGACTCGGGGCTGCTGTCGTTCATCATGCAAGACGACGTCGGTGGCCTCGAGGTGCACGTCGACGGCGAGCTGATCCCCGCCACCCCGCTGCCGGGCGCGCTGGTGCTGAACATCGGCGAGATGCTGCAGATCGCCACCGACGGCTACCTGCGGGCCACCAAGCACCGCGTCGTCAGCCCGCCGGCCGGACGGGCCCGGCTCTCGGTCGCCTACTTCTTCAATCCCGCGATGGAGGCCACGATGCCCCGCGTCGAGCTGCCCGCCGACCTGGCCGCCGAGGCCCCCGGCGGGGCGAACGAGCGAGAAGGCGATCCGATCTTCTCGAACTACGGCGACAACTGGTTGAAGTTCCGGGTGCGCAGCCACCCCGACGTCGCCGCGATCCACCACCCCGACCTGCTCGGCCGCTTCGGCTGATCGGCCACGACCGCCCGGCGGTGACCCGAGCTGCTGCACGGTCGCGAGGTGCCGGTCCGGTACGGTGAGTGGTGCGTATGGGACTGTTCAAGAAGCGAGCCACCGAACCCAACGAGGTCGAACGGCTCCGGCACGAGATCACCTCGATGGCGGCCCGACTCGACGAGGCCGACGCCGCCAAGCAACGGCTCGGCGAGCAGGTGCACGGCATCGTGCAACGGCTCGACACCCCGCTCACGCCGCCTCCCGCCGCCCCACCGGTCGCCGAGCCGCCCGTCGATCCCGACGCCTTCCGCGCCCTGCTGGGCCGGGTGCACGACCTCGCCGCCCGGCTCGAGGGGCTCGACGCCCGGATCACGTCGGTGTCGACCGAACTCGCCAACCAGATCGCCGAACTGAGCAGCGATCTCGACGGGGTGGGTGACGCCGACATCGCCGGGCTCACCGAGCAACTGCACGACGCCCAGGTCAAACTGGCCGCCGAGCAGGCCCGCTACCAGATCGCGTTCCGCCAGGACCTCGCCCAGCTGGCCGACCAGCTCAAGCGCGCCTGACCCCGCCCGACCCGCCGGGTCAGCCACCCAGCAGGTCGCTCAGCTGCCCCAGGATCACGCCGACCTCGTCGAGCTTCGCCTGGTAGCCGCCGAGGTCACCGGCCTGCAGCAGTCGCTGTGCCTCGAGGTAGAGCCGCTCGGCCTCGGCCACCAGGGCGGCCGGGTCGTCGCTGGCCGGCCCGGCCGGGTCGCCGCTGGTCGCGTCGTCTCCGGTCGACCCGGCGGGGACGTCGGTCCCGGTGTCGAGCGATGAATCGGTGATGCGGTCGCCGATGCCGCCGTCGAACCCGCGGAACAGGCGGGCCAGCGCGGCGTCGAGGCTGGTGTCGAGCACCGCCTGGTTGTCGTGCGAGACGATCACGAAGCGGTACTCGGTGACATCGCTGGCGATCACGTAGACCGGGCGGATGTAGATCAGCCCGTCGGCGACCGGGATCAGCTGCAGGTCGCCGAACTTGACCTTGGTGCCCGTCTCCTGGTTGGCCTGCAAGCTGAGCTCGGGGCTGATGTCCTGTTCGGATTCGGCCTGGTCGGCGACCCGCAACGGCCCCGGCGGCAGCGGGTCCTGCTCGACCACGTAGGTGACGAGATCGCCGTAGTGGGCGGGGTCGCTCGACGCCGTCATGAAGGCCTGCAGCTCGGTACGGCGATCGTCGGTGCTGAACGGCACGAACGGCCGCAGGATCACGAACTCCTCGTCGCCCGAGACCACATCTTCGAACATCGTGTAGTAGGGCACGAACCGCTCGACGTTGGTCTCGGTGGCGAACTCGGTCTGCACGTCGGTGGCATCACCGCCACCGCCGATGATGCGCGTCGTCTCTTGGCGGTCGACCGAGGGGGCCTGGGCGACCGACCAGGCGCCCTTGCGCTGGAAGAAGTCCTCCGGCGCGATCTGGTACTTCGAATAGAGGTCGGTCTGCACCCTGAACAGGTCCTCGGGATAGCGCAGGTGTTGCGCCAAATCGGCGGGCATCTCGTCGAAGTCGGTGAACAGGTCGGGGAACGCCGACCGCCAGGCCCCCAGGATCGGGTCGGTGTCGTCGACCACGTAGAACCGGACGTCGCCGGTGTAGGCATCGACGACCGCCTTGACGCTGTTGCGGATGTAGTTCGAGCTGCTCGACAGCCCGGTCGATGCGCTCAACTGCACGTTGCCGATCCGCTGGGCGTAGGGATAGCGGCTGGTGGAGGTGTAGGCATCGATCACCCACTGCACGCCACCGCCGACCACCACCGGATAGGGGTCGCCGTCGTAGTCGAGGAACGGTGCCAGCTTCTGCACCCGGTCCTGCACCGACCGCACCCACAGCATCTGCGAGTCGCTGTTGACCGCGCCCGAGCCGAGCACGTTGTAGTCCAAGAACGCGAGCGCGAACGCCGCCTTGCGGAACGCGCCCTTCAGTTCGACACCGGAGGTGCCCGAGTAGGGCTCGGCCCCGCCGCACTGGCTCTCGGTGACGTCGGTGCGGGTGATCGCGTACCCGCTGATCGCCGGGCTGAAGTACAACTCGGGCCGCACCAGGTCGACGGTCTGATAGTCGGGCCGGTCGCGGTCGGTGACCCGCCCGACGGGGGCCAGCACCAGGCCGCAGCCGCGGGTGCTCACGAGGTGTTCGCCCTGCCAGCTCTTGTTGGGGATGTTGCGCAGGTCGAGCTCGCGCGCCGTGATCAGCACCTGTTCGGTGACCCCGTCGATCTCGTAGCGGTCGACGTCGAGGTCGTCGATCTTGAGGCCCGCCACCTCGCCGCGGTCGAACGAGAACCGCGACAACATCTGGGTCGGGTTGAGCAACCGCACGTTGCGGATCGGCTCGAGGTTGCTCTTGACCTCGTCGGCGGTGAGCCGGTTGAATTCGACCGACACCTCGGTGACGTCGCCGATGCCCATCGCGGCCCGGGTGGCCTCGACGTTGCGGGCGATGTACACCGCCTCGCGCTCCTCCTGGTTGGGCTTGACGACGAGCGACTGCACCAACGCCGGGTAGATCAGGCCGCCGATGATCACGACCACGAGCCACAACGCCGACGCCACCAACGGCAGGCGCCAGTTGTTGGTGCGGATCGTCGACAGGTACAACAGCGCGGTGAGCAGCGCCACCAGCACCAGCAGCATCATCGCCGGGAGTTGGGCCTTGACGACGGTGTAGGTGGCGCCCTGCACGAAGCCACGGGTCTCGTTGGTCAGCTCGTAGCGGGTGACCCAGTAGTCGGCCGCCTTCACCGACGCGAGCACCGCCAGCAGCACCGCCAGGTGGATCTTGGTGGAGGCCCGCACGGTCGGCGTCGACGAGGTGAACACCACCCCTCCGTTGAGCAGGTGAGCGGCCAGGGTGAGCAACACCACCACGATCAACGCCGCGAACAGCCAGTCGACGGCGAACGAGATGAAGGGCAGCTCGAAGACGTAGAACCCGACGTCGACGTTGAACTGGGGGTCTTGCACCCCGAACGCCTGGCTGTTGCGGAACAGCAACCAGTCCTGCCATTTGGCGGTGGCGGGGAGCGCCAGCAGCAACGCCAACACGATCGCCGTGCCGTAGCGCACCAGCCGCAGGCGCTGCCCGAACAGCTCGTGGAAGCGCTCGACGTAGGGGTGCATGTTGGCCGGGAAAGTGGTCGGGGCGGCACGATCGGCGATGAACAAGTTGATCCCGGCGAGGGCGGCGAAGACCCCGAAGAACACACCGAACAACGTGATCTGGGCGGTGATCCGGCCCCAGAACACGTCGCCCCGGCCGAGCGACTGGTGCCACAGGGCGTCGACGTAGAACTCGGCGAGCGCCCGGCCGAACAGCACGACGACGAGGAACAGCAGGCCGATCGCGATCAGGACGAATCGGCCCGAAATTCGGCTCCGAAAGCGGGGATGGGGGAGGTCGTTGGCGCGCCGCATGCAGCGCCGAGGCTACTGCGAGGCGGGCAGGGTGAGGCACCGGCAGCCCGGATGGGCCGGTGCCGAGGTGTGACCGGTCGGGAACGGCTCGCCGCAGGCGACCGCGCCGGCGAGCGAGTTGTCCTCGCAATCCGGGCACGCCGCATGCCCGGGATCGATCGTCCACACGAGCGGTGTCCCGGGTTCGATCGACACCACCAGACCCCCGCCGTGGGCGAACCGGAACACGTCGTCGAGCTGGTCGTCGATGCGCTGGGTCTTCCATTCGCGGTAGACGCCTCGCACCCGTCGACCGACCTCCTCGTTGTCGCCGGCGCCGTCGGCGACGGCGCGCTCGAGTCGGTCGCGCAGCGGGCGCAGCAGATCGGTGCGCAGCAGATCGTGGGCGGCGTCGAGCGCCCCGGTCTTGGCGAGCTTGCGACGCAAGGTCTTGGTGTCGTTGATGCCGCGCTCACCGGCGCCGGCGGCGGCGGCGGCCAGCAGCTCGTCGGCCAGCGGTCCGACGTAGGTGGCGACGTGCTCGGCGAGGTCGGGCAGCAGCTCGTCGAGCGCCCGCACCGGCTCGGTGCGCCGCAGCTCGTCGAGCACGCCGTTCTGCTCGTCGGCGAGCACCCGCTTGGCCTTCCGGGCGGCGGCGACGATCAGCGGTACGAGCGCCTCGTCGCGGCGGGTGAACGGTGTCGGCACCGCCGAGTCGCCGGCGTCATCACCGGTGTCATCGCCGGTGTCATCGCCGGTGTCATCGCCGGTGTCATCGCCGGTGTCATCGCGGGGCGGCGCAGCGGGTTCGCCCTGGGTCTCGTCGCGCAGCCGGGCGAAGATGCCCTCGACGTCGGGCCGGGCCGCGTCGTCGGCGGGCCGGGCCGCGTCGTCGGCGGGCTCGGGCGCGGCGCGGCCCCGGAACAGCGAGACGACGTTGCCGTCGCGGGGCTTGGATCCGCCGGCTCGGGGGTCGTCGGGCTCGCTGTCGTCGGCGTCGTCGGGCTCGCTGTCGTCGGCGGCGGCGACGCTGTCGGGTCCGGTGTCCGGCGTGGTGTCGTCGGCGGACGGCGCCGGTTCGCCCTGCGTCTCGGCCAGCTGGTCGAACGGCGCCCCGGCCGCCGGCGCTGCGGCGCCCTCGGTGGGCGCCACCACCGGGACGGGGCCGCTGGTGCGGGTGAGGTCGACCGTTGCGGCAGGGGCCTCGAGGGCGTGCAGGCCGGACGTGATGTCGACGGCGACCAGCCGGGCCCGCTCGAACGCCTGCGTCAAACGGTCGCGTCCGTTCAGCAGCTCCTCGATCTGGTGGCGCGCCAGCGTGGTGCGGCGCTCGAGGTCGGCCAGCACCCGCTCGCGGTAGGCGCGGGCCTCGTTGACCATCTCGCGGCCCTGCTGCTTGGCCAGCGTCACCTCGGCCTCGGCCTCGGCGGAGGCATCGTGGCGACGCCGGGCGACCTCGACCTCGGTCTCTTGGCGGACGCGGTTCGCTTCGTCGTTCGCGTCGCGCAGGATCCGCGCCGCGTTCTCCTCGGCGCGGATCTTGATCTCGGCCGCCGACTCGCGAGCGGTGTGCAGCACCCGCAGGGTCTCCTCACCGAGCCGGCTGGCGATCACCTCGTCGTCGAGCTGGGCGAGCGCCGGCACGGAGCTCCGGGCGGTGTGCAGCTCGGCCTCCAGCTGGCGCTGGCGCTCGTGCAGCCGTTCGAGCTCGGCGGCGACCTCGGTGAGCAGGGCACGAACCTCTCCGGGGTGGTAGCCGCGCCGCGCCGTCGGGAACTCGGCCTGGGCCACCGACCCGGGCGAAACGGGATCTGGTTGCGACGGCGGAGCAGCCATGACACGCAGCGTAAACCTCCGAGCACCCTCGGCGGTGGCAATCATCCGGTGGGCGGGACCGGCCGGCGGGATCAGCCGGCGGGAACCGAGCTCGGCGGAGGCGGCAACGGGTCACCGCCGAGGCCGGCGAGGGCCTCGATCGCCTCCTCGACCGTGCCGACCTCGATGATCACGAGACCATCGCCGCCGGCGAGACGGGCGGCCGCGACGTCCTCGTCGGACTGGCCGGCCGGCACCAGGAACACCTCGACGCCCGCCTGGGCGACCGTCGCCGCCTTCTGCCGCAGGCCTCCGATCGGCCCGACCGTGCCGTCGAGCTCGATCGTGCCGGTCACCGCGACCCGCCGGCCGCCGGTCAGCTCACCGGGGCTCAGTTCGTCGATCAAGGTGAGCGTGAACGCCAGCCCGGCCGACGGCCCGCCGATCGACCCGGTGTCGATGTCGAGCTCGAAGGGCAGCACGACGCGGCGGGTGTCGAACGGGTAGAACCCGACGATCGTGCGGTCGGCATCGTCGGGCGACGCGGTGAGGGGCACCTCCACGGTGAGCGGGCCGGTTCCGGCCCGTTCGATCGTCATCTCGATGATGTCACCGGGCACCCGCGTCGCGAGCGCGGCGCTCAGATCCTCGACCCCGTCGATCGGCACCCCGTCGACCTCGATGATCCGGTCGCCCGGGTCGAGCACGGCGTCCGACGGTGCCCAGGTGACGCATTCGTTGCCTTCGTCGTTGGGGACGAGGCACACCATCTCCTCGATCAGCACGTCGCCCGGCAGCAGCTCGACGTCGTACCCCACCCGCTGCAGCGCCACGTACTGGGCCACCTGTTCCGACGTCCGCATCTGCTCGAGGGCGAACGTACGGCGCTGCTGCGGGGTGCGGATCCCGAACTTCTCCTCGCGGGTGAGGAACTCGATCGCCGGGTGGTCGCGGCCGAGCACCCACGACAGCAACGACTGGGCCGGCTCGGTGACCGTGACGAAGTAGATGTCGCCCTCGGGCGGGTACTGCTCGGCCACGGGGCCGAGATCGCCGAACACGAGGCGGTCGTCGACCGGTTGGGCGGTGGCCGGCGTGCGCGCGTACGGGGTCCCCTGGGTCACACCCAACCGGGTGTTCGGCTTGCCAGCCACCACCTGGCTCGGCAGCGCCCCGGCGATCGCGACGGCGGCCAGCCCCACCAGCGCGACGACGGCGACGGGCACCGTGAGCAGGCGGCGGTCGGCCACCCGCAGCCCGAGCCGGGCGGCGGCCTGGTGACGGGTCTCGCGGCGCGGGGCCGGCAACCCCTTCGGGCCGATCGCCACTAGTGTCGGCTCTTGCGTGTCGGTCACTCTTGCGCTCTCCGTCGAAGGTCTCACCGTCAGGGCCGCCTTCATCGCCGTCCTGGCGATCGTGGCCCTGCTGTTGACCGGTTGGCGTAAGCCTGCCAGAGCCGAGCCCCGTTCACCACACAGGCCGGCAGGGGCGGGCGACGGACGGCACCGGGCATCGCAGGGCGTCGCGGTCGACCATCACGAGACACCCGCCTATCGGCGGCCCGGACCGGTCCGCCGGGTGCTCGCCGCCGCCGCCAGCGGAGGCATCGGCGTGCTCACCGGGGTGTTGTCGGCGATCGTGGTGTCGTTCAGCATCGCCCTCGCGGTGATCTGGCTCAGTGGGCTGCTCGAGCGATGACCCCCGGTGGCGACGGCCCGGCCCGGACGGTCCGGCGATGACGGCCGACCCGACGGCGCTCGAGCGACGCGACGCGACGATCGTGGCCGGGCACCGCGGCGATCTCGACACGGTGCTCGCCCATCTCGACGACGACGAACCGACGGTGCGGGTCGCCGCCCTCGGCGCGCTGCACCGGTTGGGTGAGCTCACGGCCACCGTGCTCACCGCAGCGTTCGCAGACCCGTCGCCGGCGGTTCGCCGTCGAGCCGGGGAACTCGCCGGGGCGTATGCCGACGTGTCGCTGCTGGGGCTGCTGGCCGACCCCGACCCGACCGTGGTCGAGGTGGCGGCCTGGGCCTGCGGCGAGCAGGAGGACGTCGACGACGCGGTGCTCGACCGGCTGATCGAGTTGGCGACCACCGCCGACGACCCGCTCGGACGCGAAGCGGCGGCCGCCGCCCTGGGGGCGATCGGCGACGAGCGCGGCCTGCCGGCGATCCTCGCCGCCTGCGACGACAAGCCGCACGTGCGCCGGCGGGCGGTGCTCGCCCTCGCGCCATTCGACGGCCCCGAGGTCGAGGCCGCCATCGACCGGGCGCTGGCCGACCGCGACTGGCAGGTGCGTCAGGCCGCCGAGGACCTGCGTCGGGCGACCGGCGAAGTGGACCTCACCTGAGCGCCCGCCCGGCGGCTACAGCGAGTAGCGGTAGACGTTGGTCTCGTACGGGACGAAACCGAGCCGCTGGTACAAGCGGTTCGCCGCCTCGCGCGACGCCCGGCTGGTGAGGTTCACGTTCTTGGCGCCGCGCCGCCCGGCCTCGGCGATCGCCGCCCGGTTGAGCAGCTCGCCGATGCCGTGCCCGCGCGCCGAGGCGTCGACCACCACGTCTTCGATCCAGGCCTTGGTGCCCGTCGGCATGCGGTAGAGCGCCAGCGTCAGGCTGCCGACGATCCGGCCGTCGACGCGGGCGACGAACAGCACGGCGTCGGGGGCGTCGACGATCGCCTGCAGCTGCTCGGCGGTGGGCGGCGGCGACGACGACAGCTGGGGGATCAGCGACGCGAACGCCGCCACGAGGTCGTCGTCGACACGGTCGACAGGCAGGATCTCGACGCTCACCGGACCGACGATACCGCGCGGTGGGGAACAGCCGCCGCCCCCAGGCCGTCGATGCCGCCCGCCCAGCACCGGTAGGCTGGGCCTCTCATGGAGCACGTCCGCTGGCTGGCCGACATCGACGGCACCACCCTCACCAACCCGGTCGTGGTGGCCGCCTTCACCGGATGGAACGATGCGGGCGACGCGGCGTCCACGGCGATCCGCACGATGATCGAGACCAGCGGCGCCACCGCGCTCGCCGAGATCGACCCCGAACCGTTCACCGACTTCGCCACGGTGCGCCCCCACGTGCGCCTCGACGAACAGCGCAACCGGTCGATCGTGTGGCCGACCGTCGGCGTCTGGGCGGCATCGCTGCCCGGCACCGACGTCGTGCTCGTGCTGGGCCCCGAACCTGCCCTGCGGTGGCGCACGTTCTGCGAACAGATCATCGGCATCGCCCACCACGTCGGCGCCCCGATGGCGTTCACGCTCGGGGCGCTGCTCGCCGACGTGCCGCACACTCGGCGCACCCAGATCATCGGCACCGCCACCGACACCACGCTGATCGAGCGTTTCGACCTCGAGCGGTCGCGCTACGAGGGCCCGACCGGCATCGTCGGGGTGCTGCACGACGCCCTCTCGCGCGGCGGGCTGCCGACCGCATCGCTGTGGGCGGCGGTGCCCGGCTACGCCGCCCAGTTGCCCTCGCCGCGTGCCACGTCCGCCCTCCTCGATCGGCTGTGCTCGATGATGGGCACCCCCGCCCCGGTCGCCAACATCGCCAACCAGATCGCCGACTACGACGCCAAGGTGGCGGCGATGATCGCCGACGACGACGACCTGATCACCTACGTGGCGCGGCTCGAGGCCCTGGTCGACGAGATGAACGACGACACCGGGTTCGACGACGACGCGATCGACGTCACCGACCCCGACGTGCTCGCCGACGAGGTCGAGCAGTTCCTGCGCAACCGCGACGCCGAGGGCTGAGCCGGGCCGGTCACGAACGCCAGATCGGATCGCGCGGCGCGTCGAACGCCGTCGGCAGCTCGGCACCGCCGATCGCCGCGAACGCCGTCGCCGCCCACCACGACGCACCGGCGGTCGCCTCGGGCAGCTCCGACGGGCCGAACCACCCGACCGCCGAGGTCTCCAACGGGTGGCCGCGCAGTTCGCCGCCCGTCGCCCGGCAGTAGAACAACAACATGTACATCCCGAACCGCGAGAACCCCATCCGCTGGCCGTCGATCACCGACAGCAGCCGCACCGGCTCGCAGACGACACCGGTTTCCTCGACGACCTCTTTCACCGCGACCTCCGCCGGGGAGTAGCCGACGTCGGCCCAGCCCGTCGGGTACAGCCAGATCCCCGAGTCGGCCCGCTGCACGAGCAGCAGTTCACCGGCGTCGTTGCCGACGATCGCACCGATGGCGATCTTCGGCGTCACGTAACCGGGCACCCCCTCGCCGGTGTTCTCCAGCCATTCCTGGACGAAGTGGTCGGTCTCGCGCTGCACCTCGACGGCGTCGTCGAGCGCCGCGGCGGCCGCCTTGATGTCACCGGCGACGTGGAGGATCTCCTCGAACCGTTCGCGTTCGTAGAGGTTCTCGGTGAACCCGAGGCCGGTTCGGGCGATCGCCGCCAGCGTCGAACTCCACCGGGCGAGGTCGCGCGAGTCGGGCATGCCGGCGGCGCTCATGGCAGACCTCGCGGCGCCGCTCGCCGGGCGGGCTGACCGGCAGGGGCGAGACGCCCTCGGTGGTGGAACACGCACACGGACGCGACGGTAGTCGGCTCCGCGGCCGGCCGCGGTTCGCCGGGGCGACGGGTGTCAGGCGACGGCGTGCAACACGGCGCGCTCGATCTCGCGCCGGTGGAGCGGGTCGGTGATCAGCTCCCCCGACCAGTTGCGCACGTAGAACGTGTCGACGACCTCCATGCCGATCGTCTGCACCGTGGCGTGACGGATGTCGAGCCCGACCTCGGCCAAGGCCTTGGTGATGCGATAGAGGATGCCGATCTTGGTCTGGCAGCGCACTTCGACCACGGTGGCGTCGCTCGACGCCTCGTCGTGGAACACGACCCGCGGCGGGCCGGGCTCGACGGCCTGCATGGCGCGCCGGCGACGGTAGGTGCGGGCCCGCTCGGCCAGGCGGGACTCGATCGCCAGCTCGCCGCGCAGGGCCCGTTCGAGGTCGGTCTTGACCGGCTCCCAGTCGATCCCCTCGCGCGGCACGTGCACCCGGAACTCGGAGGTGCCCATGCTGACCCGGCCGAGCTGCGGCTCGTCGGAGTGGGCGCGCGCCGCCACCACGTCGAGGCCGTGCAACGAGACGACCCCGGCGATCCGGCTCAACGAACCCGGCACGTCGCGATAGACGACGGTCAGCCGGTCGTGCTCGACGCGGATGTGCCGGCCACCGGTCGCCATCAGGGCCAGGGTCGCGGCGTCGGGGAACAGGGTCCAGGTCACGGCCGAGGGCTCACCGCCGCCGAGGACGTGTTGCACCCGCGCCACCAGCTCGTCGACGAGCTCTTCCTTCCACCGGCCCCACGCCGCCGGGCCGGTCGCCTTCGAGTCGGCGATCGTGAGCGCGTGGAGCAACTCGAGCACCTCGCAGGAGCCGACCGCGTCGGCGACGCCCCGGATCGTGACCGGATCGGAGAGATCGCGGCGCACCGCCACATCGGGCAACAGCAGGTGATGCTCGACCATCGTCACCAGCACGCCGACGTCGTGGGCGCCGAGTCGCAGGCGCGGCCCGAGCTCGCGCACCATCCGCATGCCGACCTCGGTGTGGTCGCCCGGATACCCCTTGCCGATGTCGTGGAACAACGCGCCGAGCACGAGCAGATCGGGGCGGGCGACCCGGTCGGCGAGTTCGGCGGCGTTGGCCGCCGCCTCCCACAGGTGCCGGTCGACGGTGAAGCGGTGGTAGGCGTTGCGCTGGGGACGGGCCCGCACCGGCTCCCACTCGGGCAGCATGCGGGTGACCAGGCCCCGCTGGTCGAGGGCCTCGATCACCGGGATCGCCCGATGCCCCTCGAGCAGCAGTGCGACCAGCTTGTCGACCGCCCCGGCCGGCCAGGTGGTCGGCCACCGGGGCACCAGCTCGGCCAGCCGGTCGAGGCTGCGGCGCCCGATGCGGACGCCCTGGCGGGCCGCCGCCGTCGCGACCCGCAACATGTACGTCGGGTCGACCGTCGGATCGGCGTCGGCCGCCAACTCGATCTCGCCGTCGATCAACGTCACGCCCGGCGCCACCTCCGACGGCGTGCCGCCGGTCGGTTTGCCGACCCGCCCCCACGCCTCGTCGGCGATCCAGGCGATCGTGCGGGCGGCGGCGGCGATCTCGCCCATCAGGGCGTCGGCCGACGCCGCCCCGGCCTCGCGGGCCACCGCGTCCTGGTCTTCGAGCCGCAGTGTCTCGCCGACCCGGCCGGTCGCCCGGTGCAGCGCGACCCGTGCGCCCAGCAACACGTCGTAGCACTCGTTGAGCGACTGGTTGTCCTCGTCGAGCAACGCCAGGCCGCCGCACTCGGCCCACCACAGCGACTGTGCGTCGCGGATACCGCCGTGGCCGTTCTTCAGATCGGGTTCGAGCATGTACGCGACGTCACCGGCGGTCGATTGGCGTTCGCGCACCCGCTGCTGCAGCTCGGCCAACCAGCGCTTCTTGCGCTTGGTCCAGTTGTTGATCCCCGACTCGACGACCGCGCCGGCGAGCTTGGCGTCGCCGGCGACCGGGCGGGCGGTCAGCAGCGAGGTGGCCGTGTCGAGGTCGGTCTTGGCGATCGCGAGGTGCTCGTCGACGGTGCGCACGGCGTGCCCGAGCTTCAGCCCGGCATCCCAGATCGGGTACCAGATCGCGGCGGCGACCGGCTCGACCCGGGCCGCCGACGAACGGTGCACGAGCAGCACGTCGATGTCGCTCTGCGGGGCCAACTCGCCGCGGCCGTAGCCGCCGACGGCGACCAGCGCGAAGCGCGGCGCGCGCGGGAACGCGGCGCGGGCCGCCACCGCCAGCGCCGAGATCCACTCGTCGGTGGCGGCCGCGAGGTTCCGGCAGTAATCGCGACCCCCGACCGACGTGTCGGCGACCGCCGCGAGACGGCGCTCGTACGCCGCCGCGACCGCTCGTTCGGGTGACAACGTGTCCAAGGGCGACCACCGTAGAGGCCGCGCGCCGCCATCGCTCACACCGGCCGGTGGCGCGGTCTGCCGGGCGGCCGCAGCGGTCAGCGCAGGCCCTCGTCGCGGCGCCGCCGCAACACGGTCATCGCCTTCCACGCACCCCACCTCAGGCCCGGTTCGTGCAGCCGGGGGTCGATGTCGCTCCAGGTCGCCGGGCCGAGGGCGTACGCATCGTCGGGGAACCGCTCGGCGGCGAACGGGTCGCGGCGGGGCGCGGCGGCGCCGAGCGAACGCAACAGCTCGGTCGGGCCGGCGACCGCATCGCGGAACACCGCCAGCGGGTTGCCGTGCTGCCGGTCGACGTCGGTCGCGAGGAGCCGTTCGAGCCGCCCGATCACGGTGGCTGCTTCGGTGTCGACCACCCGCCCGATCGCATCGGCGAACCCCGCCGGGTCGACGCCGCCGCGCCGCGCG
The DNA here is from genome assembly GCA_036526035.1 of Ilumatobacter sp. Taxonomy (GTDB): domain Bacteria; phylum Actinomycetota; class Acidimicrobiia; order Acidimicrobiales; family Ilumatobacteraceae; genus Ilumatobacter. The sequence continues at coordinate 81,847 of DATCZG010000035.1, read as the reverse complement.
GCGTGTTCGACGACCCGTCGCAGCCACGGGGCGGTCACCTCGGCGGCCACCGCCACCAGCTCGGCCGTCGGGTCGGGACGACCCTCGTCGGGCGCCTGTACATCGCGATCCACCGCGACTCTTCTATCGTGAGGTGCGTGCCCAACCTCCGAACGCGCCGTGGTCATCGCGTCGCGCGCCGGGTGGCGGTGCCGATCGTCGCCGGGTTGGTGATCGGTGTCGGGTGCAGCGGGGACGCCCCCGACGAGACGGCACCGACCACGTCGATCCGGGCCACCACCACCACCACCGTCGAGCGACCCGACGACGGCGTGCTGCGGCTCGGGGTCTACCTGCCCCGCACCGGGGAAGGTGCCCCGCTCGGCGAACCGATGATCGCCGCGGTGGTCGGCGCCGTCGACCTGATCAACGAGGCCGGCGGCGTGCTCGGCAACCGGGTGCGCATCGAGATCGTCGACGAGGGCGCCGGGACCGGGCCCGGCGAGTTGCTCGCTGCCGGGGTCGACGCGATCGTCGGCCCGGCCTCGTCGCGGGTCGCGCTGGCACAACTCGGCGGCCTGGTGCAACCCGCCACCGGTGTCGTCACCTGCTCGCCCACCGCCACCGCCGGCCTGCTCGACAGTTTCCCCGACAACGGTTTCTTCTTCCGGACCGCGCCGAGCGACACGCTGCAGATGGAAGCGATCGCTCAACGGGTCGAGGACACCGGCGAGACCACGGTCGCGGTCGGCTATCTCGACGATCTCTACGGCCGCGGGTTGGCCAAGAGCTTCGAGTCCGAGGCCTCCCAACGCGGCCTGCAACTGGTCGGTCAGGTCGGCTTCAGCGGCGACCAGGAGGATCTCACCGGAGTCGCCCAGCAGCTCGTGGCCGGTGCGCCCGGTGTCATCGTCGTGCTCGGCGACGCCGATGACGGCAGCCGGTTGCTGGCCGCGCTCGACGGAGCGGTCGGCCCCGACCTGCGCCGTGTGCTCGTCAACGACGCGATCCGCGACGCCCGCCAGACGATCCAGGCCCTCTCCGAGCCGTTCCGTCGGCGCATCCTCGGCATCGCCCCGCACGCGAGGTCGATCGCGCCCGACGGCCCCGACGGGTTCTTCACCGCCCACGCGATCGATTGCGTCAACCTGATCGCGCTGGCGGCCGTCGTCGCCCGCTCCGACGCGCCGGCCCGCATCAAGGCCACGATCGGCGAGGTCGCCAGCGGCGGCCGGGTGTGCACGTCGTTCGCGGCCTGCGTCGAGCTGATCGACCAGGGCCTGCAGATCGACTACAGCGGGTTCTCGGGTGGCGTCGACCTGTCCAACAGCGCCGGCGACCCGGTACGCGCCTGGTTCGACTCGTTCGCCTTCGACGCCGACGGCGTCGAGACCTCGTCGCAGGCGTTCGAGGTGCCCTGACGCCCGCCGGCCGGCCTCAGACGAGTTCGTCGATCGGCGCGAGATAGCCGACGTAGAAGCGACCGAACTCGCCGTAGAGCGCGGAACCCTTGTCGTAGCGCAGGGTGTAGACGACGTCCTTGATGACCTCGAGGTTGACGCCGAACAGCGTGACCCCCCACTCGTAGTCGTCGAGACCGGTCGAGCCCGTGACCAGCTGCACGATCTTGCCGGCGAACTTCCGACCGCTGCCGCCGTGTTCCATCATCATGTCGCGCCGTTCGTCGTAGGGCGTCGCGTACCAGTTGGCGTGGGCCTCGCGGCGCTTGCTCATCGGGTAGAAGCAGAACGCCGGCTTGCCCTCGGGGGGCAGCTCGGGGTAGAGCCGCGCCTGCAGGGCCTCGTCGGGCATCCCCTTGGCGTACTCGCTGACCTCGGTGATCGAGACGTAGCTGTCTTCGACGCGCAGGCCGGCGCGTTGCAGGCCGGTCTGCAGGTCGCGCAACGCGTTCACCTCGGGGCCGAGCGCCATCACCGCGAGATCACCCTTGTGGCCGAGGATCGCGGCGGTGACGACCTGGCAGTCGCGCTGCTCGGCGGCCTTCACCGCCGTACGAACCGCCTCGCGGTCGACCCGGTCGCCCGGCGAGCAGAAGAGGTGCAGGACGCAGACGCCCGTTTCCATGCGCATCGTCTCAGGCTACCGATGCCGGGGCGGCGCCGGACCCGACGGTCGAGGCCGACCGTCGGGCTCAGTGGCCACCGATGGGGCGCTCGGGGGCGTACACGTTGAGCCGGTCGCTGCGCACGAACCCGGCGAGCACCAAGTTGGCGCGCCGCGCCGCCTCGACGGCGAGCGCGGTGGGGGCGCTGACCGCGACGACGGTGCCGAATCCGGCCGCCCAGGCCTTCTGCACCATCTCGACGCTGGCCCGACCGCTGACGAACAGGCCGAGGCCGGAGGCCGGAAGGCCACCGGCGAGCAACATCGCGCCGACCACCTTGTCGACCGCGTTGTGGCGACCGACGTCCTCGCGCACGAGGTGCACCGTGCCCTCGCGGTCGAACGCCGCCGCGGCGTGCACGGCGCCGGTGGCATCGAACAGCGCCTGGCGGTCGGCGACCGCCGCGGGGACGCGGCTGAGCACCTCGAGCGGGATCGGTTCGCTCTCGGCGAGGGGTGCCAGCCGGTTGGCGAGATCGTCGAGCTGGTCGCTGCCGCACCAACCACAACTCGAGCCCGTGGTGCCCAGGCGGGGGGTGGGCACCGGCGCCCGCCCGCCGGTTTCGACCGTGACCACGTTGAACTCGCTGGCGACGGCGCTGCCGTCGGCGCAGTAGCGCACGGCGTGCACGGCCGCATCCGCCAGCAGGCCGTCGGTGTGGCAGAACCCGGCCGCCAGCTCGAAGTCGTGACCGGGGGTGCGCATCGTGGTGGCGACGAGGTGCCCGTCGAGCTGGATCGTCATCGGTTCCTCGACGATCAGGTCGTCGGGCCGCCGCGTCGCGCCGCCGGAGGTGATCGACGTCACGATGAAGCGCTGGGTTCGGCCGCGGCTCACGACGACAGACTACGAAGCTCGACGGCCGGCCGCGCCGGGCCGCCCACATTGGGTTCGCCCGCCGTGTGACGGCACCGGCCAGCGTTCACCGCGCCGTCGCCGGCCCGGACGCGCACGAGCCCGGGCGGCGGCCCGGGCTCGTGCGTGCGTCGCAACGCTCAGAAGTCGTGATCGTGCCCGGCGTGACCGCCGGCCGGCTGCTCGGGCTTGTCGGCGACGATCGCCTCGGTCGTGAGGAACAGGGCCGCGATCGACGCCGCGTTCTGCAACGCCGAGCGGGTGACCTTGGCGGCGTCGATGACGCCGATCTGCACCAGGTCCTCGTAGACGCCGGTGGCGGCGTTGAGGCCCTCGGAACCGGACAGCTCGCGCACCCGGTTGAGCACGACGCCACCTTCCATCCCTGCGTTCTCGGCGATCTGCTTCAACGGGGCCGAGAGCGCCTTGGCCACGATGCGGGCCCCGGTCGCCTCGTCACCCTGCAGGCCGGCGGCGACCGCCTCGACGGCGTCGAGCGAGCGCACCAGAGCGACCCCACCGCCGGGCACGACGCCCTCCTCGATGGCCGCCTTGGTGGTGCTGACGGCGTCTTCGATGCGGTGCTTCTTCTCCTTGAGCTCGACCTCGGTGGCCGCACCGACCTTGAGGACGGCAACGCCGCCGGTGAGCTTGGCGAGACGCTCCTGCAACTTCTCGCGGTCGTAGTCGCTGTCGGTGTTCTCGATCTCGGCCTTGATCTGCGAGATGCGACCCTTGATGTCGTCGGGCGACCCGGCGCCCTCGACGATCGTCGTCTCGTCCTTGGTGATCGTGATCCGCTTGGCGTTGCCCAGCAGGTCGAGCGTGGTGTTCTCGAGCTTGAGACCGACGTCTTCGCTGATGACCTGGGCGCCGGTGAGGATCGCCATGTCCTGCAGCATCGCCTTGCGGCGCTCGCCGAAGCCGGGGGCCTTGACGGCCGCCGACTTGAACTTGCCACGGATCTTGTTGACGACCAGGGTGGCCAACGCCTCGCCCTCGACGTCCTCGGCGATGACCACCAGCGGGCGGCTGGTCTGCATCACCTTCTCGAGCACCGGCACGAGGTCGCGCACCGAGGTGATCTTCGACGAGACCAGCAGCACGTACGGGTCGTCGAGCGACGCCTCCATGCGATCGGTGTCGGTGACGAAGTAGGGCGAGATGTAGCCCTTGTCGAACCGCATGCCCTCGACGAAGTCGATCTCCATGCCGAAGGTCTGGCTCTCCTCGACGGTGATGACGCCGTCCTTGCCGACCTTGTCGATCGCGTCGGAGATCAGGCTGCCGATCTCGTCGTCGGCGGCCGAGATCGACGCGACCTGGGCGATCTGGGCCTTGGAGTCGACGTCGACGGCGAGCGAGCGGATCGACTCGACGGCGGCGGCGGTACCGGCCTCGATGCCCTTCTTGAGGCTCATCGGGTTGGCGCCGGCAGCCACGTTGCGCAGCCCTTCCCGCACCATCGCCCAGGCGAGGACGGTGGCGGTGGTGGTGCCGTCGCCGGCGACGTCGTCGGTCTTCTTGGCGACTTCCTTGACGAGCGATGCACCGATCTGCTCGTAGGGGTCGTCGAGTTCGATCTCCTTGGCGATCGACACACCGTCGTTGGTGATCGTGGGGGCGCCCCACTTCTTGTCGAGTACGACGTTGCGGCCTTTCGGGCCGAGCGTGACCCGCACGGCGTCGGCCAGCTTGTTCATGCCGGCCTCCAGCCCGCGACGAGCCTCTTGATCGAACGCAATCTGCTTCGGCATCTTCGGTGTCCTCCGTTGGACGGGTGGTTGTGCGCGATGAGAAATCCTCGATCAGCACTCCGGCCGGTCGAGTGCTAGCACTCTACAACCGAGACTGCTAAGTGACAATCGGCAGGCACGGCCGGGCGTCGGCCGGGCGTCGGGTCGGCCGGGCGTCGGGTCGGCCGGCGGGTCAGCCGCCGGCGACCGCCGGGATGATGCTGACCGTGATGCCGTCGGCGACCGCGGTGTCGAGCCCGTCGAGGTACCGCACATCGTCGTCGTCGACGAAGATGTTGACGAACTTGCGCAGACCGCCGTCGTCGCCGAGCAACCGGTCGGCGAAGCCCGGGTGGGCGGCCTCGAGGCCGGCGATCACCTCGGCGAGCGTGCCGGGCGCGACCTGCACGAGCTTGTCGCCGCCGGAGAGGGGCCGAAGGGTGGTGGGGATGCGCACGGTCACTGCCATGCCGGAAAAGATAACCGGATCGGTCGGCTTTTCGGTCGGCGATGCTGCGACGCGTGCCCACCGCGGCGCACCCGAGCGGATCGGCCATCACGCGCCGCCGCCGCAGCGGGGCTAGGTTCCCCGGCGTGAAGGTCGTGGCCGCGGTCGACAAGTTCCGGGGGACGGCGTCGGCCGCCGAGGTCGCCACCGCGATCGGCCATGCATGTTGGGAGCGCGGCCACGACTGCGTCGAGATCCCGCTGGCCGACGGCGGCGAGGGCCTGCTCGAGGTGCTCGGCGGCCCCAACCGCACCACCACCGTCACCGGGCCGCTGGGCACCCCGGTCGACGCCCCGTGGCGGCTGCACCGCGGCACCGCGATCATCGAGATGGCTCTCGCCAGCGGGCTGATGTTGGCGGGCGGCGCCGAGGGCAACGACCCGATGAGCGCCACCACCGCCGGCACGGGCGAACTGATCGACGCCGCGATCACCGCCGGCGCCAAGCGGATCATCGTCGGACTCGGCGGATCGGCGACGACCGACGGTGGCCTGGGAGCACTGCTCGCCCTGCGTTCGCCGACGCGGGTGCGCGCCGTCGAACTACTCGTGGCGTGCGACGTGACGACGCGGTTCACCGACGCCGCCCGGGTGTACGGGCCCCAGAAGGGCGCGACGCCGGCGCAGATCAAGATGCTGACGGCACGCCTCGAGCAGTTGGTCCTGCGCTACCGCGACGAGTTCGGCGTCGACGTCACCGAGATCGAGGGGTCGGGCGCGGCCGGCGGGATCGCCGGCCTGCTGGCAGCCCTCGGCGGCCGCCTCGTACCCGGCTTCGAACTCGTCGCCGACGAGGTCGACCTGTACGACGAGATCGCCGGCGCCGACCTCGTGATCACCGGCGAGGGGCACCTCGACGCCCAGAGCTTCCAGGGCAAGGTGGTGGGCGGGCTCACCGAGTTGGCGTCGGAGTACGGCGTACCGATCGCGGCGATCGTCGGCATCGCCGACGACGACGTTCGCGATCGCATCCCGACCTGGGCGATCGCCGAGCACTTCGGATCCGACCGTGCCTGGCGCGAGCCGCTGTGGTGCGTCGAGCAGATCGCCGGCGAGGTGCTCGCCCGGTTCGAGCCCACCCGCTGACCGCCGGGCCGTGATCCGGCCGGCGTGAACGCGGCGGCTCAGCCGGTGGTGGTCTCGGTGGCGGCCCCCTGCCCGGAGATCGGCGGGTTGGTGACCGCCGTCAGGGCATCGGCCGGTGCCAGTTCGCCGAGCGTCTTGCCCGCCTTGTCGTTGCCGAGCAGCAACAACACCGAGGCACCCCCGAGGGTGCCGTCGCGGGTGGGTGGCGGATCGGGCATCGGGGCGACGGTGGCGACCCCACCCAGCACGGCGGCGAGCGAGTTGGCCACCACCTGGGCCGCCGGCACCGCCGGGTCGAAGTAGATCACCGACACGTCGAGGTCGCCGATGGTGACGGCCGCGTTGACCGGGTCGACGACGCTGAACCCGGCGCCGGTCTCGAGCGCCCTCGTCATCGCGCTGGCCGAACCGCCGATGCCGTTGGCGTTGGCGACGATCACCGACGCGCCGGTGGTGAGCAGCTGCGGCTCGGTCGTGGTGGTGGGCAGCGTGGCGACGGGTGCATCGGGCGTGGTGGCGGCGACGTCGGGACTGTCGGCAGGTGCTGCACCGATCGTGTCGCCGAAGTCGAGCGCCTGCTCGCCGCCGTCGCTGATCGATCGCAGGATCAGAAAGCCGGTGACGACCGCCACGATCGCCAACACGATCGCCAACGCACCGCTGACCGGCGAGCCGCCGTCGCTGATGCGCGGCGCCCGGCGGGGCACTTGACCAGAACCATCAGGTCTGTCGCTCATGCGTGCACGCCTCCCTGCGCATCGGTGCCGGTTTCGAGCCGCTCCCGGCGGCGGCGCACGCGTTGGCGCTGCAGACGGCGCACCACCAACGGGTCGTGCACTATCGCCGAGGGCTGATCGAGCAGTTCGTTCAGCTCTGCATAGTACTCGTCGACCGAGCACTGGAACCGCGCCCGCACCAGCGACTCCTTCGGTTCGTCGAGCGTCCAGTAGGTCCGCTCGAACTCCAACATCGCCCGCTGCCGCTCGGTGATCACCCGTACAGCCTGGCCGTCCGACGGGGTGATTTACAAGCACCCCCACCTATCTTGTCGAACGTGAGCGCGCCCCACCCGGCCGACCCGACCCACCACCGCCCCTACCTGATCGGCGTGGCAGGGGGCAGCAACTCGGGCAAGACCACCATTGCGACGCGCCTCGCCGAGCTGATGGGCGACCAGCACCTGTCGGTGATCAAGCTCGATTCGTACTACATCGAACGACGTCACGAGCCCCTCGAAGCGCGCGCCGCCGCCAACTACGACCATCCCGACGCGTTCGACTGGGACCTGCTCAACGACCATCTCGCAGCGCTCACCGCCGGCGCTTCGGTGCAGGTGCCGGTCTACGACTACGCGATCCACGACCGCTCCGACCGGGTCGAGACCGTGCCGGCGTCGCGGGTGATCGTGGTCGAGGGCATCCTCGTGCTGTGGGAGCCGCGCCTGCGCGAGCGGTTCGACCTCAAGATCTTCGTCGACACCCCGGCCGATCTGCGGATCATCCGGCGGCTGCGGCGCGACGTCGCCGAGCGCGGCCGGTCACCCGAGAGCATCCTCGATCAGTACCTGGCCACGGTGCGGCCCAGCCACGAACTGTTCATCGAGCCCAGCAAGCGGCACGCCGACGTGATCGTGCCCGAGGGCGGGCTCAACCGGCCGGCCGTCGAGATGCTGCTCGCCAGGGTGCGCGAACTCGCCGAGGCCAACTGATCTCGACCGACGCCGACCCGAATCGGGCGGGTCAGCCGCCGGTGGTCTCGGTGACCGGTGCGGCGGCCGAGCCGACGCCGGCCTGCAACTCGGCCAGCGAGCGGTCGGCGATGTCGTCGCCCATCGCCAGCAGGATCGTCGCTTCACCGAGGTCGCCCCCGTCGATCAGCGGGGGGAACACCATCTCGAGCACCTCGATCGCGCCGCCGCCCAACAATGCCTTGAGCGAGTTGGCAACGGCCTCGGCGTCGGGGTTGCTCGGGTCGAAGTAGACCTTGCTCACCGCGATCGTGCCCTCGGTGCTGTTGGTGGCGGCGTCGGTCGAGAACCCGGCGCCTGCCAACACGTCGCTCATCCGGCCGGCCGCGCCGTTGATGCTGCTGGCGTTGGCCACCACCACCGTGGCGCCTTGGGTGACCAGCACGGTCGTGGTGGTCGTGCTGGGCGCGGCCGTGGTGGGCGGCGTGGTCGTCTCGGCCGTGGTGGGCGGGGTGGTCGTCTCGGCCACCACGGTGGTGGTCATGTCGGCGGCATCGTCGTCGTCACCGCCGCACCCGGCCAATACGAGCACCGCCGCGCCGCACACGGCCACCGCGGCACGGGACCGCCAGAAGGGTCCGGTGGGTGCTGGCTTCGAAGCGGTCACACCCCCACGGTAGTCGCCGCGCCACCGCAGCGGGAACACTCGGCCCCGCGACGGTCGCCGACCACCCATGCGCCGCCCCGCCCGGCAGCCCGCCCGACACCCCGACACCTACCTCCGTATCGGTCATCGGTCCGCCGGGCGCCCGACTTGAGGAATTTCTCGAAAAAGTTTTCGACCGCCCGCCCGATGCCCGCACCCGGGTGCCGATCTGGGATCGTATGAGGCGAGTCGGACCTCTCGGCGAACCACGTCGAGTACGCCGACCGACGAGGATCCGACATGACCCCCGCCATCGACCGCGAGGCGCTGCGGCGCAAGTACCTGGCCGAACGCGACAAACGCCTGCGCCCCGACGGCACCGACCAGTACCTCGAACCGACCGGCGTACTGTCGTCGTACCAAACCGACCCCTACACCGAGCCGGTGCCCCGCGAACCGCTGTTCGACGACGTGACGGTGGCGTTCATCGGGGGCGGGTTCGCCGGCCTGATCACGGGCGCGCGCCTCGCGCAGGCGGGGATCGACGATGTCCGCATCATCGAGAAGGGCGGCGACTTCGGGGGCACGTGGTACTGGAACCGGTACCCGGGCGCGCAGTGCGACACGACGGCGTTCGTGTACCTGCCGCTGCTCGAGGAGACCGGGCACATGCCCACCGAGAAGTACACCCACGCCCCCGAGATCCTCGAGCACTGCCGGCGCATCGCGACCCGGTTCGGTCTCTACGACAACGCCTGCCTGTCGACCGAGGTGACCGGGCTCGAGTGGGACGCCGCCGCCCACCGCTGGATCATCCACACCGACCGTGGCGACCGGATGCGCGCCAAGTTCGTGGCGATGGGCACCGGGCCGCTGCAGCGGCCGAAGCTGCCGGGGATCCCCGGGATCGAGTCGTTCGGCGGGCACAGCTTCCACACCAGCCGGTGGGACTACGGCTACACCGGCGGTGACCCGTCGGGCGCCCCGATGGAGGGTTTGGCCGACAAGCGGGTCGGCGTCATCGGCACCGGGGCCACCGCCGTGCAGTGCGTGCCGCACCTGGCGCGGGCCTGCGCCGAGCTGTACGTGTTCCAGCGCACGCCGAGCTCGATCGACGTCCGCAACAACCAGCCGACCGACCCGGAATGGTTCGCGACGCTCGAGCCGGGATGGCAACGGCGATGGCTGGAGAACTTCACCATCCTGCAGACCGGCGGCTTCGTCGACGAGGACCTGGTGAAAGACGGCTGGACAGACATCAGCCAGCGGATCCGCGCCAAGCTGCTGGCGGGGCCGAACCCCGACCTCAGCCCCGAGACGTTCCTGCGCGCCTACCACGACAGCGACGACGAGAAGATGACCGAGATCCGGGCCCGGGTCGACGAGCTCGTGAACGACCCGCAGGTGGCCGAGGCCCTCAAACCCTGGTATCGCCAGCTGTGCAAACGGCCGTGCTTCCACGACGAGTACCTGCAGTCGTACAACCGCCCCAACACCCACCTCGTCGACACCGACGGACGCGGGGTCGAGCGGATCGACGCCACCGGGGTCTGGGCGAACGGCGAACACGTCGAACTCGACTGCATCATCTACGCCTCCGGGTTCGAGGTCGGCACCGACTACTCGCGCCGCGCCGGGTACGACACCGTCGGCCGGGACGGGCTGCGGCTGTCGCAGAAATGGGCCGACGGGATGCAGACCCTCCACGGCATGCACGTGCACGGCTTCCCCAACCTGTTCGTGGTGCAGCCGACGCAGGCCGCCAACCTGATCTCGAACATCCCGCACAACCTGGTCGAGGCCGCCGCGACGATCGCCGCGATCCTCGAACACGCGCTCGCCGCTGGCGCCGACGAGGTCGAGGTCAGCGCCGAGGCCGAACAGGCGTGGGTCGAACGGCTCGAGCGCGGCGGCCGGCGCTTCGGCGGCAACCCCGACTGCACACCCGGGTACTACAACAACGAGGGTCACGACACCGGCCGGCGCGGGCTGCTCAACGGCGTCGGCTTCCCCGAGGGGCCGGTCGCCTATTTCGCCTACATCGACGCCTGGCGGAACTCGGGCGAGTTCGCCGGCCTCGACTTCCGCTGAGCGGCGCCCGGCCGGCGCGGTTGCCCCGGTCGCCGCCGACGGCGAGACTGCTGACGTGCCCACCCCGTACATCACCGACGTCGAGTTCCGTGACCTGCTGCGGCTCGAGCCCCACGGCCCCGACACGTTCGTCGCGATCGCCGCCCGCTACCCGTGGGGCGGGCGCCTGTTCGGCGGCCAGGTGGTGGCGCAGGCGCTGCGGGCGGCGGCCGCCACGGTCGACACCGGCCGCCCGGCGCATTCGCTCCATTCCTATTTCATCCGCCCCGGCTCGCCCGACGAGCCGGTGCGTTACGAGGTCGAACGGCTGCGCGACGGGCGCTCGTTCAGCACCCGCCAGGTGGTGGCACGTCAGTCGGCCGGTGCGATCCTCAACCTGTCGGTGTCGTTCCAGGTCGTCGAGGACGAGGCCGACGTCCAGCTGGCGGCGTTGCCGGCCGACATGCCCGCACCCGACGACCCCGGCCTCGGCGACTCGTCGTGGGGCAAGCTGATCGAGCGCAAGGCCGTCGACCTGCCCGGGGGCCGGTTCGGCTACTGGATCAGGCTGACCGCCGACCTCGGCGACGATCCGATCGACCACGCCTGCGGGCTGGCGTTCATGTCCGACGCCGCGCCGTCGCGGGCGGCCCGATCGGCCCACCCCGACTTCCGGCACGACCAACGCGGCCACCACCTGTTCCAGGGCGCCAGCCTCGACCACTCGATGTGGTTCCACCGGCCGTGCCGGCCCGCCGAATGGCACTGGTTCGACACCCGCTCGCACGGCCTGTCGGGGGGCCGTGGCCTCACCACCGCCGCCGTGCTGAGCGAGCACGGCGTCGAGGTCGCGACGATCGCCCAGCAGGTGCTGCTGCGCCGCCGCCGCGACACCTGAGACGCGAACCGGGCGGCGCCCCTCGCGGAGCGCCGCCCGGATCCCGTTCGTCGCAACAAGTGTTCAGCCGGGGAATGCGGCGTCGAAGGCCGCCGTCAGTTCGGGTGTGGCCGGCCCGCTGTACCCGCAGAAGTTGACGGTGCCGTCGGCGGCCGTGATCAGGTACTGCTCACCGACCGCGAACTCGAACCCGTCGATCAGCGCCGGCGATCCGGCGGCGCCGGTGAGCGTCACGGTCGAGGCGTCGCCGCCGGCGTACCAGCGGTCGACGTCCAACGTGACGACCTCGCCGTCGACCGCGGTGGCCGTCGCGGCGAAGGCAGGCGACATGTCGGCGAGGTACGCGACGTCGAACATGATGCACGACGAGGCGACCGAACCGTCACCGAGCGACAGTTCGAGCGGGGGGCCGGCGACCTGGGAGTCGTCTCCCCCGTCGTCGCCGACGAACGCCGCGGTCGCAATGGTGACCGCAGCCGCCACGGCGACGCCGGCCACCATCATCCAGCCCCGGCGCCGACGGGTGGTCGCCCGCCGCGAGTCCACTTCGAGGGTGGTCGGTGGGTCTTCCCGATCGAGAAGAGGAATGTTCATGGTGTGCTCCATTCGAACTGTAGGGGTGGTGTCGTCGCGGCGTCGGCGGGCACCGAGGTGTTCGCCGGAGCGAGCCGGGCGGGTTGTCCGTTCCGCTCGTCGCTCATCTCCGTCGCCCTTCCGTGTCCTCGCCGGTCTCCGTCGATCCCGACGCCGTTGATCACCAACACTCAGACGCACGGCGAGCCGATCCGGTTCCCGCCGGCACATTCATCTTCCGCTCTCGTACGAGGCGGCACAAGAGCCCGCCGGGCATTGCGCCACCGGCGCGAACTGGGACAATGGGGCCATGACCGCGCGCCGCAATCCGCTCCTCGACGACCTGGCCGAACGGACGGCGGCGCTCGTCGACGAGGGCTTGTTCAAACGCGAGCGCGTGATCGCCTCGCCGCAGTCGGCCCACATCGCGCTCGCCGACGGCAGCCGTCTGCTCAACCTGTGCGCCAACAACTACCTCGGGCTCGCCGACCACCCGGCGCTGATCGACGCCGCCCGCGAGGCGCTCGGCACCTACGGCTACGGCATGGCGTCGGTGCGCTTCATCTGTGGCACGCAGACCGTGCACACCGCGCTCGAAGCCGAGCTCAGCGGGTTCCTCGGCACCGACGACACGATCCTGTACTCGAGCTGCTTCGACGCCAACGGCGGGCTGTTCGAGACGATCCTCGACGAGCACGACTGCGTCATCAGCGACGCGCTCAACCACGCCTCGATCATCGACGGCATCCGGCTCAGCAAGGCCCGGCGGTTGCGCTACGACAACAACGACATGGCCCAACTCGAGCTGCGCCTGCAGGAGGCGGCCGACGCCCGTTACCGGTTGATCGCCACCGACGGCGTGTTCTCGATGGACGGCGTGATCGCCGATCTGGCGGCGATCTGCGACCTCGCCGACCGCTATGACGCGCTGGTGATGGTCGACGACTCGCACGCCGTCGGTTTCGTCGGGGCGACCGGTCGCGGCACCCCCGAGCACTGCGCGGTGGCGGGCCGCGTCGACATCGTCACCGGCACGTTGGGCAAGGCGATGGGCGGGGCGTCGGGCGGCTACACGAGCGGGCGGGGCGAGATCATCGCCTGGCTGCGCCAGCGCAGCCGGCCGTACCTGTTCAGCAACTCGCTGGCGCCGGCGATCGCCGCCACCACGCTGCGGGTGCTCGAGGTGTTGCGGTCGGCCGACGACCTGCAACGCCGCCTCGACCGCAACGCCCACCGGTTCCGCGCCGGCATGACCGCAGCCGGGTTCACGCTCGCCGGCGCCGGGCACCCGATCATCCCGGTGATGCTCGGCGACGCGAGGGTCGCCGGCGAGATGGCCTCGCGGCTGCTCGACGAGGGGCTCTACGTGACCGCCTTCTCGTTCCCGGTCGTTCCGCACGGCGCCGCCAGGATCCGCACCCAGATGTCGGCCGCCCACTCCGACGACGACATCTCCGACGCGATCGACGCGTTCACCCGCGTCGGGCGCGAGATGGGGGTGATCCGATGACCGCCACGATGCGGGCACTGGTGAAGTCGCGCCCCGAACCCGGCCTGTGGCTCGACGCCGTCGAGGTGCCGCCGTGCGGTGATCACGAGGTGCTGATCCGGGTGCGCAAGACCTCGATCTGCGGCACCGACTTGCACATCCACCGCTGGGACGCCTGGGCACAGGCGACGGTCCCGGTACCGATGGTGGTGGGGCACGAGTTCATGGGCGAGATCGCCGCCGTCGGACGCGACGTCGGCGGACTGACCGTCGGCCAGCGGGTCGCCGGCGAGGGCCACATCACGTGCGGTCACTGCCGCAACTGCAAAGGCGGCCGGCGCGAGTTCTGTCACCATCACATCAGCGTCGGGGTGACCAGGACGGGCGCGTTCGCCGACTACGTCGTGATCCCGGCCCAGAACGTGTTCGTGGTGCCCGATCACATCGACGACGACACCGCCGCGGTGCTCGACCCGCTCGGCAACGCCACCCACACCGCGTTGCGATTCGACGTGGTCGGCGAAGACGTGCTGATCACCGGCGCCGGGCCGATCGGTGCGATGGCGGCGGCGATCGTGCAGCACATCGGCGCCCGCCACGTCGTCGTCACCGACGTCAACAGGTACCGCCTCGACCTGGCGGCGCGGCTGGGCGCCACCCGGGTGGTCGACGTGTCGTCGGAGGATCTCACCGCGGTGATGGCCGAGCTCGGCATGGCCGAGGGGTTCGACGTCGGGCTCGAGATGTCGGGCGCCGAGGCGGCGTTCAACCAGATGCTCGACGCCATGAACCACGGGGGGCGCATCGCCGTGCTCGGCATCCCGGCCGGGCCGATGACACTCGACGTCAACGACGTCATCTTCAAAGGGCTCGAACTGCAGGGGATCTACGGCCGCCGCATCTTCGAGACCTGGTACAAGATGGCCGCCATGTTGCAGAGCGGTCTCGACGTGTCGCCGGTCGTCACCCACCGCCTGCCCGCCGATCGGTTCGACGAGGCGTTCGAGATCGTCGCCGGCGGCGCCTGCGGCAAGGTGATCCTCGACTGGGCCTGACGCCGGTTCAGCGGACGCGCAACGTGACGTCGGGGCGGGCCCCGAGCCGGCGCGCCGCGTCGGCCCCGGCTGCTGGATCGATGTCGAGCACGATCTGCAGGAACGCCCAGACGAGAGCGACCTGGGTGGCGAGCGTGTCACGCCACGGCGCCAGGCCGGGGCCGACCGCGTCACCAGCGCTGGCCACGAGGTACTCGCGGGCCACCGCGGGCACGCCGGGGAACCGGTGGGCCAGTTCGGCGTAGAGCCCCATGTCGCTCGACGCCTGGTGCCCGGCACCGGCCAGGTCGGCCCGCCAGGTCGGCACGCCGTTCAGCAACGACCACGGACGGTCGGCGTCGGTGGCGGCCGGGGTGGTGGTGTCGCGCTCGCTCACGATCAGCAGCGCCGGCACCGTGACCCGGCCGAGCGCCGTGTCGCTCATCGTGCGCGTGTAGGGCTGCAGGCCGACGACGGCCCGCACCCGGTCGTGGGCCGGGACGCCGCGGGCCCCGGCCGCGGTGGCCAACGCCGTGTACGCCCCGTAGGAGTGGCCGGCGAGGGCGACCCGGTCGTGGTCGATCGCGTCGATCACGTCGGCGGGCAGCACCGAACCGCCGGGCCGCAACTCGGCGAGCAGGGCGTGGGCGTCGCCGACGCGGTTGACCTCGTTGGTGCGGTCGTCGACGAAGCTGCCGAGCAGCCAGTCGGTGAGGGCGTCGCCGGGGTGATCGGCCGACACCACGATCGCGCCGCGCGCCGCCAGCGCCTCGCACAGCAGCGAGTAGGCGAACCGCATGCCGGTGCGGCCGTGCGAGAACACGATCAGCGGGAACCGCCCGGCGGCGGCCGGCGGCTGGTGACGGGCGGCGGCCGACTCGAACGCCACGCCGGGCAGCAGTTCGTAGAGCGAGGCGGGCTCGTCACCGGCCGAAGCCGGGTACCACACGTCGACGCCCAGCAGCCGCCCGTCGCGCTGGGGGTCGGCGACGAGTGTCGAGCGCCGCCCGATCGGGTGGGCCGGCGGCTCGAGCGGCGGAGCGGCCGAGATCGCGGTCATCGCCCGAGCATACGGACCGCGCTCGACCGGCCGGCCGTCGGGCGACGCGACCGGACTCAGCGGGGGATGATCGTGCCGGCGTTCATGATGCCGTTGGGGTCGAAGGCCTCCTTGAGCGCCGCCAGCATCGGGTACGACGTGCCGTACTCGTCGCGCACCCAGCGCGCCCTGGCCTTGCCGATCCCGTGGTGGTGCACGATCGAGCCGCCCCGCCGCAAGGTCTCCTCGACGATGATCGAGATGATCCGCAGCGAGTACTTGTCGGACTCGTCCTGCGGCTCGCAGTCGATCAGGTCGTAGAAGTAGTTGAAGTACATGTTGGTGCCGTTGATGTAGCTGTGGCTGGAGTGGCCGCCCAGCAGCGTGATGCCGTCGATCTCGGCCCGGATGCGGGGCAGCACCGCGGCGTAGATGTCGTGGATCGCGCTCCAGTCGGCCGAGATCTCGGTGGTGCGGTTGACGTTGCGGGTGCGGCGGATCCGCTCGTCCTCGGCGGTGATCTTGTCGGGGCCCCACACCAGGTCGTCGAACCATCCGGCGATCAGCCGGCTGTCGACGGGGACGCACCCCTGGTGGCGGGCGACGATCTCGGCGATACCCGAGGCGGTCGCCGCCGCGATACCGGCGTTGCCTTCGGCCATGAACAGCAGGATGCAGTCGTCGGGGGCGGCGAAGTGCGAGAAGTGGAGCTGGCCGTCTTCGGGGTCGTACAGGCGGGCCACCGACGGCCGGTACCCGGCGACCATCACCTCGCGCAGCGCCTCGAAACCGACCTTCATGTCCTTGAGGGTCCACCCCAGGAACGTGTTGTTCTCGGGCTGGTACGGGAACAGCTTGACGGTGACCTCGCTGATGAAGCAGAGCGCCCCTTCGTTGCCGATCACGATGTGGCGGATGTCGGGGCCGGCGGCGCGGCGCGGCACGTTCTTGATGCGGGCCACCCGTCCGCCGGGGAACACGGCCTCGAGCCCGACCACCATGTCCTCGATGCCGCCGTAGAGGGTGGAGAACTGGCCGATGCTGCGGGTCGCCACCAGCCCGCCCATGTGGGCGACCGGCTTCGACTGCGGCGAGTGGCCGGTGGTGAGCCCGACCGCCCGGGCGGCGTCCTCGAGGCGTTGCAGCGGCACGCCGCACTGGGCGGTCGCCTGCATGTTGTAGGCGTCGATGCTGATGATCCGGTCCATCCCCGACCCGTCGAGCACGATCGAGTTCTCGACGACCGTCTCGAGGCCGCCCTCGGTGGCGGTACCACCGGTGCGCGGCACGATGTTGACGCCGTGGCGGTCGGCGAACGCCAGCACGGCGGCCGCCTCGTCGGTCGAGCGCACCATCGCGATCGCGGCGGGCGGCGGCATCGTGTAGACGCCGAAGATGTGCTCGAGCTTGCGGAAGTTGTCGATGCTGCGGCGTTGCAGCAGGTCGGGATCGGTGACGACCTGCCCGGCGGGGAGGATCCCGCTGAGCTGTTCGACGATCTCGGTTCGGGTGAGTGCCATGTGGGGGTTGCCTCCGGAAATCGGTGTTCAGCGGTGAGGGGTCGGTTCAGTGGAAGAGCGGGTACGAACGCACGAGGATCGGGTCGGTGGCGTCGCGGATGTGGCGGTAGACGGTGTCGTGCATCTGGCGGTAGCGACGGTGGTGGTGGGGGTCGGGGTGGAACGTCTCGCGTCCGGGGCCCATCGCGGCGGCTGCCGCGGCGACGCCGGGATGCACCCCGGTGGCGGCGGCGGCGCACATCGCCGCCCCGAGGGCGGCCCCGCCGGCGTCGATCGGGCGAGCGGCCGGCACCCCGAACACGTCGGCGAAGACCTGCATGAACAGCGCGCTCGACGAGCCGCCGCCCGACACGACGACGCCGTCGAGTTCGATGCCCAGCTCGGCGCACATCGCCGCGACGTGGTGCTGCATCGTGAGCGCGATCGCCTCGAGGATCGACCGGTAGAGGTGACCGCGCGTGTGGCGGGCGTCGAAGCCCACCATGACGCCCTTGCGGTAGGGGTGGTCGGTGGGTGCCAGCCAGTCGAGCACGGTCATCAGGCCGTCGCTGCCGGCGGGTACGGCGGCCGCCTCGCGCTCGATGTACTGCTCGCGGGTGAGGCCGACCGCGGCGGCCCGCTCGGCGACCTCGGGGCCGAGCAGGTCGAGGAACCACGTGAGGGTCCACATCCCGCGGCGCACCCCGTTGCTCTCGTAGAGGTAGCGGTGCGGGACGGTGTCGAAGTTGGTCCAGAAGTCGACGGCGTCGGGGTGGTTGTCGGCGCCGTGCACCATCCCGGCGATGTAGGTGCCGAGCGACACCAGCGCCGTGGTGGCGCCGAGCGGACCCGTGCCGAGCATCTCGACCGCCTTGTCGTTGGCGGTCGCCACCACCGGCACCCCGGCGGGGATGCCGGTCGCCGCGGCGGCGGCGGCGGTGACCGGTCCGATCACGTCGCCGGGCATCACCAGGTCGACCATCAGGTCGGGCGTGACGCCGTAGCGCTCGAACGACGCCGGGTCGTCGCTCCACCGCCAGGTGTCGGTGTCGATCGGCCACTGCAACGCGATGTTGTTGGCGGCGGTGTCGCACAGCCGCCCGGTGAAGCGGTGGCCGAGGTACCCCGACGACGTGGTCGCGTACCGCAGCGCCGGATCGTCGGGCAGGTACGCCTGGTAGGCACGGTCGTCCATCCAGCTGATCACCGGCTCGATCAGCGAGCCGTCGGCGGCGAGGAACGTCTTGCAGCACCGGATCGTGCACAGCCCGACGCCGGCGATCTCGGCCGGGTCGCCGGCGAACCCGGCCATCGCCGTCCGGCTGGCGGCGCAGATCGCCGTCCACAGGTCGTCGTCGGGGTGCACGGCCACCCCGTGGCGCGGGCGGCTCATCGGCCGCAGCGGGTGGCGACCGGTGGCGACCGGGTTGCCGCCGGCGTCGTAGACGACGACCTTCGCGCTCTGGGTGCCGCAGTCGACACCGATCAGGTAGGGGCCGGCCATCGCGTGTCCCGTTCCGCGTCAGCGGACGAGGTAGCCCCCGTCGACGGCCAGCACGTGCCCGTTGACGTAGTCGGACGCCCGGCTGGCGAGGAACACGACGGTGCCCATCAGGTCGGCCGGTTCGCCCCAGCGCTCGGCCGGGATGTGCTCGAGCACCCGGCGGTTGCTGTCGGGGTTGCTGCGGGTGTTGGCGGTGATCGGCGTCGCGTAGTAGCCGGGGGCGATGCCGTTGACCTGGATGTTGTGCATCGCGAGCTCGTCGCAGTACGCCTTGGTGAGCCCGGCGATGCCGTGTTTGGTGGCGGCGTAGGCGGGCGAGAGCCGCCCGCCGAGGAAGCTGAACATCGAGCAGATGTTGATGATCTTGCCGCTGCGTTGGGGCACCATGTGCTTGGCGACCTCGTAGCTCATCTCGAACGCGGCGGTGAGGTTGACGGCGACCGTGGCGTCCCACGGGCCGCGGTCGAAGTCGAGCACCTCGGCGAGCGGGCACACACCGGCGCTGTTGACCAGGATGTCGACCGAGCCGAGCCGTTCGACGCAGACGTCGACGATCTGCCGGGGCGCACCCGACCGGGTGATGTCGGCCTGGACGAACTCGTAGCGCACCCCTTCGGCCTCGATCAGGCGGCGGGTCGTGCCGTCGTCGTCGACGATGCTGGGCACGAACACGTTGGCGCCGCCTTTCGCCAGCGCCAGCGCGAACGCCTGGCCGAGCCCGGTGTTGCCACCGGTGACGATCGCGTTCTTGCCGACGAGCCCGAAGAACCCCATCGCGAACTCTGTGATCTCCACCGGTTGCTCCCCTTGCGACGGGCGCCGATCGATCGGTCGCCGTTGGCGACGAACGCTAGCGGCGGCCCAGGTGGCGGCGCGTGCTGCCGGGCGGCGGTGGGGATGGCGACGGTCAGGTGGCGGCGCGGAACTGCACGAGCCCACCGCCGTCGAGCACGATCGCCTGGCCGGTCACCCACGAACCCGAGTCGGCGGCCAGCCACAGGGCGGCGGCCGCGATGTCGTCCACCTCGCCGAGGCGTCCGAGCGGGTAGGCCTTGGCGACCTCGACGCCGCGGTCACCCTCCCACAGCATCCGTGCGAAGTCGGTCTTGATCAGGCCCGGGCAGATGGCGTTGACCCGCACGCCCGGGCCGAGCTCGGGGGCGAGCTGCTTGGTGAGGTGGATCAGCGCCGCCTTGGTGATGTCGTAGACGCCGAGCACCGGATTGGTGCTGAGGCCGCCGACCGACGAGATGTTGATCACGACGCCGCCGTGTTCGCGCATGTGACGCTGCCAGGCGAGCTGGGTCCACAGCAACGGGGCGGTGAGGTTGACCTCGAACGTCTTGTTCCAGCGGCCCAGGTCGACGTCGATCGTCGGGCCGGCGTAGGGGTTGGTGCCGGCGTTGTTGACGAGGATGTCGACGCCACCGAGCCGCGAGATGCAGGCATCGACGACCCGTTCGGCGTCCTCGGGCTTGCCGACGTGGCCGGCCTCCCAGAGGCAGCCGTGGCCGATCTCGGCGGCGGCCTGCTCGCAGGCATCGGCCTTGCGGCTGGTGATCATGACGTGGGCCCCCGCTTCGGCGAAGGCCGCGGCGATGCCCTTGCCGATCCCGCGGGACCCTCCCGTGATCAGCGCGGTCTTCCCGTCGAGGCGTAGGTCCATGACGGCCGATCGTACGGCCGGCGCGCGCTCGGGCACGATCCGGCCGATCGGGCCGGTGGGCGAGGACCGCCGCCGGCACCGGTTGTCCCGGCCCGGTGGGCGGCGCATGATCGTGGTAGGCGACGCTCGCGCGTCACCCCGCCGTCCACGGGAGGTGTTCCGTGAAGAAGTCGTGTGTTGCACGCTGGATCGCGATCGCGGCCCTGATCCCGGCGGCCGCGCTCGCCGGGTGCGGCGACGACGACGCGCCGTCCGACACGACGACCGCGATCGCCAACCCGGCCTCGCAGTACTGTGTCGAACAGGGCGGCACCGTCGAGATCGTCGACGAGGCCGGTGGCCAGGTCGGCTACTGCGACCTGCCCGACGGCACCCGGGTCGAGGAGTGGGAGTACTTCCGCGCCCAGACCGGGGCGACCAACCCGTAGCCCGTCGGAAATGCCGGTCGCAGCCCGGTGTGAGCATCGAACTCGCGACCTGATGACGGCGCGCCGAGTCTCCGCCGACTGAGCCGACCCGGCACCGCGCGCACGGTGCCGAGTCACCCCACCGCAACGAGCCGCCCCGAACGGACCGCCGTCGGGGCCGGGTTCGGGTGGTCGGGCCGGTGGTACAGTCCGGTCTGCGGGGCGATCGGTGCCCCGGTGGAGGGGCATGGCCGAGATCCACGGTTTCTGCGACGAGCGGTTCCGGCTGCTCGGCGACGTGTTCCGCTCCAACCACGAACGGGGCGTCGACGAGGGCGCGGCGCTCACCGCGACCCTCGGCGGTGAGGTCGTGGTCGACTTGTGGGCCGGCACGACCGACCACGCCCGCGCCCGCCCGTGGCAGCGCGACACCCTGGTCCACCTGTTCTCGACGAGCAAGGCGATCACCGCCCTGACCACGCTGGTGCTGTACGACCGTGGCCAACTCGACCTCGACGCCCCGATCGCCGAGTACTGGCCCGAGTTCGCACAGAACGGCAAGCAGGCGGTCACCTGCCGCATGGTGCTCACCCACCGATCGGGCCTTCCCGGGTTCGGATGTCACGTGTCGTCGGCCGAGTTCGAGGATTGGGACCACATGGTGGGGGTGCTCGAGCGGGCGACCCCGTGGTACGAGCCGGGAACCGAGAGCTGGTACCACGCCCACACGTTCGGGTTCCTGCTGGGCGAGGTCGTTCGGCGCATCTCCGGCTCGCCCTTCGACGAGTTCTTCCGACGCGAACTCGCCGGGCCGGCCGGCGCCGACTTCCACTTCGGGGTGACCGAACCGGCCGACGTCGCCCGCACCGCACACCTCTGGTTCCCCGATCCCGACGCTACGGCCGGCCCCATCGATCCGACGATGCTCGAACTCGAGCTCACCGGCTGGGCGTCGCCGTCCAGATTGGCGGCGCTCGCCCCCTCGACGGTCGCCCTCGGCAACGCCGGTTCGATCGCCCGGCTCGCCGCGGTCCTGGCCATGAACGGCGAACTCGACGGGCGCCGCTACCTCAGCCCGGCGACGGTCACCGAGGCGACGAGCGAGCAGAGCTTCCTCGACGATCGTGTTCTCGGACCGTTGCGGATGGGGCTGGGGTTCGGGATCGACAGCGACTTCTTCCCCGCCCCCACACCGAACGGCGTCCACTGGGGCGGGTTCGGCGGCTCGTTGTTCTGCGCCGACCCGGTGCTCGGACTGAGCATCGGGTTCACCCCGAACCGGCTGCTCCCCGAGCCCGATCCCACGGCGCGACCCGGCGGCCCCGGCCGCCTGATGGAGCTCATCGGCACCATCCGCCGGGTCGCCACCGCACTCGCCTGAGCGCGCGTGTCAGATGCTCGCCACGGTCGTCGGTTCCCACCCGCGGGTCTGAGCTGAGCGACACCACTCCCCCGTCACGTCCGACCGGGGTGCGCCGATCGAGGCGACGGACCGATGGCGTTCGCGGCCCACCGGACCCCCGAGAGCCGGGTGTGGGAATCGAACCCACGACCACATGATTACAAGTCAAGTGCTCTACCAACTGAGCTAACCCGGCGGGGATGGACCTGGCGCGCAACCGGGCGCCGGTCCACCTGCCCGACAGGCTAGTGGCCCGCCGGTGAGCCCGCTGGTGCGTCGGCGTGGCAGAACCTGCGCCGGGTCGGCCCGATCTCGTACCCCACCGAGACACCCGGTGGGGTACGATCCGGCGGGTGACGTCGTCGACCGGCGGTATTCCCAGAAGGGCACGGCTTTGGCTCGACGCAAGGGGGAACGACGCCTGAGGACCCCGGTGTCCACGGCGCACTACCGTCATCTGGTCAACCCGTTCGACCCGTTGAGGATCCTGTCCGACGATCAGGTCGCCCACCTCCACACGTCGGCGGTGAACTACCTGCGCGACGAGGGCATCCGGGTGACGTTGCCGGAGGCCCGCACGATCTTCGCCGAAGCCGGTGCGATCGTCGACGACGCCTTGATGGTGCGGCTCGATCCGGACATGGTGAACGCCATGCTGGCCGCGGCTCCGTCGGAGTTCACGATCCACTCCCCCAACGGCGACCGCGACCTCCACCTCGGGGGACGCAACACGGTGCTGCTGCCCGCCGCCGGGCCGCCGTTCGTGTCCGACCTCGAGCGTGGGCGCCGGACCGGCACGTTCGACGACTACGAGAACTTCATCCGTCTCATCCAGAGCTTCGACGTGATGGGCACCACGATGCCGGTCGTCGAGGCCAGCGACATCCCGATCAACGTGCGCCACCTCCACACGAACCGGTCGGCGGTGACCCTCAGCGACAAGGTGCCGTTCGTCTACTGCCGAGGCCGCCGGCGGGTGCGCGACAGCTTCGACCTCATGAAGATCAGGTTCGGCATCGAGACCGACGAGGAGTTCGCCTCCCGGCCGCGGGTGTTCACGACGATCAACACGAACTCGCCCCGGTTGCTCGACGTCCCGATGGCGCTGGGCATCATCGACTTCGCCCGGCTCGGCCAGCCGGTGGCGATGACCCCGTTCACGCTGGCCGGTGCCATGGCACCGGTGACCATGGCGGGTGCGCTGGTCCTCCAGCACATGGAGGCGATCGCCGCGATCACGCTGTCGCAACTCGTGCGGCCGGGGACACCGGTCATGTACGGGGCGTTCACCTCCAACGTCGACATGAAGTCGGGCTCTCCGGCCTTCGGCACCCCGGAGGCGTTCAAGGGCGCCGTCGCCAGCGGTCAACTGGCCCGCCACATCGGGATCCCGTGGCGTTCGTCCGGCTCGAGCGCGTCGAACACCGCCGACGCCCAGGCCGGCTACGAGACGATGATCAACACCTTCGGTGCGATCATGGGGGGCGCCAACTGGATCCTCCACGCCGCCGGCTGGCAAGAGGGCGGTCTCGTGGCGTCGTACGAGAAGTTCATCCTCGACATCGAGATGTGCCAGATCTTGGCCGAGATGTTCGTGCCGGTGCGTACCGATGGCGACGAACTCGCCCTCGATGCGATCACCGACGTCGGCCCCGGCGGTCACTTCTTCGGGACGCAACACACCCTGGATCGATTCGAGCACGCCTTCTACCAACCGATCGTCTTCAGCCGCGCCAACTTCGAGCAGTGGACCGAGGACGGGGCCCTCGACGCCCAACAGCGAGCATCCCTGGTCTGGAAACAGCGGCTCGCCGACTTCGAAGCACCGGAGATCGCCGACGACATCGTGGCGGAGCTCGACGAGTTCGTCGAGCGACGGTCGGCCGAGGGCGGGGCAGAGCCCGACTGACTCGACCGGCTGCCGGCCCGCCCGGCGACAACTTCGGCGACATGTTCCAGGCGACAACGTCACGTGCGACGAGTAGGTTCGACCCCATGGAACGGCTCTCGCTCGATGACGTCGAACAGCTCAGCACCCGGATGCTGGTCGCTTCGGGCGCTTCGGTGTTGCAAGCCGGGGCTACGGCGCGCAGCATCCGGGCGGCCGAGGCCGAGGGCATCCGCACCGTCGGGCTGAGCTACCTGCCCACCTACTGCGATCACGTCGCCTGCGGCAAGGTCGTCGGCGACGCCGTGCCGGTCGTCTCGACACCGCGGGCCGCGGTCGTGCTGGTCGACGCCGGCAACGGGTTCTGCCACCCGGCGTTCGAGGCGGGCGCCGACCAGCTCGTCGACGCCACCCGGTCGTGCGGGATCGCCATGATGGTGATCACCCACTCGTACTCCGCTGGTGTGCTCGGCTGGTTCGTCGAACGTCTCGCATCACAGGGTCTGGTCGCGGTGATGTTCGCCAACTCGTCGTCGGCCGTCGCTCCGCACGGCGGCCATCGACCGTTCTTCGGCACCAACCCGATCGCCTGGGCGACGCCGCGGGCCGACGGCGATCCGGTCGTCGCCGACATGTCGTCGTCGGCCGTCGCGTACGTGTCGATCAGCGCCGCGGCAGCGGCCGGCGAGACGATCCCGACCGGTTGGGCGATCGACGCCGACGGCGAGCCGACCACCGACCCGAACGCCGCGCTCGCCGGAGCGATGCTGCCCGCCGGCGGGCACAAGGGTTCGGCATTGGCGCTGTTGGTCGACGTCATGTCGGGTGGCGTCACCGCGTCGAACTTCTCCTTCGAGGCCTCGGGGTTCGGCGGCAACGAGGGCGGTCCACCCGACGTGGGCCAGGTGATCGTGGCGATCGACCCGACGGGCACGGGGGGCACGGGCTTCAGCGACCGGATCGAGGTCCTGCTCCGCGAGATGCTGTCCCAACCCGGCGTCCGGCTCCCCGGTGATCGCCGTCTCGACAGCCGTCTGCGCACCCTCGACGCGGGGGTCGAGGTGCCCGACGATCTGATGGCGACGCTCCGCAGCTACGCCGAACACGGCTCGCCCGCCCGACGGGCCTGACCCTGCCGTCACCACGGGGCGCAGCCTCGGCGGATCGCTCTCTCCGACCCGGCGATCACGGTCACCGTTACGGCGGCCGCCGGGATCGGATCCGGCGTCCGTCGGCGTCACCGCCGCCTGATCGCACCCGGCCACCGGGCGCGGCCGATCGTGTACCGTGTCCGCCGTGAGCCCGGGTTCAGCCCGTGTCGGTTCTCGGGGGCTTGCGGTCTTCAAGGACGACCGCAAGCGGTTGTACCTCAACGCCGCCGGGGCCGAGCGGCCGCTCGAGAGCCCGGTGCCCGACGCGACGCGGATGCGGGCGCGCCGGTACCGACTGGGGCGCGTTCGACAACTCCTGCTCGAGCACGACTGCGCGGCGGCGCTGCTGTACGACCCGGTGAACATCCGCTACGCGTTCGACTGCGCCAACATGCAGGTCTGGACCCTCCACAACCCGCTGCGCTACGCGCTGATCTTCGCCGAGGGGCCCGGCGTGATGTTCGAGTTCAAGGGGAGCGAGCACCTCTGCCACGGGCTCGACACCATCGACGAGCTCCGCACCGCCACCGGGTGGACGTACATGACCTCCGGTGATCGAGCCCCCGAGAAGGCGTCTCGTTGGGCCGCCGAGATCGTCGATCTCGTCAGCACCCACGGAGGTGGGAACACCCGGATCGCCGTCGACCGCCTCGATCTGCTCGGCCTGCGCACGCTCGAGGCACACGATGTGACCATCGTCGACGGATACCCGCTGCTGGAGCACGCGCGCAGCATCAAGTCGGCGGACGAGATCGAGATCATGCGATGGACGCTGCGGGTGTGCGAAGCGGGCATGGCGCGGATGTACGAGCACTCGGTGCCCGGCGTGACCGAGCAGGAGCTGATGGCCCACCTCCAGTTCGAGAACACCCGATCGGGCGGGGAATGGCTCGAGACCCGGCTCGTCACCTGCGGACCGAACACCAATCCGTGGTACGGGGAGGCGTCCCATCGCCCGTGCCGGGCGGGCGAGATGATCTCGTTCGACACCGACTTGATCGGCCCGTACGGCTACTGCGCCGACCTGTCGCGCTCGTGGACGTGCGGCTACACGCCGATGACGACCCAGCAGCACGAGCTCTACGCGGCGGCGGTCGAGCAGATCGATCACAACATGGCGTTGATCCGCCCGGGCGTGTCGTTCGCCGAGTTCAACGAACGGTCCTGGAGGATCCCGTCCCGGTTCGAGCCCTACCGGTACTCGGTGGCGGTGCACGGCGTCGGGATGGGAGACGAATGGCCCGTGGTGCTGCTGCACCCGGACTTCGAACACAGCCACGGCGGCTGCTTCGAGCAGAACATGGTCATCTGCGTCGAGAGTCTGATCGCCGAAGCAGGGTCGGAGAGCGTCAAGCTCGAGGTCCAGGTACTGGTCACCGAATCGGGTCCCGAGCGGCTCGACAGCTTTCCGCTCGAGATCTGAGGGGCCGTCGTCGCCGACGGGTCGGCCGGTTCGGCTCCGCACGCCACGCGGCCGCCGCACCGGCGACGAGCGAAACGCCCTCGACGAGCGGGTTACCCTGCCGCGCCGGCGGCCAGCACGGCACCGACGCGGCGCTGCAGGTAGCGGTAGAAGTCGAGCAACGTGCCCTCGAAGTCGGGGGCGATCGGACCGGGCGAATAGTGCTTGGACGCCCGCCCCTCCATCATGTCGATCAGTATCCGGCGGTCCTCGGCGTTGGTGCGCACCGACAGGTCGACCGCCTGGTCGACGGCGTCGTCGCTCCACTGGTCACCGAAGAACATCAACCCCATCTTGAGCCGCACCCGGTCGACGCTCTCGGGCTGCACGCAGATGAACGAGCTGTAGTCGCCGGCACACCCCGACACCAGCCCCGGCGGGATCGCGAACATCACGCAGTCGTCGACCTCCGACTCGGTCAGGTCGGGATGGCCCTGCACGCGGGGCAGGTCGGGCGAGAACCCCGACAGGTAGCCGAAGTAGGCGTCCCCGGCCGGGAAATGACGGCTGAGGCGGGTGGGGTTGACGCTGTGCAACGTGGCGCTGTGGAGCGGCGTGAGGTGGTAGCCCTCCATGAAGTTCTCGATGAAGCACTTCCAGTTCGTCGGCCACACCTCGTCGGCGACGAACCGGGTGGTCTGCTGCTCCATGTGGTAGTTCCGGACCATCGCCTCGAGCGGTTCCAACATCGGGGCGAGCGGGGGCGGGTCTGCGGCGAGCGACACGAACAAGAAGCCGATCCACTCCTCGGTGGCGAACTCCGGCAACCGACATGCCGACCGATCGAAGTCGGCGTGGGTCTCCATCCGGGGGGCACGCGCCAGCCGACCGTCGAGGTGGAACGACCATTGGTGATAGGGGCACAGCAGGTGCGAGCCGCTGCCCGCCCCCGACGCGATCAGCGCTCCCCGATGGCGGCACACGTTCGACAGCACCCTGATCCGATGATCATCGCCGCGCACCGCCACCAGCGGTTCGTCGCAGAGTTGGAACGTGAAGAAACTGCCCGGCTCGGGGAGTTCCTCGACCCGCCCGATGCAGACCCACTCCTTGGCGAAGAGATGTTCGCGCTCGAGCGCCAGCACCGCGGGGTCCGAATAGAAGCTCTCCGGCATCGACCAGCCGGCGTCGTCGGCCGCCGATTCGGCATGTCGCAGGGCGGCGCGGACCTCGGCCAGGCCGGCGTCGGTCATGATGCCGTGCGCCCGTAGAATCCGAGGTTCTCCTCGTCGGTGAACATCACGCCCGGCTGTTGATACAACGAGAACACGGCGACCATCCGTTCGTGCTCACCTTCGACGGTCGTGACCCGGTGGGCCGTGTTGCGCCCACGGAACACGTTCAACGCGCCCGGCTCGACGGCGACTTGGATGACCTCCGGATCGTCACCGCACACCAGCCGACCGACCGCGTCGTAGCACGGGTCGTCCTCGGTGCGCAGCTCACGCCGATACTCGAAGATGCCGCCCCGGGCCGCGGCTTGCAGGAGCAGGGTCGTGGTGAACACGGAACGGTCGAAGTGCCAGTTCAGCGCCTCTCCCGGCCGGTAGCTCAACACGTTGACCCGTGCCAGCGGATCGTCCATCAGGTGCAGCACCGGCATGTCCATGGTTGCGGCGATGAACTCGCGGAACGGTTGCCATTCGTACAGATCGATCAACACGGTGTCGCCGAGCTGGTCGGCACACAGCGTGTGATTGATCGTCTGCACGCGGGTGAGCGCCGGGTGGCCGGGGTCGAGCCCCTCGACGTGATCGAGGAAATAGATGTTGTGCTGGCGCCGCTGCTCCGACGACTCCGTGGCCATCCGCGGCGCCAGCAGGCGCGCGGTCTCGTCGACGACGTCGCGATCGAGAAAACCGGACAGCTCGTACATCCCGCGATCGACGAGAGCGCCGCGGCAGTCCTCGACCAGTCTCTTGAATTCGACGGAGTCGGCGCGATCGATCGGGTACCGCTCGAGATCGACGAAATCGGAGATGTGTCTCGAACCGGCCATGTCTCTTCCTTCCGGCTGGTGCCAGTGGCCTGCCTGGGCCAACGGCGCCCATTCTCGCACGCCGCAAGGACTACTGCGAGAGACACTTTCGAGTAGCTCGCCGCTTCCCCGCGATCCGCGACGTCAGCGAACACCGTCGATCCGTCGCCGAGCAGACGACGATGTGCCCCCATCCCAGCCGGAACCCGCCCGACGGTTCTTTTGGTCACCCGCCCCCCGAAATCATGTCAGAATGAAACCCACGTCATCAATCGAAGGGGGTCAACATGAGCAAGCGACATCGGGCGCGCAGCGTCGACCGGATCAGGTACTCGCACGGCGAGATCGGAAACCACGTCATCGACGAATACGTCCGCGGTGGGATCTCGCGCCGCGCGTTCCTCGTCAAGGGCACGGTCGTCGGCATCTCGCTCCCCGCGCTGAGCGCCATCATCGCGGCGTGCGGCGGAGACGACGACGACGCGACCGCGACGACGGCCGGCCAGAGTGCCGGCACCACGGCAGCGCCCGCCACCGCGGCCCCCGTGATGGGCGGCACGTTGGTCATCGGATCGGGCACACCGTCGGCCGCCTCGGCCAACCTCGACCCGGTGCTGATCAACGATCAGAACGGCCTGACGATCCTCAGCTCGGTCGGACAGTGCCTGCTCACCTCCAATCCCGATCTCACGCTCTCGGCCCTCCTGGCCACCGAGTGGTCGCCGAACGCAGACGGTTCCGAGTGGACGTTCAAGCTCAACCCGGCCGCCAGGTTCAGCGACGGCTCGCCCGTCACCGCCGCCGACGTGGTCGCCACGATGGAGCGACTCGTCAACCCCGACAACAACTCGAACGCGCTGTCGGCGTTCGAGGTCGGCCGGCTCTCGCCCGGTGGGACCACCGCGATCGACGACGCCACCGTGTTGTTCAGGCTCGACGGTCCGATGGGCAACTTCCCGTACATCGTGTCGTCCGACAACTACAACGCATTCATCCTTCCCGCCTCGGTCACCGACACGTCGTCGTTCGCGACGGCGAAGATCCCGACGACCGGCGCGTACGTGATCGACACCTACGACGGCGTCAAGGGCGCCACGCTGGTGCGCAATCCGAACTACTGGGGTGCGGCGCCGAAACTCGACCAGATCGAGTTCCAGTTCATCGACGACCTCGCGGCCCAGATCACGGCGTTCACCTCGGGTGACCTCGACGTGATCTCGCAGTTCTCGGTATCGGGCGGCGAATCGCTGCTCGACAACCCCGACGTCAACGTCATCGAACACCCCTCCACGGCGCACCGTCAGATCCACATGCGCACCTCGCGGGGCCCGTTCGCCGACAAGCGGGTCCGTCAGGCACTGGCGATCGCCATGGACCGGTCCGCCGTGGTCGGGGGCCTGTTCCAGAACCGGGCGGCGATCGCCAACGACTCGCCGTTCTTCGACGTCTTCCCGTCCACCGGTACACCGGTCAAGCAGCAGTTCGACCTCGACAAGGCGAAGGCGCTGATGGCCGAAGCGGCGCCCGCCGGATTCGACGTCACCCTCTACGGCTACGGCACCCAGGAGATCCCTGACCTCGCCGTGATCGTCCAGAACACCGCACGCGAACTCGGGATCAACATCACGATCGAGATGCGCGACGACTACTACGACAACTACTGGGTGTCGTGGGACGAGTCGGTTCCGGGCTCCGACATCGGCATCACCGACTACGGTCACCGCGGCGTACCCGACGTGTTCCTCAGTGCCCCGCTCAAGTCGGTCGACAAGGGCGGCGTGTGGAACAGCGCCGAGTTCGCCAATGCCGAATACGACGCCCTCGTCGACGAGTACTCGGCGTCGACCGACCTCCAGACCCAGCAGTCGGCCTCCGCGAAGATCCAGGCCCTGCTCGTCGACGAGGTGCCGATCATCTTCCCCTACAACTACAACTATCTGTCGGCCACCAAGAAGAACGTCACCGGTGTCGTCACGGGAGCGATGGGATACGTCTACACCGACGCCGCCGCCAAGGGCTGACCTTCGACCATGGCCCGGTACGTCCTGCGGCGACTCGGGCTCGCGTTCATCACACTCATCCTGTTGAGCATGGTGGTGTTCCTGGTCGGGTCGGTGCTGCCCGGCAGCGTCGGCCGGGCGATCCTCGGCCCGTTCGCCGAACAACAGTCGGTCGACAACCTGAACGAGGAGCTCGGGCTCAACGGCCCGGTCTACGAGCGGTACTGGAACTGGGCGGTCCACGCCGTCCGCGGAGACTTCGGGGAGTCGTACAAGTTCAGAGCACCGGTGATGGATTTCCTGCCGGCCGCGTTCATGGCCTCGCTGAAGTTGGCGGTCGTCACGCTCGTCATCGTCGTGCCGCTCGGTATCGTCGGCGGGGCGGTCGCTGCGTTGCGCCAGGGCAAGCCCACCGACCGGATCATCACGGTCTCGGGGCTGAGCCTGGCGGTGACACCGGAGTTCGTCGTCGGGATCTTCCTGATCCTGGTCTTCGCGGTGCGGCTCAGATGGTTGCCGTCGGGCGGATCGGCCGACGGCAGCTTCGGTGAGCAACTCGAGGTGATCATCCTGCCGGCCCTGACCCTGACCGCGATCCTCTTCGGGTACATCGCCCGCATGGCGCGCGCCGGCACGATCGAGGCCTTGGCGGCCGACTACACCCGCACCGCCACCCTCAAGGGCCTGACCCGACGACGCGTGCTCCAGCGACACGTGTTGCGCAACGCGCTGCTGCCCACGATCGCGGTGATCGCGTCCCAGATGAGCTACCTCCTCGGGGGCCTGCTCGTCACCGAGACGATGTTCAACTACAAGGGTCTCGGGCTCCTGATCGCGAAGGCAGCCGAAGACCGCGACATCCCGATGCTGATGGCCTCGGTCTTCGTCGTCGGCGCGTTCTCGATGATCATGACCCTGCTCGCCGATCTCCTGACCGCCTGGCTGAACCCGCGGGTTCGGCTGGGAGCCGGTCCATGAGCATGGCTGAACCACCCGACGCCGACGAGCGCCCCGACCCTCCGGTGGCGCTGGGCTCGTCCGGCGCCCGGCGCGAGCAGCGCTCCCAACTGCTGCGCTCCAAGACGTTCATCGCCGGCTGGCTGATCCTGGGGTTCTGGATCGTGTGCGTCCTGTTCCCGGCGGCGATCGCCACCGATGACCCGACGAAGCAGGACCCGCTGAGCAAATGGATCCGGCCATTCCACGAAGGCCATCTCCTGGGAACCGACCGATTCGGGCGCGACGTGTTCAGCAGGTCGATCTACGGGGCGCGCGAGATCTTGATCATCGCTCCCGCGGCGACGGTGTTGGGCACCGTGGTCGGGGTGATCCTCGGGTTGTCGATGGGCTACCTGAGAGGAATCGTCGACGACATCCTGAGCAGGATCATCGAGGCGCTCATCAGCCTGCCCGTGATCTTGGTGGCGTTGCTGGCGCTCACCTCGCTGAGCGCCGGGCGCCTCACCATCATCGCCGTCATCGGCTTCCTGTTCGCCCCACTCGTCGCCCGTACCGTCCGCGCCGCGACGCTCGCCGAAGGCGACCTCGACTACGTCCGCGCCTCGGAACTGCGCGGCGAGAACTCGGTCTACGTGATGTTCGTCGAGATCCTCCCGAACGTCGTCGGGCCGATCATCGTCGAGTTCACCGTCCGCCTCGGATACGCGGTGTTCACGATGGCCGGCCTGTCCTTCATCGGGTTCGGCTCCCAACCCGGCTCGCCCGACTGGGGTCGAACGATCTTCGACGAGCGGGTGAGCCTGTTGAGCAACGTCTGGTGGCCGGCGATGGTGCCCGCACTGGCCCTCGCATCGCTGGTCGTCGCCATCAACCTCGTCGCCGACGCGATCGAAGGGGTCGTCGACCGATGACCGATCCAGCGCTCGAGTTCGACGATCTGAAGCTGGCCTACGTCGTCCGCGGACGCGCCCGCGAGGTGCTCCGCGGGGTGTCGTTCAGGATCGCTCCCGGCGAATCGTACGGACTCGTCGGCGAGAGCGGGTGCGGCAAGTCGACGGCCGCCTACGCCGCGATCCGCTACCTCCCACCGAACGCACGTGTGATCGGCGGCAAGGTCCGCCTCGCCGGTCGTGATGTACTGGCGATGAGCGAGGCCGAGCTGCGTCACCTCCGCGCCAACACGGCGTCGATGGTGTACCAGGACCCGGGTCAGGCGCTCAACCCGACGATCAAGGTGGGCCCGCAGCTGATCGAGGCGTTCACCGTGCTCGGCCTCGAGCACGGCGAGGCCGGCGACCGCGCCCACGAGACCCTCGGCAAGGTTCAGATCGCCGATCCCCACCTGGTGATGACCCGGTATCCGCACCAGCTCTCGGGAGGCATGCAGCAACGCGTCGTGATCGCGATGGCGCTGGCGTGCAACCCGCAGCTGCTGATCCTCGACGAGCCGACGACCGGCCTCGACGCGACCGTCGAGGCGGAGGTCCTGCAACTCGTTCGGGATCTCCGCACCGATTCGGGCACGTCGGTCCTCTTCATTTCGCACAACCTGGGGGCGATCCGGTCGATGTGCGACCGCGTCGGCGTGCTGTACGCCGGGAAACTGGTCGAAGAAGGGCCGGCCGATCAGGTCTTCGACGAGCCCATGCATCCCTACAGCGTGGGCCTGCTGCGCTGCTTGCCACGGCACGGCTCCCGGCAGGCCGTCCAACGGTTGGAGACGATTCCGGGGTTTCTGCCGGCGCTCGGCGCCGATCTGCCGACCTGCGTCTTCGTCGACCGGTGCGCGCTCGCCGATCAGCACTGCAAGACGGTCGCTCCGGAGTGGACGACGATCGGCAACCGTTCGGTGCGCTGCCACCACGTCGATCAGGTCGCGGCGATGGTGCACGCCGACCTTCCGGCGGGCAGCAAGGTCGAGGTCGATCGCTCGCGCCCCCCGATCCTCGAGCTCAAAGGCGTCGGCAAGACGTTCCACCAGCACGGCAAGCGGGTCCACGCGCTGCGTGACGTCTCACTCGAGTTGCACGCCGGCGAGACCGTCGGCCTGGTGGGAGAGTCCGGCAGCGGCAAGACCACCCTCGCCCACACGGTGCTCGGCCTGCACGCCCCGGACGAGCACGACTCGGTGTTCTGCGACGGGGAGCCGTTGCCGGCGGGCTCCCGCAACCGGCGGCGCGACCAGGTGCGGGCGATCCAGATCGTCTTCCAGAACCCCGACTCGGCGCTCAACCGCCGCCACTCGGTCCGGCGCATCATCACCCGGACGATGCGCCGACTCGCCGGTGTGCCACGTAGCCAGGTCGACGCCCGGCTCGGCGACATCATCTCGGCCGTCCGGTTGACCGACCTCCATCTCGACATGCGCCCCGCCCAGCTGTCGGGTGGCCTCAAGCAACGGGTTGCGATCGCGCGGGCCTTCGCCGGCGATCCGCGCATCGTGGTCTGCGACGAACCGACCTCGGCGCTCGACGTCTCGGTGCAGGCCGCGATCCTCAACCTGCTCGCCGATCTGCAGCGCGACCACACCACCAGCTACTTGTTCATCTCGCACGACCTGCGGGTGGTGCGATACCTCTCCGACCGCATCGCGGTGCTCTATCTCGGCCGCATCATGGAGCTCGGTCCGGCGGAACGGGTCTTCGACGGGCCGCACCACCCCTACACCGAGGCGTTGCTCTCGGCGGCTCCGTCGGTCACCGGCGACCAACGCAACCGCATCGTCCTCGAGGGGGAGATCCCGAGCGCGGTCGACCCGCCGAGCGGCTGTGTGTTCCACACCCGCTGCCAGCGTCGGCTGGCGAGCGGCATCTGCGCGACGGTCGAACCGCCACTGACCGCGACGCCCGACGGCGGCGTCATCCGCTGCCACATCCCGTTCGACCAACTCGGGAGGACGACCTGACACGGTGCCCGTGACGGGCAACGGCCGGCACGCCGGCGAGGCTCGCGCCGCCCTGATCGATCCGAACGATCTCGACGATGACCGGTTCGCGACTGCCGCCACCCGGCACGAGCCCGTCGAAACGCCGGCGATGCCGACGTCGCCGAAGCGACCGTGCCGAGGGGTCAGACCGGTTCGCCCACCACCACCCGACGGGGCACCGGGCCCGGGAGACGGGTCGCCGTCACCACCGATGCGGCGAGGCACACCAGGGCGAGCACGAGCAGGCCGCCGGTGCCCGAACCCCCTTCGTCGACCACGATCGAGAGCACCACGCTCGCCACGATGCTGCCCGTGTAGCGGCTCGTCGAGAACACGCCGGCCGCCGTCGCGGTGACCTCGTCGGGCACCGACTCGAGCGCCGCGGCCATCAACCCAGGGGTCGCCAGCCCATGGCCCACGCCGAACACGGCGAGCGACACGATCAACACGGCGGCGGCGACGTCGTGGCCGCCCCACACGCTGAGCGCCAGCCCGGCCAGGGCGACGCCGAGCCCGATCAGCACCGGACGCTTCCTGCCCACCCGGTCTCCGGCACGACCACCGATCGGGCCGGTCACGATCATCCCGACCGTCAACGCCGACAGCGCGAGCCCGACCTGCCCCGACCCCCAACCGCGCGCGTCGAGCATGATCGGGGCGACCAGCAACAGCGTGTACTGGGCGAGCACCGACAACGACTGGGTGGCGAAGCAGGCGACGTATACCGGGTTGGCGAGCGGGGCGAAGCGCGAACCACCGGACCGGGCGGGGACCGGGCGGACCGCGCCGCGGTCGGGTGGCACCGCCCGCCGCAGCACCACCAGCACGACGGCCACGATCGGCACGTTGACGGCGAAGATCGCCTGCCAGTCGAACACCGCGACGAGCACCCCTCCGATCACCGGGCCGCCGGCGGCGCCGACGCCGATCACCGAACCGAGCAGCCCGAACGCCCGGCCGTGATCGGTCACCGGGGTGATCGCGCGCAGCATCGCCTGCACGCTCGGGGCCAGCGCAGCGGCGAACACCGCCTGCCCACCGCGCGCCGCCACCAACCCGGTGAAGCCGGCCGGCACCATCGCCGACAGCGAACACATCGCGAACCCGAGCAACGCGACGGTCGCCGTGCGGCGCCGCCCGTACCGGTCGGCGATCTGCCCGGCGACCGGCTGGCCCATGAGCATCGCCGCCAGGTACACGGTGATCAGGATCCCGGCCGTACCGGTGCGGATCCCGAAATCGTCGGCGATGCGCGGCAGGGCGACGGCGATCATCGTCGAGTTGAGCGGCACCAGCGCGGCGCCGAGCGCGACACCGGCGATGGTGAGCGCCGATGCCCGCTGCTGGGCCCCGGTCACGATGGAACGGGCATCACAGCACCGTGACCTGCCCGGCCGCGCCGTCGACGCGCACCCGATCGCCCTGAGCGATCCGGCGCGTGCCGTCGTTCGTGCCGACCACGGCCGGGAAACCCATCTCGCGGGCGACGATCGCGGCGTGGCTGGCGAAGCTGCCGTGGTCGGTCACGATCGCGCCGACCAGGTGCAGCATCGAGTTGAACGCCTCGCCCGTGGTGGGTGCGACGAGCACCGCTCCGTCGGGCATCGTCAACAGGTCGTCGATCGACCGCACCAGATGGGCGCGGCCCTCGTACACGCCCGCGTTGCCGGGGATGCCCACGATCGTGCGGTCGTCGCCGGCCGCCTCCTCCAACTGGCCCAGCACACCGTCGATCAGGAACCCGACCGCCGACATCACACGCGCCAGCGGAGGCGGCAACTGGTCGACCGGCGGCGGCGGCGGCGGAGGGTCGCCGAGGAAACGGGGCGGGCCGGCCGCGGTGGCGGCGACCCGGGCGGCGCGGCGTGCCGCCACGGCGTCGGCGGTCGGTCCGGTGCCACCGTCCAAGATGTCGTCCAGCTCGGCCACGCTCACGTCGAGGATGTCCTCGACGTCGTGCTGGGCGCCCGCCGCGACCCGCCTCCGGCCGACCTCGAGCAGCGCCAGGCGCAGCAGCCCGATGGCGGCGATGTCGCTGAAGATCCCGCGCTCGTCGCGCAGGCGGTACACCAGGCGGGCCTCGTCCAGCAACTCGTCGAACTCGGCGTGGTGCTCGGACGGGACCTCGGCCCGAACGGCTGCGACGTACGCATCGCCGGCGCGGCCGACGGCGCTGCGATCGGCCGCCATCGCGGCGCGCAGGCGGCCCAACAACAACGCCGGCTGCTCACCGATCGTCGGGTTCGGCAGATCGAAGCCGTCCATCAGCCGGTAGTGCACGTTGCGTACCCAGTCGTCGACCTCCCCGAACCGTTCGCGCAAGGCGGCCATCGCTTCGGCGGCGGGCAGGTCGAACAGCGCGCCCGCCCCCGGGTCGGCGTTCACGGCCGCGACCGCGGCCTCGATCTCGGGTGCGCACACGTTCGACACCGGCGAACAGCCCTCGAACGAGACCAGCAGCTCGACCGGCGATCGACCCGTGAGCGCGCTGGCCCGCAACACGAAGTCGCCGACCGGGACCATGGCATCGAGGTTGTGGCGGTGATGCTGATACCCCATCTCGGCGATCTGGTCCATGCACGCCCGGACGTGGGCGGCGAGTTCGGTGGCGTCGAGCGCGGCGAGTTCGACATCGCCCAGCCGCCGGTGGCGGGCGATCGACGCCGGCTTCAGTTCGTCGTCCCAACGGGCGAGCGCCGCCCGCCAGATCTTCTGCTCGAAGGCGGCGGCGGCCACCCCGGTACGGCGGCCGATCTCGGCCCCGATCTGCTCGGGGCTGGGCGGCCCGTCGGGCCCCGGCATGTCGAACGGCTGGGGCTGGTGGTACACGAAACCGTTCACGATGGCCAACGCCAGACGATCGAGCAGCATCCCGTAGTTGGCGAACGTCTCCTCGAACCCGCGCTTGAACCCCGACGGGTAGAGGGCTTGCATGATCAGGGTCTGGGCCACCGGGTTGTGGGCACTGTCCTGCTGCCACGGGCCCGGTCCGGGTGGGGTCCAGGGGTGTTCCATGTGGTGCTCCTTTCGCAGCGCCGGCGGCACCAGCGGCGAACGCCGCTGGACGGAATGTTCGCCGTCACCATCATGTCAAACTCGTCGGGGCGGCGTAAGGGCCGCCCGGTGGCCGGCGGGCACCGCGGCGCTCGGATCAACCCGTTTCGGCCCCGCTGACGAACGCCTCGAGTTGGTCGGCCGGGGTGTTCGTGATCTCGCCGTCGTTCGGGTAGCCGCCGGAGGCGACGTCGGCCCGGAAACGCGTCAGCGCGTCGACGCGGGCGGCGTGCACCTGGCGGTGCATGGCGCCCAGGTCGGCGTAGGCCCGGGCGTGGCGCGGCACCCGTTCGCTCTCGCCGCAGATGTCGTTCATGAACAGGAACTGGACGTCGGTGTGCGGCCCCGAACCCAGCGAGATGGTCACCAGGCCGGTGCGTTCGTCGATCGCTCGCATCACGTTGGCGGCGATCAGTTCGCACTCGACGGCGAACGCCCCGGCCGCCTCGAGACGCCGGAACGACCCCCACAGCTGCGACGCCTCGTCGGCGGTCGTGCCGATCACCCGCACCCCGCCGTAGAGCGTCGACTTCTTCGGGACGAACCCGAGGTGGCCCATCACCGGGATGTCCTCGCGCGCCAGCAGTTCGACGACTTCCAGCCGGCGCGCCGTGATCACGGCGTCGGCCCCGTTGCCGAGCGCGGCGAGGGCGGTCGCGAGCAGGTCGTCCGGCGTGACCTCCCCGCCGAAGTCGATCGCCGCGGTGAGGAAACAGCGGCTGCTGCCGCGGCGGACGTCGGGCACCGCGCCGGCCAGGCAGATCAGCATCTCGATCCCGGCCTCCTCGGCGGCGGCCGCCTCGGCGGCGGTGCCGGCGGTCACCTGCACGAACCGTTCGCCCGTGCCGTGCAGGGCACGGATCGAAGCCACGGTCGCCGTCCGGTCGGCGTCACGGCCCTGGTAGTCGAGGATCCTGGTCATGCGGTGCGTCCCTTCGGTCGCGGCGACGGGCAAGACGCCCCCGGGCCCCGTGGCGAACCCCGGTCGATGGCCCGATCGCCGTCGCCGCCGACACTATTGCGTCGGGTGGCAGTTCGTCGTCGGCCGGCACGACCGGCGACCCCGTTGTCGGGATGACCGACGACATCGCCCCGGCGCCCCCGATCGCCCGAGCAACCGGCGCCGGCCGAGCGGAACCGCAGCAACGGACTGCTGGTCGCTGTCGGACGACAGGGGTGTGCTCATCTCGTCCGGCGGTTCGTCCGGCGGTTCATCCGGCCGTCTGGTCGGTGGTGCGGTGACGGGCCACCTCGTAGGTGGCGAGCGCGGCGGCGGCCGACACGTTGAGCGAGCTCAACCGGCCGGCCATCGGGATGCCGACGATCATGTCGCAGCGTTCGCGCACCAGCCGCGACAGGCCGGCGCCCTCGGCACCGAGCACCACGCAGATCGCCTCGACCGCCAGATCGGCGATGTCGAACAGCGAGCGGTCGGCGGCGTCGTCGAGGCCGACCACCCAGATCCCGGCGTCGCGCATTCGCTGCAGCGCGCTCGGCAGACCCGACACGACGGCGATCGGGACGTGTTCGATCGCCCCGGCCGACGCCTTGGCGACCGTCGGCGTGACGTGCACGGCGCGATGGCGCGGCACGACCACCAGATCGACACCGGCCCCGTCGCAGCTGCGCACGATCGCACCGAGATTGCCCGGATCGGTCACCCCGTCGACGGCGACCAGGAACGGGGGGCGGCCACCGCGACGGCGCAGGAACTGGGCGAGGTCGGCCTCCTGCAACGGGGCGGCGATCGCCAGCACCCCTTGGGGGGCGTCGGTGCGGGCGGTCATCTCGAGCCGCTTGCGCGCCACGTAACTGACCGGCACCCGGTTGGCAGCGGCGATCGCGACGATGTCGTCGACCGCGTCGGTGTCTTGGAGCTCGCTCGAGATCCACACCTCGCGCACCTTGCGGCGCTGGGCGAGCAGCAACT
Organism: Ilumatobacter sp.; assembly: GCA_036526035.1. Classification (GTDB taxonomy): domain Bacteria; phylum Actinomycetota; class Acidimicrobiia; order Acidimicrobiales; family Ilumatobacteraceae; genus Ilumatobacter. The sequence goes on along the minus strand of DATCZG010000035.1, from coordinate 42,296 downwards.
CGCGCACCGCCTGGCGGCCTTCGATCTGCTCGCCGCCGAGCCCCTTGTCGCCGCGTTTGGTGGGGGTGGCGTCGGGTCGCTTGACCGCGCCGGTGCGGCCGGCGCCCCGGCTGCGCGGCGGACCGGACTTGCGGCCTGCGGCGGCACGCCCCCCGCGGCCCTGACCGGGCCCCTTGCGCGACGGCGAGCCGCGCCCGCTCACGGCCCGACCGCCCGCGTCAGCACGGCGACCGCGAACGCGGCGATGCCCTCGCCCCGGCCGATCGCCCCGAGGCCTTCGGCGCGGCGACCCGACACCGACACCGGCGCCCGCGCCGCGTCGCTCAGGTTGCGCTCGATCTCGTCCTTGCGCGTCGCCAGCTTGGGCTGCTCGCACACCACCTTGACGTCGACGTTGCCGATCGTCCATCCGGTGGCGGTCACCAGGTCGGCGACCCGCGCCAGGATGGCGAGCGAATCGGCGCCGCGCCATTGCGGATCGGTGTCGGGGAAGTGCTGCCCGAGGTCGCCGAGCCCGGCGGCGCCGAGCAACGCGTCGGCCGCCGCATGGGCGGGCACGTCGGCGTCGCTGTGCCCCTCCAGGCCACGATGGCCGTCGAACCGGCAGCCACCGAGCACCAGCACGCGCTCGGGGTCGTCGCTGAAGCGGTGCACGTCGAAGCCCTGGCCGACCCGGACCACCGGGGGTGGTGCGCCGGTCATACCGGGGTCGCCCCTTCGTGGTCGGGCCGCACGGCGAGGAGGTCACGGGCCCACTCGAGATCGTCGGGGTGGGTGATCTTGCGGTTGAGCGCTTCGCCCGGCACGACGACGACGCGGCCGCCCGCCTGCTCGACGAGGGCGGCGTCGTCGGTGGCCTCACCAGCCGCGGCGTGAGCCGCCCGCAATACGGCCGCCCGGAACGCCTGGGGGGTCTGCACCGCGACCAGCGACGCCCGGTCGGGGGTGGCGAGCACCCGGCCGTCGGGGTCGACGACCTTGATCGTGTCGGCGACCGGCACCCCGGGGACCGCGGCGTCGGCGCCCGCCACCACCGCCTCGATGACCCGCTCGTAGAGCTGTGGGGAGGCCAGCGGCCGGGCCGCGTCGTGCACGCAGATCACGTCGGCGTCGGCCGGCACGGCACCCAGCCCGGCGCGCACGCTGGCGCTGCGGGTGCCACCGCCCGCGACGGCGGCCTCGCGGGCGGCGTCGACGGCGGGCACCACGACCACCACTCCGTCCGACACACCGGCGGCGACGCGCCGCGACCGGTCGATCACCCGCTCGTCACCGAGCAGCTCGTATTGCTTGGGGCGTCCGTAGCGCTGGCCGGATCCTCCGCCCACCACCACGGTCCACACCTTTTGGGGGCGACTCACCGAACCGAGGGTAGTACCGTGTCGCACGACATGACCCACCACATCGACCGATGAGCGAGCACACCGACCAACTGGCACGCACCCCGTTCTTCGCCGACGCCGCACCCGAGCTGCTCGAAGGGGTCGCCGCCGCCGGGCGAGTGCGCGACCTGGTGCGCGGCGACGTGCTGTTCCGCGAGGGCGATCCACCCGACGCGATCTACCTGGTCGTCGAGGGCCGCATCGCCATCGCGATGGCGAGCCCGGTCGACCGACGCGAGAGCGTGGTGGCGTTGATGGAACACGGCGATCTGTTCGGCGAGCTCGGCATGCTCGACGACGGGCCGCGCTCGGCCCTCGCCCGGGCGCTCGAACCGTCGAAGGTGCTCGAGTTGCCGTTCGGGCCGGTTCGGGCGATGTTCGACGCCGACCCGCGCCTGCTCTGGAACGTCACCCGGCTGTTGTCGGCCCGGCTGCGCACCATGGACGAGGTGCTGGCCGACTCGGTGTTCCTCGACGTCACCGGTCGCACCGCCAAGCGTCTGCTCGAGCTGGCGAACGGGGCGGACGAGTTCGTGCTGCCGGTCACCCAGGAGGAGCTGGCCGGGATGGTCGGGGCGTCGCGGGAACGGGTCAACAAGGCGATCTCGAGCTTCATCAGGCTCGGGTGGATCGACCAGCGCGAACGGCACTACCGCATCGTGCTGCGCGACCGGCTCGAGCTGCGCGCCCGATGAGGTCGCTCGTGCGCCCACCGCATCCCACCGCCACCTCGGAGCGCCGCCTCGTCGCCACCCCCACGCCGACCCACCCGCTGCAGTGAGCGCCGATCGAGACCGATGTTCCTCGCCCTGAAGGAGATGGCCCGCGCCAAGGCGCGCTTCGGCCTGCTGATCGCGGCGATCGGGATGCTGGTGTTCCTGATCCTGTTCCAGCAGTCGTTGCAGAACGGGCTGCTGACATCGTTCGTGGGGGCGATCCGCAACCAGTCGGCACCGGTCATCGTGTACTCGGTCGACGGGCAACGGGTGATCCAGGCCAGCGTCATCACGCCCGACCTCGAGCAGCAGGTGCGCGCCACCGCCGGTGTCGCCGCCGTCGGCCGCATCGGCCAGGGCACCTTCACCGCCCGCACCGCCGACGGGGAACTGTTCGACGCCAGCGTGCTCGGCTACGAACGGGCCGACCTCGGGGCGCCGACGACGCTGGTCGCCGGCCGCCTCCCGGCCGCCCCCGGCGAGGCGGTCGGCAGCGACGCCGACGCCGACCGCGGCTTCGGCCTCGGCGACGTGATCACGCTGCAGCCGGGCGGCGCCACCCTCACCGTCGTCGGGCTGGCGCGCGACGCTCAGCTCAATGCCGGCCCCACGCTGTTCACGGCCTACGACGACTACGTCGCCGCCGTGCGGTCGGTCAACCCTGACGCGCTCGAGCCGTTGCCGAACGTGCTGGCCGTCGCCCCGGCCACCGGCAGCGCCGAGGTGGTGACCGCGATCAACGCCCGCTCGGTCGATCTCGACGCCCTCACCCGAACCGACGCCGCCGACTCGACGCCGGGCGTGTCACAGGTGCGCCAGTCGTTCGCCGTGATCTTCTTGCTGTACGGCCTCGTGATCCCGTGTGTGACGGGCCTCTTCTTCCTGATCATCACGTTCCAGAAGTCGGGGACGCTCACGTTGCTGCATGCGATCGGGGCCCCGGCACGGCGCCTCGTGGGCTCGCTGCTGATCCAGGCGGCGATCATCGTCACGGCCGGCTACCTGATCGGGCTGGCGCTGTACGCCCCGCTCTCGCAGCGCCGACTCGGCGGCATCGCCCTGCGTTTCGAGACCGGCGCGGTGATCTTCTGGGCGGTGCTGCTGACGGCGCTCGGGCTGGCGAGCAGCCTGCTGTCGGCCCGCCGGGTGCTGGCGATCGACCCGATCGAGGCGACCACCGGAGGGGCCAACCGGTGAGGCTCGCCCTGCGCGAACTGGTACGGCGTCCGTCGCGGTTCGTCACCGCGACGATGATCCTCACCTTGATCGCCGCGCTGTTGATGTTCCTCGGCGGCCTGCTCGACGGCCTGATCCGTACCTCGACCGGGGCGATCCGCGCCCAGCAGGCCGATGCGATCGTCTACTCGGCCACGTCGCAGGGGTCGTTCCTGCGCAGCCGGATCGAACCCGCCACCCGCGAGGCGATCACCCGGCTCGACGGGGTCGCCGACACCGGCGGGCTCGGCGTCGTGCTGCTCGGCGCCCGTGTCCCCGGCAACGGCCCGCGCGAACTGGCGAACGTGGCGGTGTGGGGCTACGAGCTGGCCCCGGCGGGCGTCCCCGCGCCGCCGGCACCCGGTGAGGCGTGGGCCGACGAGATCCTGCAGGCGGACGGCGTCGAGCTCGGCGACCGTTTGCTGGTCGGGCCGGCCCGCACCCCCCTGACCGTCGTCGGCTGGGTGGCGAACACGTCGTTCAACGGCCAGGGCGGGCTGTGGACCGACGTGTCGACCTGGCGAGCGGTGCTCGGCGCCAACCGCCCCGACGCGGTGCTGGCCGACGGCGTGTTCCAGGCGATCGTGGTGCGCGGCACGGGGGCATCGGCGGCCGATGTCGCAACCGCCATCGACGGCGCCCTCGGCGGGGCGGTCGCGGCTTTCACCGTGCCCGAGGCGATCGACGCGATCCCCGGCGTCACCGAGCAGCGCACCACCTTCAACCAGATCCTCGGGGTCACCGTGGTGATCGCACTCGTGGTGATCTCGCTGTTCTTCGCCCTGCTCACCGTCGAGCGCACCGCCCTGTACGGCGTGCTCAAGGCGATCGGGGCCCGGTCGCGCACGATCTTCGCCGGGCTCGTCGTGCAGGCCCTGGTGGTCACGCTGGTGGCAGCCGTGGTCGCCGGTGCCGCGGTGATCGTGCTCGACGTGTTGATCCCGCCCGGGTCGATCCCGCTGTCGATCTCGGCCGCCCGCATCGCCACCAGCACCGTGTTGTTGCTGGTGGCGGCGGTCGTCGGCTGCGCGTTCTCGTTGCGCCGGGTCCTCCGGGTCGACCCGGCCTCGGCCCTCGGAGGCTCCCCATGACGACACCGTCCCCACCGTCGGCCGGGCCGGGCGGCGTGCCGCCGGCGCTGCACCTGTCGGGCGTGCGCAAGGTGTACCGGATGGCCGACACCGAGGTGGTCGCGCTCGATCACGCCGAGCTCACCGTCGGCGCCGACGAGATCGTCGCCCTCGTCGGGCCGTCCGGGTCGGGCAAGACGACCCTGTGCTCGATCGCCGGCGGGATCCTGTCGCCCACCGAGGGCTCGGTCGTCGTGGGCGACGAGGAGATCACCGGCTACAACGACAAGCAGCTCACGTTGTTCCGCCAGCAGCAGGTCGGTTTCGTGTTCCAGTCGGTCAACCTCGTGCCGTTCCTGACCGCGCGCGAGAACCTGCTGGTGGTCGACGAGCTCGGCCGGCGCGAGGGGCGCCCGGCGCGCGAGCGCGCCGACCGGCTGCTCGACGAGCTCGGCCTCGCCGACCGGGCGAAGAACCTCCCGTCGCAGCTGTCGGGTGGGCAGAAGCAGCGGGTCGCGATCGGGCGGGCCTTGATGAACGTGCCCCGGCTGGTGCTGTTCGACGAACCGACCTCGGCGCTCGACACCCAGCTCGGCATGCAGGTCATGGAGCTGATCCGATCCGAGATGAAGTCGCGCCGCACGGCGGCGATCGTGGTGACCCACGACGAACGGATCACCGAGTTCTGCGACCGCACCGTGCACATCGTCGACGGCGTGCTCACCGCCTGACCGGCCGCGACCGGGCTCGCTCCGTCGGCGGCCGGACGGGGGTGACAGGATCGGGGGGTGCGCCCCAACGTGCTGTTGATCACGCTCGACCAGTTCCGTGCCGACTGCCTGTCGAGCGCCGGTCACCCGGTCGTGCGCACCCCGCACCTCGACGCCCTGGCGGCCGAGGGGGTGCGGTTCGCCCGCCACCACAGCCAGTCCGCTCCGTGCGCACCCGGACGGGCGTCGCTGTACACCGGCATGTACCAGATGAACCATCGCGTCGTCGGCAACGGCGCCCCGCTCGACCGCCGGTTCGACAACGTCGCCCTCGCCGGCCGACGCGCCGGCTACGCCCCGGCGCTGTTCGGCTACACCGACCAGGCGATCGACCCCCGCGACGCCGACGGCCCCGACGACCCGCGCCTGGCGACCTACTGCGGGGTGCTGCCGGGGTTCGACGCCGTCGTGCACGTCCCCGACGACCAGGGCCCGTGGGTCGAGTGGCTGGCCACCCTCGGCTACGACGTCACACCGGGGCCCGGCCGGCTGCTGGCGACCGAGCACGAGCGGCCCGAGGAGCACAGCGTCGGGGCGTTCCTCACCGACGCCGCGATCGCCTGGATCGAGGGCCGCGACGAGCCGTGGTTCGTGCACGTCAGCCACCTGCGCCCGCACCCCCCGTACTCGGCGCCCGGCCGGTGGGCGACCGCGTACGACCCCGCCGACGCCGGCGCACCGATCGCGCCGGTCGCCGACCCACCCAGCTACCACGCCACCGTGCTGGGCCTGCCCCAGGCCGCCGCCCCGCGGTCCTCCGAGCGCCTCGCCCATCTGCGCTCGCAGTACTACGGGATGGTCAGCCACGCCGACCACGAGGTCGGCCGGTTGTGCGACGCGCTGCGGCGACTCGGGCACTGGGACGACACCGTCGTGATCGTCACGTCCGACCACGGCGAGATGCTCGGCGACCACGGCCTCAAGGAGAAGTCGGGTTACTGGGAGCAGAGCTACGCGATCCCCTGCATCGTGCGCGATCCGCGGTCGCCGCAGGGTCACGGCTCGGTGGTCGACGACTTCACCGAGAACGTCGACGTGATGCCGACCATCTGCGAGGCGATCGGCGTGCCGGTGCCCGCCCAGTGCGACGGGTACCCGCTGACGCCGTTCCTCCACGGCGAGCGCCCCGCCCGGTGGCGCGACGCGACCCATTGGGAGTACGACTGGCGCGGCTCGGTGATCGGGCTCGTGCGCGACGAGTGGCCGTGGGAGCGGGCCCTCGAACGCCAGCACCTCGCGGTGCACCGCACCGATGCCCACGCCTACGTGCAGTTCGGCAACGGCGACTGGCTGTGCTTCGACCTCGCCGCCGACCCGACCTGGCGCACCACGGTCGACGACCCGGCGGTGGTGCTGCCGCTCGCCCAGGCGATGCTGGTGTGGCGGTCGCAGCACGCCGAGAGGACGCTGGCCGACCTGGTGCTCGACGAGGTCGGCGGCGCCGGTCGCTGGCCGCCGGTGCCCTGGCGCGACTGACACCTGCACGAACCGGCACGAAACGGCGGCCCGCCACCCGATACTGGTGCGGTGTCGACCACCGGTCACCGCGCCTTGAGTTTCCTCGCCGCTCGCGCCTGGTCGCGGGCCGGCGCCGTGGCGCAGGTGCTCGTGGCCCATCCGGCCCGGCGCTCGTTCCCGCTCGTCACCCGGTTCGCGCTGTTGCTGGTCGGCTCGGCCGCGATCGGGTGCGCCATCGCGGTCATGGTGTGGAACGACCTCGGGCCCGGCCCACTCGACGTGTTGGTCGTGGCGATCCGGGACCGCACCGGTCTCGGGCTGGCGGTCGCGATGTGGCTCACGATCGGGGTGCTGGTCGTGATCGCCGCGCTGATAGGGCGGGCGCCCGGCGCCGGCACCCTGCTCGCACCGATCCTGATCGGGCCCGTCGCCCAGGTGGTGCTGGAACGGCTCGACGACGGCGCGCCGTCCGGTTCGATCGGGGTCCGGCTGCTGATCCACCTGGCGGCGATCGGGGTCGCCGGCATCGGTGCCGCGACGATCATCATCGCCGGCCTGGGGGCCGGCACCGGCGAGCTGCTCGCCACGGCCGCCGCCGACCGCAGCGGTCATTCCGAGCCGCGGGTGCGGCTCGCGTTCGAGGCCGCGTTCGTCGTCGTCGGCGTGCTGCTCGGCGGCCCGATCGGGGTCGGGACCGTGCTGTTCGTGGCCGTGATCGGCCAGGCGGTCGCGTTCGGCTACCGGCTGGTCGACCGCGCCACGGCGCCGCTGCGCTCGTCGGGCTAGTGGTCGTCGCCGGGCCGGCGGCGTCTGCCGCGACCCGACGCCGGCGTGACCCGACCAGCTCCCCGTTCGTGCCGCAGCCGTCGTCGCTCTACTCTGCGGTCATGGGGCAACCAGCACACGAACACGGCCCGACCGACATCGAACTGCTCGACGAGACGATCCCCGCCAACCTGCAGCGCACACTCGACGTCCACGGCGCCGGTGAGGCGCTGGTCGCGCTCCATCAGGACATCCGCTGGTCGTACGACGAGTTCGGGCGGCGCGTCCGCCGGCTGGCCCGCAACATGATGGCCGCCGGGTTGCAGGTCGGTGACCGGGTCGGGTTGTGGGCGCCGAACTACGCCGAGTGGACGCTGGTGCAGTTCGCGACCGCCGAGATCGGTGTGATCCTCGTCAACGTCAACCCGGCCTACCGCACCCACGAGCTGAGCTACGCCCTCGCCCAGTCGGGCTGCCGCTGGGTGATCGCCGCCCCGGCGTTCAAGACGTCCGACTACGTCGCGATGGTGGCCGCGATCGCCGACGAGGTGCCGGCGCTCGAGCGGTCCGTGTTCTTCTGGACGCCCGAGTGGCACGACCTCGCCGACGCCGAACCGACGGTGTCGGAGGCCGAACTGGCCGCCCGCCGCGACTCGCTGCACCCCGACGACCCGATCAACATCCAGTACACGTCGGGCACCACCGGGTTCCCGAAGGGTGCCACGCTGACCCACCGGAACATCTTGAACAACGGCTATTTCACGACCGAGCTGCAGGGCATCACGCACACCGACCGCCTGTGCATCCCGGTGCCCTTCTACCACTGCTTCGGGATGGTGATGGGCAACCTCGGGTGCACCTCGCACGGTGCCACGATGGTGATCCCCGGCGACGCCTTCGACCCGACCGCGGTGCTCGAGGCGGTGCAGGCCGAACGCTGCACCGCGCTGTACGGCGTGCCGACGATGTTCATCGCCGAGCTCGGCCACCCCGACTTCGACGCGTACGACCTGTCGTCGTTGCGCACCGGTGTGATGGCCGGCTCGCCGTGCCCGGTCGAGGTGATGAAGCAGTGCGTCGACCGCATGAACATGGTCGACGTCACGATCTGTTACGGCATGACCGAGACGTCGCCGGTGTCGACCCAGACGCTGCCGGACGATTCGCTGCACCATCGCACCGCCACCGTCGGCACGGCCCACCCGCACGTCGAGATCCGCGTCGCCGACCCCGAGACCGGCGCCACGGTCGAACGGGGCGTCACCGGCGAGTTCTGCACCCGCGGCTACTCGGTGATGACCGGCTACTGGGGTGACCCCGCCAAGACCGCCGAGGCGATCGACGCCGACGGCTGGATGCACACCGGCGACCTGGCGGTGATGGCCGACGACGGTTACTGCAACATCGTCGGACGCATCAAGGACATGGTGATCCGCGGCGGCGAGAACATCTACCCGCGCGAGATCGAAGAGTTCCTGTACACCCACCCCGACGTCGAGGACGTGCAGGTGATCGGGGTGCCCGACGTCAAGTACGGCGAGGAGCTGATGGCGTGGGTCCGGTTGCGCCCCGGGGGCTCGGCCACGCCCGACGACCTGCGCGACTTCTGCCGGGGCCGCATCGCCCACTACAAGGTGCCGCGCTACGTGAAGCTGGTCACCGAGTTCCCGATGACGGTCACCGGCAAGGTCCGCAAGGTCGAGATGCGCGAGATGTCGATCACCGAGCTGGGTCTCGGTGCCGCGGCCGACACGAAGACGGCCTGAACGGCATGGACGGTATGGACGGTATGGGCGACATGGGCGACGGCGAGCTGATCCGGTCGATCACCGAGCGCTACGCGCACGGCGGGGCGGCGCTGATGCACGAGATGGGCCTGCGGATCACCGCCGCCGAGCCGGGGCGGGTGCGCTTCGTGCTGCCGGTCGCCGAGCGGCTCACGCACGGCGGCGGCGTGTTGTGCGGGCAGGCGATCCTGGCCTGTATGGACACCGGCATGGTGTTCGTGATGATGTCGCTGAACGACGACCCCGACGCCTCGTTCACCACGGTGCAGCTGCAGACGTCGTTCGAGCGCGGGGTGCCCGCCGACGTCGGCGAGGTGACGTTCGAAGCGCACGCCGGCAAGGCCGGGCGCACCCTGGTGTTCGGCGAGGTCGACCTGTACCTGCCAGGTGGCCAGCGTGCAGCCCACGCCACCACCACCTACATGTGGCTGTAGTTCATGTGGCTGTAGTTCATGTGGCTGTGGTTGCGTCTCGAGGGCGATCAGTGGCCCCAGGGGGGCACGGCGTCGCCGCAACGAACGTGATCATCTCCGACTCGGGAAGGTTCGTGCGGTCTCCGCGGGACTCGGGTGCCCACTCGCGGGCCGACCCGTGAACCGTGGTCACAGGTCGTCGTACGAATCGTCGTCGTCCGGAAGCGGGATGGCGGCTGCGGCGTCGACACGGAAGTCCGCGTAGAACTTTTCCGCGCCGCCCTCGTACGGCGTCTTCTTGCCGGGTTCGTTGCGCACCTCGATCCCGCCGAGACTGAGGCCACGCGACTTCAACTCGTCGAGCACCTGCCACAGATTGAGATTGCCCGAGTGGTAGTGGCCGGTCTTGTTGGTGATCACCTTCACCGCGCCGGACTCGATCTTGATCTCACCGCCGCAGGCAACGTCTCCGCCGGCGAGGAAGGTGGAGTGGTGGAACAGACCGACCTTGTGCTGGTCGGCATAGATCGTGCCGTCGCTGGCCATCACGAAGATCCCGAACCCCTTGCCGCTGTGCTTCGAGAACATGTTGCTGGTGTCGTAGGGCTCGTCCGCTTCACCCTGCTTGAGCGATGACCCTCCGTGCAGTACGTACCGAGAGCGCTCCTCGTCGTCCATCCGGCGAACCTTCGACGCCTCGCCGCGGTTGAAGTGCTTGTCGACGTCTTCCTGCGTCCAACCCAACTTCGTGATCATGTACTCGTCGACCGACTTGTTGTTCTCGATCGCCCACTTCGCCGCGATCCTGAAGATTGTCGGCAGGTGGATCGAGCCCCCGGTCACCTTGAAGGCTCCGACCGTGCGCTGCTTCTTCGGCCCTCCGCCGAACGGCCGGAACTCCTTCGTGCCACCCTCTTCGACACCCTCGATGGCGAACTTCTTGAACTCGTCGCCATAGCTAGCGCCGCGCGAGGTCGTCAGCCGATGTTTTTCGATGGCCGCGGCAGGAACTCCGTCGAGGTCGGGATCCGCGTACCCGTCTTCCTCGTAGTCATCGTCCTCATAGGCGTTCGGGTACGCGTCCGATGGCGCGTCCGGGTACGCCTCCGGGTACGCCTCGGGGTACGCCTCGGGGTACGCAGCCGGGTAGGTGTCGTCGTCGTACACGAGGTCGTCGCGCTGCACCGTGGCGGGTGTACGCCGAGCCCCTCCCCCTTGTTGGATCACGTGGGTGAGTTCGTGGGCGATCAGTTCCTGGCCGGGTGGTGACGCGGGCCGGTAGGCGCCTTCGCGGAAGAAGACGTGGTTCCCGGTCGTGAAGGCTGTGGCCTGGAGCTGACGGTTGAGCTGGTCGGAAGCTCCATCGTGGTGGACACGAACGCCCGAGAAGTCCGACCCGAGTTCGAGTTCCATGGCACCGCGCACCCTCGGCTCGAGCGGCGACCCACCCGACATCTCCCCACGGATCGCCCGCTCGGTATCGGGTTCGGTCTCGCCGCCGCGTAGCCCGATCGTGCGACCCGGCAGTGACATCGGCTGGATCCGTCGAGGCAAGCCATCTTGGTGTCCGCGGTCACCGGGCGGACGAACGGCGGCGCGGATCCGGCCGCTCGGCTCGCCGGTTCGGTCCGTCAAGCCAGCCATTCGGCGAACGACATGACGAGCGACCTCGTCCGCCTCTCGTTCGTAGCGATCTCCGGCCGGTCCGACACGAAGCCTGGCCTGGATGTTGATACCGGCCGAAGATCGAACGGCCGCCGTCGATGGCACCGTGTCGGACTTGGCAGCGAGTTGCTCGGCCTTGGCCACCTTGTCGGCTCGACTCGTCCGTTCGGTTCCCATTCCGGCTGACCCCCTGGCGTGCAATCAACTCAAACCGAGGCCACGAGCTGGCTCCCCGAGCCCGACGTGCCCACTCGGAACGTAGCCAAACCTCGCCGTCTCGGGCAACAGCAACCACGCCGGATGGCGTCGACGGTGGCTGCTCAGCCCAGCAGGTCGACGATCACCCGTTCCCACAGTTCGGTGGTGAGCCGCAGCGACTCGACGTCGACCCGCTCGTCGTGGCCGTGGAACCGCAGGCCGAACTCGCTCGGGTTCAGCGCCGGGCTGAACAGGCCGGCACCGTACGAGACCGCTCCGAGCTCGCGGAACACGCGGCCGTCGGTGAAGCCGACGCTGAACTGCGGGTTGATCCGGGCGTCGGGGAACGGCACGCCGACCGCCCGCTGCAGGGCGTCCCACAGCGGCGTGTCGGTGCGGCTGATCGACGCCGGATCGTCCATCAGCACCTCGATCTCGACCCGCTCGAACAGCTCGTCGCCGAGCGCGGCCCGCAGGTGGGCGGTGACCTCGTCGGTGTGGTCGCCGGGCATCGTGCGGATGTCGACGTCGAGGTCGACGATGTCGGGGATCACGTTGGTCTTCGGCCGGCCGACGGTCGACACGACGTTCGGCGACAACGTCGTGTGGGTGCAGGCGTGGAAGTGCCGTTGCGCGCCGGGGTGCGGCAGGTCGGCGAGCAGGTCGTCGATCGTGGCCTCGTCGAGCATCGCCGCCTTCATGTCGCTCGGCAACCCGAGCGACTCGACCTGGCCGCGCCACAGCTCGTGGAAGCGCGGCGCCGGCCGGTAGTCGGCGAGCCGGGCGACGACCTTCGCGGCGATCACGAGCGCGTTGTCGGCGCCGAACGGCATCGAGCCGTGCCCGGGCGTGCCCCGCACCCGCAGACGCCGCCAGGCAACACCCTTCTCGCCGACGTTGATGCCGACGCTGCGGTGGCCGTCACCACCGGAGTGGAGCCCTCCGCTCTCGGTCAGCACGTAGGTGCAGCGGATCGCATCGGGGTGCTGATCGGCGACCCAGCGGGCGCCGTGCGAGCTGCCGGCTTCCTCGTCGGCCACCGCGAAGTACAACAGGTCGCCCGTGGGCCGGAACCCGCCCCGGGCGAGCGCCGCGAAGACCACCGCCATCGACGAGGTGAGGTTCAACATGTCGACCGCGCCGCGCCCCCACACCTCGTCGTGGCCGTCGGCGCTGCGGATCAGTTCACCGCCGAAGGGGTCGTGGCGCCACCCCTCGGGGTTGACCGGCACGACGTCGGTGTGGCCCATCAAGCACAGCGACGGTGCCGTCGGGTCGGTGCCGGGCAGGCGCGCCACGAACGACGCCCGGCCCGGTGTCGGCTCCCAACGCTCGATGTCGACACCGGGGCCCTCGACGTAGCCCTGCAGCACGTCGGCGTTGCGGGTCTCGTGGCCCGAACCGGCACTGCCGTCGTTGACACACTCGTTGCGGATCAGCGTCCGGAGCAGGGCGACGGTGTCGCCGGTGCGATCGGTGGCCATGCCGGCCAGTCTCGCGCCGCGGCTGCCGACTCGCGTTGCCGGGCGCGTCGGTGGCACACTCGACCGGGAGCGGGTGGACACGGAGGGAGCGAGCACGGGCCGATGACCGAGATCCACGGTCACGCCGACGAAGGGTTCGGGGCCGTCGCCGACGCGTTCGCCGACAACTTCGAGCGCCACGGCGAGCTCGGGGCGGGGTTCAGCCTGTACGTCGACGGGCGCCAACGGGTCGACCTGTGGGGCGGTGTCGCCGACCGGTCGACCGGCGAACCATGGACCGACCGCACGCTGCAGCTCGTGTTCTCGGTCACCAAGGGCGCCACCGCGATCTGCGTCGCCAAGCTGGTCCAGTCGGGCCAGCTGAGCTACGACGACACCGTCGCCCGCCACTGGCCCGAGTTCGCCGTCAACGGCAAGGGCGACATCACGGTCGGCCAGATGATGAGCCATCAGGCCGGCCTGATCGGCGTCGACGCGCCGATCGGTTTCGACGAGATCATGGCGGTCACCCCGGTGGTCGAGTCGTTGCAGCAGCAGGCCCCGATCTGGCCACCGGGCACCGCCCACGGGTACCACGCCCTCACCTACGGTTGGTTGGCCGGTGAGCTGGTGCGCCGGGTCGACGGGCGCCGCCTCGGCCGGTTCTTCGCCGACGAGGTCGCCGCCCCGCTCGGCCTCGAGTTCTGGATCGGGTTGCCCGAGTCGCACGAGCGGCGGGTCTCGCGTCTCGAGAGCCCACCACCGCTCACCGATCCGCAGCTGATCGCGATGCGGGCCGCCGTGATCGGCCCCGGCACCAACGCCCACCGGGCGTTGGGGCTCGACGGCCGGGTCCGGTCCGACGGCGTCGACAACGACTACAACCGGCGTGCGCTGCACGCGTCCGAGATGCCGGCGGTCAACGGCATCACGAACGCCGGATCGGTCGCCCGCATGTACGCCGCGACGGTCGGCGAGGTCGACGGCGTCCGCCTGCTCGACGCCGCGACGATGGAGGCGGCGCGCACCGAGCGGGTCAGCGGCCCCGACCTCACCCTGCTCGCGTCGACCCGGGTCGGCGCCGGGTTCTGGCTGCACAACGACCTCGCCCCGATGCTCCAGGACGGATCGTTCGGACACCCGGGCGCCGGCGGTTCGCTCGGCTACGCCAACCCCGAACTCGGCATCGGCTACGGCTACGTGATGAACCAGATGGGGCGCGGCATCGCCGGCGACATCCGCACGCTGGGCCTCAACGCTGCCGTGCTCGCCTGCCTCTGACCGTTGCACCGGCCGGCCGCGGCGCGGCCAGTCGGTGGGGCGTTGCGCCCGAGTGGTGGGGGTGATAGTCCAACGTGATGGATCTCTCCCGCGCGCTCGACTTCATCCGCGATCGGCACCACGGCGTGCTCAGCACCGCCAAACGCGACGGCCGGGCCCAGCTGTCGAACATCACGTATTTCCTCGGCGCCGACGGCATCATCCGCATCTCGGTCACCGAGTCGCGCGCCAAGACCAAGAACCTCCGGCGCGATCCACGCGCCTCGCTGCACGTCTCCCAGAGCGACTTCTGGGCGTACTGCGTCGTCGAGGCCGACGTCGAGCTGCTGCCCGTCGCCGCCGACCCGCACGACGCCACCGCCGACGCGCTGGTCGACTACTACCGCTCGGTGATGGGCGAACACGACGACTGGGGCGACTACCGCCAGGCGATGGTGGCCGACGGCCGCCTGCTGCTGCTGCTGCGACCCACCCGCGCGTACGGCATGCTGGGCCGATGAAGATCCACACGCAGCCCGACCAGCTCGGTGGCGTCTGGGCCAACGCGGCCGCCGTGCGACATTCGCCGCACGAGTTCACGATCGACTTCCTGCGCTGCGACTTCGACGACCACGGCATGGCGAAGGCGGGCGTGCTCGTGCAGCGGGTCAACGTGTCCCCGCTGTTCGTCACCCAGCTGATCACCGCCCTGCAGGACAACTGGTCGAAGTACGCCGACAAGGCGATGCCCAAGGAACTCGGCGACGTCTTCGCGACGCCGCCGGTCATCGACGGCCCGGCCGGCGGCGACGACGCCTGACGCGGCCGGCGGTGCCGGATCGATCGACGGCCGGGGCCCTTCCCCCTGCTTCGGGTCCCTGGGTGACCGCCGGCGGCGTGCTCTAACGTCGGGCCCGTGGGCTACGCGACGGTGCTGTTCGACCTCGATCACACGCTGCTCGACTCCGACGCCAGTGAGATCGCGGCCTACGCCCACACGATGGCGGCGATCGGGCTGCCCGACCCCGACGACCACTTCGACCGATATCTGCAGATCAACCACGGCATGTGGGCGGCGGTCGAGCGCGGCGAGCTCCAGCCCTCCGAGGTGCGCCACCGGAGGTTCGAACGGTTCGTCGCCGAGATCGGGATCGACGCCGACCCGATCGCGATGGCCGACGCCTTCGTGTGGGGGCTGGGAGCGTTCGGCGAGCTCTACGACGGCGCCCGCGCGCTGCTCGACGAGCTCGCCGGGCGGGTGTCGCTCGCCATGGTCACCAACGGGCTGAGCGACGTGCAGCGGGCCCGTATCGAACGGCTCGACCTCGACCGGTACTTCGACGCGGTCGTGATCTCGTCGGAGGTCGGCGTGACCAAGCCGCGGCCGGAGATCTTCGACATCGCATTCGAACGACTCGGCGGGCCCCACCGCGACACGGCGCTGATGGTCGGCGACAGCCTGTCGAGCGACATCCGCGGTGGGCGCGACTACGGCATCGACACCTGTTGGTACAACCGCCGCGGTGTCACCGCACCGCCCGAGGTGGTCGCCACCCACGAGGTGGCGCGGCTCGACGAGGTGATCGGGCTGATCACGGCGCCGGCGGCGAGCGGCGATGCCCCCTCCCCCCGTCGGACGCCCCGGGGCTAACGTCGCGCCCATGGCGTCGTTGACCGGCCGGCAGCAATGGGTGCTGGGCGCGGCGGTGTTCGTCCCGGTGGCGATCGCCGCCTTCATCACCTTCGTGCCCCGCGACCGCGCGACGCGCGTCGAGATCGCCGACGTCGTCGAGCGCTACCGGGCCAGCACGGTGCCGGCCCCCGCCACCACTGCGGCACCCGCCGCGCCGAACACGACCGTCGCTGCCGCACCGGTGCCGACCGCATCGGCGGCCACCACCAGCGTTCCGGCGGCCCCGCCGCTCGTCGCCCCCGGGGTGTACGTGTACCGCACGACCGGGCGCGAGTCGATCGACGCCCTGGGCGGTGTCACCCACGAGTATCCGGCCGAAACCGCGATCACGATCGTGCCCGACGGGTGCGGCGTGCTCGCCCGCTGGGACGCCCTGGCCGAACGCCACGAACAGTGGCGGCTGTGCTCGACCCCGGCGGGGGTCGAGCTGCAGCCCCGGGCGCTGCAGTACCACGAGTTCTTCGAGCAGGAGACCCCCGAGGACGTGATCTGCGACGTTCCGGTACTGCTCGTGCCGGTCGGCGGCGAGGCGGCCGGGTCGATCGCACCGGTCGCCCAGACCTGCACGCTCGACACCGACCCGTGGCTGCCGGTGTGGGAGGTGCTCGAGACGGGCACCCGCGAGGTCGGCGGCGAGCGCGTCGAGGTGCGCCACGTGCGCATGACGATCGACGACAACGACGACTACTACGAGCACTACGTCGCCGACTGGTGGTTGGCCCCCGACGGGCTGCCGGTCGAGTTGACCGTCGTCAAGCAGTCGCGGTCGCCGTCGGTGGTCGGCGGTGTCGTGTACCACGAGGAGCTGCGCCTCGAGCTGATCGACCTCGACCCGCTGGCCTGACCGCTGCCGGGGCGGCCGGTCAGCGCCGCTGGGCAGGGCGCATGCCGGGGAGCTGGCACGATCGACGCACCGGGTGGGCCGTGCCGGCGCGCTGCGAGCCGTTTCGCGACTCCGGTGAGACCGGCGGTGAGGGCGGCGGTGAGGGCGCTCGCGCATCGTCGCCCCATGACATCTTCGATCACTCCGACACCCGCACCGGCACCGGCCACCGGCCGCCGCCTCCACCTCGAGTGGGTCCGCCTGCGCACCCGCCCCGACGCCCTGGCACGTGCCGCCCGATGGCAGCTCACCGAGCTGCCGCTCACCGACCTCGACCAGGTGCTGACCGCGGTCGGGTTCGACACCGTCGCCTCCCCGGCCGCCGAACAGCGCCTGCGCCGCCTGGTCGTGCTCGCCGCCGACGACGAGCTCGCCGGCCGGGTCGTCGTGCAGCGCCTGCTGCCCGGGTTGCTGGCGGTGGTGCGCCGACGGCGGCGGCACGGTTTCGGTGACGACGTCCTCGACGAGCTGCTGGCGACGCTGTGGATCTCGATCCGCACGTTCAACCGCGACCGCACGCCGAGCTGTCTCGCCGCCGCCCTGATCTCCGACGCCGACTACCGGGCGTTCCGCTCGGCGCGGCGTCGGCGCTCGGCGGCCGAGGTGCCGATCGCCGTCGACGACACGGTCACGCTGCCGCCACCGTCGCGGTCTGCCGCCGACGAACTCGACGAGCTGCTCGTCGACGCGCTCGCCGCCGGCGTGCCGGCCGGCGACATCGAGCTGCTGCGTCAGTTGGTGTGGGCGCCGCGGGCGATCGACGTCGCCGAGCAGCTCGCCGTGACGCCGCGCACCGTCCGCAACCGGCGCGACCGCATCACCGGTCGGTTGCGCGAGGTTGCGCTCGCTGCGTGAAGTTGGGGCGGCGCTTCTCGAGGAACGAGTTGATGCCCTCTTGCCCGTCGGGTGTCACCACCCCGGCGGCCATCACCTCGATCGCGTAGGCGTAGGCCTTCGGCTGGTCCATGTCGACCTGGGCGTAGAACGCCCGCTTGCCGACCGCCTTCGCGTACGCGCTGCCACGGATCGAGCGCCGCATCAGGTCGTCGACCGCCTCGTCGAGCTCGCCGTCGGGGACGGCACGGTTGATCAGGCCCCATTCGGCGGCGGTGGCCGCCGGCACCACGTCGCCGGTGATCGCCATCTCGAGCGCCCGCTTGCGGCCGATCTGACGGGCCACCGCCACCAGCGGTGTGTTGCAGAACAACCCGCCCTTGCCGCCGGGCAGCGCGAACCCGGCCGACTCGGCGGCGATCGCCATGTCGCAGGTTGCGACCAGCTGGCACCCCGCAGCCGTGGCGAGCGCGGCGACCTTGGCGATCACGACCTGGGGGATCTCCTGGACGATGTTCATCATGTCGGTGCACACGTGCAACAGGTGCTGGGCGTCGGGCAGTTCGACGCCCGCCATGTCACCGAAGTTGTGGCCGGCCGAGAACACCGGGCCCTCGGCGGCGAGGATCACACCGAGCGCGTCGGAGGCGCCGATCTCGCGGAACACATCGGTCAGCTCCAGCATCACGTCGAGCGCGAGCGAGTTGCGCTTCGACGGGTTGGCGAGCGTCACCGTGGTGACCGGACCGTTCGTCGCGACCTCGACGTACCTGCGTTCCATCCCGCCAGACTACGGTCGGTGACGCGGCGACCTGCGACACGGAGCGTTGCCGATAGCCCCCAGGAGGTTCGCTCATGCAGTTCGGCATCATGTTCGCCAACACCGGCCACGGCTCGTCGCCGGCGGGCGCCCGGGCGGTCGTGCAGGCCGCCGAGGCCGGCGGGTTCACCACCGCCTGGACGGTCGAACACGTCGTGGTGCCCTCGGGCTACGAGTCGAAGTACCCCTACGACGCGAGCGGCAAGATGGCCGGCGGCGCCGAGGAGTTCGACCTGCCCGACCCGCTGGTGTGGCTCACCTGGGCCGCCGCCCACACGACGACGCTGCGGCTGGGCACCGGCATCCTGATCGCCACCCAGCGCAACCCGCTGATCACGGCCAAGGCGGTCGCGACGCTCGACCACCTGTCGGGTGGCCGGGTCGACCTGGGGGTCGGGGTCGGCTGGCTCGAGGAGGAGTTCGACGCCCTCGGGGTGCCGTTCGCCGCCCGCGGCAAACGCCTCGACGAGTACATCGACGCGATGCGGGCGCTGTGGACCCAACCCAAGGCCAGTTTCCACGGCGAGTTCGCGAGCTTCGACAACTGCATCTCGCGCCCGACGCCGGTCAACGGCACGGTGCCGATCGTGATCGGGGGCCACACCGAGGCGGCCGCCCGGCGGGCCGGCGCCCGCGGCGACGGGTTCTTCCCGGGCAGCGCCTCCGCCGACGAGATCGCCGGCCTGATCGCCGTGATGAAGCGGACCGCCGCCGAGCACGGTCGCGACGGCGACGCGATCGCGGTGTACGCGATGGCCGGCGGCAAGCCCGGTGACGCCCTGTACGCCCGCGTCGAGTCGCTGGCGGCGGTCGGTGTCGGCCAGACGATCGTGCCGACGTACTCCCCCGCGTCGCTGGCTGCGATCGGCGGCGACCTCCTGGCCCGCTTCGGCTGAGGCGCGAGCCCGCCTGTCCGCCCGGGCGGTCGATCGGGCGGTCGATCGGGCGGTCGCTCGGGCGGTCGCTCGGGTATGAATGATGATGCGGATCGAGCCGATCGCCCAGACGCCCCGGAGCAGCCCACCGAGATGACGAAACTGCCGAGCACACGGCCCTCACGGGTGATCATCGAGCCGGTCGCGCCGGTCGTCGACGGCGGCCGGTTCGCGGCGAAGGCCGCGCTCGGCGAACCGGTCACCGTGACCGCCGACGTGTTCGGCGACGGCCACGACGCCGTCAACGCCGCCCTGCGCTGGCGGGTGGTGCCGGCGAGCGGCCGCGGTGGCCGCTGGACCGAGGTGCCGATGGTGTTCGACGGCAACGACCGCTGGCACGCCGAGTTCGTGCCGGCCCGGCTGGGGCGCCACGAGTACGAGGTGATCGGCTGGTCGGACCACCCCGAGACCTGGCGCCACGGCACCGAGCGCAAGATCGCCGCCGAGGTCGACGTCGCGGTCGAGTTGCTGGCCGGCGTCACGATCGTGCGTGACCTGCTCGCCAGGGCCCGCAACGCGAAGCCACGGGTCGCGGCCGACGTCGACCGGCTCGAGACCTGGCTGGCCGAACTCGAGGCCGGCGGCACGGCGGCGGTCGCCGACGACTGGGGCGACATCTTCTGGCGTCACGCCGAACGCGACCCGATCGCCGCCAGCGGGCCGCTGCCGCTCGACATCGATCCCGAGCGCGGCCGGTTCAGCGCCTGGTACGAGTTCTTCCCGCGGTCGGTGGTCGCACCGGCCACCGGGCACGGCACGTTGCGCGACGCGATCGGCCGGCTCGACTACGTCGCCGCGATGGGGTTCGACGTCGTGTACCTGCCGCCGATCCACCCGATCGGCGAGGTCAACCGCAAGGGCCGCAACAACAGCGTCACCGCCGAGGCCGGCGACGTCGGGGTGCCGTGGGGGATCCGCGACCACTTCGCGGTGCACCCCGACCTCGGCACCCTCGACGACGTGCGGGCGCTCGGTTCGGCCTGTCGCGACCGCGGCATCGAGTTGGCGATCGACATCGCGTTCCAGTGCACACCCGATCACGCCTGGGTGACCGAGCATCCCGAGTGGTTCGCCCATCGCGCCGACGGCTCGATCCAGTACGCCGAGAACCCGCCCAAGAAGTACCAGGACATCTACCCGATCGACTTCGAGAGCACCGACTGGAAGGCGCTGTGGGAGGGGTTGGCCCATGTGATCCGGTTCTGGATCGATCAGGGCGTCACGATCTTCCGGGTCGACAACCCGCACACCAAGGCGTTCCCGTTCTGGGAGTGGGCGATCGGATCGATCCGGCGCGACCACCCGCACACGATCTTCCTCGCCGAGGCGTTCACCCGGCCGCGCGTGATGGAGCGGCTCGCCAAGCTCGGCTTCAACCAGTCGTACACGTACTTCACCTGGCGCCGCGAGGCGTGGGAGCTGCGCGAGTACTTCACCGACCTCGCCACCCGCACCGTCGACTACTACCGGCCCAACGCCTGGCCGAACACCCCCGACATCCTCACCGACCAACTCCAGCACGGCGACCGCCAGATGTTCGTCAACCGGGCGATCCTGGCGGCGATGCTGTCGGCGAACTGGGGGATCTACGGGCCGGCGTTCGAGCTGCTCGAGCACCGCGCCCTGCGGCCCGGCTCGGAGGAGTACCTCGATTCCGAGAAGTACCAGCTGCGCACATGGCACCTCGACGACCCCGACTCGATCGCGCCGCTGATCACCCGGCTCAACGAGATCCGCCGCAGCCAGCCCGCACTACAGCACCTGCGCACCCTGCGCTTCCACGACACCGACGCCGCCGACCTGTTGTGCTTCACCAAGACCGACCCACTCGGCGTCGGCGACCCGATCCTGGTGATCGCCAACGTCGACGCCCACGGCCGGCGGGCCGGCACGGTGCACGTCGACCCGGCCACGTTCGGGCTCGGGCTCGGTGACGACGACGAGTTCGAGGTGCACGACCTGCTCGGTGGGGGCCGCTACCGGTGGCGCGGATGGCACAACTACGTCGACCTCACGCCGGGCCGCGGCGGCGCCGCCCACGTGTTCGCGGTGCGTCGGGTCGCGCCCGACAGCGACGCACCGGCGGCGGCCGCCGCAGCCGCGGCCGGGTCGCGATGACCGGCGCCGCACTGCCCGAACTCGACCTGTACCTGCTGGGCGAGGGCACCCACCGGCGGTTGCACGAACAGCTCGGCGCGCAACCCGGCGACGGTGGCTGCCGGTTCGCGGTGTGGGCACCGGCGGCGCGGGCGGTGCACGTGGTCAGCGACGGCGACGACTGGGCGGGCGAGACCGAGCTGCACCCGCAGGGCGGTTCGGGGGTGTGGGCCGGTTGGCTGCCCGGTGCCGGCGTGGGCACGACCTACCGATACCGCATCACGACCGCGTCGGGTGCCCGCGTCGACAAGAGCGACCCGGTCGGTGCCGCCCATCACGGCGCTCCGTCGATCGACTCGGTCGTCGCCGACCTGGCCCACGAGTGGGGCGACGCCGAGTGGATGGCCACCCGGGGCGAGCGTCATCGCCTCGACGTCCCGATGTCGATCTACGAGGTGCACCTCGGGTCGTGGGGGCGCACCGTGGTCGCCGGGCGACGGTTCCCGAACTACCGCGAGCTCGCCGACCCGCTGGCCGATCACTGCCTGGCGCACGGGTTCACCCACGTCGAGTTGTTGCCGATCATGGAGCACCCGTTCTACGGGTCGTGGGGCTACCAGACCACCGGCTTCTTCGCGCCGACCGCCCGCTACGGGTCGCCGACCGACCTGATGGCGATGATCGACCGACTCCACCAGCGCGGCGTGGGCATCCTGCTCGACTGGGTGCCGAGCCACTTCCCCACCGACAGCCACGGTCTGGCCCAGTTCGACGGCACGCATCTGTACGAGCACGCCGACCCCCGCCAGGGCTTCCACCCCGACTGGAACTCGGCGATCTTCAACTACGGGCGCAACGAGGTGCGGGCGTTCCTGATCTCGAGCGCGATGTGCTGGCTCGAGCGGTACCACGTCGACGGGCTGCGGGTCGACGCCGTGGCGTCGATGCTGTACCTCGACTACTCGCGCCAGGCCGGCGAGTGGATCCCGAACATCTACGGCGGCCGCGAGAACCTCGAGGCGATCGCGTTCCTGCGCCAGTTGAACGAGGCGGTGTACGGCGAGCACCCCGACGTCGTCACCCATGCCGAGGAGTCGACGGCGTACCCGGCGGTCAGCCGCCCCACCTATCTGGGCGGGTTGGGGTTCGGCGGCAAGTGGGACATGGGGTGGATGCACGACACGTTGCAGTACCTGCAGCGCGACCCGATCCATCGCGCCTGGCATCACGGCGAGATCACGTTCCGATCGGTCTACATGGGCAGCGAGCACTTCGTGTTGCCGCTGAGCCACGACGAGGTCGTGCACGGCAAGGGCTCGCTACTCGCCAAGATGCCCGGCGACGACTGGCAGAAG
Organism: Ilumatobacter sp.; assembly: GCA_036526035.1. Lineage (GTDB taxonomy): Bacteria > Actinomycetota > Acidimicrobiia > Acidimicrobiales > Ilumatobacteraceae > Ilumatobacter. Next base: position 19,517 of record DATCZG010000035.1, on the reverse strand, counting down.
TTCGCCAACCTGCGGCTGTTGTACGCGATGCAGTGGTTCCAGCCCGGCAAGAAGCTGTTGTTCATGGGGTGCGAGCTGGCGCCGTGGACCGAGTGGAGCCACGACGGCACGCTCGACTGGGGCTTGCACGACGCCCCGCTGCACGCCGGGGTGCGCCTGCTGGTGGCCGAACTGAACCGGCTGTACCACGACGAGCCGGCCCTGCACCGCGGCGACACCGACGCCGGTTCGGGCGGCCCCGGCATGCGCTGGGTCGAGGCGCACGACGCCGAGCGGTGCGTGTTCGCCTGGCTGCGGCTCGACCCGACCGGGCGGTCACGCCCGGTGCTGGTGGTGGTGAACGCCACCCCGACGGTGCAGCACAACTACCGCTTGGGCGTGCCGGCGGCCGGCCGCTGGGCCGAGCTGTTGAACACCGACGCCGCGGTGTACGGCGGGGCCGGCATCGGCAACCTCGGCGGGGTCGACACCGCACCGCTCGACTCGCACGATCAGCACCAGTCGATCGTGGTCACCGTGCCGCCGCTGGCCGCCGTGGCGTTCGCCCCGGCCTGACCCGCAGACCCTGAACTGCAGACCGGTGCCCTGACTGGGCTCGGCGGGCGCCGGCTGACTCGGGTCGGCGCACGGCCGGGGCGCCTCACAGCCGAACGTTGCTGACGGCGATGTCACGTCGGATCGACGTGCGATGTGCGACGTGGGACGTGCGATCGTGACCGGTTCGGCCAGTGGAATGGGCTGGGCCAACACCGATCTGTTCGACGACGAAGCGGCCGATTTCGCGGTGTGATCTCTCCCGACCGGGTCGACTGTGTCGTGGAGAAGACCGGCGCACCGCCGGTCGGTCGGGTTGACGGCACACTCAGGCGCTGAGCGAGAACCGTTCGGCCGGATTGCTGTGATCGTCGGGTTGTCGCCCGCGATCGGGGGGTCGCCCGGATGTTCGGTCGTGGCATCGATCGGACGGTGTGGCGGCGATCGCCGTCGGTGGTGGACGCATCGAGGGGGTGGTGGTGGCGAACACGGTGCCGTCGGGTTGTCGGATGGTGAGTGTTCGGTCGCGCGCCAGTTGCAGTGACCAGCCGCCGTCGTGGATGACGTGGTGGTGCCTCGAGCAGACCGGCAGGAGGTTGTCGAGATCGGTCAGCCCGCCGAGTTCCCACGGGTGGATGTGGTGGATCTCGCAGCGGTTGAACGCCACGTCGCAGCCGTGGAAGGCGCAGGTGCGGTACATCGCCCGCAGTGCTCGGCGCTGCTTGCGGTTGGCGACGCGTTGTTGGCGGCCGACATCGAGTGCGACGCCGTCGGTGCCGATGATGATCGGCACGACGATGCCGCTGCACAGCAGGCGCAGCACCGACGCCGGTGGGATCGGGGTGCCGTCGTCGTACTCGCAGATCGAACGTTCGTGCAGTTCACCGGTGGAGGCGGTGTGGGCGTCGATGTGGATGCGGATCTCGGCCTCGACCGGCCGCACCGCCTGATGCCCGCCGGTGACGAGGTTGCCGAGCGCCTGGGCGGCGACCCGGAAGCGGTCGACCGTGCGGTCGCCACCGGCGGTGACGAGTGCGGCGGTTTCGGCGTCGATGGCGTTGAACACGGCGTTGCCGAGCTCGGGGTGGAGCCGGGCGTTGAGCACGTACATGCCGTCACGGTCGACGGTCTTGGTGAGCCGGGTCTCGCGGCGTTGCCGTTCGGCGCGCTCGAGACCGGCGTCGCGCTCGAGCAGTCGGATCATGTCGCGGCAGTTCTTGGCGAACTCTTCGGGGGTCATGCGGGCCGCGTCGCGGGCGAGGTCGGCGTCGTGATCGAAGAACGAAGCCTTCACGTCGTCGGCGAGACGGCCGGTGGTGTTCGCCAGCGCGTCGGCGTGTTCGGCGCCGATCGTGCCGGCCGCGAGCGCGTCGGCGATCGCCGGTGCCCGGTCCAACGCCGCGGCGCGGCGTTCTTTGCGACGGGCCTCTTTGGCCGACACGCCCCCGTTGCGCGTGTGCAGATCGGCCGCCGGCGCACTGGCGCCCTGCTCGTAGAGCTGCTGGAGGCGGGTGGTGACGGCGGCCTCGTAGCGGTCGATGAACCCGCGCACCACCTTGACGTCGGCAAGTGCTTCGCCGGCTCGTACCGCATCGATCGCACCGACGTCGTCGACGAGCATCGCCTCCAACGCGAGCGCCGGGTCGGTGCGGGGGGACATGGAGACAGTGTATCGAACACATGTTCGATCGTCAACCGATCCAGCGCGACCCGGGGAGTGGTCCCCATCGAGCACCCACCCACCGCGTTCGGACCCGGTCGGTGCCCGGCCGGGCGGTAGTTTCGGCAGATGGCCGATGTTGCCCGACTGACCGAACTGTCCCGATCGATCGCCGGGAAACGGGCGATCGTCACCGGGGCGGCGAGCGGGATGGGCCGCGCCACCGCCCACCTGTTCGCCGACGAGGGCGCCCGCGTCGTGGTCGCCGACCTCGGCGGTGACCGCGTGCGGCGGGTGGTCGACGAGATCCGGGCCGTGTACGGCGACGAATCGGCGCTCGGCGTGGTGTGCGATGTGTCCGACGCCGGCCAACTGCGCTCGCTGGTCGACGAGACGGTGCGCACGTTCGGTGGGATCGACATCGTCGTCAACAACGCCGGCGTCGCCCTGCCCAACTCGATGTTCGCCCCCGACGACGAGTTCGAGGCGAACTGGGCGACCACCCTCGACATCAACCTCACCGCCCACGCCCGGCTCGTGCGTTACGCGCTCGATGCGCTGCGGCAGTCGGGCGAGGGCCGGGTGGTCAACATCGCGTCGACCGAGTCGATCGTCACCACCGCCGGCCTGGCGGCATACACCGCGACGAAGGCCGGCGTCGTCGGGTTGACCAAGAGCATGGCCGTCGAACTCGGCCAGCACGGTGTCACCGTCAACTGCATCTGCCCGGGCCCGATCACGACCGGCATGACCGCCGCGATCCCCGACGAGGCCAAGCAGACCTACGCCCGGCGCCGGGTGCCGCTGCGCCGCTACGGCCTGCCCGAGGAGGTGGCGCACATGACGCTCAACCTGTGTCTACCGTCGGCGAGCTTCGTGAACGGTGCGATCATCCCGGTCGACGGGGGCATGACGATCCGCCACACCTGACGCGGGCACGCCGGTCGCCGGGCGAGCGGCCGCCGTCAGGCCGGCTCGCGCTCGGCGCGCTCGGCGAGGTTGACCAGGGCTCGCTCGAGCATCCTCGCCATCCGTCCGGCGGCGAGCCGCCAGAACCAGCCGAACCCGGTGGCCGGTTCGATGCCGATCGTGTAGGTCACGTCGCAGCTGTCGCCGTCGGCGGCGATCACCACCGACTCGGCCATCGAGGCGAGCACCCGCGGCGCGGCGACGACCGCGAACGCGAACCGTGCGTCGGGGTCCCACGCGGTGAACACCTCCCCCACCGTGGCGCCCGGAACGCTGACCAGACGCTGGCCGCCGACGCCTTCGCGGCTGCCGGGCACCTCGACCCGCTTGAGCCCCGGGAACCACTCGGGCCACGTCTCGTGATCGGCGATGTGCCGCCAGACGGCGCTCGCCGGGGCATCGACGTGCCGTTCGCGCCGCACCACCACCGGTGCGGCAGGGATCCACTCGGGCTGTCGGATCGGAAGTTGTGCCATGCGTGCGCCCCCAGGGATTCGAACCCTGAACCAATGGGTTAAAAGCCCACTGCTCTGCCGTTGAGCTAGAGGCGCGATTCGCGGGAGAAACCCCCGGTCGTCGAGACGAGGCCAACCGTACAACTAACCAGCGTAGAGGTTCGGTTCGCGTTCGCGGAGCCCGACGATGCGTTCGGCCGCGGCCGGCGTACACCCAATGGCGAGGGCGCGATCCACCGAAGATCGAGCTCGATGCCGTCGAGTTCTGCCGCATGCTGGCCGGCCGCTCCGAGGCCACCGGCCTGATGACCACCATCGTCTCGTTCTGACAGCGCCGACCGGCCACATCGATTCCCACCGGCCCGCACGACCGGCCACGGAGGGAACGGTCGGCCGGTGGCGGGCGACGGTTCGGCCGGGGGTTGTACCTTCGGGGTCATGGTCGGTGGGGTGGATGCCGATGATCCGCAGGTGGGCGCCGACGGTGACGACGAGTTCCAGTCGTTGCTGGAACAGGCGCGGGGCGGGTCGGCGTGGGCCTGGCAGCAGCTGTTCGAGGAGTTCGCTCCGCGGGTGGCCGGCTACCTGAGGGTGCAGGGTGCCGTCGATGTCGACGATCTGGTGAGCGAGGTGTTCATCGGGGTCGCCAACGGCATCGATTCGTTCGAGGGGTCGAGGTCGCAGTTGTGTTCATGGGTGTTCGTGATCGCGCATCGGCGTCTGACCGATCAACGTCGTAGGCGGTATCGCGCGCCCGTCGGCCTGAGCCGGGACGAACTCGATCTCGAACGGGCCGATCCCGTCGACGCCGAGTCGGCTGCGATGGAGCAGATGTCGACGGCCGAGGTGGTGGCGCTGTGTGACCGGCTGGTTCCGGATCAGCGGGACGTGCTGTTGTTGCGGATCGTCGGGGATCTGTCGGTTGCGCAGGTTTCGGCGGTGACGGGCAAGTCCGAGGGTGCGGTGAAGGCGTTGCAGCGCCGCGGTGTTCGGGCCCTGCAGCGAATTCTTTCTGCCGGAGGCGTACCCCGATGAGCCCGTCGAGCGATGACCACTACGAGATGTTCACGAGACGATCCATCACCGACGCCGACGTCGAGGCCTCCCTTGCCGGCAGCCCGACCGATCCCGACCTGATCGGGGTCGCGGCGTTCGCCGGCCGGGTTCGCCGGGTAGCAGAACTCGAGGGTGACGTCCGGATGTCGCCCGAACTGGCGACGGTGTTGTCCCGCAGCGTGTCGTTCGACGACCGTGAGGCGTTGACGACGGTGGGGGCGGGCGAGCCGTCCGCGCCCTTCGCGGCCCGATCGGGAAGCGTGGCCCGGAAGACGTCGGTGCGGGTGACACGGTTCGTTGCCGGGCTCTCGATTGCCGGCAAGGTCATGTTCGGCACCGGGGTGGCGGCAGCAGCCGTCGGCGGTGTGGCGGCGGCCGGGGCGTTGCCCGCTCCCGCCCAGGAGGCGGCCGCGGCGGTCGTCCGCACCGTGACGCCGTTCGAGATTTCCGGCGGTGGCGAGGCGCCTGATGATCCGCCCGCTGCAGAAGCGGCAGAGTTCGGTCAGTCGGTTCGTGCCGACGCCACCGGCGAACCCGGGGCCGACGGCACCGCGGTCAGCGAGGCGGCGAAGGCTCGCGGCAGCGCCACCACCGCCGACGACGATGACCCGCCCGACGTCGAAGCCGCAGAGTTCGGTCGGTCGGTTCGTGCCGACGCCACCGGCGACGACGGCGAACCCGGAGTCGACGGCACCGCGGTCAGCGAGGCGGCCAAGGCGCTCCACGACGACGAGCGGTGCACGAACGTTCCCGACCGCGACGACCTCGACGAGGCCGACGAGGCCGACGAGGCCGACGAGGCCGACGGCGCCGGAGGCGAGCACGGCTGCAAGCCCGACACCCCCGGCAAGCCCGCCGGTACCCCGGGGCCATCGGTGCCCGCACGTCCGGCCGACAAGCCGCCGATCTCCGTGCCCCCGGGCGACACGCCGCCGACCCCGTAACCCTCACCCGGCGCCCGCAGGCCGACACGTCGCCGGTTCGCCGACGCCCCCGGGGTGGGCGGTTCGGTCGTCGGTCCACGCTGCGGCGACCGTGCACACCGCAGGGGCACGCCACCCCGACGGACCGGACGGGTGACCGCCTCGCCGACGATGACATTCGCGAGGTCTACGATGGCCATTGGAGGTGGCAGCGATGAGCAAGGCGACGAGACAAGAACGAGAGACCACCTACCGCGCCGCCGAGTCGGCGCTCTGGAGTTCCGTCGGACTGTCGCCGACCGAGCACCGGATCGCCTTCCCCGGTGTCGACGGAACGGTCCGGGTCCAGGAGGTGGGCGAGGGCCCGCCGACCCTGTTCATCCACGGCGGCCCGAACAGCGGGACGACCTGGGCCCCGCTGATGCCGTACGTGCCCGGGGTCCGGGCGTTGATGGTGGATCGCCCCGGAACCGGCCTCAGCGACACGATCGAGATCGGGTCGATCGCCGAGCTGGAGCGGTTCGGTGACCGTTTCGTGGCGTCGGTGCTCGACGCCCTGGGGGTCGAACGCGCCGACATCGTGGCGAGCTCGCTCGGCGGCTACCTGGCGGTGCGGTCGGCGGCCGCCACTCCAGGACGAATCGGCAGGATGGTCCAGATGGCCTGCCCCGCCGGCGCACCCGGGATGCTGACCCCGGCGTTCATGCGAGCGATCAGCGTCAAGCCCGTTCGGCGACTGCTGGCGAGGCTCCCCTACAACCAGAAGGCGTCGGACCTGATCCTGCGTCAGATCGGCCACGGCAAGACGCTCGACCGCGGCGGGTTCCCTCGGGAGTTCGACGAGTGGTACACAGCGCTGATGACGTCCACCGACACCAACGTCAATGACGGCGAACTGATCGGCAAGGGGGCGACGGTGCGCGGTTTCGTCGACGAGTTCACGCTCGTTCCGACGCTGCCGAAGGTCGAGCAACCCACGCTGTTCTTGTGGGGGGCCGACGACGGTTTCGGCGGCGAGGACGTCGCCAGGGCCACGGTCGCGCTGATGCCGAACGCCGAACTCGAGATGATCGAGGACGCGGGACATCTCCCGTGGCTCGACGCCCCGCAGCTGATCGGCACCAAGACCGCGTCGTTCCTCGCCGGGTGACGACCCGCGACCGCCGACGATCGGGCACCCACCCCTGGAAGGCGCCGACCCGGTACGCGACGATGCCCAACGGCTGATCGCCGGCTCGGATCCGGCGATCGATGCGGTCGTGGCGCAGGTCGCGAACCGCGAGTTGGCCGTGGCGCAGGCGTCGACTCGCCGTACTTGCGAAGGGGACCTCCAGGTTGCATTGCGCCGTCGCGCCGTGTCGCGCCGCGCGGGTCTTGCGGTCGGTGCGACCGATCTGTTGGAGTGACCGGGGGAACACCGAAACACGGAGCCTGGCGACCGGATCCGCGAAGATCAGCACCGACGAAGCGTCCGCATCACGCGGGACCGGATCGACGAGGGGCGAGCGACCAGCCATGGACTCCACCGGATTCACCGACCAGCTCCGGCACGACGGCTACGACGACGTGTCGGTGGCCGGCTTCGCCCCCGGCCACGCGCTCGACGAGCATGCCCATCCCTACGCCCTGCGGGGTCTGGTGACCGACGGCGAGTTCGTCATCGCGGTCGGCGGTGACGAACAGAGCTACCGGGTCGGCGACGTGTTCGAACTCGACCGCGACCGCCCGCACACCGAACGCGTCGGCCCCGACGGCGTCACGTTCGTGATCGGCCGCCGCCACCCGGCCGACACCGGCAGCTGACCGCTGCGACCGGTCTACCCGAGCGCCGCGGCGGCGAGCACCCGGGCGCTCGGTCGGACCACGCGGTCCCGGTCGAGCAGGCCGAACGAGACGTCGTACCCGTGCAGCCATTCGTAGTTGTCGACCGCCGTCCAGTGGAACAGGCCACGCACGTCGATCCCGCGGCCGATCGCATCGTGGGTGAGCTCCAGCCCGCGCCGCAGGTAGTCGGCGCGGACCCGGTCGTCGGCGGTGCCGATCCCGTACTCCGCGACCAGCAGCGGGGTGGCCGGCACCTGTTCGCGCAGCCGGTCGAGCACCAGACCGAGGCCGTCGGCCCAGATCCCGTAGCCGAGCGGTGACACCGGCGCGTCGAGCGGATACGGAACGACCTTGCCGCCGCGCACCCCGATCGTCGAGTAGTACGAGAACCCGATCAGGTCGAACGAGCCCGCCAGATCCGGCCGGTCGACCGGATCGCGCAACGGCACCCGCAGCACGCCGTCGCGGAACAGCCCGAGGCCGGCGTTCCAGTTGGCGTCGTAGTACCGCTCGACGACCTCCCCGGTGGCGGGATGATCGTCGAGGGCGGCGATCGTCGACAACCCGAAGATCGAGGCCACCGGGGCACCCGTCCGCTTGAGGCGCACGGCCGCTTCGGCAGTGGCCAACTGCACCGCCTCGCTGACGAGGGCCCACTCACCGAAGTCGTGGTGGCCGGGCGGCCAGCCACCGCCCCGATAGGCGGCGAGCGCGTAGTAGTTGGTCTCGTTGACGGGCTGCCAGCCGGCGACCAGGTCACCGAAGGTGTCGGCCATGAACTCGACGTGCCGGCGCCAGGCGCCGGTGCGGTTCGTCTCGACGAGGAATCCGCCGGCGTCAGCGAACCATCTGGGCAACGTGAAATGGTGCAGGCACACCCACGGCTCGACACCGGCCCGACGGGCGGCAGACAGGATCGCGCGATAGCGGTCGACCTCGGCCCGGTCGTGCTCGCCCTGGACGGGTTCGATCCGGGCCCACTCGATCGACAGACGATGGTGGCGCAGGCCGAGTCCGGCGAGCACCCCGAAATCCTCCTCGTACCGCTGCGCGAACCCGTTTCCGTCACCCGACAGCGGCGCCCGCCCCGCCCGCTCCCAGGCGTACCAGTCGGACGCCGGTGCGGCCCCCTCGGTCTGGGTCGACGACGCCCCGGTCCCCCACATGAACCCGGCGGGCCACCCCATGTCGACGACACTAGTGCCGGCGCCGCAGCCCTGGCCCGGCCGGGTGCCGACGAGCGTGGTCCGTGCGGTGCCCCTCCCCGAGGCCACCGGGCCGGTGACCGTGCTCACCCGACGGGCACCCGGACCCGGCCCGGTCAGGTGCAGGGGGCCGACTGGTACTGCTGGTGGCCGTGGCCCGGCCGGCAGCTGGTCGCCCACTCGATCGCCTCGACCCGCTGCAGGTCGGCGATCGTCAGCGTGAGCCGGATCGCGGCCACCGAGTCGCCGGGGAGCACCTCGTCGACGACCGTGACGATCGACACCGCCCCGTCCTGGGCGACGTGGGTGACCGTGCGGAGCACGAACGGCGCCGCGCGCGGCCCGGCGGCGGCATCCGCGAAGGCGACCGGGGCGATGTCCCACGGCGGTCGCGGCGCCGACGGGTCGAGCGTCGCGAGGTGTTCGGCGAGTGCCGCCACGTCGACGTGACCGGTTGCGGCGTCGGCCATCAGGCCGCCCGCCCAGGCCGACAGCCGGGGTTCGAACGCGACGGCCCGGGCGAAGTGCTCGCCGTCGGCGATCAGCACGGTGCCCATCGGCTCGGGCACGACCGTCGCACCGGGGACGCCGCCCGGCACCACCCATTCGTCGACCGAGCCGTCCGGCCAGCCACGCACGACGATCGACCGGTACCCGCCGGCCGTTTCGTCGTAGCGGGCGATGAACCCACCGTCGAAGGTGCGCACGATCGGCGGCATCCCGGTCGGGGCGAACTCGGCGGCCTGCCCCGTCAACCGCCAGGTCCGCCCGTCGACGGTGACGGTGTGCTCGTAGGCGTCGATCGTGATGGCGGCGACACCGTTCGGTCGGGTGGCGGCGCCCGGCCCGGCCGGGTCGTCGTCGTCCCGATCGACCCACGCCATCGCGAGCGGGCGGTCGGCGGCCGGGCGGCGGCCCTGGCCGTACCAGTCGGTCGTCACCAGTCCGTCCGGGGTGACGACGAAGTCGGCATCCGAGCCGGGGTTCCCTGCGCCGACGTCGCGCTCGAGCACCCGGCCGGCGTCCCCCGCCGCCAGCGCGACGGCCACGAGATCGGCGGATCCCTCGGTGCCGGGCTGCACGACGATGTCGAGGTACACCACCTGGTCGGGGCCGGCCGCCACCAGCGCCACGTCGGCGCCGAGATCCTCCGGCAGCACCGCTCGGACCTCGTCGCCACCGGCGTGGCGTATCAGCGTGCGGGTCGTCGGGTCGTAGCTGATCGGCACCCCACTCGGGTCGTGCACGACCGACGTGCACGCCGCCCGCACGTCGCCGTCCGCGGCGACGCACGCCCGGCCGATCCCGGAGGGCCCCCACTGCGACCCGGCCGCCAACCCGGCGAGCTGCTCGGGCCCGGTGGTCGGCCCGGTGGTCGGCCCGGTGGTCGCATCGGGCGGCGACCAGACGGTGGCGTCGAACAGCCGCAGCGAGCCGTCGTGCTCGATCAGCATCACCGGTTGGCGTTCCCAGGTCGTCTCGTCGCCGCCCATGCCGGGGGAATCGGCGGGCATCCCGGGCAGCGCCAGGCCGATCGCATCCGGACGGCTCTCCAGCAGCCGCACGATCGCCCCGACCGGCACGTGCCCCTCGATCACGTAGCCCTCGACGGTGGCGGTGTGACACGAGGCGGCGGTCTCGGGAACCCCGACCTCGGCGCGGTAGGCGGCGCGGTCGGGATCGTCGGTGACATCGACGTGGGCACCGTTGTCTTGCAGGTACACGACCCACCCGGAGCAGCAGCCTCAACCGGGGTCGCGTCGCACCTCGATGTGGACGCCGGCCAACTCGGCCGGCGTGCTGCTGGCCGGGCCAGCAGATGTCGGTGCCGTCACGCTCACCTCGTCGGCACCGCCGCCACAGGCCACCAGGGCGCTCGCCAGCAGGCCGGAGACGATGGCGCGCACCCACCGGCGGGTCTCGGATCTCATCGTGTTCCTCCGGCGATGGCCAGATCTTCGATCAGCACCATCATCGCCGACCCTTCCTCGCCCCCATGATGGGCCAGGGCGGCGCCGGCCACAAGGGACCAAGGGCATCGCGGCAGCGTGTCGTGTTCACAGGCGCCGATAGAGACGCACGGCGTCGGTGTCGATCGCGATGAACCACACGTCGTCGCTGCCCGGCCGGGCGACGAGCCGGCTGCCGCTGCCGTCGTCGGAGGCGCTCCAGGGCTGGCGGGTCGCCTCGGTCGGGCGCAGTTCGCCGTCGCCGTCGATCACGCCGTACCCGCTGAGGCCGGTCGCCTCGTCGCCCGCCGCCGCCCCGTCGACGAACACGTGCAGCTCCCCGCCGGTGGTCGACACCGCCGCGATCGCCCCGGACGCCGGCGCCCCGGTGTCGGCGGCGACCGTCGCCCACTCGTGCTCGACACCCAGGTCGGGGAAGGCGAACCTCAGGCTCGAGGCGTCGCGGCTGAGCCGGTAGCGGGTTCCGGCGCGGGTGCGGAACGCGTCCACCTCGGTGACCGTCGCGGTCGCGACGTCGACCGCCAACAGTTCGTTCCCGGGGCCGAATCCGTACAGCGCCACGCCGTCGTCGGTCTTGACGACGACCTGACGGTCGAGCGTCACCTCGCTGAAGCGGCCGTCACGGAGCACCAGCAGCACGGTACCGTCGGCGCCCGTCAACCGGAAGCACACGATCGTGCCGTCGGCGAGGGCGAGTGGATGCTGCCACTGCACGTAGCGGCCGTCGGCGAGGTGCGCCGGCGGGATCTCGACCGCGCCGAGAAACCCGCCCGCCGCGTCGTAGTGCGCGAACCGGAACTTGGCCGCATCGAGGATCCACCACGTCCCGTCGGCGGCGACCGCGCCGTAGCTCGGACCCCACCGGATGCCCTCCCCGTCGCCGCCGATCGACGTCCCCAGCTGGTCGTCGCCGTCGCCGTAGGGGATCACCACCGGTTCCTCCCAGGTGGCCGGCATCCGGTCGCGATAGCGGTGCATCGCGAACACGTCGGCGACGCCGGGCACCGGCGCGGTCGCCGGCGCGGTCACCGGCGCGGGCGCCGTCGTCGCCGGCGCGGGCGCCGTCGTCGACACCACGGGTGGGGAGGTCGGCACCGAAGTGGTCGGGCTCGAGCGGCCGTCGTCGTCGGTGCAGGCCACCGCCAGCGGCGCGACGACCAGCAGCAGCGCCGCCGCCCGGACGCGAACGGTCGGAGGGGGCCCCACCCCCTCCGACCCGGGATGTCGCCGCTGCAGGATCAGGTGAGTGCCATCTCCTTGCCGACCTCGGCGAAGAACATCAGGAACTGGTCGACCGAATCGCCCGTGCGGACGAACTCGTAGCCGAAGTCCTCCAACAGCCACCTGCCCTTGGCGAGCAGGTGCTGGGCGGCCTCGGCGAACCACAGCTGGTCGAGCGTCTCGAAGTCGCCCTTGACCATCCACATCCCGTGCCCATCGGGGAAGAAGAACATCTCGGGCTCGCTGCACTTGCCGTCGGCGGCGAGCTTGCCCCAGTACTCCCCGACCTCGGCGCCGTAGTCGAGCGCCTTCATCTCACGGCCGGGCACGGGCCCGTTCCACGTCACCACGTATGCGTACTTCATCTCTTACCTCCTCGGGTCACCATGACCCTTCCTCACCATGGCAATCCTCCAAAGGCCCATCCGACAGGGCACAAAGTCCCGAACCGTCGCGAATCCCGTCCGGCGCCGGCACCGCGGCGTCGCCCGTGGGAGTCGGGAACGATCCGACTTCCCGCCCTGGCAGCGACGCCAGCGATCTGGAACCGTGAAGATGTCCCTGGTCGGAAAGGGGATGCCGTGCGGGATCGCGGCAAGGCCGCCGGCCTGGCCGCCATGGGGCGAGGACCGCTACGGCCAGCTCGTCGAGCTGTTGACGGTCGAGCTGCACAGCATCGACGTGCGGGTCACCCGCACGAGCAACGACGGTGATGCGGCCAGGATGCGCGAGGCCGTCATCAAGGAACTGCCCGATGCGCGCATCGGGGCGTGCAGCTGCGGCTCGGTCGTCAACATCGGCGCCCACCACGCCCACCTGACGGGCACCGACCAGGGGTGGCTGGGCGACCATCTCGCCCACGTCAGCGAGATCGTCGACGGTTCGATCGTGGTCATCGGCTTCACCTCGGCGGCGACCGAGCTCGAGCCCGGCGCCGGCGGAACCCCCTGGACCATCCGCGACAGCGCATCGCCCGAGCACGAACTGCTCCGGCTGCTCGCCGAGACGCTGCCCGACGAGACCGTGCTGATGCCCCTCGACGACGTGCTCTTCACCGAGCGGACGGTCGCCTACAACTCCGAGGACGAGATCTACGTCACGGCGCTCGCCCGGCAGTTCGACGCCGTCGTGCACTACGGCCTCGCCCACCGCATGCCGTCCGACTGAGCCGGTTCACCCCGGCCGGCGGTGTGCAACAATTCGGTGATGGGGACGCACCGAGGATCGGCTCGCTCGTGAGCGGCGCCGTCGACCCGTCGGCCGAGATCCTCCGGGCGCGCGCCGCGTTCGCCGCCGGCGACACCGACGGTCTGGTCGCGCACCTGTCGGCCGCGATCAGGGCGCTCACCGGCCTCGGGCGACCCCGCGAGGCGGCGATGGCCTGCGTCGAGCTCGGGTTCGCGTACGCCTACGGGCTCGGCAACCTCACCGCCAGCCGAGCCTGGTTCGCCCGGGCCGAACGGCTCGTCGCCGACGAACCCCCGTGCGTCGAGCAGGGCTGGGTGGCGGTCGCCGCGATGGGGTGCGACGTCGACGACCCGTCCGAACTGCTGGAGAAGGCCGAGCTGGCGCTCGACCGGGCCCGCACGTTCGGCGACATCAACCTCGAAGCGAAGGCCCTCGCCGACGGGGGGCTGGCCCGGGTTCGCCTCGGCCGCATCGACGAGGGGATGGCCCGACTCGACGAGGCGATGGCGCTCGTGTGCGGACCGGCCGACGATCGCGAACTCGCGACCCGCTCGGTGTGCTCGTTCTTCACGGCGTGCTACGACACGGGCGATTACGGCCGGGTCGGCGCCTGGGACCAGGCGATCAGCGCCCACGGGCTGATGGGCCCGATCCCCGGCGGACCCGTCTTCCTCAGCGGTCATTGCAGCAGCGTCCGGGCCGCCTTGCTGTGCGAACTCGGCCGCTGGAGCGAGGCCGAGCGCCTCTACCTCGACGCGCTCGACGAGTTCGAGTCGGTGATGCACTCCCCGGCCTGGCATCCGGCGATCGGCCTCGCCGACCTGCGCACCCGGCAGGGACGCTTCACCGAGGCCGAGCAGTTGCTGATCGGCCGGGCGGCGTGGATCGAGGCGCTGCTGCCGATGGCCCGCCTGCATCTGGCCCGCGACGAGTTCGCGTTGGCGGCGGCGACCGCTCGTCGGGGCCTCGCCGCCGTCGGCCACGACCGCATCCGCACGATCGAACTCTGCGCGCTCGACGTCGACGCCCAGCTCGGCCTCCGCGACCTGCCGGCGGCGCGGGCCGCGGCGGCCCGTCTCGACGGGCTCTCCGACGGGCTGGTCGTTCCCGCCCTGCTGGCCCGGCTCGAGTCGGTCCGCAGCCGGCTGGCGCGCGCCGAGGGCGATTCGGCGGCCGCGATCGACCACCTCGCGAAGGCGCTGGCGGTGTTGCAGAGCCACGATCTTGCGTGGCTGCGCGTCCTGCTGTCGATCGAGCTCGCCGATCTGTACGACGCGGCGGGGCGCGTCGAGCAGGCCGACGTCGAACTGCGGCTCGCGCTGGGCGTGCTCGAACGGCTCGACGGGACGCTCCCCCAACGCCACCGCGCCATCATCGACCGCCTGCGAGCCCCGGCAGCTCGCCCCGGCACCGCCGTGCTGCGACGGTCACGAAGCGGCTGGCAGGCCGAACACGGCGATGTCCGGGTTCCGCTGCGGGCGTCGAAGGGGCTGCGGTTCCTCGCCGAACTGATCAGTCGACCCGGCGCCGAGTTCCACGTGCTCGACCTCGTCGACCGCATCGAGGGGGTGGGCGACGTCGACCGGCGCTCGCTCGGCGACGCCGGGGCCGTGCTCGACGGCGCGGCGCGGGCGGCGTACCGGCGACGCGTCGAAGACCTGCGTCGCGAGATCGACGAGGCGATCGGGCGCGACGACCTCGACCGGGCCGAGCGGCTGCAGGACGAGGTCGATGCGGTCGTCGCCCAGCTCGCCGCCGCCTTCGGCCTGGGTGGACGCGACCGCCGGGCCGCTTCGGCGGCCGAACGGGCGCGCCTCAACGTCACCCGGGCCCTGCGAACCGCCACCTCGGGTCTGTCGGGCGTGCTCCCCGACGCCGGCGCGGCGCTCGACCGCCACCTGCACACCGGCATCTACTGCCGGTACGCACCGGTCGACGGCGACATCGCGTGGATCGTTCAGTCGGAAGTGAACGGCTCGCGGCGTTCCTGAACGCCACGGGGGCATGGACACCAACATCACAGAAATCAACGACGGCATCTACCGCATCTCGACACTCGTGCCCGAGGCGGCACCCGGCGGGTTCACCTTCAACCAGTTCCTCGTCATGGCCGACGAACCACTGCTGTTCCACACCGGTGGGCGCCAGCTCTTCCCGCTGGTCGCCGAGGCGGTCGAGCAGGTGACCCCGGTCGATTCACTGCGCTGGATCAGCTTCGGTCACGTCGAGGCCGACGAGTGCGGCTCGGTCAACATGTGGCTCGGCTCGGCACCCCGGGCGACGGTCGCCCACGGCGGCCTGGCCTGCCTGGTCTCGCTGAACGACCTGTGCGACCGGGCGCCGCGGCCGCTGGAGGACGGCGAGGTGCTCGACATCGGCGGGAAGCGGCTGCGGATGATCGCCACCCCGCACGTGCCCCACGGCTGGGAGGCGATCGTGCTCTTCGAGGAGACCACCAAGACGCTGCTGTGCGGCGACCTGTTCACCCACCTCGGCAACGGCCCGGCGCTCACGACCGACGACGTGTTGACGCCGGCGATCGACGCCGAGCACGTGTTCCACGCGACGGCGCTCGCGCCGCACACCGGTTCGGTGCTGCGCGGTCTGGGCGACCTGGCGCCGGGCACGCTGGCGATCATGCACGGCAGCTCGTTCGAGGGCGACGGTCGCGCCGCCCTGAACGGCCTCGCCGACGCCTACGAAGCGATGGCCCAGGCCGCCGGCTGATCCACCCGACCGCCGGGGTGTCACCACCGGGGCCCAGCCCATACGGGCCCCGGCCCGCGGGCCCGGACCAGCTTCACGGTCACGGGCTCGGGCGGCATCAACTAGCATCCCGATTTGGCACTCCGGGGGGTTCCATGTCCGAGTCTGGGTTGATCACGATCCTGTTCACCGATCTGGTGGGTTCGACGGCGCTCGCCCAGGAACTCGGAGACGACGCCGCCGATCGGCTCCGTCGCGACCACTTCGACCAGCTCAGGCGCGCCGTCGTCGCCACGAACGGCACCCAGGTCAAGACCATCGGCGACGCGATGATGGTGTCGTACAACTCGGCGTCCGACGCCGTCGCCGGGGCCGTCGCGATGCAGCAGAGCGTGCATGCGAACAACGAACAAGCGGTTCGGCAAATCGAGATGCGGATCGGGATCAGCGCAGGCGACGCATCGTTCGAGGACGGTGACTGGTTCGGTACCCCGGTGGTCGAGGCGTCGCGGCTGTGCGGCGCTGCGACCGGCGGCCAGATCCTGGTGACCGACATCGTGCGAGTCCTGGGCGGGTCACGAGTCACGCACCAGCTCGTGTCGATCGGTGGGGTCGAGGCCAAGGGGCTTCCCAACCCGCTCAACGCGTGCGAGGTCGTCTGGGAGCCGGTGACCGCCGGTACGCAGCGCATGGAGCTCGCGCTCCCACCGCTCGTCGAACAAGACGACGCGTTCGGCTTCGTCGGCCGAGACGAGCAGTGGGAACGGCTGTGGCTGGCCTGGAAGACCGCCACGGCGTCCGGCCGCCAGGCTGTGTTCGTCGCCGGCGAGCCCGGGATCGGCAAGACCCGGCTCGTGAAAGAACTCTGTCGCGCCGCCCACGCCAACGACGGGATCGTGCTGTGGGGTGCCTGCGACGAGGAACTGGCCGTGCCCTACCAGCCCTTCGTCGATGCGTTCCGGTGGCTCGCCGCCTCGGTCAACCCCGACCTGTTCGGCGAGCTGGTGGGCGCCTCGGGCAGCGAGCTGACGCCAGTGATCCCCGATCTGCCGCAACGGCTCCCCGGGCTGGCACCGCGTCTCGCCGACGACCCCGAAGCCGAGCGGCACCGCCTGTTCGAGGCCGCGACGGAGCTGTTGCGCAACCTGTCGGCGCGCAAGCCGGTGTTGCTGGTGCTCGACGACCTGCACTGGGCTCGCAAGCCGACACTGTTGCTGCTGCGGCACCTGCTCCGATCGTCGGTGCCACTCAACATGCTGATCATCGCCACGTACCGTGACACCGATCTCGACCGCACCCACCCGTTGTCCGAGATGCTCGCCGACCTGCGCCGCCAGAGCGGCGTCGATCGTGTCGCGCTGCACGGCCTCGACGTGTCGGGCGTCCAGCAGTTCCTGAGCCGGACCGCCGGACACGAGCTCGACGGGCAGGGCCTCATGCTCGCCGACGCGATCTCGCGGGAGACCGAGGGCAACCCGTTCTTCATCGGCGAGGTGCTCCGTCACCTCACCGAATCGGGCGCGCTGGTGCGACGTGACGGCCGCTGGGTGTCCGACGTCCAGCTCGACGAGATCGGCATCCCCGAGGGGGTGTTGGAAGTGATCGGTCGACGTCTCTCGCATCTCGACCCGGCGGTCAACGAGGTGCTGTCCGTCGCCGCCGTCATCGGCCGCGACTTCGAGCTTCGCACGCTCGGAGCGGTCACGGGCAGCACCGACGACGCGCTCGATGCGCTCGACCCCGCCGAAACCGCCGGGCTGATCGAACCAGTCCGTGGGAAACCCGGCACCTACCGCTTCGCGCACGCATTGGTGCGCTCGGCGTTGTACGACGAACTGCCCACGAGCAAGCGTCTCCGGCTCCACCGCTCGGTCGGGTTGGCCCTCGAACAGACCGGCGACACCGCGGCCCGCATCGGCGAACTGGCACGCCACTTCACCGAGGCGGCAGCCCTCGGCGAAGTCGACAAGGCGATCGAGTACTCGCGGCGGGCGGGTGATGCCGCGCTCGAAGGGCTCGCCTTCGAGGAGGCCGCGCTGCACTTCGAGCACGCCCTGGAGACGATGCAACTTGCGGAGCCGATCGACCAGGGCCTACGCGCCGAACTCCTCGTGCTCGCCGGTAGCGCGCTCAACCAGATCGGTGAGGCGCGCGGATACGACATGCTCCTCGAGGCCGAGCGGCTGGGCCGCGCCAGCGACGACCTCGTGCTGCTCGCCCGCGTGTCGGTCGCGCTGCACGCCACCTGGGAATCCCGTGTCGCAAGCAGAGGGGCCGATGACCCACACGCGGTCGCGCTCGCCGAGCACGTGCTCGCCCGGGCCGATCTGCTGCCCGATGATCTCCGTGCCAAGATGCTCGGCCTGCTGTCGACGGAGCTGATCTGGAGCGAGGACGTCGAACGGCGACTCGCGCTGTGCGAGGAAGCATTGACGATCGCCCGCCGGCTCGACGCCCCGGCCGTGTTGGCGTTCGTGCTCGGATCGCGCAACATGCTCGCCGACTTCACCGAGGCGGGTGCGCTCGATGCGGCGATCGGGCACGCAACCGAGATGATCGAGGTCGCCTCCGGCATCGACGACTCGCTGGTGTGCACGGCGCTGGCCAACCGCTCGATCAGCCTGGTCTGCCGGGGCGACATGGCCGCCGGCGACCGCGACCTCGAACGGGCCGAGGTGCTCGCCGACCGGCTCCGCATACCTCGGCTCGTCGCGTCGTGCCGGCTGTTGCGCACCGCACGCACACTGCTCACGGGGCGCCTCGACGCGGCCGACGCACTGCTCGCCGACTACGAGGGCTACACGAACCGGGAGGGCATGCCGAACGCAGGTGGCGTGGGCGGCATCCGCTACCGGCTGCAGTATGAGCGCGGGCAGCTGGCCGAACTCGAGCTGTTGATGCTCCAGCTCATCGACGCCCAGCCACGGGTACCGGTGTGGCGGATCGCGCTGGCAGGCGTCTACCTCCAGACCGACCGTCCCGAACTCGTCCGGCCCCAGGTCGACGCGGTCGCGGCTGACGACTTCGCGATGGTGCCACGCAACCAGGCCTTCCTGCTCACCTGTTCGAGCGTCGCCCGTGTGGCAGCGGCGGTCGGCGCGCTCGAATCGGCAGAGGCGGCGTACAAGCACGCCGCCCCGTTCGACAATATGTTCCCGTTCTCGGGGGCCACGTTCGAGTACCCGGTCGGGATCGGCGTCGGCGCGGCCGCCGGGGCGCTCGGCTGGTACGACCGGGCCGAGCACCACTTCGCCAACGCGATCGACCTGTGCGAGCGGGCCGGGGCGGCCTCGTACCTCGCCGCAGCCAGGGTGCATTGGGCGGAGATGCTCGTGCAACGCGCCGACCCGGGCGACGCCGAACGGGCTCGCGAGTTGGCGGCCGAGGGGCTCGCGACCGCCGACGACCTCGGACTCGCCTACGTCGGCAAGCGTGCCCGCCTGATCCTGGGCTGAGACGGCCGATCGGCGGGCAGCTCGGGGCCTTTGGAACTCCCCGGGCGTGGCGCGACCGGCCGGTCAGTCGGGCGGCCGCTCGTAGCGGGTCACGAACTCCTGCATCCGGGCGGCGGCGGCCGGGTTCGACTGCATGATCGACCGCAGCCGGTCGGTCGAGAGCAGATGGGCGCTGAGATGGCTCGTGGCCGTCACCGTCGCCGCCCGGTCGGTACCGGTCAGCACACCGCGCTCACCGACGAGTGCATCGGGGCCGAGGGTGGCGACCACCTCACCGTCGATGATGACGTCGGCGCTGCCCTCGGCGATGACGAAGGCATCGGGCGACGGCTCGCCCTGTCGGACCAGCGA
>DATCZG010000034.1:0-68261 GCA_036526035.1 Ilumatobacter sp. | reverse complement strand
TCCACCGGGCGGTCCACCGGCCGCCACGCCGATCGGGGCCCGGGCCGGGGCGGCCGGGCACCGTGATCGGAGCCGGTGCCGGTTCGCTCCAGCGGCCCCCACCGCCGTTTTCGTTCCCCGCCGGTTTCCCGTAGACTCAGCCCGCCCAGGAGAGGTGCCAGAGAGGCCGAATGGGGCGCCCTGCTAAGGCGTTGACCGTGGTAACGCGGTCCGTGGGTTCAAATCCCACCCTCTCCGCCACACCGTCACGACCGTTGCACCGGGACACCGGGCGACGGTCGTGGCGCGTCGGGGATGACCCCGACGCGATGTTACGGCGCTGTCATTTGATTGCGGTCGAATGACGCACGTGTTGCAGTTTCGTGACGGAACGACTAGACCTTGTGGCACTGCGTCCCCCTGACGGGGGCGCCGCCCACCACCATGCGACTCGACGATCCCGCCACACCGTCCGATCTGGAGGCCCGCGACGCCCTCGATCTGACGGCCCTCGATCTGACGGCCCTCGAGCTGACGGAGGAGTTCTGGGGCTCGTCGCGGGGCTGGAACTCGCGTCCGACGCCGGTCGTCGACCCCTGGCGCGCCGAGTCCAGCGGGCCGCTGGCGGTGATCACCGCCAGCATCCGGGCGATCCGCTCGCGGTCCGAGATCAGCGGGCAGATCGCCCGCACCCGCCACCACGGCGTGGGGATGCAGGTGCCCGTTGCGGCGGTTCGCCCGGCGGTTCGTGAAGCGACGATCGCCGAACTCGCCGCCGGTCGCTTCGACGGGCACGACGACGGGCACGACGACGGGCACGACGACTGGCACGACGGCTGGCACGATCTCGACGCGACGCTGGCGACACCGGCGATCACGGCCGCCGGTCGCTTCGACGGGCACGACGAGCCGACTCCGGCATCGCCGGTCGGGCGATGGATCGAAGGCCTCGGTCTCGGCGCGGTCGACCCGCTGATCGCACGGTTCGTGACGCTGGCGCTCGTCGTCGCGGTGCTGATCCCGCTCGGGCTGGCCCTGCGCCCGAGCGACGAGGCCGGCTTGAGCATCGTCGACCCGACCGTCACGGCAGCAGCGGCCACCGGCTCGATCGCGGCTGCTCCGGTCGCTCCCGACGTCGCCCCCGCAGCGCCGGTGCCCGTCGCGATGGCCCAACCGGGCGATGCGTCGCCTGGTGCAGCGGGCGATGTCAGTGCTCTCGCCTCGGCACCCGCCTTGGACCAACCGGCGACGGTGTCGGCAGTGGCCGAGCGCTACGAGCCGGCCTGCCCGAGCACCTACCCGGCGGCACCGGGCGACTCCTGGTACGGCATCGCCGACGCCGCCGACGTCTCGGTCAAGGCCCTCCTCGCCGAGAACCAGGCGGTGGTCGACACCGTGATCTTCCCGGGCGACGACATCTGCCTGCCGGCGGGTGCCACGATGCCCCCGGCCCCGGCCCCGGCCCCGGCCCCGGCCGCCGAGCCGCCGTCGGCCCCCGCTGCCGCCCCGGCGGCCAGCGCCCCGGCGACCACCGTTGCGGCGCCAGCGGCGATCCGGGTGACGTCGCCGGGCGAGGTGCAGCAGTTGATCCGCGACATCTGGCCCGACGAGTTGGAGGAGCGGGCACTCGAGATCGCCTGGCGCGAGAGCAACTACCGCTCCGACGCCCACAACGGCTTCTGCTGCTACGGCGTGTTCCAGATCTACTGGACGGTGCACCGCAGCTGGCTCGCCGGCTTCGGCGTCGACTCGTCGAACGATCTGCTCGACGCCCGCACGAACATCGAAGTCGCCTACGCGCTCTACCAGCGCTCGGGCGGCTGGGGCCCCTGGGCGGGCTGATCCGGAACGTTCCGTTTCGGCAGCCTGCGCTCTACACTGTTGCCGCTCGGCGCCCGTAGCTCAACGGATAGAGCATCTGACTACGGATCAGAAGGTTAGGAGTTCGAATCTCTTCGGGCGCGCTGTGCGGATCCCCCGCCCCGGGCGGGGGATCCGTCGTTTTCGACCCGGCGCCGACCGCGCCGGAACCGGCGACTCGCTCTACGCTGGCGGGGTGACCGCCGAAAGTTCCTCGACCGCATCGGTGAGCCCTCTGACGGCGAAACTCGCCGGGTTCGGCACCACGATCTTCGCCGAGATGTCGGCACTCGCGGTACGGACCGGAGCGATCAATCTCGGGCAGGGGTTCCCCGACACCGACGGCCCCGGCGAGGTACTCGACGCCGCCGTCGCCGCGATCCGTGACGGCGTCAACCAGTACCCCCCGGGCCCCGGGATGGCGGAGCTGCGCGAGGCGATCGCCGAGCACCAGCGCCGCTTCTACGGGCTCGACTACGACGTCGACACCCAGGTGCTGGTGACGGCCGGCGCCACCGAGGCGTTGGCCGGCGCGCTGTTGGGCATGCTCGACGCCGGCGACGAGGTCGTGCTGTTCGAGCCGATGTACGACAGCTACCAGGCGTGCATCGCGCTCGCCGGCGGCGTCGTCAAGCCGGTCGTGCTGCGCCCCGACGCGACAGCCGGCGGCCGCTACGGGTTCGACCGTGACGAGCTCGCCGCGGCGTTCACCGATCGCACCAAGCTGATCCTGCTCAACACCCCCCACAACCCGACCGGCAAGGTGTTCACCCGTGACGAACTGGTCGTCATCGCCGAGCTCGCCCGGCGCCACGACGCCCTCGTCGTCACCGACGAGGTGTACGAGCACCTGGTGTTCTCGGGGGCCGAACACGTCCCGATGGCGACGCTGCCCGAGATGGCCGAGCGCACCCTCACGATCTCGTCGGGCGGCAAGACGTTCAACACCACGGGCTGGAAGATCGGCTGGATGTGCGGGCCCGCGGCGATGGTCGCCGCCGCCAAGACCGCCAAGCAGTTCCTGACCTACGTCAACGGGGCCCCGTTCCAGCCGGCGATGGCGGTCGGTCTGCGGTTGCCCGACCGCTTCTTCGCCGGGTTGGCGGCCGATCTCGAGGCGAAGCGTGACCGGCTGTACGCCGGGCTGGTCGCCGCCGGGTTCACCGCCTACCGGCCCGAGGCGACCTACTTCACCACCGTCGACATCCGCCCGATCCGGCCCGACGGCGACGGCGTCGCGTTCTGTCTCGAGCTGCCCGAGCGGGTCGGCGTGGTCGCGATCCCCAACCAGGTGTTCTACGCCAACCCCGAGCACGGACGGCACCTGGTGCGGTTCGCCTGCTGCAAGCGCCTCGACGTGATCGACGCCGCCGTCGAGCGGTTGGCGGTGCTGGCGCCGTGAGCACGTTGCGCGTCGCCGCCGTGCAGCACGACATCGTGTGGAACGACCCGGCAGCCAATTTCGTCCGGTTGGCGCCGATGATCGCCGGCGCGGCGGCGTCGGGGGCCGGCCTCGTGCTGCTGACCGAGACGTTCGCGACCGGGTTCGGGTTCGGCACCCCCGGGTTCGTGACCGAGCCCGAAGGTGGGCCGTCGGCACGCTTCCTCGTCGAGCAGGCGCGTCGGCACCAGGTGTGGGTCGGTGGGTCGTGTCCCGAGATCCGCGCCGACGCCCCCGCCGACGACCAGCGCCCCTCCAACACGTTCGTGCTCGCCGGGCCCGACGGCACCGAGCACCGCTACCGCAAGATCCACCCGTTCTCGTTCGCCGGGGAGGAGCGCCACGTGCGCGCCGGCACCGAGCTCGTGACGGTCGACGTCGGCGGCTTCCGGGTCTCGATGTTCGTCTGCTACGACCTGCGCTTCGCCGACGAGTTCTGGCAGCTCGCCCCCGACACCGACCTGTACCTCGTCCCCGCCAACTGGCCGGCGGCGCGACGCTCGCACTGGCAGACGCTGCTGCAGGCCAGGGCGATCGAGAACCAGGCCTACGTCGTGGGGGTCAACCGGGTCGGCGAGGGTGGCGGGCTCGCCTACTCGGGCGATTCACGCATCGTCGACCCGCTCGGCGAGCTGCTGGCGACCGCCAGCCACACCGAGAGCGTGCTGCTGGCCGATCTGTCGAGCGAGCACGTCGCCACCGTACGCGACCGGTTCCGGTTCCTGCCCGACCGGCGCTGAGCCCCGCTCGGCGATCAGCTGAGGGCCCGCACGCACCATTCGAGCAGCCAGCTGAGGTAGTTGTAGAGGTGGTACTCGGCGCTGTCGGCGAGCCCCGGGTCGACATCGTCGGGCTCGTCGGGCTCGTCGGGGTCGCGGTCGTCGATGCCCAACATGGTGCCCAGCACCAGCCGCAGCGAGTTGATCGACTGCATCACCCCGACCAGCTGGGCCTCGTCGACCCGCCCGTCGCCGGCGAGCGCCGCGTCGACCGCATCGAACGCCCCCAGCTTCGACTGCACCAGCTCGTCGCGCATCAACCGCTGGTATTCGGCTTCGAGCTCGGCGTCGTCGGGGTGGGTGACGGGGAACAGCCGGGCGAGCAGGGCGTGGGACCGGGGATCGGTCGCCTCCTCGGCGAGCAACTCGCGCAGCTCGCCGACGAGCCGCCGGATCATCGCCGACTCGTCGGCACCCAGGTCGATCAGGTAGCCGTCGCCCTTGGCGCGCACGGGAGGCCGGAAGCGGCCCAGCGGGCCGCTCACGACGACGGCCCGTCGTGCTCCATCGTGGCCCACAACCCGTGCTCGTGCAGCCGGAACACGTGCATCTCGGCGCGTTCGCGCGTGTCGTTGGCGACGACTGCCTTGCCCTTGTGGTGGACGTCGAGCATCAGTTCGGTCGCCTTCTCGTTCGAGTAGCCGAACAGCTTCTGCAGCACGTAGGTGACGTAGCTCATCAGATTGACGGGATCGTTCCAGACGATCACGACCCACGGGTGGTCCTCGGCGACGTGCTCGTCGAGCTCGGGTTCGCGGACCCGCGTTGGTTCGAGCGTCGTCGGCACCCTCCCATTGTGCCCGGCCCGGCCCGGTCGCGTCGCGTACCGGACGACCTCCATCCGCCCTGCGGCGTTGGCCGCCCGTGGCGCGGGGCCGTACGATGGACCCGGTATGGCAGTCGGCAGTCGACCTCTGGTCCCGTCACGGCTGGCGCCGGGCGGCATCGCCCACGGCAGCCGGCGCACGGCGACCACCACGGTGGGTGCCTACGTGGCGTTGACCAAGCCGCGCATCATCGAGCTGCTGCTGATCACGACGGTGCCCACGATGGTGGTCGCCGAGCGCGGCTGGCCGTCGACCTGGTTGGTGATCGTGACGTTGATCGGTGGCTCGCTCGCCGCCGGCGGGGCCAACGCCATCAACATGTACGTCGACCGTGACATCGACGGGTTGATGGAACGCACCCGCAACCGTCCGCTCGTCACCGGGGTGATCAGGCCCCGCGACGCGCTCGTGTTCGCGGTGGCTCTCGAGATCGTCGCCTTCGCGGTGCTGTGGGCCGGCGCCAACCTGCTCGCCGCCGCCCTGGCGCTCGCCGCGACCGCGTTCTACGTGGGCGTCTACACCATCTGGCTCAAGCGCACGAGCCGGCAGAACATCGTGATCGGTGGCGCCGCCGGCGCGGTGCCGGTGCTGGTCGGATGGGCCGCCGTGCAGAACGGCCTGGCGTGGACCCCGGTGGTGCTGTTCGGCGCGATGTTCTTCTGGACCCCGCCCCACTTCTGGGCGTTGGCCATCAAGTACGCCGACGACTACCGGGCCGCCAATGTGCCGATGCTGCCGGCGGTCGTGCCCTTCCGCAACGCCGTTCGCCAGATGATCGGCCACACGCTGGCGCTGGTGGTGTGCACGCTGGTGCTCATCCCGGTCGCCGACCTCGGTGTGATCTACTCGGCGGCGGCCGTTTCGCTGGGGGTGGTCTTCCTCGCGGCCGTCGTCTGGCTCGGCAGCCACCCGACGGCATCGGCGTCGATGCGGGTGTTCGGGTTTTCGATCACCTACGTCACGCTGCTGTTCGGGGCGATGACGGTCGACATCTTGGTCTGAGCCGGCGCGATGTCCGCCCCCGATGCGACGCTGCTCGACCTGCTCGACGAGGTCGGTGTGCGTCGCGCCGAGGTCGGCGACCTGCTCGCCCACACCAGACAACTGATCGCCGATCAGGTCGCCGAGGCGATCGAGGAGCCGATCCCGGTGGTCGAGTTCGACGACCTGGGTCGGCTGCCCGACGCGGCGCGGGCGGCGATCGCCCGGCGGGCCTGCGTGGTGGTGCGCAACACCTTCGATCGCGACCAGGCCGAGGCCTGGAACGAAGAGATCGGTGACTACCTGGCGCGCAACTCGTTCGAGCGGCATTTCGCCGAGCGGTATCCCGACGATGCAGCCGGCGGGTCGCGCATCTGGGGCATCTACTGGTCGCGCCCCCAGGTGCTGGCCCGCCAGCACGAGCGCATGGCGGCCGTGCGCCGGTTCCTCAACGGGTTCTGGTCGCACCGCTCCCCGGGCGCCGTCTGGTTCGACCCGGATCACGACATCTCCTATGCCGACCGCCTGCGCCGCCGAGCCCCCGGGGTCACCGCCCGCGGGTTGGCCCCCCACTCCGACGCGCCGTCGGCGGGTGGCTGGCGGGTGCCGGAGAACATCGCGGTCTTCCGCCAGGCGCTGGTCGGCCACCCCGAGCGAGTCGATCCGTGGGACGCCGCCCACCGCACGTCCGCCTCGACCGAGGGCACGGTGTTCCGCACGTTCCAGGGCTGGACGGCGCTGTCGGAGATGCGGCCCGCCGACGGGGTGCTGCACGTCGCCGCCGTGCCGCTCGTGGGCGCCTACATCCTGGTGGCGGGCATCGCCGGCGAGCTCGGTGTCGCCGCCGACCCGCAGCCGGCACCGCGCCGGTCCGCCGCCGACGAGCTGGTGCGCTCGGCGCTCAAGCCGATCCCGGCAGTGGTGCCGGGCGACACGGTGTGGTGGCACGGCGACCTGATCCACAGCGTCGGCCCCGCCGCCAACGACCGGCGCTGGGGCAACGTGATGTACATCGGTGCCGCACCGCGTTGCCCGCGCAACGATCGCTACGTCGGCGCGACGCTCGAGCGGTTCGAGCGCGGCGCCAGCCCGCCCGACTTCCCGACCGAGGATTTCGAGGTCGACTTCGTCGGCCGCGCCGGGGTCGGCGACCTCGACCCGTTGGGCCGGCAGCAGTTCGGCCTCGCCCCGCTGTCGTAGACCCTGGCGTCGGCGGGCCGCCACCGCAGTGGGTCGATTTCCTCTGCACGAGGACCCGGCCAGTAGTGTGCCGCGGGTAGTGTCGTGACGATTGTCCGAGCGCTAGAACCCAGTGTCACCGTGACCAGCGAACCGTCAGCAAGCCTCCAAGGAATCAGCCACGTCTCATGACGACGATCGATACACGTCCAGATGCCGCCGACAGCGCGGTCGACGGTGCCGTGGGCGGTTCGGCCCTGGTGCCGTTCTTCGTCGGGGTGGCGGCCTGGGTCACCACCACCGACCACAAACGGATCGGCCGCCTCTACGCCTCGGCCGGCCTCGTCGCCCTGCTCGTCACGGCCGTGCTCGGCCTGATGCTCGGCATCGAGCGCGCCGGTGACGGCGCGGTGCTCGAACCGAACGCCTTGCTGCAGATCTTCCAGGCCTACCGCGTCGGCCTCGTGTTCGCAGTGGTGATCCCGCTCGGGCTGGGGCTGGCGATCGCCGCCGTCCCGCTGCAGCTCGGGGCGCGCTCGATCGCCTTCCCGCGCCTGGCCCTCACCGGGTTCTACGCCTGGCTCGGCGGCCTCTCCCTCACGATGGCGGCGCTCGGCCGCAACGGCGGCATCGGCGGCGGCGACCGGCAGGCCGTCGAGTTGTTCCTCGTCGGCCACGGGCTGATGATCCTCGGTCTGCTCGCCTCGGCCGGGTGCGTCGCCACCTCGGTGCTCACCACCCGGGCGCCGGGCATGACCATGCGCCGTGTCCCGCTGTTCGCCTGGTCGGCCCTGGTCGGCGCGCTCGGCATGTTGCTGGCGCTGCCGGTCGTGTTCGGCGTCGTCGTCTACGCGTTCCTCGACCACCGGTACGCCCAGCTCAACTTCGGTGGTGCCGAAGGCATCGGGCTGTGGCTCGGCTGGGCGTTCTCGGTGCCCGCCGTGGTGGTCTACGCCCTGCCGGCGGTCGGCGTCGCCGCCGAGCTGATGCCGGTCACGTTCCGCAGCCGCCAGGCGTTGCGCGGCGTCGCGTTCGCCGGCATCGCCCTCGTCGGCGTCACCGCGCTGGCCGCGACCACCCAGCAGTACGTGTTCGACGTCACCATCGACACCGACGGCACCACGTTCCTCGAGGGGGCGGTGCCGTTCCTGGTGTTCGCCGGCCTGCCGCTGCTCGGCATCCTCGTCGTGATCGGGCTCGGCGGGCTCACCGCCGGAACCGGGTTGGCCGCCGGGCGGCCGCGTATCACGGCCCCGTTCGTGTTCTCGTTCCTCGGGCTCGGCATGGTGGTCGTCGGCGTCGTCGGCAACTTCGCGATCGGCATCACCGACCTCGAACTGATCGGCACCGTCGCCGAGGAGGGCGCCACCCTCTACGTGGTGTACGGCGCGGCGCTCGCCGTGATCGGCGGGTTGCTGTTCTGGGCGCCCAAGCTGTGGGGGCGCACGGTGCCCGACACGCAGGCCCTGCCGCTGGCGCTCGTGGGGGTCGCCGGCACCGTGCTGGCCGCCCTGCCGCTGTATGTCGCCGGGTTCCTCGACCAGGCCGGCGGCGTGCCCGCCAGCGACGCCGACGTCGCCGCACTGATCGACCTCGGTGGGGTCGATCAGGGGGCGCTGTGGAACACGCTGTCGCTCCTCGGCCACGGGCTGATGGGGCTCACCGTCGTGGCCGTCGTCGGGTTGATGGCCAAGACCTTCACGGGCGCCGGTGCCGCCGCCGACGACAACCCCTTCGGTGCCCACACGATCGAGTGGAGCACCTCGTCGCCGGCTCCCGCGCACAACTTCGAGCACCTGCCCACCGTGGCCTCACCCGAGCCGCTGTTCGACACCGTTCTCGAAGGGAGCACGTCGTGAGCACCGCCCCGCTCGCCCTGCCGCCCGCCGCCCGGCCGGCCCCGCGCCGCCAGGTGTTCATGGCCACCGCGCTCGGGTGCGCCGCCGGCACGATGATGATCGGCGGCATGCTGGCGATCTGGGTGCTGCTGCGCGAGCGGGTCGTCGACAGCGGTGGCCGGTTCCCGGTCGACTACATCATCCCCGAGGTCGCCAGCAACGTGATGTTGATGACCATCTGGGCGCTGTGCCTGTTCGCCCAGTGGGCCGTGTACTCGGGAACCCGGGGCGATCGGGCCCACGCCGCGTTGGCGCTGATCGTCACGGCGCTGATGGCCGTCGCGTTCATCAACGGCCAGGCCTACGTCTACGCCACGATGGGCGTCGAGATCGACGCCGACTACTACGGGGCGTTGTTCTACGCCGTCACCGGGGCGATGACGGCGATCGTGATCGCCGGCCTCGTCTACACGGCGGTCGCCGCATTCCGGGTGCTCGGCGGCCGGTTGCGCGAGACCGAGATCCTGTCGGCCCACGCCCTCTACTGGTACTTCGCCGCCGTCGCATACAGCGCGGTCTGGTTCGTCGTCTACGTCACCAAGTGAGTTCAGCACCACGATGTTCACCACCGGCTCCAAACTCCTGATCGGCTCCGCTGGCGCGGCGTGGGTCTTCGCGCTCGTCTACGGCATCGCCCAGGGGGGCACGCTGGGCAGCCTCGGGCTCGTCTCGGCGGCGGTGGCCCTGTCGCTCCTGGCGGGGCTCAACCTGTTCGTGCGCGACTCCAACGTGTCCCCGCTCGAACCCGAGGCGTTCGACGCGTCGCCCGCCGCCCAGGCGACCGCCCGCCCCAGTCTCTGGCCGCTGCTGGTCGCCCTCGGCGCCACCACGATGACGCTCGGGTTGGTCACCAGCCGCACGTTCTTCGTCGTCGGGCTGATCGCGCTCGTCGCCGGAACGCTCGAGTGGCTGGTCGCCGGTTGGAGCGAGCGGGCCTCGGGCGAGCGCGGTTTCAACGCCGCCGCCCGCGACGTGATGATCCATCCGCTCGAGCTGCCGGTCGCCGCAGCGATCGCCGGCGCCGTCGTGGTCTACTCGTTCAGCCGGGTGATGCTGGGCCTGCCGTCGAAGTCGGCCACCGTGATCGCATTCGCCGTGGTCGCCGCCGCCCTGCTCGGGCTCGGCACGATCGTCGGCCTGCGCCCCG
The DNA here is from genome assembly GCA_036526035.1 of Ilumatobacter sp. Classification (GTDB taxonomy): domain Bacteria; phylum Actinomycetota; class Acidimicrobiia; order Acidimicrobiales; family Ilumatobacteraceae; genus Ilumatobacter. Next base: position 58,170 of record DATCZG010000034.1, on the reverse strand, counting down.
AACTGTCGAAGGCCACGATCACCGGCGCCCTGTCGGTCGTCGTCGTGGCGCTGATCGCGGCCGGCGCGTTCGCCGGCCTGAAGGGCGAGCGCCACATCGAGTCGCACCTCACCACCGGCGACCTCGCCGCCAAGGACGAGTGCACGGCCGAGGAGACCGAGGCCGATCACGACGCCAGCCAGACCGTCGCCTCCAAGTCGAACGTCGGTGCCGAGATCGTGTTCGAGAACGACGAGCTGGTCGCCGACGTCTCCGGCTTCGGGGGCGACTTCGATGCGCTCACGGTGGTGCGGTCGAACCCGACCAACGTGCTGTTCCACAACGAGTCCCACCACCACGCCCGGCTGGTGCTCGACCTGCACCCGGCCCTCGACGGTGACGGGCAGCCGGTCGGGCCCGAGCGGGTGTGCACGGCGCTGGTCGACCCGGGCGGCACGCAGCTGCTCACCGTGGTCATCAACCGGCCGAGCATCGCGGTCGACGGCGGCTTCGCCTTCGTCGTGCCCGGTTCCGACGCCGAGTTGAAGGTGGTGGTGCCGTGAACCGCCGAGCGATCGAGCAGAAAGTCGACAACGACGTGACGTCCCCCTCCTCGCCCCACGTCCGCCGTCTCGTGGCCGGTGCCGCGGCCGGCGTGGTGCTCAGCTCGTGCGCGAGCGACGCCCCTCAGGACACCTGGAAGCCGGCCGGCGACTACGCGCAGGAGATCCACGACCTGCAGTGGCCGATCTTCATGATCGCCGGCATCGTCGGCCTGATCGTGTTCGGTGTCGTGCTGTACGCGGTGATCAAGTTCCGCGACCGCGGCCAGCCGATCCCCGACCAGGGGCACGGCAACGCCTTCGTCGAGTACGTGTTCATCGCGATCCCGGCCCTGTTGCTCGCCGGCATCGCGGTGCCGACCGTGGCGACGGTGATCTCGCTCAACGACACCGACGACGCCGACTGTGTCGTCAACGTCACCGGCCAGCAGTGGTGGTGGGAGTTCGACTATCCCGTCGACGCCGACGGCGACATCTGCGGCTTCAAGCCGACCGGCGAGGCGGCGCCGATCGTCACCAGCGGCCAGATGGTGATCCCGACCGACGCCAAGGTGGTCATCCGCGGCACCAGCCGCGACGTGATCCACTCGTTCTGGGTGCCCAAGCTCAACGGAAAGCGCGACATGGTTCCCGGCCGCGTGCACACCTGGAACTTCCACGCCTCGCAGCCGGGCATCTACGCCGGCCAGTGCGCCGAGTTCTGCGGCCTGTCGCACGCCAACATGCGGATGGAGATCGTGGCGCTCGACGCCGCCGACTTCCAGGCGTGGATCGACAACCAGCTCGAGCCGTACCAGTCGCCCGCGGCGGGCACGCTCGCCGCGGCCGGTGAGGCGACGTTCGTCTCGCAGTGCTCGCGCTGCCACCAGGTCGACGGCCTCACCGACGCCGACGGCGATCTCGTCGTGTCGGCCCCCGAGCAGTTCGTGTGGAGCGGGGCGGCACCCAACCTCACCAACTTGATGACCCGCAACACCTTCGCCGGCGGCACCTGGGACCTCGTCACCCCCGACTGCCGCGACGACGTGTGGGAGGCGACCCCGTCCGAGTTCGGCGCGAAGTACCTCGCCGGCGTGTCGGACGACTGCCTCAACGAGATCGACCTGAAGGACTGGTTGCGCAACGCCCCGGGGAAGAAGCCGATGTACGCCGACCCCGAGAAGCTCGACGACACCGACGGCAAGACCCGGGGCATGCCGTACCTCGCCCTGTCCGAAGACCAGATCAACGAGCTGGTCGCCTACCTCCTCGAGCGGAAGTGAACCCGAGATGGCCCTGATCGAACGACCTGCCGACACCGCCCAGGTGCCCGCCGTCGCCACCCCGTCGTCCGCCTACGGCGTCTTCCGTCGCCCGGTCGAGACGACCGGCTGGAAGTCGTGGCTGTTCACGATCGACCACAAGCGGCTCGGCATCATGTACGGCGTCGCGGCGATGTTCTTCTTCCTCGTCGGCGGCTTGGAGGCGCTGCTGATCCGGCTCCAGCTCGGCGGCCCCGACGGCACGATCCTGTCGGCCGACAAGTACAACCAGATGTTCACGATGCACGCCACCACGATGGTGTTCTTGTTCGTGATGCCGATGGCGGCGGCGTTCGCGAACTACTTCGTGCCCCTCCAGATCGGCGCCCGTGACGTCGCCTTCCCGCGCATCAACGCGTTCGGTTTCTGGTGCTTCCTCGCCGGGGCGATCTTCATCAACACCTCGTGGCTGCTCGGTGGCGCCGCCGACGGCGGCTGGTTCATGTACGCACCCAACTCGTCGGTGCCGTTCTCGCCGACCAACGGTGTCGACTTCTGGGCTCTCGGCCTGCAGATCACCGGTATCGCCTCGCTCACCGGTGCGCTCAACCTGATCGTCACGGTCATCAACATGCGGGCACCGGGCATGTCGCTGATGAAGATGCCGATCTTCACCTGGATGATCCTCGTCGTGCAGTTCCTGCTGGTGTTCGCGATGCCGGTCATCACCGTGGCGCTGTTCCTGCTGATGTTCCAACGCAACTTCGACGCCACGTTCTTCACCGTCGAGGCCGGCGCCGACCCGTTGCTGTGGCAGCACCTGTTCTGGATCTTCGGCCACCCCGAGGTGTACATCTTGATCCTGCCCTCGTTCGGCATCGTGTCCGAGGTGCTGCCGGTGTTCTCCAAGAAGCCGCTGTTCGGGTACCCGCTGGTGGTCTTCTCCGGTGTGGCGATCGGCTTCGTCGGCTGGGGCGTGTGGGCTCACCACATGTTCGCCTCGGGGTTGGGGCCGATCTCGGTGGCCGTGTTCTCGGTCGCGACGATGGCGATCGCCATCCCCACCGGGGTCAAGATCGTCAACTGGACGATGACCCTGTGGGGCGGCAAGCTGCAGTTCACCACGGCGATGCTGTTCGCCATCGGCCTGATCGTGCAGTTCACGATCGGCGGCCTGTCGGGCGTCACCCACGCCGTCGCCCCGTCCGACACGCAGCAGACCGACACGTACTACATCGTCGCCCACTTCCACTACGTGCTGTTCGGCGGGGCGATCCTCGGCATCTTCTCGGGCCTCTACTACTGGTGGCCCAAAGTGTTCGGCAAGATGCTCGACGAGCGTCTCGGCAAGTGGAACTTCTGGGTGATGGTCGTCGGGATGAACCTCACGTTCGGCCCGATGCACATCATCGGGCTCCAGGGCCAGCCGCGCCGGATGTACGTGTGGACCGACGCCCGCGCCGGTGAGGGGTTCTTCAACCTCGGGTTCTGGAACCTCGTCGCCACGATCGGCTCGCTCGTGCTCGGCGTCGGCGTACTGCTGTTCTTCGTGAACGCCTGGCGCGCCGCGCGCAGCAAGCAGGTGGCACCGCTCGATCCGTGGGACGCCCGCTCGCTCGAGTGGATGACCACCAACCCGCCCAAGGAACACAACTTCGACGTCATCCCCACCGTCGGCCATCTCGACGAGTTCTTCCACCGCAAGTACGAAGACCGCGGCGAAGGCGACCACCACGACTTCCACCAGGTCGCCACGGCCGAGGAGCTGCTGGCCGAGCAGGAGGCCAACGCCGACCCGCACATCCACCTGCCGTCTCCGTCGTACTGGCCGCTGGTGATGGCGCTGTCGCTGCCGATCATGGCCTACGGCGTGATCTACAACCTGGTGCTCGTCCCGGTCGGTGGCGCGGTGCTGCTGGCCTCGATGTTCGGCTGGAGCCTCGAACCGCACACGGCGACCGCCGCCGACTACGACCCGCCCGCCCAGGGCGGCACCGAACTGGAGGTCTCGTCCCATGGCTGACATCGCGGTCCACGACGCGGTCGACGCCCACGGCGCCGGGCACCACACCTCGACCGGCTTGTCCAACAACAAGCTGGCGATGTGGCTGTTCCTCGGGTCGGAGTGCCTGCTGTTCGGCGGGTTGATCTCGACCTACATGCTCTACCGCGGCCGGCACTCGGCCGCCAGCGGGCCCGACCAGTACTGGGACATCCCGTTCACGTCGGCCTCGAGCTTCGTGCTGCTGATGTCGTCGCTCACGATGGTGCTCGCTGTCACCGCCGCCAAGCGGGGCGACGACCGGGCGACCAACGTGTGGCTCACGATGACCGCCACGCTCGGCTCGCTGTTCGTCGCCGGCCAGGTCTACGAGTTCACCACGTTCTACCGCGAGGGGCTGGGCTACACGACCAGCCTGTTCTCGTCGAGCTTCTACACCCTCACCGGTTTCCACGGGGTGCACGTGTCGGTCGGCGTGATCATGTTGCTGGCCACCGTCGGCATGATCTTGAAGCGCCGCATCCCCGGCGACAAGGCCGAGGTCGTCGAACTCGTCGGCCTGTACTGGCACTTCGTCGACATCGTGTGGATCTTGATCTTCACCCTCGTCTACCTGATCCCGGCATGAGGTCCTGCGCATGAGCACCGACACCGCCCACTCCGACGACACCGCTCACGGCGAGGCGCATCACAGCGACGAACACTGGAGCGACCTCAAGTACGTGCAGCTGGCGCTGGTGCTGGCTGGCATCACGGCGATCGAGGTGGCCCTCAGCTACATGGTCGACGACCTCGGCGCGCTGTTCCTGCCGTTGCTGCTGATCCTGATGGTGATCAAGTTCTTCAGCGTGGTGCTGTTCTTCATGCACCTCAAGTTCGACAGTCGGCTGTTCGGCCTGCTGTTCTACACCGGCCTCGGTCTGGCGGTGGCCGTGTACATCGCGGCGCTGCTCACCTTCGAGTTCTTCAGCCCCTGACGTCGGCATCGGTCCGGCTCGTCGTTCCGTTTCATGAAAGGCGCCGACATGGCGCAACTCCTGACCTCCAAGCTCGGTGATGCCGCCGTGTTCACCGCCGATCTCGGTGCCGACCCGCTCGCTTTCCGGTGGCATCCCGAGGTCTGGGTGCTCGTCGCGTTCCTGGTCGGTGCCTACGTCTACATGGTGCGCGTGATCGGGCCGAAGGCGGTGCCGGCGGGGCAGTCGCCGATCACCCGCTTCAACCTGGTCAGCTTCGTGCTGGCGATGGCGGTGCTGTGGATCGCCAGCGACTGGCCGGTGCACGACATCGGCGAAGAGAACCTGTACTCGGTGCACATGGTGCAGCACATGATGCTGAGCTACTTCCTGCCGCCGCTGGCGCTGATGGCGACGCCGGCCTGGCTGGCACGCACCCTGCTCGGCGGGGGTGCCGTCTACCGGGCGGTGCGCTGGCTCGCCAAGCCGGTGGTGGCGGGTGTGCTGTTCAACGCGACCGTGATGATCATCCACATCCCGATGCTGGTCGACGCCAGCGTCGACAACGGCCCGCTGCACTACGGCCTGCACGTGCTGGTGGTGACGATGTCGTTGTTGATGTGGACCCCGGTGTGCGGGCCGCTCGCCGAGTTCCGGATCGGCTTCGCCGGCCAGATGATCTACCTGTTCTTGCAGTCGGTGGTGCCGACCGTCCCGGCGGCGTGGTTGACCTTCGCCGACGACGTCGTCTACCGGGTGTACGACAAGCCGCTGCGTCTGTGGGGCATCTCGGCGGTCACCGACCAGCAGCTCGCCGGTGCGGTGATGAAGACCGCCGGCGGTCTGTTCCTGTGGTCGATCGTGATCTACCTGTTCTTCGCCAAGTTCGCCGTCCGCCACGGCGAATCGTACGATTTCAAGCGCCGCGGCAGGATCCCGGCCGCCGAGATCACCGGCCACGACGATGCGCCGCTCACCACCGCCGACGTCGAGCGCGAGTTCGCCCGCACCCGGTCGGCGACCGAACCCGGCTGACCCCGGCGCCCGTGCCGGGCCGCGGGGCCCGAATCGCTGCCGGGCCGGTGGGCGAGCGCCGGTAGTCTCGCCATCGTGATCGACGTCCGGCTGATTCGCAACGAGTTCGACGACGTGCGCGCCGCCCTGGCGCGCCGCCACGACCCGGGCATCCTCGCCCTGCTCGACGAGGCCGCCCACCTCGACGGCCGGCGGCGCGAGATCACCGCCGAGCGCGACGCGATGCGGGCACGGGTCAACGCCATCTCGAAAGAGGTCGGCGCCCTGCGCCGTGACGGCAAGGCCGCCGAGGCCGAGGCGCTGCAGGCCGAAAGCCGGGCGATCGGCGACGCCGAGCAGCAACTCGACGCCGAGCACGCCGGCCTCAGCGAGCGGCTCCGCGACGAGTTGCTGGTGATCCCGAACCTGCCGCACCCCGACGCCCCCGACGGTACGTCCGACGCCGACAACCCGGTGGTCAAGGGCCCGTTCCTGCCCGACGCCTTCGCGGAGCACCAGCGGGTACCGCACTGGGAGACCGCGACCGCGTTGGGGATCCTCGACAACGAGCGGGCCACCAAGATCGCCCGGTCGATGTTCACCATGCAGCGCGGTGCCGGGGCCACGTTGGCGCGGGCGCTGTGCCAGCTGGCGCTCGACCGCAACGCCGACGTCCACGAGGAGATCCGGCCCCCGTCGCTGGTGTCGACCGCCACCCTCACGGCCACCGGCCAGCTCCCCAAGTTCGCCGACGACGCGTTCGCGATCGAGCGCGACGACCTGTGGTGCATCCCCACCGCCGAGGTGCCGCTCACGTCGATCTACGCCGGTGAGGTGCTCGACGCCGCCGATCTGCCGAAGCGGTTCATGGCGTACAGCCCGTCCTACCGGCGCGAGGCGGGGTCGGCCGGACGTGACACGCGCGGCATGTTGCGGGCCCACGAGTTCGACAAGGTCGAGATCCTGGCGCTGGCCACCCCCGAACAGTCGCCGGCGTTGCTCGACGACATGGTGGCGCGCGCCGAGGGCACCATCGCCGTGCTGGGCCTGCCCTACCGCATCATCGAGATCTGCACCGGCGACATGGGCCAGAGCCATCACCGCAGCTATGACATCGAGGTGTACGCGCCGGGCGCCGACCAGTGGCTCGAGGTGTCGTCGATCAGCTGGTTCAGCGACTACCAGGCGAGGCGGGCCGACATCCGCTACCGCCCGGTCGGTGCCGACGGCGCACCGCACAAGGGCACCGCGTTCGTGCACACGCTCAACGGTTCGGCCCTCGCGGTGCCCAGGGTGTGGGCGGCGATCATCGAGAACTACCGCAACGCCGATGGTTCGGTCACCGTGCCTGAGGCCCTTCGCCCCTACATGCGCGGCATCGACAGAATCGACAATTAGTCCATGGACTCCTACGGTGAGCGCTCACGCATCCGCGACCGGCGGGTGCAGTACGAGACCGTCGGGCTCGAGCTCGACGACCTCGCCCCCGACCCGATGCAGCAGTGGCACGTCTGGCACGACGATGCGTTCGAGGCCGGTTTGGCCGAGCCGAACGCGATGGTGCTGTCGACGGTCGACCTGCACGGTGCCCCCGACGGCCGGCCGCTGTTGGTGCGCGACGCCGACCGGTTCGGGTTCACGTTCTTCACCAACTACGAGTCGGCCAAGAGCCACCAGCTGACCGCCCGCCCGGTGGCGGCCGCCACGTTCGCGTGGCTCGACCTGCACCGCTCGGTGCGGGTGCGCGGCACCGTCGAGCGGGTCAGCGACCGCGAGAGCGACGAGTACTTCGCCGCTCGGCCGCGCGCCAGCCAGATCGGCGCCTGGGCGTCACCCCAGTCGGAGGTGCTGCGTTCGCGCGGCGAGCTGTTGCACCTCGCCGCCGATTACGAGCGCCAGTTCGCCGGGGCACCGGTGCCGCGACCCGCCCATTGGGGGGGTTGGCGGCTGGTTCCGGTCGAATGGGAGTTCTGGCAGGGCCGCCCGAGCCGGCTGCACGACCGCTTCCGGTATCGCCGCGACGGCGACCACTGGCGGATCGACCGGCTCGCCCCCTGACCCGGGCGGTAACCGGCCGGGACGGCCCGGGTCGGGCCGGCTGCGACGGCGCGGCCGGTGGCAGCGGCTTCTAGACTCGACGTGTCATGCAGAGTTCTCACCGCGCCCCGTCCGTGCTGCCGCAGGCGAACGACCCCTGCTGGTGCGGCAGTGGGCGCAAGTACAAGCGGTGCCACCGACGCTCCGAGGGTCGGGTGTTGCCCGGCGAGATCAGCCCGATGCGTACCGTGCCGCCCGGCATCGAGCGCCCCTGTTATGCCGACACCGGTGAACCCGTCCGGTGGGACGAGCCGCGCATCAAGCCGCCCGAGGTGATCGAGCGCATGCGGCACGCCGGCAAGGTCGCCGCCGAGATCCTGCGCCTCACCGGCGAGTTCCTGCAGCCGGGGGTCACCACCGACGAGGTCGACGAGTACTGCCACGGGCTGTACATCGAGCGCGGGGCGTATCCGAGCACGCTCAACTACCACGGCTATCCCAAGAGCCTGTGCACCTCGGCCAACGAGGTGATCTGTCACGGCATCCCCGATTCGCGCCCGATGCAGGACGGCGACATCATGAACCTCGACGTGACCGCCTTCATCGGTGGCGTGCACGGCGACACCAACGCCACGTTCCTGATCGGCGACGTCGACCCCCAGAGCCGCGAGTTGGTGCGGATCACCGAGGAGTGCACCTGGAAGGGCATCGAGGCCGTCCAGCCGGGCCGCCCGATCAGCGATGTCGGGCGGGCGATCGAGGAGCACGCCAAGGCCCACCGGCTCGGCGTCGTGAGGGCGTTCGTCGGTCACGGCATCGGCGAGCAGTTCCACTCCGACATCCAGGTGCTGCACTACTACGACTCGCGCGGTTCGATGATCATGCGTCCCGGGATGACCTTCACGATCGAGCCGATGATCACGCTCGGCACCTGGCAGCACAAGATGTGGGACGACGACTGGACGGCGGTCACCGCCGACGGCAAGCGCACCGCCCAGTTCGAGCACACCTGCCTCGTCACCGACACCGGCGTCGAGGTGCTCACGGCCGGCGAGGGCGCCGTGTCACCGTGCGCCCCGTGGCACCGTTGAGCGGTCGCTGCCGCCGTCGGTGAGATCCGGCAGCGTCAGCCGGCGAGCTCGCGCGGTCCCGCCGCATCCGTCGGCGACGAGCGCGGCGCAGGCGTTCGGCGCGCCGAGGCGTCGACGGGTCACGGTGCGTCGGCCGCCGGGGGCGGCGAGAGCTCGTCGATGTAGGCGATGAGCTTGTCGATCTGTTCGTCGCTGAGCAGGCCGGTCGGCATCGCCATCTGGAACCCTGCCGGCCGTTTGGCCTCGGGGTCGCGGATCGACTCGATGATGTAGTCGCGGTCGGCGATCACCGTGGTGCCGTCGTCGAGATACACCGTGCGCCCGGCGAGGCCGACGAACGCCGGCCCGACACCGCCTTGGCCCTCGGTGCCGTGGCAGGCGCCGCACCCGTTGGTGAGGTAGATCGATCGGCCCTCCTCGGCGAGCGGCGAGAGCGACGAGTCGTCGCCGCCGCACGCCCCGAGGGCCGCGGCGGCGACCAGCGCCAGGGCGGCGAGCCGGACGGAGATGCGGTGGGTGGTCATCATCAGCTGGGGTGCCGCGGCGATGGGCGACCGGTGGGTCAGGCCTCGTGCACGTTCGGATCGTACCGACTGCGACGTCGTCGACTGCTGCCCGGCGGCCGCCCGTCAGCTCGGCAGCAGCCCGACCCACCAGTCGACCAGCCGGTCGGCGGCCGTGCCGATCAGCCCGTACGCCGCGGTCACCTCCCGCGCGCACCCCACCAGGTCACCGCTGCGCAGCGCCTCGACCGCCTTCGCCAGGTCGCCCGCCGGCCACGGCGTCGCCGCCAGCACCGCCGGCCCGACCCGGACCGAACGCGTCGACAGGCCGGTGCCCGCCCCGGCGTGCCAGGCGAGCACCGAGGCGACCGGCGCGGTCAGCACGGCGGCGATCTCCCACAGCGCCCGCTCGGGCGCCGCGCCGTCGTGCGGCGTGACCGTGGTGACCGGTACCCCGGGCAGCCAGGCCCCGGTCGGGTCGGCGACGGCCTCGATGATGCGGGTCTGGTTGGCGACCAGCACCTTGGGCACCAGCTTGCGGGCCGCCCAGGCGGGGAACCGCCCGGTGAGCCTCGACAGCTCGACACGCGGATGGGTGAACGTCTGCTTGGCGAACGTCACCGAGCGGTCACCCCAGTGGCACACGCCGGGATCGATCAGACCGCTCGTGACCAGCGGCGGACCGTCGGCACCGTCGGCGACCGCCGGCACGAGCGCGTAGTACTCGTCGCGGAAGTTGGCGTTGAGGTCGCCACGGTCGCCGAGGCGTCCGGTGGTCCGCAGCTCGCGCTGGTCGAGCGCCGGCACGCCGAGCCGGTCGGTGACCACCCTCGTCCACACCGGTGCGGCGCCGGTGGAGGGCCGGGCGAACCCGAGCACGCACACGTTGACGGCGGCGTCGAAGTGCTGTTGGCGGGGCTCCCACCACGACCAGCGCAGATCGGCCTGCCCGGCGACGGCCTCGCGCACGGGGCCGGCGTCGCGGGCGCCGAGGATCGACTGCGGCAGCACCAGCGCGACCCGTCCGCCGTCGGGCCGGGCGAGGCGCACCGCCAACGCCAGGAACTCGGCCGCGGCGTCGGCGTACGGGCCACCGCCGTGACGGCTGGCGCCACCGCGGGTGGTGCCGGCCGCCATCTGCGACAGGAACGGCGGATTGCCGATCACCACGTCGAACCGCTCGTCGCCCCAGTCGCGGGCGAGCGCGTCGTCGTGGATCAGGCGGGCATCGGGCAGGCCGGCGGCGGCGAGGGCGGCGGCGTCGATGTCGCAGCCGATCAGTTCGTGGCGCACGCCCCGCCCGGCGAGGCTCGCCGCGACCGCCCGCAGGAGGCGCCCGTCGCCGGCGGCCGGATCGAGCACCCGGATCGCCCCGCTGCCGTGCCGGTGCACCGGCGCCGTGCGGTCGGCGTCGATCTCGGCGAACAGGCCGTCGATCACCGTGGCGATCAGCTCGGGTGGGGTGTACCAGGCGCCCCTCGCCTTGCGGGTCGGTTGCATCGGGGACACGGCGTGAGAATAGGTTGCACTGCGTGCCCGACCGGTACCTCACGTTCGATCGCGACGAGTGGGCTGCGCTGCGCGCCGCCACCCCGCTGACGCTGACCCAGCAGGACCTCGATTCGCTGCGGGGCATCAACGAGCGCATCGACCTCGACGAGGTCACGGCGATCTACCTGCCCCTCAGTCGGCTGCTCAACTTGTACGTCAGCGCCGTGCAGGACCTGCAGCGGGTGTCGTCGACGTTCCTCGGCTCGATGGCATCGAAGGTTCCCTACGTGATCGGCGTCGCCGGTTCGGTGGCGGTCGGCAAGTCGACGTTCGCCCGCATCCTGCAGGCGTTGCTGTCGCGGTGGCCCAACCATCCCCAGGTCGATCTGGTGACCACCGACGGTTTCCTGCACCCGAACGCCGTGCTGAACGAGCGCGGCATCATGGACCGCAAGGGCTTCCCCGAGAGCTACGACACCCGCGGCCTGCTGGCGTTCCTGCGGGCGGTCAAGAGCGGGGAGGAGGTGGTGACGGCACCGGTGTACGACCACGTCGCCTACGACGTGCTCGACGGTGTCAGCATCACCGTTCGGCAACCCGACATCGTGATCGTCGAGGGGCTCAACGTGCTGCAGGTCGACCGTTCCGGCGACGAGTTCGTCAGTGACTACTTCGACTTCTCGATCTACGTCGACGCCGACGAGGCCGACATCGAGGAGTGGTACGTCGAGCGTTTCTTCGCCCTGCGCCAGTCGGTGTTCCGCGACCCCAACAGCTACTTCAGGAACTTCGCCGGGCTGACCGACGAACAGGCCGACCTGACCGCCCGCCACATCTGGGCGACGATCAACGGCCGCAACCTGCGCGAGAACATCGCCCCCACCCGCGACCGGGCCTCGCTGGTGCTGCGCAAAGAGCGCGACCACCGCGTCAGCCGCGTGAGCCTGCGCAAGCTCTGAGGCGGTTGCCGGTCAGTCGGCGGTGGCGAGCCAGTCGGCCAACTCGGCGATCGAGGCCAACTCGGCGAAGTCGCCGTCGTGGTCGACGACCAGTTCGTGGTCCCAGGTGACGTGGTAGGGGACGTGCACGCCGTGGCCGCCGAGTTCGAGGACCGGGAGGATGTCGGAGCGCACCGAGTTGCCGACCATCAGGAACGAGGCCGGGTCGACCCCCCACTCGTCGAGCACCCGCCGGTAGGTGGCGACCTGCTTGTCGAGCACCACCTCGATGTGCTCGAAGTGGTGCTCGAGGCCCGACGTGCGCACCTTGCGGGTCTGGTGCACGAGGTCGCCCTTGGTGATCAGCACCAGGCGATGGGTGCTCCCGGCCGCAGCGAGCGCCTCGGGCACGCCGGGCAGCAACTCGACGGGGTGCATCAGCATCTCGTGGGCGTGGTCGACGAGGGCGCCGATCACCGACGCCGGCACCCGGCCGGCGGTGGCGGTGACGGCCGCCTGCACCATCGACAGGGCGAAGGCCTTCACGCCGTAACCGGAGACCGCGATGTTGTCGGTCTCGGTCGCGTGCAGGGCGCCGAGCACGTCGATGCCGGCCGGCGCGTGGGGTGCGACGAGTTCGACGAACAACCGCTCGGCGGCGCCGAAGAAGTCTTCGCTGCGCCACAACGTGTCGTCGGCGTCGAAGCCGATCACCTCGAAGCGGTCACCGCGCGTCATACCGTGACGGTACCGATCAGCGATGGATCGCGTTGAGGTAGTTGTAGATCGTGATCCGGCTGACGCCCATCGCATCGGCGACGTCCTCGACGGCGCGGCGCAGGATGAACGCACCGCGCTCGTCGAGCAGGCGCACCGCGAGCTGCTTGTCCTCCCGCGACAGCTCCGGCAGCCGGCCGCCCAGTTCGGTCTCGACGGTGTCGATGAGGCGGTCGAGGGCGCCGTGCAGCGGCGGCATCCGCACCGCGGCGACGATCTCGCCCTCCCACATCAGCGGCACGTCGGAGGGCTCCTGCTCGGCGGGCGACACCAACGTCGCCCCGACCGCCTCGACGACGGGGCGCACGGCGCGCAGCAGCGGGTGGTCGGCGGTCACGGGGCGTCACCGCCATCGAGGTCGGCGGCGCTGTCGGCGGCGACGTCGATGTTGACGTGGCTCGCCCCGTGGTCGAGCGCGGTCGCCACCACGAGCGACACGACGTCGTGGGCGCGCCCCGCGGTGACCGAGCACGCCGACCCGAACGGGCCGACCTCGACCTCGATGCCGAGACCGCGCAGCGCCTCGACCGGGGCGGTGACGTGGAGTCCGGGTTGCCCTTCGACGAAGGGTTCGATCGTGAACTCGATGCGCGGCACGCGATCGATCGTACGCGACGTACGACCGGTGGCCGCACCCGCGTCCCGCCTACCATCGGCGACATGGCGTTGGACACCCTTGGGGCCGAGGCGTGCGATCTGCGCGACGAGACGGTCGCACTGCGCCGGGCGCTCCATCAGCGGCCCGAGCTGGGCAACCACCTGCCGATCACCCGCGACGCCGTGCTCGCCGCGCTCGAGGGCCTGCCGCTCGAGTTGACGTTGCACGAGACCACGTCGGGTGTCTCGGCCTTGCTCACCGGCGGTGCACCCGGCCCGACCGTGCTGTTGCGCGGCGACATGGACGCACTGCCGCTGCGCGAGGGCACCGGGCTCGACTTCGTATCGAGATCCGACGGCGTGATGCACGCCTGCGGTCACGACACCCACACGGCGATGCTGGCGAGCGCCGCGAAGCTGCTGTCGGCGCGGCGCGACGAGATCCCCGGCCGGGTGCTGTTCATGTTCCAGCCCGGCGAGGAGGGCCACCACGGGGCGAAGTTGATGCTGGAGGAGGGCCTGCTCGACGTGCCGGCACTCGCCGACGGCACCGACTCGCCGGTGACGGGCGCGTTCGCGCTGCACATCACCTCGACGATGCCGACCGGGATGGTCGCCACCCGCGCCGGTGCCTGCATGGCCTCGTCCGACCGTTTCGTGATCCGGGTGCACGGCGCCGGCGGCCACGCGAGCGAGCCGTTCCGGGCGGTCGACCCGATCCCGATCGCGTGCGAGATCGTGCAGGCACTGCAGACGATGATCACCCGTCGCGTCGACATGTTCGACCCGGCGGTGGTGACGGTCGGCCGGATCGAGGCCGGCACCACCAACAACATCATCCCGCACCTCGCCGAGATCGAGGGGACGATCCGCACCGTCAGCGAGCGCACCCGCACCCTCGTGCACGACAACATCCGCCGGGTCGCCGAGCGGATCGCCGAGGCGCACGGCGCGTCCGCCGAGCCCGAGATCATCGGCGGCTACCCGGTGACGTTCAACCACGACCGGTTCGCCGAGTTCACGATCGACACCGCCCGGGAGGTCCTCGGCGACGACCGCGTTCTGCGGTTGCGCAACCCGACCATGGGCGCCGAGGACTTCTCGTACGTGCTCCAGCGTGTGCCGGGCACGATGATGTTCCTCGGGGGTACGCACCCCGACCGCGACGCCCGCAAGATGCCCGCGAACCACTCCAACCTGGTGACCTTCGACGAGGACGCGATGCCGATCGGGGTCGAGTTGTACGCCCGGATGGCGCTTCGCCACCTCGGCGTGCCGGGCTGACCGGGCCCGGGGCCTGCTCTGGCGCCTCAGTCGCCGGCGCGGGTGAGGCGCAGGGTCACCAGTTCGAACGGGTGGACGGTGAGCGCGCAGATGCCGTCGCCGACCTCGAGGCCCGACTGGGGCTCCTCGAGGAGGTTGCAGCGGCTGGCGGCGACGATCCGGCGGTCGCAGGCGACGGTGATGCGGGTGCGGTTGCCGACCGCCTCGTGCAGCCGCACGACCAGATCGTCCGGGTCGTCGTCGGCCGGCTTGACGGCGTCGAACTCGACACCGTCTCCGGTGAGACGTACCACCGGAGCCGGCGCCGGTGCGGCCGATCGCCCGGTGACGACCCGCAGCGGCTGGTTGAACCGTTCGGCCTCGGCGACGACCTCGCTCAGCCCCGGCCCGTGCGGCAGCAGGGCGAGGTTGACGGCGTGCTCGCCCTGGTCGGCCGCCGGGTCGGGGTACCGCGCGGCGCGGGCCAGGCTGACGCGGACCCGGCCGTCGAACAGCCCGTGCCCGTACCGGCCGTCGTTGAGCACCGCCACGCCGAAGCCGGGTTCGCTGACGTCGACGTAGCGATGGGCACACACCTCGAACTTGGCGGCGTCCCACGAGTTGGAGGGGTGTGTCGGTCGGCGCACGTGCCCGAACTGGATGTCGCACGCCGCGGTGTCGGCGCGCACGTCGAGCGGGAACGCGATCGACAGCAGGTGCTCGCTGTGGCGCCAGTCGAGCTCGACGCCGATGTCGAGGCGCCGACTGCCGGCGCGCAGCGTGTAGGTGATCGTCGCCGCCGACGGGCCGAACCGGTGCTGCACACGCACCCGCCCGACGAGCGGGCCGTGCTCGACGTCGATCGAGGCCGGCTGCGACAGCGGCCGCCCCGAACCCGGCGTCCACGACTCGAGGTCCCAGGCGTCGTAGCGCACCGGGTGGTCGGGGGCCAGCTCGAGCACCGCCGCCCGCTGACCGGTGGGGAGCACCTCGCGGGCGCTGGCCACGTCGATCACCGAGGTGAGGGCACCGGATTCGTCCCACCGCACGGCGAGGTGACGGTTGGTCATCGACGACTCGGTCACGACCACCCGACCGGCGTCGCCGGCGGGGACCAGCGGCACGATGCCGTTGGCCGGCACCAGCACCCGCATCGGCTCCCCGCCCGGGACGTCGACGACCTCGTCGCGATCGACCCCGGCGGGGTTGACGACATGCGGTTCGGCCGGCACGAGTTCGTCGAGCAGGTGGCGCAGCCGGGCGTCGAGCGTGGCGGTCACCGCGGCGTGGACCCGTTCGGCGTCGGCGTGCACCCACGCGATCGACGAACCGGGGATGATGTCGTGGAACTGCTGGGTCAGCACCTGGCGCCACTCGTCGTCGACCTCGGCCGGTCGCCCGAGGGTCGCCGCCCACAGCTCGACCTCGCGCAGCAGCCGCTCGCAGCGCCGGTTGCCGACCTTGGTGCGCAGCTGGCTGGTGAGCGTGCCGCGGTGGGTCTCGAAGTACAGCTCGCCCCGCCACACCGGCACCGGGGCGCCCTCGAAGGCCTCGCGCTCGACGTGGGCGAAGAACCCGGCGGGTGATCCGATCTCGACCCGCGGCGAGCCGTCGAGGTCGGCCAGCCGGCGCGCCCGCTCGAGCATCTCGCGGGTCGGCCCGCCGCCGCCGTCACCGTGGCCGAAGGGCATCAACGACCAGTCGGACCAGGCGGCGTCGAGGAACCGCTCGGCCGACCCCACGCATTCGGCGGGGGTGATCTCGGCGTTGTAGGTGTCGACCGGGGGGAAGTGGGTGAGCACCCGGGTGCCGTCGAGCCCCTCCCACCAGAACGTGTGGTGCGGGAACCGGTTGGTGGTGTTCCACGACAGCTTCTGGGTGACGAACCGGCGCATCCCGCCGGCCGCGTACAGCTGGGGCATGCTGGCCGGATACCCGAACACGTCGGGGATCCAGACCTCGCTGCAGCGCCGCCCGAACCGGCTCTCGAACCAGCGCTGGCCGTGCACGATCTGTCGGGCGAGGCTCTCGCCCGACGGCAGGTTCATGTCGGCTTCGACCCACATCCCGCCGACCGGGATCCACTGGCCGCCGTGCACCTTGGCCGCGATCCGCTCGAACAGCTCGGGGTGGCGTTGCTCGATCCACGCGTACTGCTGCGCCTGCGAGCACGAGAAGCGGTACTCGGGGTAGTCGTCCATCAGGCGTACGGCCGACGCGAAGGTGCGGGTGCACTTGCGCACCGTCTCGCTCATCGGCCACAGCCAGGCGGTGTCGATGTGGGCGTGACCGGTGGCGATGATGCGGTGCGCGCTGGCGGGGGCGCGGGTGTCGAGCAGCGGGCGCAGCGTGCGGCGCATCGCGGCGACATCGGGCAACTGGTCGAGCGCGTCGGCGAGCAGGCGGCGGAACCGATGGGCACGCGGGTCGTCGTCGGCCAGCGCGTGCATCAGGCCCGCCAGCACGTCGAGGTCGTGGGCCATTGCTTCGGCCTCGGCGTCGACGAGCAGCAGTTCGGCGCGCCGCAGCCGGTACAGGGGGCGGTCGCCGGCGGTGTCGGGCGAGCCGTACCGCGACGGCCGGTACCCGGGGAACGACGGGTTGGATGCGGCTTCGAGCCGGATCGTGACCGGTCCCGGCTCGGCGGTCAGCCGGAAGTTCGTGCGCCGCGGGTGGATGCCCTGCACCGGCCGGCCGTCGGCGTCGACGACGAGGCCTTCGCACTGGAACCCGGCCGCATCGGGGTGGAAGCCGAGATCGATCAGCGCCTCGACGCGCTCGCCCCGCCACGCCTCGGGGAGCTCACCGGTGAACGTGAACCAGGTGGTGCCCCACGGCGGGCCCCACGGGTCGCCGACGGTGAACGGCGACTGCTCGTGCGGGCTCGTGCCGGCGGTGACGGTGAGCGGGAGCCGGTCGCGTTCGACCAGTGGCAGCACCCGCTCGTGGAGTTCGCGCCGGATCCGTTCGGCGATGAGGTTCCGGTCGACGTGCACGTCGCGACCGTACGCCATCGTGACGAACGGCCGCCGCTCACCCGACGACGAACGAGGCGGCGGCCTCGGCGAGCCCGTCGATCAGGGCGTTCGTGTGGGGCACGAGACCCGACTCCCAGTCCCACCACAGCGGGCTCGACCCGCGCACGCGCGGCGGCAACTCGACCTGCACCCCGGCGTGGCGCGCCAGGTTGACCGGGTTGCGGTCGTGCACCCCGCGCAGCTCGGGCGGGATGGCGTCGAGCTCGTCGACGATCTCGTAGGCCGGCAGCGCGGCGCGCAGGTGGAGCGCGATGTGGGTGGCGAGGGCGCGGTTCTGCCCGCCCAGCAGCACCGAGGTGAGCAGCGGCCGCCGGCCGAACCCGTGGATCGTGATCACGACCTCGACGTGGTCGAAGAAGCGCCGCATCGTGGGGGACTCGTCGGGCGACACGCGGGTGGAGGGGATGTGGAGGTCCCAGTCGGGCGGGTGCAGCACGCCGTAGTACGACGCCCCCGCCCGGGTCGCCGCCTCGCGGGCCACGACGTCGGTCGTCTCCTCGAGCCCGCCGCCGTGGTAGGCCATGAACCCGAGGGGACCGCGCAGCTCGCACTCCTCGATCACGCCGGGCAGGGCCAGCAGTTCGGCGAAGGTCGGGCGGCTCATCGACTCCTATCGTCGCATGCTGCAATAGAGTCACCGCGATGCTGGTGTGGATGGACCTCGAGATGACCGGCCTCGACCACACGCGCGAGGTGATCGTCGAGATCGCCACGCTGATCACCGACGACCAGCTCGAGATCGTGGCCGAGGGCCCCGACCTGGTGGTGCACCAACCCGACGAGTTGCTGGTGGCGATGGACCCGTTCGTCGTCGACATGCACACCAAGTCGGGGTTGCTCGACCTGGTCAAGGCGTCGACGTTGACGCTCGAGGACGCCGGCGCGGCGACGATGGCGTTCATCCGCGAACACGTCCCCGAACCCGGTTCGGTGCCGTTGTGCGGCAACTCGATCGGCACCGACCGGCGGTTCCTCGCCAAGTACCTGCCCGAGATCGAGGACTACCTGCACTACCGGTCGGTCGACGTGTCGAGCGTCAAGGAGCTGGTGCGGCGTTGGTATCCCGACGTGCTGGTGCAGCGCGGCTGGAAGCAGGGGTCGCACCGGGCGCTCGACGACATCCGCGAGAGCGTCGCCGAGCTGCGGCTGTACCGCGACCTGGTGTTCAGCTCTGCCGACGAGGTCGCCGACCGGCTGGCGAAGCGGGCCGCCGAGGCAGCGGCGACCGAGCCCCCCGCCGCCGGGGCGGCGACCGAGCCCCCCGCCGCCGATGAGCCGTCGACGGCGTAGGGCCCCGGCGCCGATGAGCCGTCGACGGCGTAGGGACCCGGCGATCGCCGTGGGCGTCGGCCTGGTGGCGTTGCTTGCGGCGTGCAGCCACGACGGGCGCGAGCTGCGCCGGCCGGTGTTCGACCCGCCGTCGACCACGACGACGACGATCGCCACCGACGTGTTGCCGAGCGTGATCACGATCCCCGACGCGTCGCTGGTGACGCTCGTCGATTAGCCGCGCCCGGCGCCGGATTCGCCGGGTCGGCGGCGAGCGGGCACACTGGCGGGATGCGCGCCGTCGTCATCACCCGGTACGGAGGGCCCGAGGTCCTCACGGTCGCCGATGTGCCCGAGCCGGTGCCGGGGCCCGACGAGATCCTGGTGCGGGTCGCCCACAGCGCCTGCAACCGCGCCGACACGCTGCAGCGGATGGGCGGCTACCGCGACCCGCGCGCCCGCGAGCACGAGATCCTGGGGCTCGAATATGCCGGAACCGTGGCCGCGGTCGGCGAACGGGTGGTGCTGTGGCAGGTCGGCGACCGCGTGATGGGCATCGAGTCGGGGGCCTGCCACGCCGAGTTGCTCGTCACGCACGAGCGCCAGGCGCTGCCGGTGCCCGAGGCGGTCGACCTCGCCGACGCGGCAGCGATCCCGGAGGTGTTCCTCACGGCGTGGGACGCGCTGGTGCTGCAGGGCGGACTGAGCAGCGGGCGGTGGGCGCTCGTGCACGCCGGCGCCTCCGGGGTCGGCACCGCAGCGATCCAGATCGCCAAGGCGATCGGGGCCCGCATCGCCGTGACCTGTTCGGCGGGCAAGATGCCCGCCTGCGCCGAACTGGGCGCCGACCTGGTGCTCGAGCGTTCGCCGGCCGACTGGGCGGCGGCGCTGCGCGAGGCGCTGCCGGGCGGTGTCGATGTGGTCCTCGACGTCGTGGGCGGCGACGAGGTGAACCGCAACCTGGCCGTGATCCGGCCGCAAGGCACGATCGTGCAGGTCGGCCTGATGGGCGGCGGCCAGACCGCCGTCAACCTCGGACTGCTGCTGGTGAAACGGGTGCACTGGGTCGGCACCACGCTGCGGGCCCGGCCGATCGAGCAGAAGGCGGCGCTGAGCCAGCGGTTCATCGCCGAGATCATCCCGCTGTTCGAGTCGGGCGCGCTCCGTGCGGTGATCGACTCGCGGTTCGCGATCGACGAGATCGTCGCCGCCCACCGTCACATGGAAGCCGACGCCAACGTCGGCAAGATCCTGCTCGACATCTGACGCCGGCCCCGGACCGCTGCTGCCCGGCCGGATGCCGTCGGGGCAGGTGGCGCGGACTCAGGTGCGGCCGGAGCGTACGCCGACGGCGGCGGTGACCGTGAAGCCGGCCCGGTAGCGGGCCTCCTCGCTCTCGCCACCCCAGAAGCCGTACTCGCGCCGCCGGCGTGCCCACTGCCGGCACGGGCCCTGCACCGGGCACACCGCGCACAGCTGCAAGGCCCTCGCTTCGCGCCGCGCCCGGGCCTCGGGGCGCTCGGCGCTCGGCCCGAAGAACAACTCGGTGCGACTCTTGCAGACGGCGAGGCGGCGCCAGTCGGCGACCTCCGGGAGGTCGGCGCAGAGGACTTCCGCGGCGCTCATCGGTGCGGGTGTCCGGGGCGGAGGGGCATCACGGATCACAGATTAGTCTAGTTTAGTCGTATTTGGCAAGCCTCGTTCCCGAGGCCGGCCAGGTCGTCGTGCGGCATCTCCGACCCGTACTGTGCGAGATGTGACGGGCACGGCCGGGCGGGTGCCCAAGCAGGAACAAGAGCCGGCGCACGAGGCGATCACCGAGGTCGCCCCCGGGGTCCTGCGGGCCCAGCTGCCGATCGACTTCACCGGTCTGGGCCACGTCAACTGCTATCTGCTCGAGGACCGCGACGGCGTCGCGATCGTCGATCCCGGGCTGCCGGGGCCGTCGTCGTACCGGGCGCTGCGCGCCCGTCTGGCCGACGCCGGGTTCCCGATCGAGCGGGTCCACACGGTGATCGTCACCCACAGCCATCCCGACCACTTCGGGGGCGCCGGCCGGGTGCGGCACGAGTCGGGGGCGCGCATCGTCACCCATCGGCGGTTCCGGCTGATGTGGGACCCCACCGAGCCGCCCGACGTCGACGTCGAGGACCTGCCGGCGGTCACCGACGTGCTCGAACGCCGCTTCCCGTGGGACCCGGTGCCCTGGGACGGGCAGCAGATGGAGTTCTCGCGGCGCCGCAAGCTGGCCTATCAGGTGTCGCGCCGCTTCCCCCGGCTGATGCGCACCCCGACGCCGACCGACCGCCTCGACGAGGCCGACACGATCTCGCTCGGGCGCCGCGACTGGGTCGCGATCCACACGCCGGGCCACACCGACGACCACCTGTGCCTGTTCGACCCGACGCACGGCGTGATGCTGTCGGGCGACCACGTGCTGCCGACGATCACCCCGCACGTCGGCGGGTTGTCGCCGATCGCCGACCCGTTGGCGGCGTTCATGGGCTCGCTCGACAAGGTCGGCGCCTACCGTGGGGACGTGTCGGTCGTGCTGCCCGCCCACGGCCACCCCTTCGCCGACCTCGGCGGCCGGGTCGACGCGATCAAGCAGCACCACGACCGCCGTCTCGAACAGGTGCGTGACGTCGCCGCCCGGTTCGACCGGCCGGCGACGGTGGCCGAGTTCTCGACCCACCTGTTCTCGGCGCGGGTGCAGGGCACGATGGCCGACAGCGAGACCTACGCCCACCTCGAGCACCTCCGCCGGGCCGGCGAGATGATCCGGGCGACGGCCCCGATGCCGTACCGCTACGCGCTCAGCGACCAACCCGTGCCACCCGGCGCGAAACCCGCTTGACGACGACGGCGACCCCGTGGTGCACTGTGGGCCTGTCCGGGCGCGACCGCGCATCCGGCGACTGGAGCACACGATGGACGCGATGACGATGCACCACCCGGGCCGGGCGCCCGGTCGTGGCGCGCCCGCCGTCATGGCGTGCCCGCCGGTCGCCATGTCGACGCCCGATGCCCACACCGGTGGGTGCGCGGGCTTCGCCACCGCCCCGCAGCGCTCGTTCACCGAGCGCCCCGCCCGGCACCTCGCCGTGAGATCGACGTAGCGCACGTCGAGCCACCTCACCACGAGGCCGCCGGGATCCGACCCGGCGGCCTCTTCGTTTTTCCCGGTCCAGCAGAACAGGAGCAACCATGCACACGATCCAGAGCATCCCCGAGTCGTCGATCTCGACGCTCCCGGTGGCCCGCTGCGCCGACGGCGAGGGCACCCTCACGGCGCTGTTCTTCTCGGACCACTTGCTCGACATCGCCCGCGCCAAGGCGATCTGCGGGCGGTGCGCACGGCGCCGCGACTGCCTCGCCGATGCGCTCGAGCGGCAGGAGCCGTGGGGCGTCTGGGGCGGTGAGCTGCTGTCGGGAGGGCGGGTCGTCGCACACAAACGGCCCGGCGGCCGGCCGCCGAACCGACCGCCGCCCCCGATCGTGGTGAACGAACTCGGCGTCGTCGAGGCGCCGGCCGCCGGATCGCTCGCCGGGTGACCCACCGCGGCGGACGCCTCGTAACCTGACGGGATGGCTGTCGGTCATCGCCCCGTTGCGATCGCGACCTTCGCCGGGGTGTTCGCCGCCGTGGTGGCACTGCTCGGTGGGGTGTGGTTGGCGCGGGCGCTCGACGACTCATCGCCGGTCGACGACGAGTTCGTGATCGACGACTCGGGCGTCTTCGCCGAACCGGCCGCTGAGGTCAACCCCGACACCGCCGGCCGCCGGCTGCCCGCGGTCACGTTGCTCGACGCCGCCGGCCGGCCGGTCGACCTCGCCGTCTACCGCGGTGCGCCGCTCGTGGTGAACTTCTGGTTCTCGCGCTGCGCGCCGTGCCGGCGCGAGCTGCGCGACTTCGCCACCGTCCACGCCGAGGTCGGCGACCGCGTGCAGTTCGTCGGGGTCGACCCGTTCGACACGGTCGCCGTGATGGAGGCGTTCGCCGCCGAGCGCTCGGTCGTCTACGACCTGCTGCGCGACGACGGCGACCTGTCCGACGCGCTCGGCATCGTCGGCTACCCGGTGACGCTGTTCGTCGACGGCGACGGCATGATCCTGCGCCAGACCGGAGAGATCGACGCCGAGACGCTGCGCGCCACGATCGCGGAGCTGTTCTGATGGGGCTGTCGTTCCTGCGCGGTCTCGTCGCGGCGGTCAACCCGTGCGCGTTCGTGCTGCTGCCGACGTACCTGATGTACTTCCTGGGCCTCGAGGGCCATCGCCCGGGGGATCAGCGCGCCACGGTGCGGCGCGCCCTGTTGGTGTCGGCCGCGGTCTCGACGGGCTTCATGACGGTGTTCGTGCTGGTCGGCATCGTCTCGGAGTACGCGACGCGCTGGATCGAGAGCAACGCGAAGTACGCCACCGCGGTGATCGGGGTCGGGTTCGTCGGCCTCGGCATCGCGATGCTGCGCGGGTACCGGCTGCCGTGGTCGACCCCGCGGCTCGACCCCGGTACCCCCGACCGGACGCTGCGGGCGATGGCCCTCTACGGGGTCGCCTACGCCGTGGCGTCGATCGGGTGCACGTTGCCGCTGTTCTCCACCGTCGTGTTGCGCGGCAACGTCGAGCGGGAAGGGTTGGGCACCGGGGTGGCCCACGTCGCCGCCTACGGCGCCGGGATGGCACTGATCGTCACCTCCTTGACGATCGCGCTCGCCGTCGCCAACACCGGGGTGTTGCGTGCGCTGCGCAGCGGGTCGCAGCAGGCCGACAAGGTCGCGGCCGTGCTGGTGCTGCTGTCGGGGCTGTACCTCGTGTACTACTTCTGGGTGGTCGACGTGAACGAGGGCCGGTCGTCGGTCACCGACCGGGTCGAGCGCCTGCAGCAGCGCATCCAGGCGCAGCTGATCGACCACTGGCAGTCGGTGGCCCTGGTGCTGGTGGCCGTGGTGGCGGGCGCTGCGTTCTACGCGCTGGGCCGTCGGCGTCGCGACCCGAACGCCGGCGGGACGCCGCCCGGTGCCGCTCAGAGGTAGTGCATCTGCCGGGCCGCGTCGGCGAGCCGGGCGCGATGGTCGGGATGGGCGATGTCGATCAGGGCGCGGGTGCGCTCACGGATCGAGCGGCCGCGCAACTCGGCGACGCCGTACTCGGTGACGACCTTGTCGACGGTGTTCTTGGGCGTGGTGACCGCGTCACCGGCCGCGAGGCGCGGCACGATGCGCGTCTCGCCGGAACTGGTGGTGGAGTGCAGCACGACGAAGCCCTGGCCGCCCGGTGAGTTCATCGCGCCGCGGGCGAAGTCGTTCTGCCCGCCCGACGACGAGTAGTAGCGCCCGTTGATCGTCTCGCTCGCGCACTGGCCCAGGAAGTCGACCGACAGCGTGGCGTTGATCGACACGAAGTTGCGTTCGCGTCCGATGATGGCCGGGTCGTTGACGTAGCGCACCGGCCACAGCTCGACGGCGGTGTTCTCGTGGAGGAACTCGTGGATCCGGTCGGTGCCGAGCGCGAAGGTGCCGACGGTCTTGGTGCGGTTGAGGTCTTTCTTGACCCCGTTGACCACCCCGGCCTCGACCAGGTCGACGACCCCGTCCGACAACAGCTCGGTGTGGATGCCGAGATCGCGATGGTTCACCAGGGCCGCCATGATCGCGTTGGGGATCGCCCCGATGCCGGTCTGCAGGGTCGCCCCGTCGGGGATCCGTTCCGCGACGTAGCCGGCGATCGTACGGTCGAGATCGTCGGGTTCGCGCGGCTCGACCTCGACGAGTGGCCGGTCGCTGCGGCACCAACCGGCGACCTGGCTGACGTGCAACTGGTTGCGGCCGAAGGTGCGCGGCATGTGCTCGGTGACCTCGAGGAAGAACCGGGCCCGGCCGATGAAGCTCGAGGTGTAGTCGGCCGACACCCCGAGCGAGAAGTAGCCGTGCCGGTCGGGCGGCGAGGCGGCGGCGATCACCAGCGGGTCGTCGGTACGGGCCCGCATGAGGGCGAACACCTCCGAGAAGTGGGCGGGGACGAGGCCGATCGTCCCGTTCGCGAAGTGCTGCCGGGTGATGTGGGACAGGAAGTACGAGATGTGCTTGAGGCGATCGCCGAACTCGCCGGCGAGGTAGCGCCGTTCGTGGATCGCGTGCATCTGGTGGACCCGCACGTGCTCGAGCCCCGGAGCCGCCTGCTCGATCGCATCGAGCACCCAGGTCGGTTCGCCGTTGGCCAGGGGCACGATCAACTGCGTTCCGGGGGTGATGAGTTCGAGCACGTCGGAGGCTTCGTTGCGACACTGCACGGCTTCGACGCTACCGATCCCGGCGGGGGTCCGATACGGTCGGCGGTCGTGAGCGACACCGACCTTGTACTCGCCTCGTCGGTGCCGGTGCGGCCCGCCGCCACCGTGATGCTGGTGCGTGACGCCACCGCCGGCCTCGAGGTGTTCATGTTGCAGCGCACGCTCTCGGCGGCGTTCGCGAGGGGCCAGTACGTGTTCCCGGGCGGCAAGGTCGACGACGCCGATCACGGCGAGGCGTTCGAGCCGTTCTGCGACGGTCTCGACGACACCACGGCGTCGGCGCGCATGGGGATGGCGCGCGGTGGCCTGGCCTGGCTGGTGGCGGCGATCCGTGAGTGCTTCGAGGAGGCCGGCGTGCTGCTGGCGCGCCCCGCCACCGGCACCGACGTCGTCCGCTTCGACGACGAGTCGGTGGCGGCCCGGTTCAACGCAGCGCGCCACGAGATCCACGACGGCTCCCGTTCGCTGGTCGACTTGTGCACCGCCGAGTCGCTGCTGCTGCTGACGGATCGGATCCACCTCGTCGACCACTGGGTCACCCCGGTCGGCGAGCGGCGTCGGTTCGACACCCGCTTCTTCGTGGCCAGGGCCCCCGAGGCGCAGGAGCCGCTCCACGACGACCACGAGACGATCGCCAGCCTGTGGACGCGCCCGGCCGATGCGCTCTCGATGTGGCGCGACGGGGAGCTGCAGATGTTTCCTCCGACGGTGACCTCGCTCGAGTTCCTGCTGCCCCACGCCACCGCCGACGCGGCGATGGCGGCCGCAGCGGCCGTCGGGGTGCCCCCGGTCGTGTTGCCCCGCGTCGTGCTGCGCGACGGCCGGGTGGTGGGGGTGCTGCGGCCCGGTGAGCCGGGCTACGACACGACGCCGGAGCCCCGGTACGTGCTGGGTGGGGCGCGCTGACCCCTCGGTCAGCGCGGTTGGTCCTGGGCGTCGAACGCCGCCGTCACCGCGTCGAGCAACCGCGCCGAGCAACCCGCCATGTCGACCCCGGCGGCGACGACCGGCGGGGCGATCTCGTCGACGATCCGTGACGCGATCGCCCGGAACGTGACCGCTGCGGCCCCGTCGCCCTCGAACGCCACCGGCCGGCCGGCATCGTTGCCGGCGGCGACCGCCGGCTCGAGCGGCACCTGGCCGAGCAGCGGGGCGTCGATGTCGGCGGCCAGCGCGGCGCCCCCACCCGAGCCGAACAACTCGTAGCGCTGCCCGTGGTCGCAGGTGAAGGCGCTCATGTTCTCGATCACGCCGACCACCGGCAGGAAACTGCGCCTGGCCATGTCGGCGGCCCGCTGGGCCACCTTCTGGGCGGCGATCGCCGGGGTGGTGACGATCACCATCGACGTGCGCGGCAGCAGCCGGGCCAGGCCCATCTGCACGTCGCCGGTGCCGGGCGGCATGTCGATCAGCAGGTAGTCGAGGTCGCCCCAGGCGACGTCGGCGAGGAACTGCTCGACCGCCTTGGTGAGCATCAGGCCGCGCCACATCAGCGCCGTCGACTCCTCGACGAGGAACCCGGTCGAGACGACCTCGAGCCGGCCGGTGCCGACCGGCTTGCGGTTCGGGATGATCTTGGGCTTGTCGGAGCCGTCGACCCGTTCGGCTTCCATGCGGTCGGACATGCCGAGCAGCCGGGGCACCGAGAAGCCCCAGATGTCGGCGTCGAGCACGCCGACGGTGAGGCCCCGGGCGGCGAGCGCGGTGGCGAGGTTGACGGTGACCGAGCTCTTGCCGACCCCGCCCTTGCCGCTGGCGATCGCCAGCACCTGGCAGCGCAACGGGATCTCGGTGTCGGGAGCCAGCTGGCGTGCCTTCCAGCGGGCCTTGCCCATCACCTCGGCGCGCTCGTCGGCGGTCATCTCGCCCCAGTCGATGCGCACCTCGGTGACCCCGGGGTGCAACCCGACGCGGGTCTCGACCTCGCGCTTGATCTCGGCCCGCAGCGGGCAGCCGCCGATCGTCAGCTTGATCCCCACGACGACGGTGCCGTCGGGGTCGACGGTGACGCCGGGCACCATCCCGAGCGACACGATGTCGTCGCCCAGCTCGGGATCGATCACGCTGCCGAGCACGGCGAGGACCTCGTCGCGGCTCGGTGGCGCAGGGCGCGGGGTGGTGGCCATCCCGGCATTTTACCGGCCTGTACCGTGTAATGTCGGACCATGCCGCAGGGTGCGAGAACGGAACCGTCCCCCGAACCGGCGCGCCTCGACTTGTTCAAGACGTTGGGCGACAACACCCGGTACGCGATCTACCTCGAACTCGCACGGGCGTCGCGCCCGCTCACGACCGCCGAGATCGCCGACACGACCGGCCTGCATCACAACACGGTGCGGCCCCATCTCGAGCGGATGCGCGACGTCGGCCTGATCGAGATCGAGGTCGGTGGCCGCGGCCAGATCGGCCGGCCACAGCACCGCTACTCGCTGGCTGCCGAAGCTCCTGGCCTGGGGCTCGAGCCACCGGTGCTGCCCGTGCTGGCCCGGATGGTGCTGGCGATGGCCGAACGGCTCGGTGCCGACCGCCACGACGCCCGGGCGGTCGGCGCCGACGAGGGCCGTCGGCGGGCCGTGCCGTTCGGGCGGGCGTCGTCGAGCCTCGAGGCGTTGGTGAGCGACCTCGACCGCCTGGGGTTCGACCCGGTCGTGTCCGATCCCGACGACGCGAACGACACCGCCGTCGTGGCGTTCGCCAACTGCCCGTTCGGGGAACTGGCGCGCGACCACGCCGATCTGGTGTGCAGCCTGCACCACGGGCTCGTCGAGGGCTTCATCGACGCGCTCGGCGACGCCCGGGTGAGCGAGTTCTGCAGCGTCGTCCACCGCACCCCGTGCCAGGTCACCGTCGGCGAGCGGGCGTCGGCGGCGGCATCGTGATGAACACGTGCGCCGATCCCGGTAGCATGGAATTCTGGTCCGCTCCTGGAGGGAACGATTGATGATCACACTCACCGACACCGCAGCTTCCAAGGTCAAAGAGCTCCTCGACGCCGAGGGCGCCGCTGAACTCGCGTTGCGGGTGGCCGTTCGTCCCGGTGGTTGCAGTGGCTTCTCCTACGAGATGTTCTTCGACGGCGACATCGCCGTCGACGACGAGCTCGCCGACTACGGCGATGCCGTCAAGGTCGTGGTCGATCCGGCGTCCGCCCAACTCCTGCAGGGGGCCACGCTCGACTACAAGGACGGCCTCGACCAGTCCGGGTTCTCGATCACCAACCCCAACGCCAGCCGCACGTGCGGCTGCGGGCAGAGCTTCTCCTGACCGCTCCCGGTGCCGGGCCCCGGCACCGGTTCGACCGATCCGCCGCATGTGAAGGCGATCGGTCGGTTGTGTTGCACTCCGTTGACGAGGTTGCATCCCCGCCGGCACTGATGAGATCGTGACCCGTCATGGCCCCGCCAGTCCGCACCCCCGCGTCCCGGTTCCGGCGCCGGATCCTCCGGATCGGTGCCGCGGCGACCGTGGTGCTGCTGGTGCTCGGGGCCCCGTTCTTCGTGAACCGCGTCGAGGACGACCTCGAGCAGCGGGTGCCGGCCGAGATGGCGGCGGCCGGGTTCGCCGGCGTGTCGGCCACGTTCTCCGGCCAGGACGGTACGTTGCGGTGCGGCGTTCCGCTCGACGACCCCGAAGCGGCGGTCGCCTTCGCCCGTGACGTGTGGGGTGTGCGGGGGATCGAACTCGATCGCTCGTGCCGGGTGAGCCGGGCCCCGATCGTCGAGACGACCACCACCGTCGCCGGCGACGCGACCGCTGACGTCGCCGACGCCGTCGCGCCCGCCACCACGCTGCCGGTGGCGGCCCCGCAAGAGGTCGACTTCGACACCGTCGCCGACGTCATCGTCACCAGTCCCCAGCTGTCGTTGCTGGCGGTGCTGATCGACGAGGCCGTCCTCGCTGCCGCGCTCGGTGCCGACGGGCCGATCACGATGTTCGCCCCGACCGACGACGCGTTCGACGCCCTCCCCGCCGATGCGTTCGCCAAGCTGCGGGCCGACCCCGAGTTGCTGCGCCGCGTGCTCGGCCATCACGTCGTCGACGGCGCACTGCCGGTCGACCTCCTCGTCGACGGCAGCGTCGTCGCCTTCGATGGCTCGCCGCTCGAGGTCGTGGTGGCCGGCTCGGGGGTCACCGTGGGCGGCGCGGCGATCGTGGTGCCCGACATCACGGCCGGCAACGGCGTGGTGCACGTCGTCGATCGCGTGATCGTGCCCGCCGATGTCGATCTCTCGGTACCCGGGCCGGTCGCCGCGACCGAAGTGGTGTTCGATGGCTCCGTCGTCACGCTGAGCGGTGTCGTCGCCAGCGAGGTCGAGCGGGCCGCCCTGTTGGCGGCGGTCGCCCAGGGTGCGCTCGTCGTCGACGACCGGCTCACCGTCGATCCCGACCACGGGCTCGACGTCGCCACGACCCGGTCGCTCGCCCAGCTGTTGGCGGTCATGCCCGCCAACTTGGTGAAAGGCTCGAGCGGCTTCGACGGCATCGGTCTGTTCGTGTCGGGCACCTATCTCACCGAGGCGGGCCGCGACGCCGTGCGCGAGGTCGCCGACGCGGTCGGCGCCGTGGCCGACCTGCGGCCGCCGGCCGCCGCCACCGCTGCCGACGCCAGCGCCCTCGAAGCCGCCCTCAACGCCTACGTCGCCGTCAACCCGATCCTGTTCGAGCCGGGTTCGGCGGTGTTGAGCGGGTCGGCGGCCCCGGTGCTCGAGCGGGTGGCCCGCGACGCGCAACAGTTCGCCGGGGTGGCGATCACCGTCGAGGGGCACACCGACAGCGCCGGCGATCCGTCCCAGAATCTGGCACTCAGCAACTACCGGGCGCTCGTGGTGCGCCAGGCGCTGATCGATCTCGGCGTCCCCGCCGAGTCGATCACCGCGGTCGGCTACGGCAGCACGCGGCCCGTGCTCGTCGACGGCGTGGAGGACAAGTCCGCCAGCCGCCGGGTCGAGTTCCGGGTGGTGGTCACGCAGTGACCGGACACCTGCCACGATGGGGCCCGGAGAGGTGACGTTCTGATGCCGTACACGTTGATGAGGGGTTGGGGCTGGGTGCTGCTCGGGGTGTTGCTGGGCATCGTCATCGGCTGGCTGCTGCGCAGCATCGCCGCCAAGCGCCAGGTTGCCCGGGCCCGGAGCCACCATGTCGACAGCGTCGAACTCGAGCGCCTGCGGGGTCGCGTCGCCAACCTCGAACCCGTCGTCGCCCAGCGCGACCGGCTGCAGGCGGAACTCGACGCCATCCGTGGCGAGCCCGAGGCGTCGGCCGCCGCGACCCCGCCCGGCACGAACCCGCCCGAACCTGTCGCCGCCCCCGACCTGGCGGCGGCGAAGGCGGTGCTCGGCAGCGAGGTCACCCTCGACGACTTGAAGGTCGTCGAAGGCATCGGGCCCAAGATCGAATCGCTGTGCCACGGCATCGGGATCCGAACCTGGTTCGATCTCTCGACGGCCGAGGTCTCGCTGCTGCGGACCATGCTGGCCGATGCCGGGTCGCGGTTCAGCGCCCACGATCCGGCCACCTGGCCGCAACAGGCCGCGCTGCTCGCAACGGGCCGGTGGGCCGAGTTCAAGGCCCTCACCGACGGGTTGCGCGGTGGCCGAGTCGTCGACTGAGGCCGGCTCCGTCGCCTTCACGGTCGATGGCCGCCCGGTCGCCGTGCCCGGCGAGGGCAGCCTGCTCGACGCCCTCCGCGAGGTGCTCGGAATCCACACGGTGAAGGACGGCTGCAGCCCGCAAGGCCAGTGCGGTTGTTGCACGGTGTGGGTCGACGGGCGGCCGCGGGTCGCGTGTGTGACCCCGGTGGAACGCGTCCGGGACCGGTCGGTCACCACCCTCGACGGCCTGCCCGACGCCGACGCCTGGGCGGCGTCGTTCTGTGCCCACGGCGGCAGCCAGTGCGGCTTCTGCACGCCGGGCATCATCATGCGCGCCGCCGCCCTCGCGCCCGCCGAGCGCACGTCCCCCGAGGCCGTGCGGCGGGCGCTGCTCGCCCACCTGTGCCGCTGTACCGGCTGGCACCCGATCGTCGAGTCGATCGTGGCCGTCGGGGCCCCCGCCGCGCACCGGGAGGTCGGCGAGCCGTCGCCGCGGCGTGCCCGATTGGAAGGCGGGGTGGCCCAGCAGGTCGGGGCGCCGGTCGCGCTCGGGCGCGGCGGGTTCGCCGACGACTCGGCTCCACCCGGGGCCCTCGTCGCCGTGCGCGGCGCCGACGGCGACTGGGTCGTGGGCGAGACGCTGACCGACGCCCGGCGGCGCAGCGGCAAGGTGCAGGGCCGGCGTACCACGGCCCCGCTCGCCTGGCCGATCGAGGTGCCGGCGGGCGACTGGCACCGCACCCTGCGCACGACCTGGGTCGAGCCGGCCTATCTCGAGCCCGACGCGTCGTGGTGCCTACCCGGCGGCGAACCGATGAGCCCGGTCGGCAACGGCGGGGCGTTCGGTGGCAAGCAATCGGGGGAGTTGGGAGAGGTGGCGCGCCGACTCGCCGACCGGCACGGCCGCGCCGTACGGGTGCTGAGCACGCGCGAAGACGTCGTGCGGCTCGGGCCGAAGCGACCCCCGATGGCGGTCGGGCTGCGCCGCGACGGCACCGGCATCGTCGTCGTGGCCCGCACGGAGGGCATCGTCGCCGCGATCCGTGCCGCGACGCCCGACGTCGACGTGGTCGAGGTCGACATCCCCGGACCGCCCACCTCGGCGGTGCTGCGCGGTGCCGGGTGGGCCGAGCTGGCGGTCGTGGCCGCCTCGCTCGGCGACGGGCCGCCGTTCCGCGTCGCCGCGCCGGGTGGCGGCGCGGCGAGCGCCGCGATCGACACCGACGGCACCGTGCGGGTGCGGGTGTCGTGCGGCGACCCGCTCGACGTCGCCGTGTTGCGCAGCTACTGCGTCGGCGCCGCCCACATGGCGCTCGGGTGGGTCCGATCCGAGGGGATCTCGGTCGCCGCCGACGGTGTCGTCCACGACCTCACCATCCGGTCGTTCGGCGTGCTGCGGGCGGTCGACACACCGCCGGTCGAGATCGTCATCGACGACGCCGACGGTGCCCCGGTGAACGGGAGCGACGCCGTGTTCGCGGCGGTCGCCACCGCGGCGTGGCACCGCACCGGTTGGGCGCCGTCGTGGCCGACCACCAGGTGAACCCCCGCGGCGCGGCTACCGTCGTCGCCATGAGCAAGCCGCTGGGTCCCTACACGCCGGCGGTGCGCGCCGGCGACTTCATCATCGTGTCCGGTCAGGTCGGGGTGCGCGACGGCGCGCTCGTGCCGGGCGGGGTCGCCGGCCAGACCGCCCAGGCGGTCGCCAACCTCGCCGAGCGGTTGGCCGAGATGGGCGCCGAGCTCGCCGACGTCGTCAAGACCACCTGCTTCCTCGTCGACATGGAAGCGTTCGCCACGTTCAACGCCGCCTACGTCGAGGGTTTCGGCGACCACCGCCCGGCCCGCTCGACGGTGGCGGTCAGGGCGCTGCCGATCGGGGCCAAGGTCGAGATCGAGGCGATGGCCTACCGGCCGGCGGCGACCGATCCGGGCGGGCGTCGACCGAAGCACTAGCATCGCGTCCATGGCCGGAGCCATCGCGATCGTCGTCGTCTTGTTGATCTTCCCGTCGTTGATCCTGATGAGCGGCGGCGTCGCGTCGGCGATCATCGGGTTCTTCCTGCAGCGTGACGGCGAGGTGCGTCACGAGGGCAGCGAGTTGTTGCAGCTCGACGACTGAGGTCGTTCGCCCGGGTGGGGCCCGGCTCTGGCAAGCTCTCGGGCATGCATCTCCACGACTCGTCGCTCCAGGTGCTCACACAGGCGTGCGTGCGGTACGCGATCGACCGGATGCGGCTCGACCCTCCGCCGCTCGACGGCCCCCGCACCGCCGGTGAGCTGCAGGCGATGGCCGGCCGCACCGTCACCGCGCACGGGATCGGGGGCCTCGAGGCGTTGCGGATCTTCGGCGACGTGCTCGCCCCGGCGTGCATCTCGGTCGATCACCCGCGCTTTTTGTCGTTCGTGCCCGCCGCCCCGACCGAGGCGGCGATCCTGTTCGATCTGGTCGTCGGCGCGTCGAGCATCTACGGCGGCTCCTGGATGGAGGGCGCCGGAGCGATCCATGCCGAGAACGAGGCGCTGCGCTGGCTCGCCGACCTCGCCGGTTTCCCGGCCGGGGCCGGCGGGGTGTTCGTCAGCGGCGGCACGGCCGGCAACCTCAGCGCCCTGATCGCCGCCCGCTGGGCGTGGCGCCACCGTGCGGCCGGGGCCCACGACCGCACCCGCGGCCTGATGATCGCGTCGCAGGGCGCCCATTCGTCGGTCGCCCAGGCCGCCCGGGCGATGGACGCCGACGTGCTGCTGGTGCCCGCCGACGAGGTCGGGCGGATGCGCGGCGACGATCTCCGGGCGGTCGTCGCCGGGATGCCGGCCGACGATCTCGCCCGGCTGTTCGCGATCGTCGCCACCAGCGGCACGACGAACGCCGGCATCGTCGACGATCTCGACGGCACCGCCGACGTCTGCGAACGGCTCGGCGTGTGGCTGCACGTCGACGGCGCGTACGGCGCGGCGGCGCTGGCGGCGCCGTCGGCGCGCCCGCTGTTCGCCGGCATCGAGCGCGCCGACAGCTTCATCATCGACCCCCACAAGTGGCTGTTCGCACCGTTCGACTGCTGTGCACTCGTCTACCGCGAGCCGCAGCTCGCGAAGGCGGCCCACTCGCAGCAGGCCGAATACCTCGACGTGCTGCAGCACGACGAGTGGAACGCCAGCGACTACGCCCACCACCTGTCGCGCCGGGCGCGGGGCCTGCCGCTGTGGTTCAGCCTCGCGACCTACGGCACCGATGCCTACCAGGCGGCGGTCGAGACCACCCTCGAGGTCGCCCACGCCGGCGCCGAACTGATCCGGGCCAGCGACCACTGCGAGCTGGTGCTCGACCCACAGCTGTCGGTGGTGGTGTTCCGCCGGCTGGGCTGGACCGCTGCCCAGTACCGGTCGTGGAGCGACGCCCAACTCGAACGCCAGACGTGCTTCGTGGTGCCGACCTCGTGGAAGGGCGAGACGGTGCTGCGCTACTGCGTGGTCAACCCGCTCACCACCCTCGACGACCTGGCGATGATCATCGAGTCGTTGCGATGACCGATCTGGTGATCCGCAACGCGAGGTGTGTCGCCACCCTCGACGGCGACCGTCGCGAGCTGGCGGGCGGCTGGGTGGCGATCACCGACGGCCTGGTCGCGGCGGTCGGCACCGGTGAGGCACCGGCCGCCGCGGCGAGCATCGACGCCACCGACTGTCTCGTCACGCCGGGGCTGATCAACACCCACCACCACCTGTTCCAGAACCTCACGCGGGCGCTGCCGGCGATGACCGGCAAGCCGTTGTTCGGCTGGTTGCAGTCGCTGTACCCGCTGTGGGCGGCGCTCGACACCGAATCGGTCCACGTGTCGGCCTGGGTCGGCCTGGCCGAGCTGGCGGCCTCGGGCTGCACCACCTCGACGGATCACCTCTACCTGCACCCGCGAGGCGCTGGCGACCTGCTGACCGCCGAGGTCGAAGCGGCGCGCGACCTCGGCGTGCGGTTCCACCCGACCCGCGGATCGATGTCGCTGAGCGAGAAGGACGGCGGCCTGCCGCCCGACCACGTGGTCGCCGACGACGACGAGATCCTCACCGCCAGCGAGGAGGCCGTCGCCCGTCACCACGACCGCAGCTGGGGTGCGATGACCAGGATCGCGCTGGCGCCGTGCTCGCCGTTCACCGTCACCGAGCAGCTGATGGTGCGCACCGCCGAGCTCGCCGAACGCCTCGACGTGCGCCTCCACACCCATTTCGCCGAGAACGTCGAGGACGACGAGTTCAGCCTGGCGACCTTCGGCTGTCGCCCGATGGAGTACCTCGAACGCACGGGTTGGGCGAGCGACCGCACCTGGGTCGCGCACTGCGTGATGCCGAACCACGACGAGATCGTTCGGCTGGGCGCCGCCGGGGTGTGTGCCGCCCACTGCCCGTCGAGCAACCTGATCCTGTCGTCGGGGATCGCGCCGGTCGTCGATCTGCTGGCGGCCGGGGTGCGGGTGGGGCTCGGCGTCGACGGTTCGTCATCGGCCGACTCGGCATCGCTGTGGATGGAGGCCCGCCAGGCGATGCTGCTGGCGAAACTGCGCGACGGGCCGGCGGCCGGCACGGCACGGATGGCGCTCGAGCTGGCGACGCTCGGCGGCGCGGCATGTCTCGGGCGGTCGGGCGAGCTGGGCGTCCTGGCACCGGGTGCGGTCGGCGACGTCGCGGTGTGGTCGCTCACCGGGCCGTCGTTCGCCGGTGCGCTGGCCGATCCGGTCGAGGCCTGGTTGCGCTGCGGCCCGCTCGCCGCCCGCGACACGATCGTGCACGGCCGCCCCGTCGTTCGTGACGGTCGGCTCGTGTCGCCACGGCTCGACGAGATGCTCGTTGCGCACGCCCGTCTGGCGCGCCGGCTGCAACGCCTCGAGGGGTGATCGTCGGGCGCCGTCGAAGGCCTCGGCGACCGGCCGACCCGACGGTGCCGTGAACCGGCGGCTCGCAGCGACCACAATGGTCCCTTGTGCGACGCCTGATCCCGCTCCTGTGCGTCGTGGTGCTGACGGGTTGCGGGGTGTCGGCCGGTGTCGCCGCGATCGAGTCGCACACCGAACTCGCCGCTGCGTCGGCACCGGCGGCCGAGGTGCCCGCCGGTGATGCCCCCGATGACGAGCCCGCCGCCGGGCTCGACCTCGAATCAGCCGACGCGACCGACGAACTCGAGCTCGATGCCGCCGAGCTCGACCGGCTCAGCGCCCGTTTCCCCCCGGTCGACATCGTCTCGGACCCGCCGTCGTCGCAGCAGCCGCGCACGGTCGCCGTCGTGGGCGACTCGCTCACGCTGGCCTCGCAACGTGACATCTCGGATGCGCTCGAGGCGATCGGGCTCGACGTCGTCGCCGTCGACGGGGTCGTCAGCCGCCGCATGGCGCGTTCGTCCACCGGCATCCCGTCGGGTGTCCGGGCGATCGAGGCGATCTCGTCCAACGCCGCGCCAGAGCTGTGGGTGATCGCGCTCGGAACCAACGACGTCGGCGCCGGGGCGACGGCCACCGAGTTCAGCGACGACATGAGCCGGGTGCTCGCCGCGCTGCCGGCCGACGCCGCCGTGATCTGGGTCGACTTGTTCATCCGCGACCGCGAGGCGGCGATCGTGCGGGCCAACGGGCTGATCAGGGCAGGGCTCGTCGGCCGTCCGGGCCTCGCGGCGGTGGTCGATTGGCATGCCCACGGGTTCGAGTCGGGCGTGATCACCGGCGACGGGATCCACCTGACCCCGGCCGGTCAGCGGCTGTTCGCCGCGACGATCGCCGACGCGATCGGCTCGGTGTTCGCCGACTGAGCCCCCGGTGGAGGGGCGGCGGCGCTCAGCTGCCCCAGCGCGACTGGCCGAAGCGATAGCCGACGGAGCGAACCGTGGCGATCAACCCGGCGTGCTCCTCGCCGAGCTTGGCGCGCAGGCGGCGGATGTGCACGTCGACGGTGCGGGCGCCGCCGTAGTACTCGTATCCCCACACCCGTGACAACAGGATCTCGCGCGTGAACACCTTGCCGGGGTTCTGGGCGAGGAACTTCAACAGCTCGTACTCCATGTAGGTCATGTCGAGCGGTCGGCCGGCGATGGTGGCCTGGTAGGTCTCGAGGTTGAGCACCAGCTGCCCGTACTCGACCAGCTCGACCCCTGGCTTGACCGGGTCGCCCACGTTCCACAGCAGGTGCCGCAACCTGGCCTCGAGCTCGGTCGGGTGGAACGGCGACAGGCAGAAGTCGTCGAACAGCTCGTCGCGCAACTCGAGGTCGCCGAGCTGGGCGCCCCCCACCAGCACCAGCACCGCCAGATGGGCGCCTTCGGCCTTGCGCACCGCCCGGGTGAACGCCCACGCACCTTCGGGGTCGGCGGTGCAGTCGACGATCACCCCCTGCCAACCGTCGGCCGGTTCGTGATCGGCGGCCTCGTCGACCGAGCAGACGTGCTTCCACAAGAACCCGGCGAGGTCGAGCGCCCTGGCCAGCTCGGGCGCCACCGACTCGGCGAACACCGCCAGCATGCCGGGTGCGCCGACGACGGTCACACCGACCTCAGGTAGCGGTCGAGTTCGTGCTGGCTGACGTGGGTCTTGTACTCACGCCACTCGTGGCGCTTGTTGCGCAGGAACCACTCGAAGATGTGCTCGCCGAGCACCTCGTGCACCAGCTCGGATCGTTCCATCGTGTGCAGGGCGTCGGACAGCGACTGTGGCAGCTGGTTGATACCCAGCTTGGCGAGCGCCGCGTCGTCCATCTCGAACAGGTTGGCGTCGGCTTCCTCGGGCAGTTCGTAGCCCTGCTCGATGCCGCGCATGCCGGCGGCGAGCAACAGGCTGAACGCCAGGTACGGGTTGCAGGCCGGATCGGGTGACCGGTACTCGATGCGGGTGGCGAGCGGGTTGCCCTTCTTGGCGATCGGCACCCGGATCAGGCCGCTGCGGTTGTTGCGGGCCCAGCTGATGTGGACCGGCGCCTCGAAGCCGGGCACCAGCCGCTTGTAGCTGTTGACGGTCTGGTTCGTGATCGCGGTGATCTCGGCGGCGTGCACCAGCAGGCCGGCCATGAACGCCTTGGCCACCGGCGACAACACGTGCGGGTCACCGGCGTCGTAGAACGCGTTGTCGTCGCCGCGGAACAGCGACATGTGCAGGTGCATCCCCGAGCCCTGGACACCCTCGAGCGGCTTGGGCATGAAGGTGGCGTGCACACCCTGGCTGGCGGCCACCTCCTTCACGATCAACCGGAACGTCATCACGCTGTCGGCCATCGTGAGCGCATCGGTGTGGCGCAGGTCGATCTCCTGCTGGCTGGGCGAGTCCTCGTGGAAGCTGTACTCGACCGGGATGCTCATCTGCTCGAGCTTGCGGATCGTCTGCTTGCGCAGGTCACCGGCCGCATCGCGGGTCGTGAGGTCGAAGTAGCCGCCGTGGTCGAGCGGCTGGGGCCGCGAGCCGGCGACCGGTGGCTCGAAGTAGAAGAACTCGATGTCGGGGGCGATGTAGAACGTGAACCCCTGATCGTGGGCGGCCCGCATCGTGCGGCGCAGCACCTGGCGGGGATCGCCCTCGAACGGGGCGCCGTCGAGGCTGCGGATGTCGCAGAACACGCGGGCCTCGGCCGCGCCGGGCTCGCCCCAGGGGAGCAGCTCGAACGTGTCGGGGTCGGGGACCGCCAGCACGTCGGATTCCTGAACCCGCGAGAACCCGTCGATCGACGATCCGTCGAACGTCATCCCGTCCTCGAGCGCGTTCTCGAGCTCGGCCGGGCTGATCGCGAAGCTCTTCAGGTT
Source organism: Ilumatobacter sp. (assembly GCA_036526035.1). Taxonomy (GTDB): domain Bacteria; phylum Actinomycetota; class Acidimicrobiia; order Acidimicrobiales; family Ilumatobacteraceae; genus Ilumatobacter. The sequence goes on along the minus strand of DATCZG010000034.1, from coordinate 19,760 downwards.
GCCGAGGACGTCGGTGAACCACAGCCGCACCAGCCGCACGCCGCGTTCTTCGACGGTGCGCAACACGTAGTCGCGATGTTGATCGAGCAAGCCGCTCACCTCACCAGTTTGGTCGGACCGGAGCCCGAAAGGAAACGTCGGAAAAATGTGAACGGGAGCCCTGGGTCGCAGGGCTCCCGTTCACGGGGTCAACCGTCGCCGGTCGTTCTCACTTCTTGGCCGCGACCTTCTTGGCCGCGGTCTTCTTGGCCGCGGCCTTCTTGGCGGTCTTCTTGGGGGCCGGGGCGCCACAGACCGTCTCGGTCAGCAGGCGGGCCACCACGTAGGGGTCGCAGTTGGCGTTGGGGCGGCGATCCTCGGCGTAGCCCTTGCGGTCGATCGACACCTGCCACGGGATGCGGATCGACGAGCCGCGGTCGGACACGCCGTAGCTGAACCTGCTCCACGGGGCGGTCTCGTGGGCACCGGTGAGGCGTTCCTTGATGCCGTCGCCGTAGTTCTCGACCAGCGCGAGGTAGTTGGCGCCGACCGCCTCGCAGGCGGCGATGATCGCGTCGTACCCGTTGCGCATCGCCAGCGACGAGAAGTTGGTGTGGCAGCCGGCGCCGTTCCAGTCGCCCTTCTGGGGCTTGGCGGCGAGGCTGATGACCACGTCGTACTCCTCGGCGATGCGGTGCAGCAGCCAGCGGGCGACGTTGAGGTGGTCGCCGACCTCGGTGACGCCGGCCGGGCCGATCTGGAACTCCCACTGACCGGGCATCACCTCGGCGTTGGTGCCCGAGATCTTGAGGCCGGCGTCGAGGCACGCCTGGGTGTGCTCCTCGACGATGTCGCGGCCGGTGATGCGGCCGGTGCCGACCCCGCAGTAGTACGGGCCCTGGGGTGCCGGCAGGCCACCGCCGACGGGGAACCCGAGCGGACGGCCGTCGGGGCGCAGCATCGTGTACTCCTGCTCCATGCCGAACCACATCTCGTCGGCGGCGTACTTCCTGGCCGCGGCACGCGCTGCGGCGCGGGTGTTGGTGGGGTGGGGCCGGCCGTTGACCAGCATCACCTCGCACAGCACGAGCACGTTGCGCCCACCGCGGATCGGGTCGGGGCAGTGGAACACCGGCTTGAGGACACAGTCCGACTTGTCGCCGGTGGCCTGGTTGGTCGACGACCCGTCGAACCCCCATACGGGCAGCTCCGACTCGTCGTCGTGCATGATCTTGGTCTTGCTGCGCAGCAGCGGGGTCGGCTCGGTGCCATCGAGCCAGATGTATTCAGCTTGGTACGCCACGAATGGTGTCCTTCCGGTGCATGTTGTAGGGGCAGCGGAACGATGCCACGGCGCCATTACCCCGTCGTGTTCGCAACGTGAACGCCGTGTGAACAAACCTCACGACGTGGTGCGGTGCTCAGTTCGACGCCGGCGGTTCGAGGCGCTGGCCCCACGCCTCGGTGAACCGGTCGAGGATCATCGCGATCAGCACCAGCGCCAACCCGACCTCGAAGCCGAGGCCGAACAGGCTGCGCTGCAGCGCCCTGACCGTTTCGAACCCGAGCGCCCCACCGCCGACGAGGCCGGTGATGATCACCATCGCGAGCACCATCATGATCACCTGGTTGACCCCGGCCATGATGGTCGGTGCCGCCAGCGGCAGCCGCACGCCGAGCAGGGTCTGGCGCGGCGTGGCGCCGAACGTCTGGGACGCCTCGATGGTCTCGGCGTCGACCTCGCGGATGCCGAGCGCCGTGATCCGGACTCCGGGCACCATGGCGTAGACGACGGTGGCGATGATGCCGGGCACCACGCCGACGGTGAACAAGATGACGGCCGGGATGATGTACACCAGCGACGGCACCGTCTGCATCGCGTCGAGCACCGGGGCGAGCACCGCCTCGACCCGGCGGCTGCGGCCCGCCCAGACACCGATCGGGATCGCCAGGGCCAACGACAGCACGGTCGAGATGATCACCTGCACGAACGTGTCGAGCGACAGCGCCCACATGCCGGTGAGACCGATCGCCAGCAGCGCTGCCACCGCGAACACCCCGAACTGCCAGTTCTTGATCCTCCAGCAGGCGAACCCGGCGACGAGGACGAGGACCGGCCAGGCGACGTCGTCGATCAGGAAGTCGCGCGGCGGCAGGTAGAGCTTGGTGACCACGAAATCGCTGAACGGCCTGGTGAACCAGCGCAGGTTGTCGCGGGCCCACTCGACGCCGTCGTCGATCGGGTCGAACAGCCGCGGCTCCCAGATGTCGGGGAACGTCACCCACCCGGCCACCCGGCCGACGACGGTGGCGACGGCCACCGCCCCGACGGCGGCCAGCACGGTACGTCGCGGCAGGCGTCGCATCGGGTCGCGCTCGGCGAGCGACCGCCAGACCCGGTCGAGCACCATCGCGATCGCGACGATCGCCAGGCCGGCGGCGATGCCGCGGCCCGTCCGGCGCTGGTTGAGGCTCTGCAACACCGGGCTCCCCAGCCCGTCGGCACCGATCAAGGTGGCGAGCACGACGATCCCGAGTGCCATCATCACGGTCTGGGAGAGACCGGTCATGATCGTGCGCAGCGCCATCGGCAGCTGCACCTTCACCAGCGTCTGGCCCCTGGTGGCACCGAACATCTCGGAGGCCTCGACGGCGGCGTTGGGCACCTGGCGGATCCCGAGCGTCGTCAGCCGCACGACGGGCGGCAAGGCGTAGATCACGGTGGCGATCGCGGCCGGCACGTTGCCGATGCCGAACAACATGAACAGCGGCAGGAAATAGATGAAGGCCGGGACGGTCTGCATGACGTCGAGGAGCGGCCGCACGATCCGTTCGACGCGCGGCGCCAGGGCGCCCCAGACCCCGAGCGGCAGCCCGATCACGACCGCCATCAACACCGATGCCGACATCAGCGCCAGCGTCTGCATGCTCTGTTCCCACAACCCGATCGCCCCGGTGTAGGCCAGGGCGCCGCCGACGACGGCGGCCTCGCCCCATTGCCGGGCGCGGGCGGTGAGCAGGGTGAACGAGGCGATCACCACGAACCACGGCGCCCACAGCAGCAGGTCGCCGATGCCGCTGATGACGACGTCGATCGCGTTGCTCAGCGGGGTGAAGAACTTGGTGAACAACGGGTGCGAGAGCCGGTTGGCGCGCATCCACCGGCCGGCCCGGTCGATCGGCGTCTCGAACGTCGTGTCGAGCCCGGCCGGGAACCCCGACGACGACGCGAACGCCACCTGCAGCACGAGTGCGCCGCCCACGAACGCGGCCCACGGTGCCCACCGGCGGGCGGCGGTGGTGTCGACGCCGGCGGCCGGCCGCACCGCGACCGTCACGGGGTTCCGTCCAGCAGGCGCATGACCGCGGTGCGGTCGATCGTGCCGAGCACCGAGCCGTGGGCATCGACGACGGTGAGCGGTGCCGGGTCGTCGAGCATCGCCGGGATGATCGACTCGACCGACCGGTCGGCGGCCACGGTGCGCCCGCCACCGTCTGGTGGGGCGGTGCGGCGCATCACGTCGGCCGCGGTGAGCACCTTGGTCTTGGGGATGTCGTGGGTGAACTCGCGGACGTAGTCGGTCGCCGGGTCGGTGATCAGCTCGGCGGCGGTGCCGATCTGGTCGAAGACGCCGTCTTTCATGATCGCGATGCGATCGCCGAGCTTGATCGCCTCGGCGAAGTCGTGGGTGATGAACACGATCGTGCGGCGCAGGTCGCCCTGCAGCCGGATCAGCTCGTCTTGCATGTCGCGCCGGATCAGCGGGTCGAGCGCCGAGAACGGCTCGTCGAAGAACAGCACCTCGGGCTCGACGGTGAGCGCCCTGGCGAGACCGACGCGCTGCTGCATGCCACCCGACAGCTGTTGCGGGTAGTGGCGCTCGTACCCGTGCAGGCCGACGAGCTCGAGCACCCGCTGGGCTTCGGCGTGGCGCTGTTGGCGGGGGACGCCCTGCACCTCGAGCCCGTAGGCGGCGTTGTCGATCACGGTGCGGTGCGGGAACAGGCCGAAGTGTTGGAACACCATCGACAGCTTCTTGCGCCGGATCTCGCGCAGTGCCCGGTCGTCCATCGCCGTCAGGTCGTCGCCGTCGAGCGCGACCTGCCCCTCGGTGAGGTCGGTCAGCCTGGCGACGCAGCGCACGAGCGTCGACTTGCCAGAGCCGGACAGGCCCATGACGACGAAGGTCTCGCCGAATCCGACGTCGAACGACACGTCGCGGACACCGATCGTGCACCCGGTCGCCTCGAGCACGTCGGCCCGGCTGGCCCCCGAGCGCGACATCTCGACCGCCCGCTCGGGCTTCGATCCGAACACCTTCCAGAGTCCGCGCACCTCGAGGCAGACCGGCGCACGGGTTTCGTTCGTCATCGTGGGTAATGTAGGTCATCGTGAACCGGTCGCCCGACGGCGACCAGTACTCGACGATCAACAACCAATCGAGGGGGAGACATGAAGAAGCGACTGATAGCGCTCGCACTGGTGGTAGCGGTCGGTGCCGTTGCGTGCGGCGGCGACGACGACGGCGGTGTCGATTCGTCGAAGCCGACGATCACCTTGATCGTCAATCCGTGGTCGGCCTCGCGCCTCAATGCCGAGGTCGCCAAGAACCTGATCGAGAACGAACTCGGCTATCCGGTGCAGATCACCGAGGTCAACGAGAACGATGCGATGTTCACCGGCATGGCCGACGGCAGCCTCGACGCGGTGCTCGAGATCTGGCCGTCGGGCGTCACCAACGCCGAGCAGGCGTACTTCGACGACGGCACGGTCGACAACATCGGCGAACTCGGCGCAGTCGGCAAGATCGGATGGTTCGTACCCCGGTACGTGATCGACGAGCATCCCGAGCTGGCGACCTGGGAGGGCTACGCCTCGGCCGACGCCGCGGCCCTGTTCGCCACGGCCGAGACCGGCTCCCAGGGCCGCTTCCTGGGGACCGACCCGTCGTACTCGCAGTACGACGAGCAGATCATCGCCAACCTCGGCCTGCCGTTCCAGGTGCAGTTCTCCGGCTCGGAGCCGGCCACCGTCGCCGAGGTCGACTCGCGCGTGTCGGCCGGCGAACCCGTCCTGCTCTACTGGTGGACCCCGACGGCGGCGGTCGCCAAGTACGACCTCGTCAACGTGGCCCTTCCGGCGTACAACGAAGCGTGCGGCGCCTCGGCTGCGGCCGGCGACGGCGGCGTCGACTGCGACTACCCCGAGGACGTGCTGTTCAAGGCGGCGTCGGCGAAGCTGAAGGACAAGGCCGCCGACGTGTACGCCTTCCTCCAGAAGTTCACGATCACCACCGCCGACCAGCTCGAGATGCTGCCGCCGATGGAGATCGACGGTGAGGATCCGGCGGCGGTCGCCGCCGACTGGGTCGCCGCCCACAAGGACGCCTGGCAGGCCTGGCTGGGCTGAGTCCGGTGAACCGTTGATCGTGGCCGGGGCCCGAGGGCCCCGGCCACGATCGCGCCCGGGGCCCGACGGGTCGGCCCGGGGTGGCGGCGCCTAGGGTTGGTGCCGGTGAAGAGGCTGTGGGTCGTCGCGCTGATCGTCGGGTCCGCGGTGGCGTGCGGCGGTGATGACCCGACGGCCGACACCGGCCCGTCCCGGCAGCTCGCCCCCAGCCAGATCTCGGCGCCGACGGTGCCGGCGCCCGTGGTGCCCCCGTCGTGCGACCTCGCCGACCTCGAGCTCTGGACCGCCCGGGTGGTGGTGGCCGAGCGCTCGGCCGATGCGGTCATCCGCGTCCGCAACCGCGGCGCCGGGTGGTGCGAGCCGGATGTCTACGGGTCGCCACGGATCGATCCGGAGATCGAGCCCGACGTGTGGCTCCACCCGGACGACTGGGCCGACCTCGTGGTGAGTTCGTCGGGCGACACGTGCGGCGAACCCCAGATCGTCGATCGCGTCGAGGTCGACGTCCACGGCGAGACCCGATCGGTGCCGAGCGCTGCGATCCAGCCCTGCGGCTGGTGGCTGGCGGCGTTCTATCCGGCCGAACTGGCGACCGCGCCGTGTGACCGTCTCGACGTCGCCGACGTCGACGGGTTCGTCGTCGTACGCAACGCCGCGACGACGGCGTGCGTGCTCGGTGAGCTGACGGCGGTCGACGGCAACGGGGCGTCGGGCGTGGCGGGGGGCTCGGGGATCGACGTGGTCGATCTGGCCCCGGGCGACGTGGCGGCCGTGCGGTACACGGCGGGTCCGGAGGGCTGCGCCGCCGATCGCGCCCCCGGCACGCTGACCTTCGCCGGTGCCGGGGTGGTGCCGGTCGCCGCCGTCGCCTGCGGCGGCCGCTACGAGCTCGGGCCGGCCCGCCCGTGGTACGGCGCCCCCGACGGGCCGCTGGCGAACTTGCCCGCCGGCGGGTTCGAGCTCGCCGCCGCGCTGGCCGCGCTCGACCCGTTCGGCACCTCCGGCGGGCCGTGACGTGACGTGACGTCGACCGCCGGGGGCCGGTCAGGTGTCGGCGGACTTCATCGGCAGGCGCGTGTGCCACACGCCGGTGGCGGCGCGCAGCGCCGCCGCGACGGCCGGGGCCGTGGGCACCAGCCCGATCTCGCCGACGCCCTTGATGCCGTAGGGCGAGCGGGGCTGGGGCACCTCGACGATCCGCACCTCGATGTCGGGGACGTCCTTGGCGCGCAGGATCCCGAGCGAGCGCAGCGTCATGTTGGTCGGGAACCCGGTCTCGGGGTCGGTCGGGAAGTCCTCGGTGAGGGCGTAGCCGAGCCCCATGTGCACGCTGCCCTCCACCTGGCCCTCGACCAGCATCGGGTTGACGGCCCGGCCGACGTCGTGGACGGCGACGACCCGCTCGATCCCCCCGGTGCCGGGCTCGGCGATCACCAGCTGGGCGGCGAAGCTGAAACAGGAATGGATGGTGGGGTGGGTCACCGTCGGGTCGCCGAGCTTCTGGGTCCAGTCGACGACCCACTCGCCGCTGTGGTCGACGTCGGGGGCGCAGCCGGCGGCCAACGCGGCCTCGCAGGCCCGCTGCACCGAGCCCGCCGTCATCAGCGTGCCGCGCGAACCGGTGGTCTGCCCGAACCCGAGCTGGCGGGTGGTGTCGACGACCACGTCGATCCGGCCGGGGTCGATGCCGAGCTCCTCGGCGGCGACCTGGAGCGCGACGGTGTGCACGCCCTGGCCCATCTCGGTGAAGCCGTGGCGCACCTCGACGCGCCCGGTGTCGCTGCGGAACCGCACCACCGCGCCGCACACCTCGCGGAACCCGTTGCCGAGCCCCGAGTTCTTGAGGCCGAGGCCGAGCCCGACCGCCTTGCCGGCGGCGCGGGCCTCGTCGTAGACGGCCTTGATCTCGTCGAGCACCGCCTCGGCCCCGCCCGCACCGTCGTCCATGATCTGGCCGGGCCCCCATTCGTCGCCGGGGCGGATGACGTTGCGTTTGCGCATCTCCCATCCGGAGATGCCGACCTGCTCGGCGAGCCGGTCGATCACGCCCTCCATCGCGAACTGGGCCTGGTTGGCGCCGAACCCGCGGAACGCGCCGCACACCAGGTTGTTGGTGCGCACCGCGACGGTCTCGATGTCGATGCCCTGCCAGCGGTACGGGCCGCAGGCGTGGCCGGCGGCCCGTTCGAGCACCTTCATCCCGACGCTGGCGTAGGCGCCCGAGTCGCCGATGCCGCGCACCCGCAGCGCGGTCAGGCGGCCGTCGGCGTCGCAGCCGGCGGTGTACTCGAGGGTGATCGGGTGCCGCTTGGCGTGGATCCGGAAGCTCTCTTCGCGCGACAGGGTGCACTTGACCGGCCGCCCCAGCAGCCAGGCCGCGAGCGAGGCGTGGGCCTGGTTGCTCATGTCCTCCTTGCCGCCGAACGCCCCGCCGTTGGAGACCAGTTCGACGGTGACCCGGGAGGGGTCGACATCGAGCACGGCGGCGATGTCGTCACGGTCGTCCCAGATGCCCTGGCCGCCCGAGTAGACGTGCAGCGTGCGGGCCTCGCCGTCTCCGGTCGGGACGGCGAGGGTCGACTCGGGCTCGAGGAAGGCGTGCTCGATGCGCTGGGTGTGGAACGTCTCGTGCACGGTGAACGCGCTGGTGGCGAGCCGTTCGTCGACGTCGTCGCCGCGCCGGTAGGCGCTGACCGACAGGGTGTTCGACTCGGTGCCCCACACCGCGATCGGGCTGCCGGGCGCCAGCGCCGCGACGGGGTCGGTGACCGGGCGGTGCACCGTGTAGCCGACGTCGACCAGCTCGGCCGCGGCGCGGGCCTGCTGGCGGGTGTCGGCGACGACGATCGCCAGCACGTCGCCGGGGCACGAGGTGGTGCCGCCGACCGGGATCATCACCGGCCAGTCCTTGTAGATGATGCCGACCCGGGTGGCACCGGCGATGTCGGCCGCCGTGAACACGGCGACGACGCCGTCGGCCGCTGCCGCCGCGGAGGTGTCGATCGAGGCGATGTCGGCCCGGGCGTGGCCGGTGAGGTGCAGCGCGGCGTGCAGCATGCCCGGCACCCGGATGTCGTCGACGTAGTCGCGGTCGCCGAGCGTCAGCTGGGCCGCCTCGTACTTGGCGCCGCTCCCGCCGATCCCGGCCGACAGCTGTGGGACGCACACCGCACCCTGGGCGACCGCCTCGATCGCGTCGAGGATCTTGACGTAGCCGGTGCAGCGGCACAGGTGGGCGCCGAGGTGGGGCTTCATGCCGTCACGGGTGAACGCCGCCCCCTTCTTGTCGATCTGGGCCTTGGCGCGCATCACGATGCCCGGGATGCAGAACCCGCACTGCAGGCCGCCGCACGCCGCGAACGCGTTCGCGAACGCCTGCCGTTCGGTCTCGGCGACCCCCTCGAGGGTGACGACCGTGCTGCCGTCGACCTTGTCGAGCGGTTGCTGACAGGCGACGACCGCCTTGCCGTCGATCAGCACGGTGCAGCAGCCGCACTGCCCCGATGGCGAGCAGCCGTCCTTGGGCGAGGTGACGTCGAGCTCCTCGCGCAGCGCGGCGAGCAGGTGCGGGTGGTGGCGGCGCACGGTGACCGGTTCGCCGTTGAGGACGAACGAGGCGGTCGGCGCGCCGGCTCCGGTTGGGGACTCGTCGAGCGCGGTCACCTTGACAGTTTGTCAAAGATCGCTGCCGGCTGCACCCCATCGGGTGATCGGGGCGCTGGCCGGGTCAGCGGGCGGCGCCGGCGCGGTCGCTCAAGGCGGCGAGCCGGGCCGAGCTGGCCGGCAGGTCGACACCCACCAGGGCGGCGCGGGCGGCGTCCAACGCCCGCTGCGCCGACCCGGTGTCGGCCCGGTTCAGACAGGACTCGGCGATGTCGAGCTGGGTGCGGGCCAGCCAGGGCGGCGAGCGCAGCACGGTGGCCTCGTCGACCGCCGACGCGAAGCAGCGGTCGGCCTCGTCGTGGTCGCCGAGGCGGTCGTGCAGCAGGCCGAGCAGCCGGTTGACGCTGCCGAGGTACAGCCCGCCGGTCCAGCTCTGCAGCCCGGCGCCGGGTTCGCAACGGTGCAGGAAGGCCTGCACCACGTCGGGGGTGCCGATCGCCGCCGCCACCTCGCCCATCAACGTGACCGCCATCGGGTAGGCGGCGTCGTCGGCGACGAGGTCGATGTCGAACGCGTCGAGCAGGGGTTCGGCTCCGTCGGGGGTTCCGGTCACCAGGTGCAAGAACGCGGTCGCCGCCGCCGACGGGCTCGAGGGGTGGGCGCTCGCCGCCGACCGGGCCCACAGCGGGAGCAGGCGTTCGAGATCGCCGGTCTCGCGCCCGATCGCCAGCACGGTGGTGGCGCGGTAGGCGCTGCGCTCGGGGATCTGGAGCTCGCGCATCGACGCCAGCAACTCGTCGGCGAGGCGGCCGGCGCCGACGAGGTCGCCCTCCATCACGAGCAGCGGCACCCGCCACACGACGCACTGCGAACGGAAGAACGGTTCCTGGGCGTCGATCACCGGCAGCCAGCGCTGCAACGCCCGGTCGAGCCCGGCCCGGTCGCCCTGCACCAGCAGCGACCACATCTCCAGAAAGATCACCTGATGGGGTACCGCAGACCCGAAGATCCCGAGCGCCGCTCGGTAGTCCTGGTCGGCGTAGTGGCTGTCGGAACCCCAGATCGCCGAGAACCGCCCGAAGCCCGACGCCAGCAGTTGCGCCTGCTGGTGCGGGGTCAGCCCGTCGGTCAGGGCGTTGTAGTCGGAAAGCGCCTGTCGCCGGCCGTCGATGTCGCGTTCGAAGATCAGTTCGGTCGCCAACTCGCCGGTCAGGTCGGCACGCTGGTAGTCGTCGAGGTCGAGATCGCGCAGCGCCGTGCGGAGTTGGTCGATCTTGACCGCATCGGTCTCCTCGAACTCGCTGTAGCTGGTGCGCCAGTGCAGGGTGAGCGCAGCGACGGCGACCTCGGTGTCGCCCGCCTCGAGCGCCATCGCGGCAACCATCCTGCCGGTCGAACGATGGCGCACGTCGCCGGCCAGGATCTGCGCCGTGGCGAGTCGCACCATCGTCCGGCGTTGTGCCGCCGCGAACGTCGGGTCGTCCTCCATCATGTCGATCGCCCCGGCGAACCAGTTGGCGGCGGTGTCGGGGGCCGAGGCCACCAGGGCTTGCTCGCCGGCCTCGACGGCGAGCTCGATCGCCCGCGTCGGATCGCCGCCGACCGTCGCCTCGCGCCAGTGGGTGGCGAGCTCGGCGACGACCGCGGTGAGGTCGCGCTCGTGGAGGGCCTCGATCGCCACCGCGACCTTGCGGTGCTGCCGTGCCCGCCGGGTCGAGGAGAGCTCGTCGTGCAGCGTCTCGCGCACCAGGGCGTGCGAGAACCGGAACCGGTCGACGCCGACCTCGACGACGAGGTTGGCGGCCACCGCCACGTCGAGCGCATCGATCACCTCGTCGACCGAGCGGTCCATGACGGCCGCCAGCAGGTCGATCCCGAACTCGTAGCCGATCACCGATGCCGCCCTGAGCAGGTCTTCGACCTCGTCGCCGAGCCGGCCGAGCCGGCGGCCCACCACCTCGCGGATCCCTTCGGGCACGTGCGACGAGCCGGCGTCGAACTCGCTCGTCCACCGCCCGCCGTCGCGCACGATCATGCCGGTTTCGGTGAAGTGGCGCAGCAGTTCGCTCACGAAGAACGGGTTGCCGGCCGTCTCGCGGGCGACCATCTGGGCGAACGCCTCACCCGCCGCGTCGAGCGACCAGCCCCCGGCGCGCTCGAGGAACTCGCGGATCTCGTCGATCGGCAGCCCGCCGAGGGCGATCCGCTCGACCTTCGGCAGGCGTCGCAGATCGGCCAGCACCGACGCCAGCGGATGGGAGCGGTCGACGTCGGTGTCGCGGTAGGTGCACACGATCATCAGGCCGGGCGGGGCGGCACGGATCAGGTGCTGCAACAGCACCAGCGTCGCCTTGTCGGCCCAGTGGAGGTCGTCGAGCACCAGCAGGGTCGGGCTGCGCTGGGCGGTGGTGCGCAGCCACGACTCGACGGCCTGCAGCAGCCGGTACCGCTCGGCCTCGGGGTCGGCCTTGAGCGGCTCGGGGAGCGGGCCGACCCGCTCGGCGAGGTCGGGGACCAGCCGCACGAGGTCGCCGGGGAAGACCCCGAGCGCGCCGGCTCCGGCACCGTCGAGCTGGCCGATGTGCCAGTCGAGCGCCGTCCGCACCGCCTGGTAGGGAACGGCGATGTCCTCGTCGCAGCGGCCGGCGATCACCCGGCCGCCGTCGGCGACCAGCCGCAGCGCGAGTTCGTGGGCGAGCCGCGTCTTGCCGATCCCCGGCTCGCCGGCGACGAGGGCCGTCGCGAAACCGTCCCGGGAGCACCCCTTGGCGAGGTCGAGCAGCTCACCGAGCGCCTCGGCACGGCCCGAGAACGGCATGCCGCCCGCCAACGTGAGCACCGGGGGCAGCTCGCCGGCGGTGCCGGGGGCCGGGTCGGCGAGCGGGGCCCAGCGGACCTCGAACGCCTGCAGCGGCTCGGCGAGGCCCTTGAGTTCGAGCGGCCCGAGCGCCTCGAACTCGTGGTCGCCGCGGCCCCGGCTCAACTGTTTGACCAGGTCCGAGCACCGGATGGTCGACGGCGCCGCCGACGCCTCGAGCCGTTGCGCCTCGACCACCGGGAGCCCGAAGTAGTCGTCGCCTTCGACCGAGACGTCGCCGGCCGAGATGCCGATCCGGACCCGCAGGTCGTCGCGGCGGGCGTCGCGGTTGAACCGCTCGAGACCCTGCTGGATCGCCACCGCGGCGGCGATCGCGCCCGCCGCACCGGGGAACGTCGCCATCGCGCCGTCCCCGAGATGCTTCACCACGGTGCCGCCGTGGTCGTCGACGGCGCCGCCCAGGATCGCGTCGTGCGCCAGGCGCAACCGCTCGGCCTCGTCCTCGCCGACCCGGCTGCGCAGCTCGGTCGAGCCGACGACGTCGGTGAACATCACCGTGACCGTTTCGACCCTGCTCGCCATGGTGCCCCCCTGGCGGGCGACTCTAGCCGTGCCGGATCGTCGCGTCCTCAGTGTCGCTTCCCCGGGCGTCGCGGTCGGCGCGGCCGGGTGGAGCGGGGCGCGCCGCGGCGGACGCGTACCATGCGGGTCGTGCCCGCCTCGCCGCTGCCCGATGATCTCCACGACCTCGAGCGATCGCTGCTGGCGGCGCTGGGTGCGCTGGGCACCGAGCCCACCACATCGGCCGGGTCCGGCTCCGACGCGGTGCCGCTGGCGACGATCTTCACCGCCCAGGTGCGCAGCCGGGTGCTCGACCACACGGCGCGCTGGCTGCGCGCCCAAGGGCACGGGTACTACACGATCGGTTCGGCCGGGCACGAGGGCAATGCCGCCGTCGCCACCGCCTTGCGGGTCACCGACCCGGCGCTGCTGCACTACCGCTCGGGCGGCTTCTACTGCGCCCGTGCCGATCAGCTGCCCGGCCACGATCCGGTGCGTGACGTGCTGGCGGGGATGCTGGCGCTCACCGAGGAGCCGATCGCCGGTGGGCGCCACAAGGTGTTCGGGCATCACGCCCTGAGCATCATCCCGCAGACCTCCACGATCGCCTCGCACCTGCCGCGCGCCCTCGGGGTCGCGTTCGCGATCGGTCGGGCGCGGCGGTTGGGGGTTGCGTCGCCGTGGCCCGACGACGCCCTCGCGGTCTGCTCGTTCGGTGACGCGAGCGCCAACCACTCGACCGCCCAGGGGGCGATCAACGCCGCCTGCTACACGGCGCACGGCGGCCTGCCGGTGCCGCTGCTGCTGGTGTGCGAGGACAACGGTCTCGGCATCAGCGTGCCGACGCCGAGCGGGTGGATCGAGGCCTCGTTCGCCCACCGGCCCGGGCTGCGTTACCACCAGGTCGACGGCGCCGACCCGGTCGCCGTGCACCGGGCGACGAGCGAGTTGGCGGCCGAGGTGCGCGCCGGCGCGTCCCCGGCGTTCCTGCACCTGCGCACGGTGCGTTTCATGGGGCACGCCGGCACCGACGTCGAATCGGGCTACCGGTCGGCGGCCGCGATCCGGGCCGACCACCAGCGCGACCCGATCCTGGGCACGGCGCGGGCGCTGGTCGCGGCGAGGGCCGCCAGCGGCGACGAGCTGGTCGCCCGGTACCTCGCGATCCGGGCCGCGGTGCGAGAGCTGGCGCTCGGCCTGGTCGGCGAGGCGACCTTCGACACCGCGGAGGAGGTGATGCGGCCGCTGTCGCCGCGCCGGTCCGGCACGGTCGCCGCGATCGCCTCGTACCCCGGCCTGCCGGCCAACCGCGAGGTGGCGTTCGACGGCGCCCTGCCCGAGCGCGAGGGCCCGCTCACGCTCGCCGAGACGATCAACCGTGCCCTCGTCGACGTCATGGCGGCGACCCCGAACGCGCTCGTGTTCGGCGAGGACGTCGCCGTGAAGGGCGGCGTGTACGGGGTCACCCGCGGCCTGCGCAAGAAGTTCGGTGCCGCCCGGGTGTTCGACTCGTTGCTCGACGAGCAGTCGATCCTCGGGCTGGCGCTCGGCGCCGCCGTCTCGGGGCTGCTGCCGATCCCCGAGATCCAGTACCTCGCCTACCTGCACAACGCCGAGGACCAGTTGCGTGGCGAGGCGGCCAGCCTGTCGTTCTTCTCCAACGGGCAGTACCGCAACCCGCTGGTGGTGCGGATCGCCGGGTACGCCTACCAGAAGGGCTTCGGCGGCCACTTCCACAACGACAACTCCGTCGCCGTGCTGCGCGACATCCCCGGCCTGGTGATCGCCAGCCCCGGTCATCCGTCGGACGCCGCGGCGATGCTGCGCACCTGTGTCGCGGCGGCGCTCGGCGACGGCACCGTGTGCGCGTTCGTCGAGCCGATCGCGCTGTACCACACCCGCGACCTGTTCGAGCCCGGCGACGGCGTGTGGACCGCCCCCTACGACCCGCCCGAACGCTGGCGCGACGGGCACGTGCCGATCGGCGAGGGGCGCCTGGTGCGCGACGGCGACGACGTGCTGGTCGTGTCGTGGGCGAACGGTCTCGCGATGGCGTTGCAGGCCGCCCGCCGGCTCGCCACCGAGGGCATCTCGTGCCGGGTGTTCGACCTGCGCTGGTTGGCGCCGCTGCCGATCGACCAGGTGCTCGCCCACGCCGACGAACTCGGCCGGGTGCTCGTCGTCGACGAGACCCGCCATGGCGGCGGTGTCGGCGAGGGTGTGGTGACCGGCCTCGTCGAACGCGGTTTCTCGGGGGCGATCGAACGGGTCGCGGCCCGCGACTCGTTCGTCCCGCTCGGTGCCGCCGCCCACTTGGTGCTCGTCGGCCTCGACGACATCGTCGAGGCCGCCCGCCGCCTGTCGATCCGGTGACGGCGCCGCGGCGCCGCCCGGCTCTTCGTGGTACCCGTCCCGGCGTTGTAGCGTGCCTGCCGTGACGTCGATGCGGGACAAGATCGAGGATCTGCAGGCACGGCGCGAAGCCGCCGTGCACGCCGGATCGCCGCGCTCGGTCGAGCGTCAGCACGCCAAGGGCAAGATGCTGGCTCGCGAGCGCATCGAGTACCTGCTCGACGCGGGCAGTTTCCACGAGCTCGACATGCTGGCCCGCCATCGTGCCCACGACGCCGGGCTCGACGAACGCCCCTACACCGACGGTGTCATCACCGGCTGGGGCACCGTCGACGGTCGCAAGGTGTTCGTGTTCAGCCAGGACTTCACCGTGTTCGGCGGTGCGCTCGGGGAGGTGTTCGCCGAGAAGATCCACAAGATGATGGATCTGGCCCTCAAGACCGGCGCGCCGGTGATCGGGCTGAACGACGGCGCCGGTGCCCGCATCCAAGAGGGCGTCGTCAGCCTCGCCAGCTACGGCGGGATCTTCCGGCGCAACGTGCAGTCGTCGGGTGTGGTGCCGCAGATCTCGGTGATCCTCGGGCCGTGCGCCGGTGGCGCCGTCTACTCGCCGGCGATGACCGACTTCATCTTCATGGTGCGCGAGGCGTCGCACATGTTCATCACCGGCCCCGACGTCGTCAAGACCGTCACCGGCGAGGAGGTCACCCTCGAGGAGCTCGGCGGGGCGATGTCGCACGCCTCCAAGTCGGGTGTCTGCACGTTCGTCGCCGATGACGAGCAGGCGTGCCTCGACGACGTGCGGTTCCTGCTGGGCTTCCTGCCGGCGAACAACCTCGAGCAGCCACCGGTCGACGACAGCGGCGACGACCCCGAACGGTTCTGCCCCGAGCTCGACGACCTGCTGCCCGACAGCCCGAACCTGCCCTACGACATGCACAAGGTGATCAAGGCGGTGGTCGACGACGGCGAGTTCTTCGAGTACTTCCCGCATTTCGCCAAGTCGATCCTGTGCGGCTTCGCCCGCATCGAGGGGCGCCCGGTCGGCGTGGTCGGCAACCAGCCGATGGTGCTCGCCGGCGTGCTCGACATCGAGTCGAGCGAGAAGGCCGCCCGCTTCGTGCGCACGTGCGACGCGTTCAACATCCCGCTGCTCACCTTCGTCGACGTGCCCGGCTTCCTGCCCGGGGTCGATCAGGAGTACGGCGGCATCATCCGCCACGGCGCCAAATTGCTCTACGCCTATTGCGAGGCGTCGGTGCCGCGCATCTCGATCATCACCCGCAAGGCCTACGGCGGCGCGTACGTCGTGATGGACTCGAAGTCGATCGGCTCCGACCTGGCGTTCGCCTGGCCGTCGGCCGAGCTGGCCGTGATGGGCCCGCAGGGCGCGGTCGAGATCGTGTACCGCCGCGAACTGCAGCAGGCCGCCGACCCGGCCGCCCGCCGGGCCGAACTGGTCGACGAGTACACCGAGCGCTACGCCAACCCCTACGCCGCCGCCGAGCGGGGGTTCATCGACGACGTGATCGATCCCGCCGAGACCCGCCGCAAGGTGGTGGCCGGGTTCCGGATGCTGCGCACCAAGCGCGAGGAACTGCCCCAGCGCAAGCACGGCAACGTGCCGCTGTGAGCCCCGCTCGACGAGGGTCGACGGGTCGCGCGCCGGTTCCTGACACACTGGTGGGGTGACGAACCAGCCGCCGCCTCCGCCTCCGCCGCCCGGTGGGGGCGCGCCGCCTCCGCCGCCGCCTCCGGGCTACGGCGGCCCGCCGCCGTACGGTGCGGCACCCGTGTACCAGCAGCACCCGACCTATGCCGGCTGGTGGCGACGGGTCGGGGCGGCGATCATCGACGCCTTGATCGCATGGGTCTTCTTGCTGCCCGGCACGATCGTCGCCGGGGGCGACTCCGATGCCGGGACGTCGCTCGGTCCGCTGTTGACCATCGCCGGGTTCGTCGCCTACGTCGTGATCTACTGCCGGATGCTCGGCCGGGGCGCCACCTGGGGCCGCCAGGCGGCCGGCTACCGGATCGTCGACGAGCGCACCGGCCAGCCGATCGGCACCGGCCGGGCGGTGGGCCGCTACTTCGCGTCGATCCTGAGCGGGCTGCCCTGTTATCTCGGGTTCCTGTGGCCGCTGTGGGACTCGGAGAACCGCACCTTCCACGACATGATCGTGCGCACCCGGGCCGTGCGGTCCTGAACCGCGGCTCGGCGTGGCCCGGACGGCGCCCACTACGCTGCGCCCCGTGAGCGCTCACGAGCCCAGCGTGTCGATCCGACCCACGCCCACCGACGCCGAGGCGGCCGCGATCGTGGCGGCGCTGCAGGCCTCGTGGCCGCAGCCCGCACCCGCCGCACCCGCCGAGCGCGAGCGCACCCTCGCCTGGCGCTTCAGCGGCCGGTGGTGGCAGCGCGACCGGTCCGACCGCCCCTGGCGATGAACGAGCCGGTCGGCGGGCCGCGATGATCGAGCTCACCACCGTCGCCGACGACCTGGCGGTGTTCCACGACGGCGTCGTCACCCACCGCCACGAGGGGTTGGCCCCCGGGTCGCGGTTCGAGTTGCACGGCATCGCCGGCCGCACGCTCGACCGCCCGGGCGGTGAACTGCTGGTGCGGTTCGCCACCGTCAACGACGTGCACTTCGGCGAGACCGAATGCGGTGTGATCGACCAGCGGCCCGACGGCCCGATCCTGCGCTCGGCGCCGGGTGAGCCGCCCTACCCCGAGGTGATGAACCGGGCGGCGGTGGACGAGATCGCGGCGCTCGACCCGGCGGCGGTGCTGGTGAAGGGCGACCTCTCGGCCGACGGCCACGACGAGGAGTGGGCGGCGTTCGAGGCGTGCTGGCGTCCGTCGTTCGGCGACCGGCTGCACGTCGTGCGCGGCAACCACGACGCGTACCGCGGGCAGCACCGCTATGCCGGCGACCGGTGGATCGAGCTGCCGGGGATCACGGTCGGCCTGCTCGACACGACGATCCCGCTCCGCACGACGGGTGCCTTGCGCCGCGCCCAGCTCGCCGAGATCGACGAACGACTCGGTGCCACCGACGCCCGGGTGCTGTTGATGGGGCACCATCAACAGTGGGTGCCCACCGGGCCGGGTTCGCAGCGCAGCGCCGACTACTTCGGCCTGCACCCCGACTCGAGCGACGCCCTCGACGAGCTGTGCGTGCGCCACCGCGGTGTGATCGGCTACACCGCCGGACACACCCATCGCCACCGGGTGCGCTCGATGGTCCGCAGCGGCGTGCCGTCGATCGAGATCGGCTGCGTCAAGGACTTCCCGGGCACCTGGGCCGAGTACCGGGTCTACGAGGGCGGCGTGATGCAGGTCGTCCACCGCATCTCGGCGCCCGACGCGCTGTCGTGGAGCGACCGCTGCCGCGTGATCTACTCCGACTTCGGGATCGACTACCAGACCTACGCCCTCGGCACGCTGGCCGAGCGCTGCTTCGTGTTCCCCGAGCGCTGAGCCGGCTCGGCCGCCGGCGGTGCGGCCCGCTCGACGCCCCGAGGGTCCGCGAACGGTGTGACACCCCTTCGCCAAGATGGGTGGTATGGACAGCTCGTCGATCGTGTTGGTGATGGTCGTGGTGGTGGTCGCCGCGGCGGGTGCCGCGGCGGTGACGGCCGCGGTGACCCGGCGCCGGTACTCGCCGGGGGTACCGCCCGAAGGGGCGGTCGACGCCGCCGTCCAGGCCGCGATCATGCAGGCGCTGGCCGAGATGCGGTCGCACACCACCGCCGAACGCGATGCCGCGGTGACGGCCGCCCTCACGCAATCGGCGGTGCTCCACCGCGAGCAACTCGGGGCCGCCGCCCAGCAGGCCCAGTCGGCGACGGTCGCCGAGCTCGCCGCCAAGAAAGACCTCATCGACTCGCGCCTCGACCAGGTTCACGCCGAGATGCGCGCCGAGCTCACCAAGCTGGGCACGGTGGTCGGCGAACTCGCCACCACCAGCGCCCAGCGGTTCGGTCAGGTCGATCAATCGCTGCGCAGCCACGCCGAGATCACCCAGACCCTCTCCGAATCGGCCCGCGCCCTGCGCGAGGCGATGGTCAGCCCCACGGCCCGCGGCCAGTGGGGCGAACGGATGGCCGAAGACGTCCTGCGGCTCGCCGGGTTCGTCGAGAACGTCAACTACGTCAAGCAGACCCAGATCGACGGCGCCAGCGGCCGCCCCGACTTCACCTTCCCGCTGCCCAAGGGCCACGAGCTGTACATGGATGTCAAGTTCCCGATGGCCGGCTACCTGCGCTACCTCGATGCCGACACCGATGCCGAGCGTCAGGCCCACCGGGCGGCGTTCTTGCGTGACGTCCGGGCCCGAGTGAAAGAGCTCTCCAAGCGTGACTACGCCCGCGAGTCGGCCCGCAAATCGGTCGACTACGTGCTGTTGTTCCTCCCCAACGAGCAGCTCACCGGGTTCATCCACGAGGGCGATCCCGGCTTGATCGACGAGGCGATGACCCAACGCGTCGTGATGTGCTCGCCGCTCACCCTGTTCGCTTTCCTCGGTGTGATCCGCCAGGCGTACGACAACTTCGTGGTCGAGCAGACCAGCGACCAGATCCTGACGCTGATCGGCAGCTTCGGCAACCAGTGGCAGAAGTACTCCGAGCAGCTCGACAAGGTCAAGATCAAGTTCGATCAGCTCGACCGTCAGTTCGACGAACTGGTCGGCACCCGCAAGCGGCAGTTGGAGAAGCCGCTGCAACAACTCGAAGCGGTGCGTCGCGAGCGCAACCTGCCGATCGACGGGGAGTTGTTCCCGATGCTCGACGAGGCCGACACCGACGTCACCCCACCCAACGTCCGGCGGCTGGGGGCCTGAACGGTCCGGTGACCCGGCCCGGTCGTCGATCACCGAAACCACGAACCGATCACTGATCGGGCAGAATCAGTCGCTGTGAGTCAATCCGCGTTCGACTTCGACGACGAGCCGCACGACGACCCGACCAATCCCACCTACACGGTGGGAGAGCTGGCCGACGCCATCAACGACCAACTCCGGCGTGGGTTCT
>DATCZG010000033.1:0-26558 GCA_036526035.1 Ilumatobacter sp. | reverse complement strand
TCGACCACCTCGTCGCACCAGAAGTGGGCGGCGAGGGCACGCCGCGTCGCCGAGAAGTCGGCGCCGACCACCGGCCCGATCCCGCGCCGCTTCAGCTCGGCGACGCACGCCAGGCCGACCGGGCCGAGACCCAGCACGATCGCCGCGTCACCGGGGACGATGCGCGACATGTTGACGGCATGCACACCCACCGCCAGCGGCTCGGTGAGGGCGGCGATCTGCGAGGTGACGTCGTCGGGCACCCGGATCGCGAGCTGCGACTCGAGCACCATCAGCTCGCCGTAGCCGCCCGGGTAGCGGTTGGAGTAGCCGAGGGCGTGGGCCCCGCCGGCGTCGAACGCGGCGGGCACGCTGACGACGCGATCGCCGACCGCCAGGTCGGTGACGCCCTGGCCGAGTTCGACCACCTCGCAGCAGAATTCGTGGCCCATCACGCAGTCGCGGGTCGGCTCGAACGAGATCACCCGCGCCGGGTCGTCGGGCGAGCCGTCGTCGATGCGGTCCATCAGCGCCCGCAGCTCGCGCCCGTGGCGCAGCATGTGGAGGTCGCTGCCGCAGATGCCGCATGCCAGCACCCTGGTGAGCACCTGCCCGGGGCCGGCGACCGGGTCGGCGAGGTCGTCGACCCGCAGCTCCCAGTCGGTCATCACCGCGGCGCGCACCGTGCCGACATTACGGCACCGCCCGGCGGCACCGTGCCATCGACGCGTCGTGGGGCGTCATCCACTTGCATTCCCGGCCACGCTGCGCCAACATGAGGGCAGTTCTGAACACGTTCCGTGGTCAGAGTGTGGTGGCTTGGCCACCATCCGTGAAATTCGCCGCCTCACGACCGGGCAGAGTGCTCGTTCGACCTGGGACAGACGACGATCGTGCGGATGGTGGCCGCCATCGACACCCGGCCCGTGCCGGTCCACTGGTATCCGGGCCGAGCGTCGACGTTACGGTCGGCCACATGCAGGTCGAGACCCACCTCCCGCTCGGCAAGGTCGACCCGGGCATCCGCGACACCGAGCGCCCCGTCGACGTGGCTCGCGTCCACCAGGACGCCGAACTCGTCGAGCGGCTCGGCCTCGACGGACTCGTGCTGACCGAGACCAAGGAGGACCCGTTCGTGGTGATGGCGATGGCGGCGACCACCACCGACCGGATCGATCTGACCACGGCGGTGGCGATCGCCTTCCCGCGCTCGCCGACGGTGACCGCGCTGACCGCCTGGACGCTGCAGCGGGCGAGCCGCGGCCGGTTCCGGCTCGGGCTCGGCACCCAGGTGAAGGGTCACATCGAGCGGCGCTACGGCGTGCCGTGGAGCGCACCGGGCCCCTGGATCGAGGACTACGTGCGGGCCGTGCGCGCCGTGTGGACCTGCTGGCAGGAGCGCACCCCGCTCGACCATCACAGCGACCACTACGACCTCACGCTGATGAACCCGCTGTTCGACCCCGGCCCGATCGATCATCCCTTCCCGCCGATCCACCTGGCGGCGGTCAACGCCCACATGGCGCGGGTGTCGGGCCGCCACGCCGACGCCGTGCGCCCGCACCCGATCTGCACCCGCAGGTACATCGGCGAGGTGCTGGTGCCCGCCGTCGCCCAGGGCGCCGCCGAGGCCGGCCGCGCCCCCAGCGCGATCGGGATGGTCGCCTCGCCCCTGATCGTCACCGCCCGCACCGAGGGCGAACTCGCCGAGCGGGTCAGCGCCGTTCGTTCGCGGATCTCGTTCTACGCCTCGACCCGCACCTACCGGGCGGTGTTCGACCTGCACGGCTGGGGCGACATCGGCGAGCACCTGTCGGCACTGTCGCGCCAGCAGCGCTGGGACGAGATGGAACGACACGTGACCGACGAGATGGTGCACGAGATCGCCGTCGTCGCCCCCTACGACACGCTGGCCGACGCCGTCGCCTCCCGCTACGAGGGCCTCTGCGACCGGGTCGAGTTCTCGATCCCCGTCGACAACCCCGATGACGAGGTGCTGCTCGCCGAGATGGTCCGCGAGATCCAGTCCCGCTGAACCGAACCTCGACCTCGACTCGAGGTCGAGGCTCGCACGGCCGCGTCAGCCGTCGGTGCCACCCGGGGCTGGCCACTCGAACGCCTCGAGTTCGGCGACCATCTCGAACCCGACCGCGCTGCACAGCCGACCGCTGCCGACATTGGTGGCGCCGTAGCGGTAGAGCGGCAACTCCCCCGCCGCCACCAAGCGCTCGGTGACCGCCGCGACGACCGCCTGCGCGCGCCCACGGCGTCGGCCCGCCGGATGCACGATCACCCCGATGTCGTGGCAGCCCGGCCGCGCCGGTTCGGGCCGCCCGCCGGCCAACGCCGTCAGCCGGCCGCCGGCGACCCATCCGACCAGCACCGGATCGAGCGCCGCGAGGTCGAACTCGGCCTCGTCGCGGTCGGCGGGCGGGCAGTCCTCGAGCAGCGCGCCGACCAGGCCGATCGTGGCGGGGGCCGATCCGTCGAGGTCGACCACGGCCGCCGGCCGCTCGGGGGCGCTCCAACCGGTCGCCGGGACGTGGTCGAACCCCCTCCCCAACCGGGTCGCACCGCGCGCCGACGCCCACGCCTCGAACTCCCCGAACGCGACGACACCCGGGCGGCCGTGCCAGCTGTCGAAGCGGTCGCTCAGGTCGGGGTCGGTCACCAGCACCGAGTGGGGTCCGACCCGGTAGAGGCTGACGAGCCGCTGTCCGCGCCGAGCGGCGACCGGAGCGACCGACGAGCCGGTCACGCCGAGCCGGGCGGCCGGGACCCCCCACAGCGCCGCCAGACCGTCGACGTAGCGCCGGCGGTAGGCGGCGTCGGCACGGCTCATCCGAGCACCGAGCGCGCTGCGCCACGGCGGGCCCGTTCGGCCGCCTCCCGGCAGTGGCAGCCGGCGAGATGGTCGTTGACCAGCCCCATCGCCTGCATGAAGGCGTACATCGTGGTCGGGCCGACGAACGACCAACCCATCCGCTTGAGCTGCCGCGACAGCAGCGTGGACGCGTCGGTCACCGCCGGGATCCCGCTCGCCGGCGGATCGCCGAACGTGGCATGCGGCCAGAAGAACGCGGCGATCGAGCCGTGCTGGTCGATCAACTCGATCGCCCGGGCGGCGTTGTTGATGGTCGAACGGATCTTGCCCTGGTGCCGCACGATGCCGGCGTCGGCGAGCAGGCGCGCGACGTCGCGCTCATCGAACCCGGCGACGGTGTCGAGATCGAACCCGGCGAACGCGGCGCGGAAGTTGTCGCGCTTGCGCAGGATCGTCAGCCACGACAGACCGGCCTGGAAGCCTTCCAGGCAGAGCTTCTCGAACAGGCGGGTGTCGTCGGTGACCCCGAACCCCCATTCGGTGTCGTGGTACGCCGCGTAGTCGGGCGTCGACGCCCCCCATCCGCAGCGGGCCAGCCCGTCGTCGCCGATCACGATCTGCACCCGTGCAGTCTCGCGGACCCACATGTCGCCGGGCGCGACCCGCCGACGCCCCGGCATCGGTGCCACACTTCGGGTGTGCCGCTCGACGACGACACCGCCCAACTGCTGGAGCTGCTGGCCGACTCGGGGGCTCCGGCGATGTCGGAGGGCACCGTCGCGCAGGCCCGCGCCAACTACGACGGCGCCGTGAAACCGCCACCCGAACCCGTGGCCCGGGTCGAGGACCGCACGATTCCCGGGCCGGCCGGACCGATCCCCGTGCGGCTGTATGCCGACGGCGCGGCCGACCGACCGCCGATCGTGGCGTTCTTCCACGGTGGCGGCTGGGTGCTGTCGAGCGTCGACGGCCACGACGCGATCGCCCGGCGCATCGCCATCAGGTCGGGGGCACTGGTGGTGTCGGTCGACTACCGCGTCGCCCCCGAGGCACCCTTCCCGGCCCCACACGACGACTGTTTCGCGGCGACCGCCTGGCTGACGGCCAACGGCGACACGTGGGGCGGCGACCGGTCACGGGTCGCGGTCTGCGGCGACAGCGCCGGCGGCAACCTGGCGGCCGGGGTTGCGCTGCGCGCCCGCGACGAAGGGCTCGCCCTGGTGCTGCAGGCGCTGATGTACCCGTGCATCGACGACCGACAGCACGACTACCCGTCGATGGACGAGAACCGGGCCGGCTACTTCCTCACCGCGGCCGACATGGAGTGGTTCTGGGATCGGTTCGTGCCCCCCGCCCACCGCGGCGACCCGCGCGCCGTGCCGGCCCGGGCGACCGATCTGGCCGGGCTGGCGCCGGCGTTCGTGCAGACCGCCGAGTACGACCCGTTGCGCGACGAGGGCGAGCGGTACGCCCAGCGGCTGGCGGCCGCCGGTGTGGCGTGCGACCTGGTGCGCTACCCCGGTGTCGTACACGGATTCATGACGAGGTGGCATGCGATGGCGCGGGCCGACCAGGCCCACGACGACCTCGCCGCCGCGCTGAGGTCAGCGTTCGCCGGACCCCGCTGACGGGCCGCCGGCGGCTGCCAGGCGCAGACGTCGTTCGAGGCCTTTCACGGCGGCCAGCAACGTGTCGTTGATCGGGGTCGGCACCGACGCCGCGCGGCCTCCCCGGCAGACGGCGCCGTGGATCACGTCGACCTCGGTGCGGCCGCCTTTCTCGACGCTCTGCAGCATCGACGCCTTGAACCCGTGGGGCAGCCCTTCCCACGCCCGTCGCCACGGGATCGCCGGGTCGGTGGTCGTCACCGCGATGCCGAGACCGCGGGCGACGGCGATCGCCTCGGCGACCGTCGCGATCGCCATCGGCTCGATGTCGGGGTCGACCGACAGCTCGCCGTAGGGCAGGCCGGTGAGCGCGCTCCAGGCCCCCGTCGCCACGTTGACGAACAGCTTCTCCCACATCGTGGCCACGATGTCGCGGCTGACGTCGACGTCCATCCCGGCCGCCCGGAACACCTCCGCGATCGCACTGACGCGGTCGGTGACGGCGCCGTCGAGTTCACCGATCGTCGTACGCCGACCCACCACGCCGTACTCGACGACGCCCGGGGCGGTGATCCGTCCCCCGACGAACGTACGGCCGGCGATCACCCGCTCTCGCCCGACGGCCGCCGCGACGATCTCCTCGCAGCCGACCCCGTTCTGCAGCGTCAGCACGAGCGTCGCCGGGCCGATCACCGGCGCCGCGGCGGCGATCGCCGGGCCGGTGTCGAACGACTTGACGAGCACGATCGCGAGATCGACGACGTCGAGCCCCTCGTAGCCGGTCGCCGCCCGCACCGCGACCGTGCGGGTGGTGATGCCGTCGTCGAGCACCAGCCCGTGGAGCCCGATCGCCGCGACGTGCGCCGTGTCGCGCGTCACGAGCACGACGTCCTCGCCCGCCGCGGCGAGCGTGCCGCCCACCGCCGAGCCCAGCGATCCGGCGCCGACCACGCACACCCTCACCGGGCCCACCGTACCGTCCCGACGGTGCGCCGGACCCTTCGCCGCAGCGGCACACCGAGCGCTCCGGCGCCGTCGCCCCGCCGGCGTGAATCCGGCCCCGGCCCGACGACCTACTGTGACCGTGGGATGAAGTCGTCACCACGCGCCGTGTCGCTCGACCGCGAGGTGCTCGTCGACGCGCTCGCGGACGCCGACCTGAGGGTGCTGCTGATGTGTCTCGTCCATCTCACCAACGATCGTCGCTGGCTCGCCGAGCCCTATCGCCCGCGCCGCGACGTGCAGTTGATCGCCGACGAGCACGCCGGCATCCCGCCCGCCGCGGCGGCCGAGATCCGGGCCGCCGCCGTGGCGGCGCTCACCGCCGCCCGGGTCGAGATCGCGGTCGGCGACCCGGGCGACGAGCTGATGCTCGACATGATGCGCTGGTGCATGTCCGAGCAGATCGACCCCGCCTACGCCCCGATGATGCGCGAAGACCTCGGCTTCGTCGACCGTGACGTGTCGTGGAGCGACGGCCACCAGGGCACCCCGGCCGAGCGGTACGTGATCGTCGTCGGCGCCGGCGCCAGCGGCCTGATCGTCGGGGCCCGCCTGCGACGGCTCGGTGTGCCGTTCACGATCCTCGAACGCGCCGGCGAGGTCGGGGGCACCTGGCGCGACAACATCTACCCGGGGTGCGGGGTCGACACGCCCAACCACGCCTACTCGTACTCGCTGGGCCACCGGCACCGCTGGAGCCGCAACTTCTCGCCGCAACCGGAGCTGCTCGACTACCTGTGCGCCTGCGCCGACGAGTTCGGTCTGCGCGAACACATCAACTTCGACACCGAGGTCACCGCCGTCGGCTGGAACGACGACACCCAGGCGTGGGACGTGTCGGTGGCGACCGCCGACGGCCCTCAGATGTTCACCGGCACCGACCTCGTGGTGGCGATCGGCCAGTTCGGGATCCCGGCGATACCCGAGATCGCCGGGATGGCCGACTTCGACGGGCCGATGTTCCACACCAGTCGCTGGCCGGCCGAACTCGACGTGACCGGCCGGCGGGTCGCGATCATCGGCACCGGGGCGTCGGCCATGCAGATCGTGCCGGCGGTCGCCGGCCGGGCCGCCCACCTGTCGATCTTCCAGCGCACCCCGCAGTGGGCCCGCCCGATCCCCCGCCTGCACGAGACGATCAGCGACCGGGCCCAGTGGCTGTTGGCGAACGTGCCGTACTACGCCGAGTGGTTCCGGTTCACCATGTTGTGGCGCTACGGCGACGGCCTGCTGCCGTTCCTCCGGCGCGACCCCGACTGGCCACACCCCGAGCGGTCGATCAACCGGGTCAACGATCGCCATCGCCAGGAGATGGTCGACCACCTCGTCGCCGAACTGGGCGACCGCACCGACCTGATCGCCGCCTGCACCCCCACCTATCCGCCCTACGGCAAACGGATCCTGCTCGACAACGGGTGGTACCGCACCCTGCGCCGGCCCGACGTGTCGCTCGTCACGGCCGGGATCGACCGCATCACGGCGAGCGGCGTGCGCACCGTCGACGGCGACGAGATCGACGCCGACGTGATCGTGCTGTCGACCGGGTTCCGGATGACCGACATGGCGCGGGCCCTGCACCCCGTCGGACGCGACGGGATCCGACTCGACGACGTGTGGGGCGACGACGACGCCACCGCCCACCTCGGCATCACGGTGCCGGGGTTCCCGAACCTGTTCCTCATGCAGGGGCCCAGCACCGGGCTCGGCCACGGCGGGAGCGCGATCTTCCAGGCCGAGAACCAGGCGCGGTTCATCACCGATGCGATCGTGCGGATGATCGAGGGCGGCATCGAGTCGATCGAACCCAAGCAACGCGTCCACGACGAGTTCGTCAGGCAGGTCGACGAACGGCACGCCGAGATGATCTGGAGCCATCCCGGCATGTCGACCTATTACCGCAACGCGCACGGCCGGGTGGTGTCGGTCACCCCGTTCAGCCTGCTCGAGTACTGGCAGATGACCCACTCGGTCGACCTCGCCGACTTCATCGTGACCCGCGTCGAGCCCTGACCCACGTCGCGCCGTGACCGGCCGCGCCGCGGACGGCCGGCGTCACAACTGCTGCTTTTGCACCTTGCCCATCGCGTTGCGCGGCAACCGGTCGAGCGTGCGGATCTCGCGCGGTCGTTTGTGCACCGACAGCAGCGCCGCGACGTGGCCGATCAGCTCGTCGGGCACCACGTCGGTACCGACCACGTAGGCCACGATCCGTTCACCGAGGTCGTCGTCGGGCACCCCGACGACCGCCGCCTCGGCCACCGACGGGTGCGACAGCAGCGCCGCCTCGACCTCGCCGGCGCCCACCTTGTAGCCCCCCGACTTGATGATGTCGATCGACGCCCGCCCCACGATGCGGTGGTAGCCGTCCGGGCCGATCGTCACCGCGTCGCCGGTGACGAACCAGCCGTCGTCGGTCATCGACTCGGCCGTCTTGGCGGGCAGGTTCAGGTAACCGTCGAACAAGGTCGCGCCCCGCACCTCGAGGCCGCCGATCGTCTCGCCGTCGCGGGGCACTTCACCGCCGTGGTCGTCGCGCAAGCGTGTCGCCACGCCGGCGATCGGAACACCGACCGAGCCGGGCCGCCGGTCGCCGTCGTGGCGGGTCGACAGCGTGATGAGCGTCTCGGTCATGCCGTAACGCTCGACCGGTGCCTGCCCGGTGAGGTCGCGCAACCGCTCGAACACCGGCACCGGCAGCGCCGCGCTGCCCGACACCAGCAGCCGCGCCCCCGACAGGGCGGCGGCCGCCCGCGGATCGGCGACGACCCGGCTCCACACGGTCGGCACGCCGAAGTACATCGTCGCCCCGGCGGCGGCGTACCGCTCGGGGGTGGGTCGTCCGGTGTGCACCAGCTTCGACCCGACCCGCAGCGGGCCGAGCACCCCGAGCACCAGCCCGTGCACGTGGAACAGCGGCAGCCCGTGGGCGAGCGTGTCGGCGGGGTTCCATGCCCAGGCGTCGGCGAGGCCGTCGAGCCCGGCGGCGATCGCCCGCCGCGAGATCACGACGCCTTTCGGCAGACCCGTCGTGCCGCTGGTGTACATGATCAGGGCCGGGTCGTCGGGGCCGGCCAGCGACCAGCCCTGCGGCGAACCGGCCACCGCCGGGACCGGGATCCGCGCCAGGCCGACCTCCGGCCAGTCGGGTTCGCCGATCACCGCCGAGGCGCCCGAGTCGGCGAGGATGTGGTCGCGCTCCATCGGCCCGGCGTCGGCGGGCACCGGCACCACCGGCACGCCCGCTCGCAGGCCGGCGACCACGGCCACGACCGTGTCGAACGAGGCCTCGCCGCACACGGCGACCGCCGGGGCACCGGCGATGCGGGCCGCCACGGCATCGGCGCGGGCGGCGAGTTGCGACCACGACGACGACCGGCCGTCGACGACCACGGCGTCGGCGTGGTCGTCGTGGTCGCCGTCGAGCGCCGGCAGGAGCGTCATGCCCGCCATCGTCGCACGCGCCGCGACCGGGAACCACACGGGCCGGCATCGGCTAGAACGGGAACATGCACGCGACGATCACGGCACTCGACTGCGGCTGGCTGCGCACCCAACGACGGACCCTGCTGCAGGGGGGTTCGCGCGACGAGCTGCGCCTGCCCGTGCCGTCGTGGCTGGTGCGCCACCCGCACGGCACCGTCGTGTTCGACGCCGGGTTGCACCCTGGCCTCGCCCACGGGCCCGAGTCGCTCGGCGACCTGGCCAAGATCTTCGCGGTCGAGCTGGAGGTCGGGGGCACGGTCGGCCATCGGCTCGGCGAGCACGACGTCGACCCGCTCGGCACGTTCACGGTCGTGTTGTCGCACCTGCACTGGGACCATGTCGGCGGTCTGTGCGAGCTGCCGAACGCCCGCATCGTCGTCCAGCGCGACGAGTGGGCGGCGGCCAGCCAGGGCGACGGCGGCGGCTACGACGCCGCGCTGCACGACCTCGGCCACGACGTGCTCACCGTCGAGGGCACCCACGACCTGTTCGGCGACGGGTCGGTCGTGTGCCTCCCCACGCCCGGCCACACGTGCGGGCACCAGTCGTTGCGGGTGGTCACCGCGGCCGGTCCGGTGATCCTGGCCGCCGACGCCTGCTACTTCTCGGCGACCCTCGACGACGGGGTGCTGCCGCCGTTCGGGCACGACTTCACCGCCCAGCGCACGTCGCTCGACCTGCTGCGCGCCGAGCGCGCCGGCGGCACGGTGATCGTGCCGGGGCACGACGCCGACGCGTTCGGACGGGTCGCCGCCGCACCGCTGTGAGGCGCGGCGTCGCGGCGACCGGCTGCGGCCGCTGCTTCGGTGTCATACTTGAGGCATGCCTGCTGACCCGCTCGCGTCGCAGCAACGATTCGACCGCCTGATCGACGCCGACGACCGGATCGAACCGCGCGACTGGATGCCCGACGAGTACCGCTCGACCCTCGTGCGCCAGATCGCCCAGCACGCCCACTCCGAGATCATCGGCATGCAGCCCGAGGGGAACTGGCTGACCCGCGCCCCGTCGCTGCGCCGCAAGGCGATCCTCACCGCCAAGGTGCAAGACGAAGCCGGTCACGGCCTCTATCTCTACGGCGCGGCCGAAACCCTCGGCACCCCGCGCGAGGAACTGCTCGACCGGCTCCACACCGGACGCCAGAAGTACTCCTCGATCTTCAACTACCCCACCTTGACCTGGGCCGACATCGGCGCCATCGGCTGGCTGGTCGACGGCGCCGCGATCATGAACCAGGTGCCGCTGTGCCGCTGCTCGTACGGGCCCTACGCGAGGGCGATGGTGCGGATCTGCAAGGAGGAGAGCTTCCACCAGCGGCAGGGGTTCCAGATCATGCTCACCCTCGCCACTGGCACCCCCGCCCAGCGGGCGATGGCACAGGACGCGCTCGACCGCTGGTGGTGGCCGACGGTGATGATGTTCGGCCCGCCCGACGCCGAGTCGGTGCACGGCGACCAGAACACGCGCTGGGGCATCAAGCGCTTCGGCAACGACGAACTGCGGCAGCGGTTCATCGACGCGACGGTGCCGCAGGCCGAACTGCTCGGGCTCACGATCCCCGACCCCGACCTGCACTTCGACGGCGAACACTGGGTGCACGGGCCGATCGACTGGGCCCACTTCTGGGACGTGGTGAAAGGTGACGGGCCGTGCAACCGCGAGCGCCTCGGCACCCGCGTCGCCGCCCACGTCGACGGCGCCTGGGTGCGCGAGGCCGCCACCGCCTACGCCGACAAGCAGGCGGCTCGCGACGCCGGGGCGGCGGCATGACCGGCCGGGCCGACTGGCCGCTGTGGGAGGTGTTCGTGCGCGCCCGGCGCGGCGTCAGCCACGTGCACGCCGGCACGGTGCACGCCCCCGATGCCGAGCTCGCCCTGCAGAACGCCCGCGACCTGTTCACGCGGCGCTCCGAGGGGGTCAGCTTGTGGGTGGTGCGGTCGTGCGACGTCACCGCCTCCGATCCCGACGATCGCGAGGCGTTGTTCGACCCGGCCGACGACAAGACGTTCCGGCACCCGACCGACTTCGAGTTGCCCGACGAAGTCGCCAACATGTGATGACCCCGCTCGTCACGTACTCGCTGCGCCACGGCGACCGGGCGTTGATCCTCGCCCAGCGGCTGCTCGAGGTGGTCACCCACGCCCCCGAGATCGAAGAGGACATGGCGCTGTCGAACCTGGCGCTCGACCTGATCGGCCAGGCACGGGCGCTGTACACCTATGCCGGCGAGGTCGACGGCCACGGTCACGACGAGGACCACTACGCGTACTGGCGCGAGCAGCACCAGTTCCTCAACCCGCTGCTGGTCGAACAGCCCAACGGCGACTTCGCCCAGGTGATCGTGCGCCAGTTCCTCCACGACGCCTACGCGGTGCCGTGGTGGCGGGCGATGGCCACCTCGACCGATGCCACCCTGGCCGCCCTGGCCGGCAAGTCGGTGAAAGAGACCGCCTACCACCTGCGCCACTCGCGCAGCTGGGTCGTGCGGCTCGGCGACGGCACCGACGAGAGCCACCGCCGCACCCAGGCCGCGGTCGACGAGCTGTGGCGGTTCACCGCCGAGCTGTTCGAGCACGACGACGTCGAGGCGGCGCTGCTGGCCGCCGGGGTCGCCGCCGATCCCGAGCCGCTGCGGGCCGCCTGGGACGCCACGGTGGGCGACACGCTCGCCGAGGCCACACTGACCCGCCCCGACGGCGCCGTGATGCAGACCGGTGGCCGATCGGGGCGCCATTCCGAGTCGTTCTCGCGGCTGGTCGGCGAGCTGCAGGTGCTCGCCCGCGCCCACCCGGGGGCGGCCTGGTGACCGCACCGATCACCGACCTCGAGGCGCTCGTGCGCGAGATCGACGACCCGGAACTGCCCCACGTCACGATCGGCGACCTCGGCATCGTGCGGTCGGTCTCGGTCTCGGGCGACACGGCGACGGTGCTGCTGACGCCGACCTACACCGGCTGCCCGGCGACCGAGCAGATCCGCGACGACGTGGCCGACGCCGTGCGCGCCGCCGGCTTCCGGCCCGACGTGCAGCTGGTGATCAGCCCGGCGTGGAGCACCGACTGGATCACCGCACGCGGGCGCGAACGCCTGCGCGCCGCCGGCATCGCTCCCCCGCCGCCGGCCGAGGCGCCCGGTGTCGTCGCCGTCGAGCCGCCGGTCGCCTGCCCGCGCTGCGGCTCGCGGCGGACGCGCCTGGTCGCCCGGTTCGGGGCCACGGCGTGCAAGGCGGCGTACACGTGCACCGCCTGTTCCGAGCCGTTCGAGTTCTTCAAGGCACTGTGATGGGATCACCGGGGACGGGGTCGCCGGCGACAGGGTCGTCCGACGGGTTCCACCGGCTGCGGGTGGCGGCGGTGCAGCACGACACCGCCGACAGCGTCGTCCTGTCGTTCGACGCCGACCTGCCCTTCGCCCACGGCCAGCACCTGACGCTGCGCCGCGAGTTCGACGGCATCGAGGTGCGGCGCAGCTACTCGATCTGCTCACCGGCCCCCGACGGGGCGTTGCGGGTGGCCGTCAAACACGTGCCGGGGGGTGTGTTCTCGACCTGGGCCAACCGGCAGTTGCGGCCCGGGGACGAGGTCGACGTCCTCCCGCCGGCCGGCCACTTCGGCCACGAGCTGGCGCCCGGCGCCGCCCGCCGCTACACGATGCTGGCCGCCGGCAGCGGCATCACCCCGATCTTCTCGATCATCGCCACGGTCCTGGCGAGCGAGCCTCTCGCCGAGGTGTCGTTGCTCTACCTCAACCGCACCAGCCAGTCGACCATGCTGCTCGACGAGCTGCAGGACCTGCGCGACCGCCACCTCGGCCGGTTGGCGATCGCGTTCGCGTTCACCCGCGAAGAGACCGGCGGCCCGCTCCTCACCGGCCGGCCCGACCGGGTCCGCCTCGACGAGCTGATCGCCGCCGGGTTCCTGCCGGCCACCGCCGATCACGCCTTCTTGTGCGGCCCACTCGAGCTGATCACCGATGCCGAGGCGGCGCTGATCGCGGCCGGGATGGCCCCCGGCGCCGTGCACCGCGAGATCTTCACCACCAACCAGCCGGGCCGGGCCGGCACGGCGCCGCAGGACGTCACGGCGGCGTCGGTCGTGGTGGCGACCGGGCGGGCGACGCTGCACGGCCGGGTGACCGGGTTCGACGTCTACGCCGGCGACAGCGTGCTCGAGGCCGTACAACGGGTGCGCCCCGACGTCCCGTTCGCGTGCCGCAGCGGCGTGTGCTCGACGTGCCAGGCGGTGCTGCGCGACGGCGCCGTCGAGATGACGGTCAACTACGGTCTGAGCGCCGACGAGGTCGCCAGGGGGTACGTGCTGACCTGCCAGTCGCATCCCACCACGGCGACCGTCGACGTCGACTACGACACCTGAGCGCCGCGGCGCGGCACCCGGTCAGGTGTCGTACACCACGCAGAACTCGTTGCCCTCGGGGTCGGCCATCACGATCCAGCGCGTCCCCGACTCGTGGATCATGCCGGTCAGGCGCCGGGCACCGAGGCCCTCGAGCCGGGCGACCTCGGCCTCGACCTCGTCGCCGACGATGATGTCGAGATGGAGGCGGTTCTTGCTGCCCGCACGCGCCTCGGCGACCCCCTGGAACACCAGCTTGGGCCCGGTCGCGCCGTCGCGCGGCACCGCCGAGCGGTAGCTGCCGGCGCTGCGGTGCGCCTGGTAGCGCATCGCCGCCACCCAGAAGTCGCGGAGCAGATCGGGATCGGCGGCGTCGACCACGATCGCCAACCGGCGCGAAGGTCCGTCCATGCCCGAACGCTAGCCGTCGCTCAGCGCGGCGCCGCAAGACCTGGCAGGGCCCACCCGCCGTTCTCGATCGCCACCCGCCCGATCCGCCTCGGTCTCGGGGCCACCGCCGAGCCCGGGTTCACCGGCGCCACGGCGTGGTACGACGGCTCCACCCGGCACCACGCCGGCGACGGGGCGGAGGCCCGCCTCGGCGCGGCGCACATCTAGCGGAGCTTGATCGCCTGGTAGCGGTCGAGCGCGACCTGGCGTTCGGCGGCGTGGTCGACGATCGGGGCCGGATAGGCCGCCGTATCCAGCTCGGGCACCCAGCGGTGCACGTATTCGCCGGACGGGTCCCAGCGCTGCTGCTGGGCGGACGGGTTGAACACCCGGAAGTACGGGGCAGCATCGGTGCCGGTTCCGGCCGCCCACTGCCAACCGTGGTTGTTCGACGCCAGGTCGCCGTCGAGCAGGTGCTGCAGGAAGAACCGCGCCCCCCACTGCCAGGGCAGGTGCAGGTCTTTCACCAGGAAGCTGGCGACGATCATCCGCACCCGGTTGTGCATCCACCCGGTCGCGGTCAGTTGGCGCATCCCGGCGTCGACGATCGGGAAGCCGGTCGTGCCGGCGCACCAGTGGCGGAACTTCTCCTGCGCGGCCGGGCCGGTGTCGAGATGGATGCGGTCGAATTTCGCGTCGAGGTTCTCCCACGCCGAACGCGGCTCGCGCCGCAGCACGTCGGCGTAGAAGTCGCGCCAGGCCAGCTCGGAGGCGAACACGGCGTGGTCGTCGCGACCGGGTTCGAGGTCGGCCAGCAACTGGCGCGGATGCACGACGCCGTACTTGAGGAACGGCGACAAGCGGCTGGTGCCGTCGATCGCCGGCCGGTCACGTCGCTCGCCGTAGTCGTCGAGCGAATCGGCACGGAACTCGTTCCAGCGCCCGTGGACGTGGGCCTCGGTCGCGACCGGCACGTCGATCGCCGTCGCCGGGCGTGCCGGCAGGCCGTCGGACCGGGCGGTGATCCAGTTCGGCGCCCCGGGCGCGGCGATCGGGGCCGCCCATCCGGCCGCCCGCCACCGGCGCGAGAACGGGGTGAACACGGCGTACGGCGAGCCGTCGTCCTTGGTGACCGTGCCGGGGTCGACGGCGTACGGCGACCCGACGCCGCGCAGGCGCCGGCCGGCGACGCGCAGCGCCTCGGCGACCAACGCGTCGCGGGTGTGCCCGTAGGGCGCGAAGTCTTTCGAGACGAACACGGTCGCCGCGTCGACCTCGGCGGCGAGCGCCGGGATCACGGCGACCGGGTCACCGCGGCGCACGACGAGCGCCCCGCCGGTCGCAGTGTCGAGGGCGGCGAGACAGTCGTGCAGGAGGGCCCGCCGCGGTGCCCCCGCCCGCTCGAATCGTGGGTCGTCGACGAACAGCGCCAGCACGTCGCCCTCGGCACACGCCGTCGCCAGCGCCGGGTGGTCGGCGAGGCGCAGGTCACGCCGGAACCACACGATCGATCGAGCCACCACCGACGCAGTCTGTCGCGTCCCGGCCGGTCGCGCTCAACGGTGGTGGGGTTCGCGCAGGTGGACGACGCGTTCGAACAGCCACTCGAACTCGAACACGCCGTGCACGTATTCGTCGCCCGCCGGCCGGTTGACCAGCTGCGAACTCTGGATCAGCCGCCAGCCGTCGGCGAGCACGTCGACGCCGCGGGCATGGGGCAGCTCGGCGGCGTCGGCATCGGGGTCGTTGCCGTCGTGGAACGACCACCCGATGATGCGGCTCTGCAGGCTCGAGTCTTCGGTCCACACGAACAGCAGTTGCTGGCGTTCGGTCTCGGGGTTCACGGCCCACCCCCCGCCAGCGCGGCGCGGCCCTCGACCCGGGTGTGGTACCAGTCGAGGTCGTAGTCGGCCGAACCGGTCAGGTAGCGCCACAGGCGGGCACGGGCGATCAGCTCGAGACGGTGGTCCTGCTCGCCCATCCACGCCTCGCGGGTACGCAGCGTCATGCCGATCCCGGCGGGGTCGAACCGGGCGAAGATGTGGTCGTCGGGACGGTTCAGCGCCGCCTCGAGATCGCCGGTGTCCCAGAGGCGGACCTGGGGGCGGGTGGGGTTGAGCCGGATCTTGTACATCAGGCGCCGCTCGTGGCCCGGGTTGGGCATGCCGCGGTGCCACAGCCCGTGGTGGAACACCAGCACCGAGCCGGCCGGGCCCTCCCACTGGCGTTCGCCACGCACGTGGCGGTAGCGCCCCACCTGGGTCTCGTGCACCCGGCGCAGATGGGTGCCGGGCACGAAGCCGGTGCCGCCACCACCCGGTCGCACCTCGTGGGGGAAATAGAAGATCTGGATGTCGAACGCCGTGTTCGGGTCGATCACGGCGTCGGCGTGCAACCGCTGCAACGTCGGGTCGTGCGGGGGGCGCAGATGCACGAAGTCGTGATCGAAGCGGGCGTCGGGCCCGACGAGGCTGTCGACGATGCGGGTCACCTCGGGCCGCCGCAGCACCGCACCGAGCGCCGACGGCGCCGGGTAGAGCTGCGTCCACGGGTCGCCCGAGTTGGGTGCGAACGGCCGCTCGGGCGTCCCCCAGGTGGCCAGGATCCGGTCGCACTCGTCGATCGCGGCGGCGTTCAGGTCGGCCGGGACGACCCCGGGGTACTCGAGGAACCCCCGCGCGACGAACGTCGCCATCTCGCTCGTGGTGAGCAACCGGCCGGTCGGATCCACGGTGATCACCGTAGATCGTCGACGGCGGGCATCACCCAGCGGGCATCAGGGGTGTTCGCTGGGGCTGGCGGCCATCGGGCTCGACGAGCCGAGCAGGTTGCGCAGCACGGTGTAGCGCGACTCGCTGGGCCGGGTGCCGAGCGCCCACCAGGCGAGCGCCATGACCGCCGCGAGCGACACCATCGCCCCGTAGGCGAGCGACCATTCGAGGCCCACGTAGTCGCCGACCACGCCGGTGATCGGCCCGCCGATCGGGTACGAGCCGAGGAACGCGACCGCCGTCAGCGCCAGGATCCGGCCGCGCATGTCGGGTGGGCACTCCTGCTGGGTGATCGCGTTGAGCGACGTGATGAACCCCGCCCCGCCGAGCCCCATCGGTACCGCCAGCAGCAACGCCAGCCACACCCGCCCCGACCACGCCAGCGCGATCCCGGCGGCGCCGAGCACCAGCCCGTTGGCGATCATCCAGCGCAACGTCACCTGCGTGCGGCTGGCGGTGAGCAACGAGCCCAGCAGGCTGCCGATGCTCATCGTCGTGAGCACCCACCCGAACCAGTACTCGGCGCCCCAGACTTCGCGGGCCATGCTCGGGAACACGACGTTCGAGTTGAACCCGAACGTCGACACGATCGCGAACGCCACGAACGGGACGAACAACGACGGCGTGCGCCGGATGTAGCGCAGGCCGTCACGCACCGGTGTGCCGCCCTTGGGCACTCGTGGCACCGGGTGCAGCTCGGACCGATCGAGCAGGAACAGGCTGGCGAGGATCGCCACGAACGAGAAGGCGTTCATCGAGAACAGCCATCCGGTGCCGAGCGGGCCGACGAGCATGGCGGCGATCGCCGGGCCGAAGATGCGCGAGCCGGTCATCACGGCGGTGTTCAGCGAGATCGCGTTCGAGATGTCGTCGTCGGGCACCAGCTCGGTGACGAAGCCGCGCCGGGCCGGGTTGTCGAAGGCGCTGATCACGCCGAGCACCAAGGTGAGGGCGTAGATGATGCCGAGGTTGATGACGCCGGTGAGATCGCACACCGCCAGCGCGATCGCCTGCAGGGCCAGGCCGCCCTGGGTCAGCATCGCCAGGCGCCGCCGGTCGTGGCGATCGGCGACCGCACCGGCGTAGGCGCCGAACAGCAGCATCGGCAGGAACTGCAGCGCGCTCAGCACGCCGAGCGCCGTGGTGCGGCCGGTCAGGCGGTCGACGAGGATCGCGACGGCGGTGAACTGCACCCACGTCCCGATGTTCGACAGCAGCAGGCCCAGGAAGAACAGCCTGGCGTTGCGGTACCGCAGTGATCGGAACGTCGACGCCATCGCCGCCCATCCTGCCGGTCCCGAGCCGCCGACTCCCATTCGGAGCCGCCGGGCGCCGGCGCTCGGCGACGGTGCCCCGGCCGGGCCGCCGGTCAGGCGGGCACGCCGACGGGCAGCTTCGAGACGTCGATGCCGTACAGCTCGGCCACGTTGCCCGACAGGATCGCCCTGCGCTGCTCGGCGGTCAGCCCGGCCGCCTGCTCGGCGAGCATCTCCTGCGACCACGGCCAGGTGCTGTCGCTGTGCGGGAAGTCGTTCGCCCACATCAGCCGGCGCCAGTTCATGTCGTCGGCCTGCGCGAACGCGGTCCAGTCGTCCTGGAACGTGAGGTAGATGTGCTCGGCGAAATACGCGCTCGGCGGTTTCGACAACGAGATCCCGGGCGCCATCCAGTTGCGGTGGCGGTGGTAGGCGTGATCCATCCGGTACATGTAGTGCGGCACCCAGCCGGCGTCGGCCTCGACGCACACGATCTTCAGCCCGCGATGGCGTTCGAACACCCCTGCGAACACGAGCGTGCCCATGATGTCCTGGATCCCGCGGATGATGCCGAGGAAGCCGTTGAGGCGCGAGCCGCGCGGGTTGCCGTTGAAGGCACTCCCCCGCGAGGTGAGGATGTGGAAACTCAGCGGCAGGCCGAGCTCGACCGCCGCCTCCCAGAACGGCGCCCAGCGGGGGTCGTCGTAGTCGAACCCGTCGGCCGAGTCGGTGAGGGTGCCCGGCTCACCGGGCATCATCACACCGCGCAACCCGGCCTCCTTGATCGCCACCAGGTCGGCGATGCCCTCGGCGACGGAACGCAACGCCGTCTGGCCGCAGCCCAACAGCCGATCGGGGGCCTGCGAGCAGTAGCCGGCGATCCAGCGGTTGTAGGCGTCGAAACAGGCCTTCTTGAAGTCGACGTCGTCGTGGTTGCAGATCATCATGCCGACCGTCGGGTAGATGATCTCGGCCGACACGCCGTCACGGTCCTGGTCGGCGAGGCGATGGCTCGGATCCCAGCCCGAACGGTGCAACTCGTCGAACCGCACGCCGCCGACCGTCAGCTGGTCGGCGGGCTTGCCGGCCGCCGCCACCAGGCCCATCGCGATCGGGCGGCCCATCCCCGGCACCACGAACACGTCGCCGCGCTCGTCGTCGGTCACCATGTGCGGGGCGCGGTCGCGGAACTCGGGGTCGATGTGGGCCGTGTAGCAGTCGGGTGGCTCGGTGATGTGCGAATCGGCGCTGATCACCGGGAAGTCGAAGCTCATCGGGCACCCCGCACCAGCCGGCCGGGCGTGGCGCCGGTCGACTCGCCGTCGGACATGATCTCGACCCCGGCGACGAACGTGTGCCGGTAGCCGCTGGCGCGCTGCAGCATGCGGCGCCCGCCGGCGGGCAGGTCGTACACGATGTCGGGCACGTGCAGCCGCAGGTGGTCGAAGTCGATCACGTTGAGGTCGGCCCGGTAGCCCGGGGCGAGCACGCCGCGGTCGCCGAGACCGACGGTCTCCGCGGTCATCCGGCACTGCTTGGCGATCAGCGTCTCGACGGGGATCCGGCCGTGCGGCCGGTCACGCCCCCACCACTGCAACAACGTCGTCGGAAAGCTGCCGTCGCAGATCGTGCCGACGTGGGCGCCGCCGTCGCTGAGGCCGGGCACGGCGGCCGGGTGCAACAGCATCTCGCGCACGTCGTCGAGGTTGCCGCGGGCCCAGTTGAGGCTGGGCACGTACAACAGGGCCGTACCGTCGCGCTCGAGCAACCAGTCGTAGGCCACCTCGCCGGCGGTGCGGCCGCTGCGATCGGCCTCGGCCTGGGCCGACTCGGACGGGTCGGGCTCGTAGTTCGGCGGATCGCCGAGCCGGAACATGTGCGGGAACCAGGCGATCACGCGGCTGCCCAACTGGCGGTCCTCGACGTGCGCCCCGTCGAGGATCGCCCGGCGCAGCTCGGGCCGCCGCATCTTCGCGACCCGTTCGGCGAGCGGCAGGTGGGCGATGTCGACGTAGGCCGGGCTGAACATGAACGGGTTGAGGGTGGTCTCGAGGCCGAGCATGATGCCGACCGCACGGGCCCCGACCTGGCCGCGCATCTGCACCCCGGCGGCGGTCGCCTCCGCGAACCGGTCGAGTTCGACCCTCCAGTCGTCGGGGCGGCGCGGCGACTGGGCGATCGACACCGAGATCGGGCGCCCCGACCGGGCCGCCATCTCGTGGAACAGTTCGATCTCGCCGTCGAGGTCGATGAAGTCGGAGACGACCTGCAGCACGCCTTTGCCCGCCGCCCCCATCGCCTCGGCGATCCCGACCAGCTCGTCGGCCTCGGCACGCAACGTGGGCGTCGGCTCGCCCAGGCTCGACTTGTGGTTGAGGGTACGGCTGGTGGTGAAGCCGAGCGCCCCGGCCTCGACGGCCTGGCGGGCGAGCTCGGCCATCGCCGCGATGTCGTCGGGTGTCGCCGGCTGCTGGGTGGCGCCCCGCTCGCCCATCACGTGCAGCCGCAACGCGCCGTGGGGCAGCTGAGCACCCAGGTCGATGTCGCGCCGCTTGCCGTCGAGGTCGTCGAGGTACTCCGGGAAACTCGACCACTCCCACGACAAGCCTTCGTGCAAGGCCGTGCCCGGGATGTCCTCGACCCCCTCCATCAGCTGGATCAGGCGCTCACGGTTCTCGGGGACCACCGGGGCGAACCCGACGCCGCAGTTGCCCATCACCACGGTCGTGACGCCGTGCCAGCTCGACGGGGCCAGCTGGTGGTCCCACGTCGCCTGCCCGTCGTAATGGGTGTGGATGTCGACGAAGCCCGGCGTCACCAGGTGACCGTCGGCGTCGATCTCGCGGCGACCGGTGCCGCTCACCTCGCCGACCGTCGTCACCAGCCCATTCGACACCGAGACGTCGCCGACGAACCGCGCGTTGCCGGTTCCGTCGACCACCGTGCCGTTGCGGATCACCAGATCGTGCTCGGCCATCACCATCCCCTTCCCCGAACGCCCGCTCCCCGAACGGGCCGTTCCCGAGCGTCATCGTAGA
The DNA here is from genome assembly GCA_036526035.1 of Ilumatobacter sp. GTDB lineage: Bacteria > Actinomycetota > Acidimicrobiia > Acidimicrobiales > Ilumatobacteraceae > Ilumatobacter. The sequence goes on along the minus strand of DATCZG010000033.1, from coordinate 5,856 downwards.
GAACCGCGCCCCGGCCACCGGTATCCGGCACGGCGGGCGTGCTGGTGGCGGTCGCGTGGGCGGCGCATACTGGACGTGGAGTGGTGCGGCGCTCGGCGCCGCCGGCCCAGGAGGTGCGTGATGAGGCCCGGCATCCGGCCACGCGTCGCAGGCGTCCTGGTGGTGATCTTCGGCTCCTTCGGATGCGGCGGCGACACCGGTGGGCGGGTGCCGACCGCCGAGGATCTGGCCGGGGCGCTCGTCGAACCGGGCGACCTCGCCGGCGACTGGACGGTGCTCGTCGCCCCGGACGGCACCGTCGCGTCGGGTGTGGTGACCGACGACCAGCAGCAGCTGTTGCCCCGGATCGAGTTCTGCGATGCGGCCGGCGCCGCGTCGCGCGCCGCTGCGGCGACCGTGCGGTGGGACGCCTTCGCCCAGCTCGACCTGGATGTCGACGACCCGATCGAGGCCCCCGATCGCCGCGGTCACCTGGTGTTCGTCCAGGAGTTCCTGCTGGCCGATCGCCCCGACCGGGTCGAGTCGCGCTTCGATGCGTTCCGGGACGGCTTCGCGGCCTGCCTCGGCGAGATCGCGGCCGATCTGGAGGGCCCCGGGGTGGCGACGGCGATGGAGGTGCCGGCGGTCGGCGATGACCGCTACGGCGTGCTGACGACGATCCACGAGGCCGGCGGCGTCGACGCCGAGTGGCGCCTGCACAGCACGATCGTGCGGGTCGGGGCGGTGCTGGTGGGCATCACCGTCGTCGAGATCCGCTCGGGCACCGGTGTCGAGCCGTTGTTCGACATCGCCGCGGTCGGTGAGATCACGACCGCCGCGGTCGCCAAGCTGTGAACGCCGCGACTTGCCCGGCCGGTCAGTCGTCGAGCTTGAGGGCGCTGATGAAGACGTCGCCGGGCACCTCGACCCGGCCGATCGACTTCATCTTCTTCTTGCCCTCCTTCTGCTTCTCGAGCAGCTTGCGCTTGCGGCTGATGTCGCCGCCGTAGCACTTCGCCAGCACGTCTTTGCGGCGGGCCTTGACCGTCTCGCGGCTGATCACCTTGCCGCCGATCGCGGCCTGGATCGGCACGTCGAACATCTGGCGCGGGATCAGCTCCTTGAGCTTCTCGCACATCCGGCGCCCGTAGTACTCGGCGTTTTCGCGGTGCACGATGGTCGAGAACGCGTCGGCCGGCTGGCCGTTGAGCAAGATGTCGACCTTCACCAGGTTGGCGCGCTGGTAGCCGGCCAGCTCGTAGTCGAGCGACGCGTAGCCCTGACTGCGCGACTTGAGCTGATCGAAGAAGTCGACGACCACCTCGGCGAGCGGGATCTCGTAGACGAGTTCGACCCGTTCGGGCGACAGGTACTCCATCCGCTTCATCTCGCCGCGCCGGCTCTGACACAACTCCATCAACGCGCCCGTGTACTCCTTGGGGGTGATGATCGACACCTTGAACACCGGTTCCTCGATGACGTCGATCTTCTGCACGACGGGCAGTTCGGCCGGGTTGCTGACCACGGTGACCGTGCCGTCGGTGGAGATCACGCGGTACTCGACCGAGGGGGCGGTGGCGATCAGCGCCAGGTCGAACTCGCGCTCGAGCCGCTCCTTGACGATCTCCATGTGCAACAACCCCAGGAAGCCGCACCGGAAACCGAACCCCAGCGCCCCCGACGACTCGGGCGTGTAGGAGATCGAGGCGTCGTTGAGCTTCAGCTTGGCGAGGGCGTCACGCAGGTCCTCGAAGTCGTCACCGTCGATCGGGAACAGACCCGAGAACACCATCGGCTTGGGGTCCATGTAGCCGGGCAGCGCCTCGGTGGCGCCCTTGGTGGCGGTGGTGACCGTCTCGCCCGATCGGGCGTCGCCGACGTCTTTGATGCCGGCGATCAGGTACCCCACCTCGCCGGGGCCCAAGCGCTGCACCGGGGTCGGCGTCGGGCGACGGCTGCCGATCTCGAGCACGTCGTGGTCGGCCCCGGTCTGCATGAAGTGCAGCCGCGACCCGGCTTCCATCACGCCGTTCACGACCCGGACCGACGACACGACACCGCGGTACTGGTCGAACTGCGAGTCGAAGATCAACGCCTGCAACGGAGCCGAGGCGTCGCCGACCGGGGGCGGGATGTGCTCGATGATCGCGTCGAGCAACTCGGGCACGCCCTCACCCGTCTTGGCCGAGATCCGCAAGATGTCCTCGGCCGGGATGCCGAGCACCTTTTCGATCTCCATCGCGTAGCGGTCGGGATCGGCCGCCGGGAGATCGATCTTGTTCAGGCAGGCGAGCACCTCGAGGTCGTGCTCGAGCGCCAGGTAGCAGTTGGCGAGCGTCTGCGCCTCGATGCCCTGGGCGGCGTCGACGACCAGCACGACCCCCTCGCAGGCCGCCAACGAGCGGCTCACCTCGTAGCCGAAGTCGACGTGGCCCGGGGTGTCGATGAGGTGGAACAGGTGCCCGTGCCAGTCGACGCGCACGTTCTGGGCCTTGATCGTGATGCCGCGCTCGCGCTCGAGATCCATCGAGTCGAGGTACTGGGCCTTCATGTCGCGCGCCTGCACGGCACCGGTGATCTCGAGGATGCGGTCCGACAGCGTCGACTTGCCGTGGTCGATGTGGGCGATGATCGAGAAGTTGCGGATCCGGGACAGCTCCATGGAGCCTCCCACGCTACCGGGGCGACGCGTCACGCCAGGCGTACCTGGTCACAGGCCGATCGTCTCGAGCCCGTCGATCCGGTGGCGGTGGACGCCGGCGTCGAGGAACGCCGGCGGCTTGCGCTCCGTGGTGCAGTTCCCGACCGGGGCGAGCACGCCGGCACGGCAGCCGCCGCCGCGCCCGTGTCGTGCGGTCGGCGTTGGGGCTGGGCCGTTGCCGGGGTAGCATCGCGTCGCTGCTCGGTGGGTCCGCCGGGCCACCGATCGCAACACGAAACAGAGGGATTGCCCCGTGGCGAACATCAAGAGCCAGAAGAAGCGCAACATCACCAACGCCAAGGCCGCCGAGCGCAACAAGTCGGTGCGCAGCGAGCTCAAGCACCGTGTGAAGGCCGCCCAGAGCGGTGACGAAGACCTCGTCAAGGCGGCCATCAAGCGCATCGACACCGCCGCCCAGAAGGGCGTGATCCACAAGAACACCGCCGCCCGCAAGAAGAGCCGTCTGCTCAAGCGTGTCAACAACGCCGGCTGACACCTCCTGCGGCGACACGAATCGACTCGAAGCCCGGGCGAGCGCCCGGGCTTCGTCGCGTCCCGGGCCTGGTCGTCGCCCGTCTAGGCTCGCCGCATGGCACCGGTGAGCACCGACGACGCCACACCCGGCGCGACCGGCGCCCGGGCACGTCCGCCGGCGCCGCCCGACACCAAGCTCTGGTGGAATCTCGCCAACGCGATCGACATCTTGCACATGCCGATCGTGTTGGGGCTCGTGCTCGTCGGCGCGACGTGGTTCTCGGGGCCGGTGTTCGTGTTCCTGCTGACGCTGATGGTGGTGCTGCAGGTGGCGGTGCTCGGCTGCCCCGTGATGTGGCTCACCGGCCAGCTGCGGCGCATCCACCGCCCCGACTATCAGGCCCACTGGTCGTTGACGGCCTGGCTCTACCAACGGTACGGCCGGGCGGTCGGGATCGGTGTGTTCGTCGGTATCGCCGGGCTCACGCTCGCGCTGCGGGTCTGGCTGTTGTGACCCGCACCGCGACGGTTCGCCGTCAGCGGCGGCCGCTCAGCCTGCTCAGCCGGGCGACGAGCACCTCCATCACCAACTCGTTGTCGAGGTTGGTGTCGCCGCGCAGGTCGAGGTCGGCGCTCGCCAGCAGCTGGATCGCCCTGGCGACTCCCCCGCCACCGAGGCGTCGATAGTTGGCCAGGGCCTTCTTGGCCGGGAAGCCGGCCTTGATGCCGGCCATCTGGGCGGCGTCGTGCTCGCTGCGGGCGTCGACGCCGTCGAGCCGGGCGAGACGTCCGTAGTGGGTGTGCAGGATCGCCATGATCTGCAGCGGATGCCGCTCGCCGCCGTGCAGCATGCGGCCCAGCAGCACCAGCGCGTCGGTGGTCTTGCCGGCGTCGATCGCGTCGGTGAAGTCCCAGGGCGGGACGCCACCCGCCTCGCCCAGGAACGGCTCGACGTCGGATTCGCTCAACCGGGCGTCGGGGCCGAAGGTCGACAGCAACACGCTGAGCAGGCCGTCGAGCCGGCCGGCGTCTTCGCCGAGCTGGTCGGCGATCCGCACCGCCGCGGCACCGTCGAGGCGCAGACCACGTTCGAGCGCCTCGGCACGCACCCACGTCTGGCGGTCGCGGGCCCGGCTCGGCGGGCTCGTGTTGGTGATCAGCCCGCCCGCCGCGGCGACCGCTTCGGTCAACCGTTTCGCCACGCTGCCGCCGGCGGCCAGCACGAGATCGGTCGACTCGAGCGGGTCGGCGAGATATCCCAACAACGGTGTGAGCTCGGCGACGTTGAAACGCTCGATGTCGCGGGCGACCACGACCCGGCGGTCGGTCAGGAACGGCATCGTCTGGGCGGCGTCGACCACCACCCGCAGCTCGTACTCCTCGCCGTCGAACTCGTCGACCATCAGGCTGCGGTCGCCGTCGCCGACCAGCTCGTGCACCAGGTCGTGGACCTTCGAACGCAACATCGCCTCGTCGGCGCCGGTCATCAGATGTACAGCCATCGTGACCCCGATTCATAGCAGCGTCGAGAGCCGTTCGGGCCAGCGGTCGCGTCCGGCGGTCGCGTCCGACACGGCCGGGACGACGATCGGGCCGGGGCCGTGGCAGGATCGGTGCCGTGGCGGCGGCGAACCGGACCAGCAGCAGGCCGGCGTGAACGGGTCGGACGGGCGCGTGCGGGTGACGGGCGGCGTCGTGGTCACCGCCGACCACCGCGCCGAGACGCTCGATGTCGTCGTCGAGGCGGGCCGGATCGTCGACCTCGTCCGTCCCGGCGGTGCCGGCGACCCCCACGCGGCCACGATCGACGCCAGCGGCTGCCTGATCGCCCCCGGCCTGATCGACCTGCAGCTCAACGGTGGCTGGGGGCACGATTTCACCAGCGATCCGGCTTCGATCGCCGATGTCGCCGCCCACCTGCCGGCGACCGGGGTGACCGCCTTCCTGGCGACGATCGTCACGTCGAGCGTCGGGCACCGCGGGCGGGCATTGCGGGCGTTGGCCGCGCTCGACACCGAGACCCCGGGGGCAACGGTGCTCGGCCTGCACTTCGAGGGCCCGTTCATCTCCCCCGAGCGTGCCGGCGCCCACCGGCGCGACCTGATCGGTGCGCCCGACGCCGCCGAACTCGCCACCTGGACCGGTGACCGCGGCCTGGCCCTGGTGACGCTGGCACCCGAAATGCCCGGTGCGCTGGCCGCGATCGCACAACTGACGGCGGCCGGGGTGGTCGTGTCGGCCGGACACACCGCGTGCTCGGCCGACGAGTTCGCAGCGGCGCGGGCCGCCGGCCTCACCATGGTGACCCACCTGTACAACGCGATGGCGCCGTTCGGGCACCGCCAGCCGGGGCCGATCGGTGCCACGCTCGCCGACCCCGACGTGTTCGCCGGAGTGATCTGCGACGGCATCCACGTCGACCCGGTCGCCGTCGGCATGGCGTGGCGGGCGCTCGGCGCCAACCGCCTGATCCTGGTCACCGACGCGGTCGCCGCGCTCGGGCTCGGCGAGGGCCCGGTGCGACTGGGCGGCGGCACGGTCGACGTGACGGCCGCCGGCGTGCGAACCGGCACCGGTGTGCTGGCGGGCAGCAACCTCGCCCTCGACCAGGCGGTACGCAACCTGATCGCGTTCACCGGTTGCACGGCGATCGACGCGATCCGGTGCGCCACCACCAACCCGGCCGACGCCCTCGGACTCGC
>DATCZG010000032.1:0-3422 GCA_036526035.1 Ilumatobacter sp. | reverse complement strand
CGTTCGAGACGCACTGGCGGCCCTGCACGTTGCAGCGCTGCTGACCCAGCACGACCGCTCGCCCGAGCGGGTACAGCACGAACGTCACGAGCACCACCAAGGACGGGGCGAGCAGGGCGATCGCGACAGGGAGTTGTTTCCAACGCTGCCGTCGACTCGCGCGGGTCGCCGTCGATTACAGGTTACGCCTCGTGCCAAGCGCGGCTAGCGTCCGTGGCGTGAACGACAGCCCCGAGCAGACCGCCGAAGCCGAGTCGCACCCCCCGGCCGCGACGCCCGACGCCGGGCCGTCGGGTGCCACCCCACCTCCGGCCGAGCAGGCCGAGCAGGCCGAGCAAGCCGACCTGGACCGCATCGAGGCCGACCTGGCGGGTGTCGAGTCGGCGCTCGAGCGGCTCGATGCCGGCACCTACTGGAGCGACGAGGTCACCGGTGACCCACTCCCCGACGAGCTCCTGATCGCCGACCCGGTCGCTCGCCGCGCCCCCTGAGCCAGCCGATGCGCCACTGCCGTTCACCACGCCGTTCACCTCGCCGGTCACCTCGCCGGTCGACGCGCCGATCGCCGGTCGGGTGACGCCGTGAGCAGGAAGTCACAGGTCGCGGCGCTGGCCACGATGGCGGCCCTGGCGGCGGGGCTGAGCGCGGCGGCGATGAAGGTTCGTCAGGCGGCCGCCGGGTCGCCGCTCACCAGCGGCTTCAGTCGGTCGGCCAGGGTCTGGAAGCTGTCGGCCCGCAACTCGGCCAGGTTCGCGGTGTCGAAGATCCGGGGTGTCGGCTCGCCGGCCGAACGCCGCGCCGAACTCGACGCCCAGTTCGCGATCCGCACCGCGGCCGACGTGGCCGAACAGCTGGGCGAGATGAAAGGTGTGCTGATGAAGGCCGGTCAGATGATCAGCTTCATCTTCGAGACGTTGCCGGACGAGGCCCAAGCGGCGCTCGCCACGCTGCAGGCCGACGCCGCCCCGATGGCACCCTCACTGGCGGCCGGCGTCGTGCAGCGCGAGCTCGGGGCACCACCCGAGCGGGTGTTCCTCGATTGGACCGATCTTCCGGTCGCCGCAGCCAGCATCGGTCAGGTGCATCGAGCCGTCACGCACGACGGTCGCGAGGTCGCCGTGAAGGTGCAGTACCCGGGCGTGCACGAGGCGATCGAGGGCGACCTCGACGCCGCCGAGGTGATGTACGCGATGTTCTCGGCGATGATGCTCAAGAACTTCGATGCCAAGGGGTTCGTCGACGAACTGCGCGACCGCATGCGCGAGGAACTCGACTACCGACTCGAGGCCCGCAACCTGCAGGAGTTCGGGGCGCTGTTCGCCGGCCACCCGTGGGTTCGGATTCCGGCGCTGGTCGGCGAGTACTCGACCGAGAACGTGCTCACCACGGAATGGGTCGACGGCCTGTCGTTCGGCGAGTTCCAGCAGGCCGCCAGCACAGCGACCAAGCAGCGCGCCGCCGAGGTGATCTGGCGCTTCACCCAGCACGCCGTCAACCGTCACGGTGCGTTCAACGGCGACCCGCACCCGGGCAACTACCGGTTCCACCACGACGGCAGCGTCACGTTCCTCGACTTCGGTCTCGTCAAGCGCTGGTCGCAGGGCGAGTGGGAGTCGCTGCAGCCGACGCTCGACGCCGTGATCGTGCACCGCGACCCCGAGCTGCTGGTCGTGGCGATGGAGCAGAGCGGGTTCCTCGTCGGCGGCCACGGGCTCGACGCCGAGCACGTGTTCGACTACGTCAGCAGCCCCTACGTGCCGTACCTGACCGACGAGTTCACGTTCACCCGACAGTGGATGATCGACACGATCGCCAAGATGTTCGACGTGAAAGGGCCGCACGCCGACGTGATCGCCTGTCTCAACATGCCGCCCAGTTTCGTGATCCTCGACCGGGTCGTGTGGGGCGCCAACGCGATCCTCGGCAAGCTCGAAGCACACGGACCGTTCCGGGGGATGCTGCTGGAGTACGTCGCCAACGGCGAGCCGGCCACCGATCTGGGCGCCGCCGAGGCGGCCTGGCGAGCGAGCGTCCGGCCATGACCGGAACGACGCCCGCACCCACGAACGACGGGCAGCAGCTCGGCATCATCGAGTTGGGTCAGATCTGCAACGCCCTGCGGGCCCGCAACACCGAGCTGTTCGCGCAGCTCGGTGGCTGGGTGGTCGACACACCCGATCCCGAGCTGCAGCGCCTGTTCGCCGAGGCCTGTCATCGCCACGCCTGGCACGCCCAGCTGTGGGCGCAGCGCACCCCGGCGATTGCGCCCGTCGCACCGAGCCCCGCCGAACCCTCCACCGTCCAGCCGCCAGAGGTCGTTGCGCCAGCCGACCGGGCAGCGGTCTACGCCGACGCCCTCGACCAGCTGGAAACCACCGCCACCGCGACGCGCGACCGGTTCGACACACTGCTCGACCCCGGCACGGCCCGCACGATCGAACTCGTGCTGGCCGATCTGCGGGCGGTTCGGCAGCGTCTCGCCGCAGCGACCGCGGGCTGATCGGTCCAGCCCGGCCCGTCGGTCAGCTTCCCGGCGAGAACGACGTCACTGGCTGGCGCCCTGGTTCGGCGCCGGGTCGCCGCGCAGGCTGGCGAAGCTGCGCACGGCCGGGCGTTTCCAACCGAGCTGGTCGAGCTTGCCCACCGGGGGCCAATGGTCGTCGCGGCTGTACGCCCACCATTCGAACGGATTCAGGTAGTAGGCGCACGATTCGACGACCTTGGTGAATCGTTCGTCGCGACGTGAGGTGGCCCAGATCACGCCCCCCGCTGCCCCGGCCCCGATCGCCCAACCGAGATACAGCACCGGGTAGGTGGGGCCGAACACCCGGGCCTGCCAGACGTGCACGTCCTCGTGATCGGTGACCAGCTTGGCGCGCCGCGGGCGGGTGAGGTCGCCGGCGCCGTTGACGACGTTGCCGAGCGTGATCGCGAACCCCTTGCGGGGCTGGAAGCCGCGTCCGTACACGTGGCGGTTCTGGCGCTCGCTGAGCTGCGGGGCGAACTCGGCGGCGCCCCGCACGGCGGCGACACCGTGCGCCATCAGCCCGGCTGCGGTGGTGGTGAGCGCCCAGCTCGAGTCGAGGGCGAACGCCGCCACACCCTTGGCCGACCTCCAGTCATAGATCCGCCGGCGTCCGCAGATCGCACCGTTGGCGCCGCCGATCAACGCCGCCGGCACAGCGACCCCGAGCAGCGACCCGACGGCGCCGGCGAGCGCTGCGCCGACGGCGGCGGTGGCCAACGTCTCGGCGAACGGTGAACGCTCGCCGGACGGCGGTGTTCGGTTCACCGTTCGCGGAGCTTGGAGAGCAGACGCAGCATCTCGAGGTACAGCCACACGATCGTGACCAGCAGGCCGAAGGCGGCGTACCACTCGAAGTTCTTGTCGAGCCCCTGCTCGGCGCCGCGCTCGATGAAAT
>DATCZG010000031.1:0-7438 GCA_036526035.1 Ilumatobacter sp. | reverse complement strand
ATCGAGCAGGCCCGCCTGTTGAACGGCGCGGGGCGCCCCGATCTGGCCACCGCAGCGATGACCGACTGTTGCACCGAGCTGGCCCAGCGCAGCCTGCGACTCGGCCGCTCGATGCTCGACAGCATGGAGGCCCGCAGTCGTGTGCTGTTCGGCATTCGCACCGAGCCGGGATGGATCGGCCCCGAACAGATCTGGTGAGATCGTCGGGCACGAGCTGCCCGAGCGAGCGGGCCTGTCGACCGGGCGTTCACGATCGGCATCGCCGGCCTGCACCGCGGCGGGTCGGCGGCGCTGCTCGAGTTCCTGTTCCAGCACGCCGTACAGGAACGCTTCACGTGCCGGTTGCGTTGGGAGCCCGGCACGTTGGCGATGTGGGACAACCGCAGCGTGCAGCACTACGCCGGGCACGACTACGCCGGGCACGCCCGGCGCATGCGCCGCATCACCGTGAAAGGCGACCGGCCGCGCTGAACGACCCCGCTGGCGTCAGCGGTCGAGCAGGTCCATCGCCCGCAGGCGCCGCGTCGACGCGTCGACGCGGAACTCGCGGGCGGTCGGAGCGTCGCCCATCAGTTCGGCGATCTCGGCCAACGAGTCGAGCCGCTCGGCGATCGAGATCAACTCGACGACCCGGCGGTCGGCATCGCCGCTCATGACGGTGTCGGCTCGGGTGCCGCCCTCGGCCGGTCAGCCGTTGGCGGTGGTCGGATCGATCATCTTGCCGATCGGGGTCACGACGGTCGCCGGGAACCCGCTGCGCTCGGCGTGCTCCTGGATCAGGGCCTCGCCGTCGGCGACGTAGATGCAGAACGTCTTGTCGCCGGCGACGTAGCTGTGCTCCCACTGGATGTGCTTGCCCTCGGCCTGCATCGCACCGAGCACACCGTTCGACTGGGCGGCGGCCCCCTTGAGTTGTTCGCGCTCGGCCGACCCGATCTCGGGAATGGCTCGCTCGATCACATATCGCTGCATGTCGGACTCCTCTGTGTCTGTGGTGCGACCACTGTGTCTGTGGTGCGACCACGGTACACCACCGGCGCGAAGGCCTCGCTCGACGGCGGCACGGATGCGTCGGCACCGCCGCGATCGTGTTCAACTGTTCGTCGGCGGGCGCGCCCGTCCCACGTTGCCGCCCGCAGATCGGAGCGACCATGAACCGACCCGCCGAATCCGAACCCGTCGACGTCGTCGTGGTCGGCGGTGGGCCGGTCGGCGTCACCACCGGCTTGTTGCTCGCCCGGCGCGGCCTCGACGTCGAGGTGCTCGAGCGCGCCACCGACGTCTACGACCTGCCGCGGGCGATCGTGATGGACGACGAGATCCGACGGGTGTTCCAGAACGCCGGCCTCGACGCCGGGCTCGAGGTGATCACGACGCCGCTGGCCGGCGCCGAGTACGTCACCACGACGGGCGAGCGGATCATCGGTACCGAGCTGCCCCGCGAGGCGCGCTGGTCGCTCGGGCACCACCCGGCCACCACCTACTACCAGCCCGAGCTCGAGGCGTTCCTGCGCGAGCGGGCCGTGCGCGCCGGTGTCGAGCTGCGCCTCGGCGTCGAGGCGGGCACCGTGTCGCAGGACGCCGACTCGGTCACCGTCGAGGCGCTCGGCCCGGACGGCGAACCGCGACTGCACCGGGCGTCGTGGCTGGTCGCCGCCGACGGCGCGTCCAGCCCGATCCGCAAGCAGCTCGGCATCGTGTTCGTCGATCAGGGCTACGACCACGAGTGGCTCGTGCTCGACGTGCGCCTCACCCGTGAGGTGCCGGCACTCCCCCGCTTCGTCCAGCAGATCTGCGACCCCGACCGCCCCACCACCTACGTCACGGGACACGCCGACTACCGCCGGTGGGAGTTCCAGCTGCAACCCGGCGAACACCGCGACGAGATGGTGGCCCCCGAGCGGGTCTGGCAGCTGCTGGGCCCGTGGCTGACGCCCGACGACGCCGAGCTGATCCGCGCCGCCGTCTACCGGTTCCACGCCACGGTGGCCGGCAAGATGCGCGACGGCCGGATCTTCCTCGCCGGTGACGCCGCCCACCAGATGCCGCCGTTCCTCGGCCAGGGCCTGTGCTCGGGGATCCGCGACGCGGCCAACCTGGCCTGGAAGCTGCAGCTCGTCGGGTCGGGCCGGGCCGGCGACCGGCTGCTCGACACGTACGGCGACGAGCGGATGCCGCACGCCGCCGCGGTGGTGGCCCATGCCGTCGACAGCGGGCGACTGATCGACGAGCTGTCGGGCCGCACACCCCCGCGCACCGGGCTCGACGCCGCGTACGGCGGGAACCGGCCGTTCCCGCATCTCACCACGGGGTTGGTGCTCGGCGACCATCCGGCGGTCGGACGCCAACTGCCCCAGCCGCTGGTCGACGGGGCGCGCCTCGACGAACTGCTCGGCGACGGCTTCGCCCTACTGGTCGACGACCCGGCGACCGCCGCCGACGTGGCCGGCGACTGGGACAGCGACCGGGTCGATCTCGGCCGGGTCGTCGTGGTGCCGGCCGGCACCGTGCCGACCGTGCTGCCCGCCGGCGGGGCGGTGATCGTGCGCCCCGACCGCTACGTGGCGGCCGTCGCCCGCGACCGGCGCGAGCTGGCGCTCGCCTCGTGGGCGCTGCTGACGGTGATCGATCCCCGGCGTCGCCCCTGACGCCACCGGCTGACTCGCCGCGACCCCGACGGGTTCAGCCGTTCACCAACAGGCGTTGCAGGCCGCGGATCACGAACGTCGGGTGGTAGCGGGGTTCCTCGACGAGCGCGAGCGCCGGGAACGCCGCGACCAGGCCCTCGAGCGAGACCGCCAGCTCCTGGCGCGCCAGCGGGGCGCCGACACAGAAGTGGACGCCGCCGCCGAAGCCGATGTGGGCGGTGTCGCCGCGCCCGACGTCGAACCGGTCGGGGTCGTCGAAGCGCCGCGGGTCGCGTTCGGCCGACCCGAACAGCATCACCACCTCGTCGCCGACGTCGAACCGGTGGCCGGCGATCTCGACCCCCGGTTCGAGCACCCATCGCTCGAACAGCTGCAGCGGGGCGTCCCAGCGCAGCAGCTCCTCGATCGCCGTCTTGGCGTCGACCTCGCCCGACACCAGACGCGCCCACTGGGCGGGGTGTTTCATCAACGCCCGCACCCCGTTGCCGAGCGTGTTGACGGTGGCCTCGTGGCCGGCCTCGAGCAACACCATCGTGGTCGACACGATCTCGTCCTCGGTGAGCGTGTCGCCGGCGTCCTCCACCCGCACCAGCTCGCTCACCAGCAGTCCGTCGGGGGCGCGGCGCTTCTGCGCGATCAGGTCGCGGGTGTAGGCGATGTACTCGCCCGCCGCCCGGTTGGCGGCGGCCCGCACCTCGTCGGTGGTCGACAGCTCGTACATCTTCACGATCGCGTGCGACCAGTCGAGCAGCAGCCGGGTGTCGGCGCGGGGCACCCCCAACATCGAACAGATCACGGCCACCGAGTACGGCTGGGCGTAGTCGGCGAGCAGGTCGAACGTGCCGCGCTGGCGGCAGGCGTCGAGCAGTTCGGCCGAGTAGCCCTCGATGTCGGAGCGCAGGGCGGCGACGGCGCGCGGCGTGAACACCTTGGCGACCAGCCGCCGCAGCCGCGTGTGGTCGGGCGGTTCGAGCGACAGCAACGACCACCGCTCGTGCTGGTGGAACGCCGCCCACCGCGGGTCGGGCTCGGCCCTGCCGAACTCGGCGTGGGTGTACAGGTGCGTGTAGGCCCGCCCCAGGCTGCGGTGCCGCAGCGTCTCGTACACGTCGGCGAACCGCGTCAGCACCCACTGGTTGGTGCGCTCGTTCCAGAAGATCGGGGTCGCCTCGCGCAGCGCTCCGAGCACCGGGTACGGGTCGGCGATGAACGCCGGGTCGTCGACGTCGAACTGCCCGATCAGCGCGTCGAGGGCGGCCATGCCCGCACGGTACCGCAGGGCGGTCGTGCGGTCGCGGCCGGCGGTATCGTTCCACCATGCCGGATCGATCCGCCGCCGCGGGCAACGGTTCCCGCCGGTGACGGCGCTCACCAGCGGGCAGGTCGCGTCGTACCGACACGACGGCTTCCTGCTGCCGGTGCGCGTCGCCGACACCGACCGGGCCGCCGGTTGGTGCGCCGAGATCGAGGCGCTCGAGCGCCGCTGGCGCGGCGACCCCACCCTGCCCAACCCGTTCGTCGACTACGCCCGGGCCAACTTCCACGTCGTCAGCGCGGCAGCCGCCCGCATCGCCCACGACCGGGCGATCCTCGACGCCGTCGAGTCGATCATCGGGCCCGACATCTTGTGCTGGATGTGCGAGCTGATCGTCAAAGAGCCGCACTCGCCCAAGATCCTCACGATGCACCAGGACATGACCTACTGGGGTCTCGACGGCGCCGACCACCTCGTCACCGCATGGCTGGCGCTGTCGCCGGCGACGATCGCCAACGGCGCGATGCAGTTCGTGCGCGGCAGCCATCGGCACGGCCAGGTCGCCCATCACGACACCTACGGCGCCGACAACCTGCTGTCGCGCGGCCAGGAGATCGCCGTCGACTACGACCCCGCCGACGCCGTACCGGTCGAACTGCAGCCGGGCGAGATGTCGCTCCACCACGGGTTGATGTTCCACGGGTCGGGGCCGAACACCACCGCCCACCGGCGGGTGGCGCTGGTGATGCGGTACGTCTCGCCGGAGGTGTCCCAGCAGGTCGGTGCCCGCGACTACGCCATGGTGGTGCGCGGTGTCAACCGCACCCGTCACCTGCTGGCCACCCCGGTGCCGTTCGACGACTTCGCCCCCGAGGCGGTCGCCCTCCACGCCGAGATCACCGCCGCCCAGGCCGCCCCGCTCGCCGCCGACGCCGCGCACGACCTCAGCTACGGGCGTTGACGCCACTCGTGGCCAGCGGCCGCGGTGTGGCGCGGTAGGTTGCGACCGAGCCCATGAACGCAGCACCGTCACCTCACGACGAACCCTTCGGGGACTTCGTCTGGTCGATCGGCGAGGAGGGGTCCGACCCGGTCGTCGACGTCGACGGCCGGCCGTTCCGCCACGACCAGTACGCCCAGAGCGGCCATCTCGTGCACCAGGCGGACGACCTGGCGGCGATCGCCGGGCTCGGGGTCCGGCTGGTGCGCTACGGCTCGCCGTGGCGGCAGGCCGAGCCCGAACCCGGACGCTACGACTGGTCGCACTGGGATCGGGCCCTCGGGGCCTGTGACGACGCCGGGCTCGACCCGATCGTCGACCTGCTGCACTTCGGCCTGCCCGACCACTATCCGGGGTTCCGCGACCCGGCGTGGGTCGACGGTTTCGTGCGCTACGTGACGGCGTTCGCCGAACGCTACGGGCACCTGCGATGGTTCACGCCGGTCAACGAGCCGGGCATCACGGCGTTGATGACCGCCCGCTTCGGCATGTGGAACGACCGCCTCGCCACGGCCGCCGACCACGCCTCGGTGCTCGCCAACGTGGTGCTCGCCAACCTCGAGGCGATCGCCGTCGTGCGCTCCGACCGCGACGCGTGGTGGATCGGGTCGGAGGGGTTCGACGTGCCGATCGCGGTCGACCCGGCGGCCGACGACGCGGTCGCCGGGCGACGGGCCCTCGGCTGGCTGGTGTGGGACCTGCACTTCGGCCGCGACCCGATGCCCGAGATCGCCGGCTACCTCGATGTCGTCGACGGCGCCGTGCTCGAGCGGATCGGGGCGCTGGCGGTCACCGACCGGCTCGTCGCCGGCCTCGACGTGTACCCGGTGTCGGTGCAGCCCGTCGGCGGGCCGGGGCCCGACTGGAGCACCGCCGACCGGGTCGCCGCGGCGACCGCCGAGATCCGCCGCTGGCACGACCGCTACGCGGTGCCGTTCTGGATCGCAGAGACCTCGAACCTGAGCCTGCCGGTCGACCAGCAGGTGCCCTGGCTCGAGCACGTCGCCGCCGCGCTGGCGACGTTGCGCCGCGAGGGCCGGCCCGCGAGCGGGCTGTGCTGGTACAGCCGGGGCGACCAGTTCGACTGGCAGACCGCCCTGACGAACCCGGTCGGGGCGGTCACCGAGGTCGGGCTGTTCGACGTCGACCGCAACGCCCGCCCGGTCGCCGCCCGCTTCGCCGAGCTCGCCGCCCGGCCACCGGCCTGACCCACCACCGGCGCCGACCAGGGGTTCGTGGCGGGCGGGCGGTTCGCACGCTGCGCCGGCGCCAGCGGGGCAGCCGACTGGGAACCCGGCGGCGCAGCGCAAGTAGCGTTCAGGTATGCAGCCGACCTACCCACCCGAGGCCGACGGGTTCCGGGCGACGATCAACCATTTCCTCGACACCAACCTGCCCGACGGCTGGGCCGGCATCGGCGCCCTCGACGACGCCGCTCGGGCCGAGTTCCACCAGGGGTGGCGCACGACGCTGCGCGCCAACAACCTGCTGGCCCCCAACTGGCCCGCCGAATACGGCGGCGGCGGGCTCACCCACATCGAGCAGGTGATCCTCAACGAGGAGTTCGCCAGGCGCGGCGTGCCGACCGCCGGCAGCAACGACGCGTTCTCGATCGGGATGGTCGGCAACACGATCCTCGTGTGGGGCACCCCCGAGCAGAAGGCCCACTACATCCCCCGCATCCTCGACGGCGACGACGTGTGGTGCCAGGGCTACAGCGAACCCGACGCCGGCTCCGACCTCGCCAACGTCGGATGCCGGGCCGAGCTCGACGGCGACGAGTGGGTGGTCAACGGGCAGAAGATCTGGACCTCGGCCGGACACACCGCCAACATGATCTTCGTGCTGGCCCGCACCGCGCCCGAGGCGCCCAAACACGCCGGCATCTCGTTCCTGCTGGTCAGCATGGACCAACCCGGCGTCGAGCTGCGACCGATCACCAACATGGTCGGCCAGGACCACTTCAACGAGGTGTTCTTCAGCGACGCCCGCTGCCCGAAGGGCAACGTGCTCGGCGAACTCAACAACGGCTGGGCGGTCGGCAACACGTTGCTCGGCTTCGAACGCGGCGTCGGCGCCACCACGACGTCGCTCGCCTTCGGCGCAGAGTTCGACCAGTTCGTCGAGCTCGCCCGCCGGCGCGGCCTCACCGACGACCCGCACGTACGCCAGCAGATCGCCACCTTCCACACCAACGTCCAGATCATGCGCTACCGCGGCATGCAGGCGCTCACCCGCTACCTGCGCGGCGAGCAGCCGGGTCCGGAGTCGTCGATCGGCAAGCTGTTCTGGAGCCAGCACCACCAGGCGATCACCGAAGCCGCGATGGACATGCTGGGGGCCGACGGGATGGTCGGGTTCGGTGAGGAAACACGCGGTGGCCTCGGAGCCCCGGTGATCGGTACCGAGAACACCCCGTCGAACTGGATGGCGTCGTTCATGATCGCCCGGCCGGGCACGATCTACGCCGGCACCAGCGAGGTGCAACGCAACATCGTCGGCGAGCGCGTGCTCGGCCTGCCGAAAGAGCCGCGC
>DATCZG010000030.1:0-18682 GCA_036526035.1 Ilumatobacter sp. | reverse complement strand
GGACGGTCGATCCCGGTACGATCGAGCCCGCCGTAGCGGTTCCCGTCACGATCAGGCCGTGGCCCCGGATCGAAAAGGCCCGGTCGACGGGCAGTCGGAAGCAGCCCTCCGGCTCCGGCCGCTCGAACTCGCGCAGGGACTTCTCGATGGCGTCGCGCAGATCGTCGATGCCTTCGCCGCTCACCGACGACACCTCGTGCACGGGCGCGCCTTCGAGCGTCGTTCCGGCGAGCAGGATCTCGATCTCGTCGCGGACACTGTCGCGCCGGGCCCGGTCCGCGAGATCCACCTTCGTCATGGCGACGATCCCGCGGCGCACGCCCAGCAGATGCAGAATGTCGAGATGCTCCTCGGTCTGGGGCATCACGCCGTCGTCGGCGGCGACGACGAGCACGACGATGTCGGTGACCTCGGCACCGCGCGCCCGCATCTGGGTGAACGCGGCGTGGCCCGGCGTGTCGATGAAGGTGAGCCTGTGCCCGTCGCGTTCGACCTGGTAGGCGCCGATGTGCTGGGTGATGCCGCCGGCCTCGCCGGCGACCACGTTGGCCGACCGGATGCGGTCGAGCACCGTGGTCTTGCCGTGGTCGACGTGGCCCATCACGGTGATCACCGGCGGGCGGGACTCGAGCAGCTCCTCGTCGTCGTCGTCGCTGTCGTCGAACAGCGCCTGCAGCTGCACTTCTTCTTGTTGGCCCGGGTCGACCAACAGCAAGTCGGCGCCGAGGTCGAGCGCGTACAGCTCCATGTGCTCGTCGGACAACCCCATCGTGACGGTGAGCATCTCGCCGTGCTGGAGGAGGAACTTGATGACGTCGCCCGCCGTACGGTTCAGCTTCGGACCGAACTCCTGGGCCGACACGCCGCGCTCGACGACGATCGTGCCCTGGGGCACGGGTGCGTCGGCCGACGTGTACGACTGCTCCTGGGGCTGCAACTCGTCGCGGTCGCGACGACGCCGCCGCTTGCTGCGCCGAGGTGGGCGCCGTTGCCCGCTGGGTCGGCCACCACTCGGGCGGCCAGGGGGACCACCGGGGCCACCGCCACCGGGGCCACCGCCGCCGGGGCCACCGCCGGGGCGGCCGGCGTATCCGCCGGGGCCGCCACCGGGACGGCCGGCGTATCCGCCCGATCGGCCGCCGGGGCCGCCGGAGGGACGCCCGCGCTCGGGCGCCGCCGAGCCGGGAGGCGGCGGGATCGGCTTGCCGCTGGCCGACACCGGACGTCCGGGGGGCGGCGGGATGGGCTTGCCGGCGAGCGAGCGGGGCGCCTCGGAGGGCGGTGGCGGCGCCGGCCGCTTGGCCCTCGCGGCCGGGGCCTCGGGGCGCGACGGGGGCTCGGGCCGTGACGGGGCCGCCTGCTCGGGGCGGCCGCTGGAGATGATGCGCCCGGACTCGGCAGCAGCCTCGGGGCCGGCGCTCGAGATCGTCGCCGGCGTCTCGACGGCCGGCGCCGCGGGCGGCGCGGGGGCCGGTTCGACGACCGGCGGCTCGGCCACGACGGGCGCAGCCGACGGCTCGGACGGCTGCTCGGCGGCCGGGGCCTGCTTGGCCGGGGCCTGCTTGGCCGGGGCCTGCTTCGCCGGGGCCTGCTTGGCCGGGGCCTGCTTGGCCGGGGCCTGCTTCGCCGCCGCCTGCTTGGCGGGCGCCTTCGTGGCGGGCTTCGGCTCGGACTCGGGCTCGGCCGGCTGGTCGGGTCGGGTCAACCCGTCGCGCTCGGCGCGGCGGCGCACCATGTCGGCATACGCCTCCTGGAGCGACGACGAATGGTTCTTGACGGGCACGCCGAGCTTCTCGCACAGGTCGACAGCTTCGGCATTGGTCATGCCGAGTTCCTTCGCTAGTTCATGTACCCGAATCTTCTTCGCCACGCTGGGTGTCAACCTTTCGTCGTCTCTGCAGTCTCGCAGGGGTGGAGTCGTTCCCCACCCGCTCGTTCAGTTCGCCGGGCTCCCGGTGCCGCGGCCGGCCAGCAGCTCGGCTGCGAGCAGGTCGATCGCCCCCGGCCCCACCGGGGCCCGCCACACCCGGTCGAATGCCCGTCGGCGTCGCGCCGGCTCGAGGCATCCCGGCCCGCACAGCCACGCACCCCGGCCCGGGGCGTGGCGATCGATCCGCACAACGCCGTCGCCGTCGAGGACGCAGCGCAACAACTCGCGCTGCGGGCGTCGCCGGCGGCAGCCGATGCAGGTGCGCAACGGGGTGTGGGCGTCACTGGACCTCGGCGTCTCCATCGTCACCAGCCTCGGTCGCCGACTCCGCAGCAGATTCCCCAGCAGGCTCCGCAGCGGACTCGGCCGCCGGCTCCGCAGCGGACTCGGTGGTCGGCTCCGCAGCGGACTCGCTGGTCGGCTCGCTGGTCGGCTCGCTGGTCGGCTCGCTGCCGGGGGCGCTGCCCTCGGTCTGTTCGAGCCATTCCTTCTGGCTCAGTACCGAGCCGTCGGCGGCGTGCCACTCCATCTCGCCGCTGGCGGGGTTCTCGCGCCACTCGCCTTCGGCGTACTCGACCGGCGGGTCGAGATAGCTGCCGGCCGGCACCCCTTCGGCCACCTGCGACTCGGAGCGGATGTCGACCCGCACGCCGGTGAGCCGCGCCGACAGGCGGGCGTTCTGGCCCTCGCGGCCGATCGCCAGGCTCAGCTGGTGGTCGGGCACGATGACATCGGCCGCCGTGCCGTCCTCGGAGATGTTGACCTGGGTCACCTTGGCGGGCGACAACGCCTTGGCGACGAAGTCGGCGAGGTCCTCGCTGAACGGCACGATGTCGATCTTCTCGCCCCGCAGCTCGTTGACGACCATCCGCACACGGGCGCCGCGGGCTCCGACGCAGGCGCCGACGGGGTCGACGTTGTGGTCGTTCGACCAGACCGCGATCTTGGTGCGGTGGCCTGGTTCGCGGGCGCACGCCTTGATCTCGACGATGCCGTCGGCGATCTCGGGCACCTCGAGCTCGAACAACCGCTTGATCAGGCCGGGGTGGGTGCGCGACACCACGATCTGGGGGCCCTTGGCGGTCTTGCGGACCTCGACGATGTAGGCCTTCGAGCGGTCGCCCGGCGTGGGGCGTTCGTACGGCACCTGCTCGGCCTGTGGCAGCAGCGCCTCGACCCGACCGAGGTCGAGCAGCGTGTAGCGGGTGTCGGTCTGCTGGATGATGCCGGTGACGATGTCGCCCTCGCGGTTGGCGTACTCCTCGAACTTGCGGTCGCGCTCGACCTCGCGGATCCGCTGGCCCATCACCTGCCGGAACGTCTGGGCCGCGATGCGGCCGAGTTCCTCGCGCTTGGGCGTGTCGTCGCGCTCGTTGATCCAGTTGCCGTCCTCGTCGAGGTCGTAGGCGGTGAACGTGAAGTCCATCGTGGTCGGGTTGACCTCGACGATCACCTCGTCGGCGGCGCCGGGCCGGCGCTTGTACGCGCTGGCGAGCGCGTCGACGAGCACGTGGAGGAGGTCGTCCTCCGACATGCCCTTGTCCTGGGCGAGGAGACGGATGGCTTCGCTCATGTCGAGATTGCTCACGATGACTCCTTCGGAACGTGCTGTGGCGACGGGGTCGCCCCGCTGGGTTTCGACTTCTTCTTCGAGGCGCCCTTGCCGCCCGGCTTCGGCTTCGCACCCCACACGAACACGGTGCGCGCCCGGTCGATCGAGGCGATCTCGACGACCCGGTCGACGACGTCACCGTCGGTCGCGACCCGCACCGTCGCGGTGGTGTCGTCGGCGGCCACGAGCACGCCTTCGAATCGGCGCTGCTCGGCAGTGGTGTCGGCGAGGCGGACGCTGATCGTCTTGCCGATCTCGCGCTGGAAGTGCCACGGGAGACGCAGCGTGCGCTCGACGCCCGGGCTGGTGACCTCGAGGGTGTACTTGCCGGGGATCGGATCTTGGTGGTCCATCTCGCGCGAGATCAGCCTGGTCGCCAGCGCCAGCTGTTCGAGGTCGACGCTCGACGGCGACCCGGGCGGCGTGTCGATCGTGACCCGCAGCGTGCTGCCGCGCTGTTCGAGGTCGTAGAGATCGAGGTCGAGATCGGAGGCGATCGACTCGACGATGCCACGAACACGCTGGATGACGGGGGTCTCGGTCATGTCGATCTGCCTCCTTTCACAAAACAAGGCGTGGGCCGGGCCCACGCCTTTTCGGTCACCAAACCAAATAGGAACACCGGAGTATAGCCGGACACAGGGGTATCTTGCCGGGGTGCTCCGCATGTCCAACCTCTTCCTCCGCACCCTGCGCGACGACCCCGCCGATGCAGAAGTGCCGTCCCACCGACTGCTGGTCCGCGCCGGCTACATCCGGCGCGCCGCCCCGGGAGGGTTCACGTGGCTGCCGCTGGGATGGTGCGTCTACCGCAACGTCGAGCGGATCATCCGCGAGGAGATGGACGCCGCCGGGTTCCAGGAGGTGCACTTCCCCGCCCTGCTGCCCAAGGAGCCCTACGAGGCCACCAACCGGTGGGTCGAGTACGGCGACAACCTGTTCCGCCTGCAGGACCGTCACGGCAACGACTTCCTGCTCGCCCCCACCCACGAGGAGATGTTCACGCTGCTGGTCAAAGGTCTGTACGGCTCGTACAAGGACCTGCCGCTGTCGATCTACCAGATCCAGACCAAGTTCCGCGACGAGGCGCGCCCGCGCGCCGGCCTGTTGCGGGGCCGCGAGTTCGTGATGAAGGACTCGTACAGCTTCGACGTCGACCAGGCCGGCCTGCAGCGCTCGTACGACCGCCACCGGGCGGCGTACATCACGACGTTCGAGCGCCTCGGCCTCGAGACGGTGATCGTGTCGGCGATGTCGGGGGCGATGGGTGGCTCGGCGTCCGAGGAGTTCCTCACGCCGCTCGACGTCGGCGAGGACACCTACGTGCGCTGCTCCTCGTGCGACTACGCCGCCAACACCGAAGCCGTCAACGTCCGCCCCCCGGCGGCGCTCCCCGTCGACGCGCAGCCGCCCGCCCAGGTCGCCGACACCCCCGACACCCCCACGATCCAGACACTGGTCGACCATCTCAACGCCCGCGCCGACCTGGCGCGGGGCGACCGGCCCTGGACGGCGGCCGACACGATGAAGAACGTGCTCGTCAAGCTGCGCCACCCCGACGGCAGCACCGAGCCGCTGGCGATCGGCGTGCCCGGTGATCGCGACGTCGACACCAAGCGGCTCGAGGCCCAGGTCGCTCCGGCCGAGCTCGAGGCGTTCGGCGACTCCGACTTCGCCGCCAACCCGGCGCTCGTGAAGGGCTACATCGGCCCGGGCGCGCTCGGCACGGGCGGCACCTCGGGGATCCGCTTCCTGGTCGACCCGCGCATCGTCGCCGGCACCCGCTGGGTCACCGGTGCCAATCAGCCCGGCAGACACGTGATCGACCTCGTCTACGGGCGTGACTTCACCGCCGACGGCTCGATCGAGGCCGCCGAGGTGGTCGCCGGCGACCCGTGCCCCGCCTGCGGCGAGCCGCTCGAGATCGCCCGCGGGATCGAGATGGGGCACATCTTCCAGCTCGGCACCAAGTACGCCGAGTCGCTCGGCCTCACGGTGCAGGACGAGAGCGGCCGCCAGGTCACCGTGACGATGGGCTCGTACGGCATCGGTGTGTCACGGGCGGTCGCGGCGATCGCCGAGACGCACCACGACGACGCCGGGCTGTGCTGGCCGCGCGAGGTCGCCCCGGCCGACGTGCACCTGGTGATCGCCGGCAAGGAGGGCGGCCCACAGCGGCCGGCCGCCGAGCAGCTGGCGACCGACCTCGAGGCGGCGGGCCTGCGGGTGCTGTTCGACGACCGCGAGGGCGTCTCCCCCGGCGTACGGTTCAAAGATGCCGAGCTGATCGGCGTGCCGACGATCGTGGTGGTCGGCCGCGGCATCGACGACGGGGTCGTCGAGGTCAAGGACCGCAGGTCGGGCGAACGCACCGACGTGACGCTCGCCGACGTCGTCGCACATCTGCGCGTCTGAGCCACGGGCGCAACTCGACGAAGCGGGCCGCCGCCGACGGCGCCGGCCACCGCGCCGACGGCAGCTGAGGCTCGACCCGGCGCATCTTGGGCAGCGATCCGGCCGACCCGACCGAGAGCCCCGAAACCGACCGACGCGCCGAGCGAAGCCGGGCCGGTTCAGCTGGCGGTGTGGAGGTACCGCCAGCCGGCGTGCTCGTCCATCACGAGACGCCGACGGGGGCCGTGTGCCATCGGGTCGCCCAGCCCGTAGCCGGCGTCGCCCTCCCACAGACAGATCCGGGCGCCGTCGGGCGACCAGGCGATCTCGGTGACGAACGAGGCCGGATCGGCCCCGGCGAGCACCGACGCGACGTCGCCGTAGCGGTGCAGCTGCTCGAGCGTGACGAACGTCGGCGGCGCGACGAGGATCTCGCCGCGGGCCTGCATCGTCAACGCGTTCGCCGGGGCGATCCACCGGTGGGCGTGCACCTCGGCGCCGTCGACGCCGACGTGCTCGTCGCCGTGGGCGTCTGCGGCGGGCGCGACGAAGAACCAGGTCGAGAAGCGCCGGGGTGTGTCGGCCGGCGGCAGCCAGTGGCTCCAGTAGACCAGCGATGCCTCGTCGACGACCAGGCCGACCTCCTCGCGGGTCTCGCGCACCGCCGCCCGCCGGGCCGCCGGCAGCGGATCGGGAGCGGTGCCATCGGGAACGTCGCCAGGTTCGATGACGCCACCGGGGAACGCCCACATGCCGCCGAACGCCGTGTCGGCACCCCGATGGATCATCAGCACCTCGACCTCGCCGTCACGGTCGCGCAACAGCACGATCGTGGCGGCCGGGTCGGCGGCCCGTTCGGCGTCGGGGTGATCGATGACGTCGATCGCCATGGCCGCCTAGGCGAGCCGTTCGAGCTCGTCGATCAGCTCGCTGACCGGCCGGTACGTGAGCCCGGCGATCGCCCGGTGGGCGTACCGGATGATGCCCTCGGCATCGATGATGAACGTGCTGCGACGCGGGAAGCCGATCGGGCCCAGCGTGCCGTACGCCGCCGCGACGACCTTGTCGACGTCGGCGAGCAGCGGGAACTCGAAGCCGTGCCGGCCGGAGAACGCGTCATGGCTCGAGACGTCCTGGGCCGACACCCCGATCACCTGCGCGTCGAGCGCCCCGAACTGGTCGAGGCCGTCGTTGTAGGCGTTGAGCTGTTTGGTGCACACCGGCGAGTCGTCGCCCGGATAGAACACCAGCACGACCGGCCGGCCCCGGAAGTCCGACAGCGAGTACGTGTGGCCGCCGGTGCCCGGCAGCGTGAAGTCGGGGGCCCGGTCCCCCACTCCCACGCTCACCCCGCGGCCGCTTCCATGATGTCGTCGGCGATGTCGAAGTTCGAGTACACGTCCTGGACGTCGTCGTTGTCCTCGATCGACTCCATGATCCGCATCAGCTTCTTGGCGTCCTCGACGCTGGTGACCGGCACCAGGTTGTCGCTCACCATCGGCATGTCGGCCGACACCACCGTGTAGCCGCCCGCCTCGAGCGCCTCCTTCACCTCGAAGGTGTCGCTCGGGTTGCAGGTGACCCGCCAGGTCCCGCCGTCGTCGGCGACATCGTCGGCACCCGCCTCGAGGGCCGCCAACATCAGCTCGTCCTCGTCGACCGAGCCCTCGATCAGCACGACGCCGCGCCGCTTGAACTGCCAGCCGACCGAGCCCGGCTCGGCCATCGAGCCGCCCATCTTGCTGAGGATGTTGCGGATGTCGGCACTGGTGCGGTTGCGGTTGTCGGTGAGCACGTCGATCAGCAGCGCCACACCGCCGGGCGCGTACCCCTCGTAGGTGATCGTCTCGTAGGTGCCGCCGTCGCCCTCACCGGTGCCGCGCTTGATCGCCCGGTCGATGGCGTCGTTCGTCATCTGCGCCGCCTTGGCCTTCTGCACCGCGGTGCGCAGCGTGGGATTGGCGTCGACGTCTCCCCCGCCCGAGCGCGCCGACACCTCGATCTGCCGGGCGAGCTTGTTGAACAACTTGCCGCGCCGGGCGTCGGCAGCCCCCTTCTTGTGCTTGATGGTTGCCCATTTGGAATGACCAGACATCAGGAACTCTCCAGGTGAGACGGGTGGTGCCCGGACGGCACGAAGGTGTTGAGGAACTGGGCGTGCAACCGATGGTCGCCCGCCAGTTCGGGATGGAACGAGGCAACGGTAATCGGTCCGCAGCGCACGAGCACGGGAACGCCGTCGTGTTCGGCGAGCACCTCGACGCCCTCGCCGACCCGCACGACCTTCGGCGCCCGGATGAACACGGCGCGGAACGCGGGCGCGTCGGGGCCCAGCGCCGGGACGGCGATCTCGGTCTCGAAGCTCTCGAGTTGGCGGCCGTAGCCGTTGCGCTGCACGGTGATGTCGATCGCGCCGAACGAACGCTGGTCGGGTCGGCCGTTCAACACCTCGGTGGCGAGCAGGATCATCCCGGCGCAGGTGCCGAACGCCGGCATCCCGGCCGCGAGGCGGTCGGCCAGCGGGTCGAACAGGCCGCTCGACACGAGCAGCTTCGACATCGTGGTCGACTCGCCGCCGGGCATCACCAGCGCGTCGACCTCGGCGAGGTCGACGGGGGTGCGGACCTCGCGGCTGGCGACGCCGAGGTCAGCGAGCCGGCGCCGATGGGACTCGAACGCACCCTGCAGCGCGAGGACGCCGATGAGTGGCAGCACCTGGGGGCTCCTGGGACGACGACGCCACGTTCACCACCCGCGCTCGGCGTAGCGCTGGGCGATCTCGTCCATGCCGATGCCGGTCATCGGGGCGCCGAGGCCGCGGCTGACCTTGGCGAGGATCGACGCGTCCTTGAAGTGGGTGGTGGCCTCGACGATGGCGGCCGCACGGCGGGCCGGCTCGTCGCTCTTGAAGATTCCCGATCCGACGAACACCGCCTCGGCGCCGAGCTGCATCGCGAGCGCAGCGTCGGCGGGGGTCGCCAGCCCGCCGGCGCAGAACAGCGGCACCTGCAGCCGGCCGGTCTCGGCGATCTCCTGCACGAGCGGCAGCGGGGCCTGGAGCTGCTTGGCCCACTGGAACAGCTCGGCGGAGTCGGCCTGGCCGATCTTGCGGATGTCGCCGAGGATGTTGCGCAGGTGCCGGACGGCCTCGACGACGTTGCCGGTGCCCGCTTCGCCCTTCGAGCGGATCATCGCCGCGCCCTCGCTGATGCGACGCAGCGCCTCGCCGAGGTTGGTGGCCCCGCACACGAACGGCACCGAGAAACGGTACTTGTCGATGTGGTGGGTCTCGTCGGCCGGGGTGAGCACCTCGGACTCGTCGACGAAGTCGACGCCGAGCGCCTCGAGGATCTGGGCCTCGACGAAGTGCCCGATGCGGGCCTTGGCCATCACCGGGATCGACACCGCGGCCTGGATGCCCTCGATCATCTCGGGGTCGCTCATGCGGGCGACGCCGCCGTCACGGCGGATGTCGGCGGGGACCCGCTCGAGCGCCATCACGGCGCAGGCGCCGGCGTCCTCGGCGATCTTCGCCTGCTCGGGGGTGACGACGTCCATGATGACGCCGCCCTTGAGCATCTCGGCGAGGCCGCGCTTGACGGGGAACGAGCCAGTGATCGACACCTGATCGGACATTCCCTCATCGTATCGACCACACGGGGTCTCCACCCCTGCGGGCGGCGCTGCGGCCCGCGACCGCAGCCGATCGGGGCGCGCCGCGTACGCTCACGGCATGGCCAATCTCGTACTCACCGTCGTCGGCGACGACCGGGCCGGCCTGGTCAACGCCGTCGCCGACGTGGTCGCCCGCCACGGCGGCAACTGGGAACGCAGCCAGATGAGCGAGCTCGCCGGCAAGTTCGCCGGCATCGTGCTGGTAGCGGTGCCCGACGAGCGCGCCGACGAGCTGGTCGCGGCCCTCGAACCGCTGCACGGCCTGCTCGACGTGACCGCCGACGTGGCACCGTGCGAACCGGCCGACGAGGAACTGCGGGTGATCTCGCTCGAGTTCGTCGGGTCCGATCACCCTGGCATCGTGAGCGACATCACCCGGGTCCTGTCGGCCCACGGCGTCAACATCGAGTCGCTGACGACGGCCACCTCGCACGCCCCGATGGCCGGCGGGATGCTGTTCGAGGCCTCGGCCCGCCTCGAGATCCTCCCCGACACCGATCTCGAGGCCCTGCAGGTCGCGCTCGAGCGGCTCGCCAACGAGTTGATGGTCGAGGTCAGGCTCGACGCCTGACGACGCCGAACGCCACCCGCCGACCGCCGTCGCGGTGACCGGCGTTTGCGCCGCCCGCAGCCGAGCCCTACGGTCGCGACCTGACGGGAGCCACCCGCGGGAAGGACGCCATGTACCACGACATCATCGTCGGCACCGACGGATCCGAAGGGGCGATGCGGGCGGTCGAACACGCCGTCGGCCTGGCTCGGCTCGCCGGCAGCACGCTGCACCTCGTACAGGGATGCGGCAGCCCGGTTCTCGCCGCGCCGATGTTCGGCGACATACCGATGATCGATCTCGGACAGGTGATCCAGGCGTGCGCGGCCGAGCTCGAGCCGGTCGCCGACCGGATCCGCGCGACCGGTGTCAAAGTCGAGGTGCACGTCCGGCCCGTCTCGGGGCACGTCGCCCTGTGCGAGGCCGCCGAGTCGATCGGGGCCGACCTCATCGTGGTCGGCAACCGGGGGATGACCGGTGCCCGCCGGTTCCTCGGCAGCGTTCCCAACTCGGTCGCCCATCACGCGCCGTGCTCGGTGCTGATCGTCCACACCGACTGACACACCGGCGGGGTGCCTGCCGCTGCACCCGACCACCGATCGGCGCGCCGCACCGGCCGCCGCCGCACCCGGTGGCCGAGTCTCAAGAAATCGTCTGGATCGTCAAGCGGTTCCCCGATCCGGTCGATGCCAGGGCAGGAGAGAATCCGCTGCATCGACGAAGGGAGCCGGGATGGCAGGGTGGTGGGGGGTCGAGGTGCACCGCCGCTGCATCGGCGAGACGTCCTTCGTCTGCCCGCGTTGCGGCGTCGATCGCACCGGCACCGAGGTGCGGCCGCAGCGCTGGTTCGCGGTCTGCCATCTGCGGCTGGTGCCGTTGGCCACGATGGACCGGGTGATCGAGTGCGAGACCTGCCTCGGCGCCTTCGACGTCGGCGTGCTCGAGGTGCCCACCACCGACGAGTTGCGCGGCTACCTCGAACTCGCCCACCGCAGCGCCGCCGCGACCCTGGTGCGCAGCATCCAGACGACCACCAGGCTGCAGGGCTCCGAGATGATCGATCCGGCCGTGATCCAGGGCACGGTCTCGGTGATGGCGAGCGAAGGCGTTCGCTACGACGCGGCGATGCTCGAGCACGACCTGGCGGCGTTCGACGACGACACCACCCAGCGGGCGCTGCACCAGCTGGCGCGCGAACTCAGCAACCACGGCAAACAGGGCTTCTTGCACCGCATGACGGCGATCGCCACCACCAACGGCCCGCTCGGCCCGCTCGAGCGCCGGGCGCTCGTCACGATCGGCGCCGCGCTCGGCATGTCGGCGCCCCACATCAACGGCGTCCTCGCCGGCGTCGAGCGCCGAGCCGACGTCGCCTGAGCCGCCGTCGGGCGCCGATCCTGCCCGGCCCGCCGACCGGCGAGCCCGACACCGCCCGTTGCCTAGCATGGCCGGGATGAGGCGATCCCGCCCACCCGCCCGCACCGGTCACCGATGCGGCTGACCGGCGAACCGGCCCGGCGGCGCACCCGCCGGCTGGTCGTCGTCGTCTTCGTCGTGCTCCAACTGGGCTTCGTCGTGCGGGCGTACTGGGCGCCCCATCACGAGTTCGGTTACCAGATGTTCCCCGAGGCCACCCAGTGGCGGGCCGACATCGTGCGCGTCACGGCCGGTGGCGACCGGGTGCCGATCGAGCAGCCCTGGGCCGGCTACACCTGGAACGCGCTGGTCGACGGACGCGGCCTGTCCTCGCCGTGGGTCCGCCACCACGCCGACGCCGGGATCGACAACCAGCTCGCCTTCCTCGACGAAGCGCTCGCCTGGGTCGCCGCCCACACCCCGGCCGACACCGAGACGCGATACCTCGAAGCGACGGTGACCACCTGGTTCAACCTGTACCCGGCGACCACCCGCACCTTGCGCAGCCCCGAACGCGAGCTGCCGTGACACCGCTGCGACGCTTCGACGACCTGCTGGCACGCCCGGTCGCCACCCGGTCGCTCGGGTTGCTGCGGGCGCTCGTGGGCGCGCTCACGGTGTGGCACCTGTGGCCGATCGCGGCGGCCGCCGTACGCGGCGACACCTACCGCGATCGGTTCCACCACCCGTACCTGCCGGCGCTGCCCGACCTGCCCACCGCCGGGTACGCGGCCGTGCTGGTGGCCGGCGTGGTCGCGGCGGCCGCGATGGCGCTCGGCTGCGCGTCGCGTTGGGCGAACGGGGCCGCCTTCGCGGTCGTCGCCTACCACCTCGTGCTCTCGACGACCCATCTCCACAACAACCGCGCCTATCTGGTCACCGTGCTGGGGATCCTGTCGCTGGCCCCCACCGGCGGCTCGTGGTCGCTCGATGCCTGGTGGCGGCGCCGGCGCGGCCGGCCCGCCATCGCCACCACCACGGGCTGGACGCTGTGGCTGCTGCGGTTCGCCAGCGCGGTCACCTACGGCGCCTCGGGGACGAGCAAGTTGCTCGACCCCGACTGGTTCGGTGGGCAGGTCACGTGGGGCCGGGTGGTGCTGGACGAGGCGGCGGTGCGCGGGTCGCTGCTACCGTCGGCGGTCTCGGACATGTTGCTCGACCGCTCGTTCCACACGATCGCCGCCAAGGTGATCGTCGCCACCGAGTTGGCGATCGCGGCCGGGCTGTGGTCGCCGCGCACCCGCCGGGTGGCGGTCGCCGCCGCCGTGGTGTTCCACCTGTCGATCGAGTTCAGCGCCGATGTGCAGCTGTTCTCCTGGCTCGGCCTGGCGGTGCTCGTGGCCTGGGCCGACCCGGCGCTGCCGGGCGTCGACCGGTGGTCGCGCCGGTGGCCCCGACGGGCGGCCGACCCGACCGGGGCGGCCGCATGAACCCCGTGCTGCGCTCGGTGGCGATCAGCGTGGGCGTGACGATCGGCGCCGGCGCGTTGGCGTTCGGGGCCGCCGCCCCGCCCGAGCGCTGCCCCGACATCGACGTCCCCGCCGCCCGCCAGGCCGCCGGGGCCGCCGTCGCCTGGATCGTCGACAACCAGCAACCCGACGGGCGCTGGCTGTACGAGTACGACCGCGGCCGCGACGCCATGTCGGACGACTACAACATCGTGCGCCACGCCGGTGTGATGACCTCGCTCTACCAGGCCGCCGCGGCGGGTCACGACGGCGCCCTCGACAGCGCCGACCGCGGGCTCGCCTACGCCCTCGACCACGTCGTCGAACGCGACGACTGGGCGAGCGTGACCACCACCACCCTCGTCCAGACCGGCACCAACGCCCTCTTGATCGCGGCACTCGTCGAGCGGCGGGAACTGACGGGCGACACCGCCTACGACGACCTGCTCGCCCGGCTCGGCCGGTTCCTCACCAGCCAGCTCGAGCCGAGCGGGGCGCTGCTCGCCTACTACGACCTCGGACCCGACCGGCCACGCGCCGGCACCTACTCGATCTACTACACCGGCGAGGCGTACTGGGCGCTCGGCCGCCTGCACCAGACCGACCCCGGCGCCGGCTGGGGGGCCCAGGCCGACCGCGTCGGCGGCTACATCGCCACGGTGCGCGACGACGTCGAAGACATCTGGCCCCCGCTCGCCGACCACTGGGCGGGGTACGGCCTCGCCACCACGGCGGCGTTCCCCGAACGGCGCGCCGGTGAGCCGCTCACCGACGACGAGCTCACCTACGTGCGGCGCCTCGGCGGCCTGATCGGCCAGCGCGTCCGCTCGATCAGCCAGCGCTTCGGGCCGTGGGGTGTCGCGGTGCGCGGCACCTTCACGCCTCGCGGCGGCGGCTACGGCGTGTTCGGCGAGGGTCTCACCGGCCTCTGGCGCGCCGCCCAGCTCGACGACCGTCTGGCCGGCCAGCGCGGCCAGCTGGCCGAACGTGCGACCTGCATCGCGGGCCTCGCGATCGAGGCCCAGGCCACCGAGGCCGACGCCAGCGCCTACGCTGAGCCGGGCAAGGTGGAAGGAGCCTGGTTCATCGATGACGTCACCCGAATGGACGACCAACAACATGCGCTCAGTGCGATCCTGATGACGATCCCGATCCTCGAGGCCGTCCCCGTCGACACCGGGCACACCGCGCCGTCGGCGTGGCTGTGGTTGCTCGTGGTGATCGCCGCCGTCAACCCGGTGCGCGCCGCGCTCGGTGTGCCCCACCGCGACCGCCCCACCGACCGCCTGGCGATCGCCGCCCTGGGTGGCGTCGCCGGTGCGCTGGCGCTGCTGGGCGTCGGTGCCCTCAGCGGCTGGCTGATCGACGTCGCCGACACCAGCCGGCCGGCGATGCGCCTCGCCGCCGGCGCCCTCCTGCTGATCTCGGCCGGGGTCGATCTGGTGCGCGTCCCGGCCCCCCACGACGACGGGTTGCCCGGCATCCAGGGCGCCCTCGTGCCGGTCGCGCTGCCGCTCGTCGCCCGGCCCGCGCTGATCGTCGCCGGCCTCGCCGTCGTCGCCGACCACGGGCTCGCCCTCTACGGCGGTGCGTTGGCGGTCGCGGTCGCTGCGCTCGTCGCCCACCTCGTGCCCACTGCGCTGTCCGACGGGCAGCGGGTGATCTACCTGTGGGCGGCGAGGCTGCTCTCGGCGCTGGCGGTGGCCGGCGCCGTGGCGTTGATCGTCGACGCCGTGTTCGACATCTGACCGGTCCGCCACCGGCGTCCACCGGCCGGACCCCGCCGGCCCGCCCGGTCTCCGGGCCGCTCAGCCCGTGGCGACGGGCGCGAAGAAGCGCTGCAGCGCGGCGGCCATGTCGGCGCGAACGGGTGCTCCGGACAGGATCAGGCCGACGGCGGTGAGCGAGGTGTGGCCGTGGCCGCGGCAGGGCCGGTGGACCACGTCGACGCCCGCCGCGGCGAGCGCCGCCGCGTAGGCGTCGCCCTCGTCGCGCAGCGGATCGAACTCGCTGGTGAACACCGCCGCCGGGGGCAGCCCGGCGAGGCTCGCCGCCAGCAGCGGCGACGCCCGCGGGTCGCGACGGTCGGCGGGGTCGGCGTAGTGGTCCCAGAACCAGTCCAGCAGCCGGGCGGTCAGCCCGTACCCCTCGGCGTTCTCGCGGTACGAGGCGGTGACCGTCGTGCCGTCGGTGACCGGGTTGATCAGCAGTTGCCCGGCGACCGGTGGACCGCCGGCGTCCCTGGCCAGTCGGCACACGACGCTCGCCAGGTTGCCACCCGCGCTCCACCCGGCGACGGCGACCGGGCCGGGGGCGCCGCCCAGCGCGTCGGCGTGGTCGCTGACCCATCGCAGCGCCGCCCAGGCGTCGTCGACCGCCGCCGGGAACCGGCTGTCGGGTGCGTGCCGGTAGTCGACCGACACGATCACCGATCCCGACCGCGCGCACAGGTCGCGGCACAGCGGTTCGTCGACGACGTGGTGGCCCAGCACCCAGCCACCGCCGTGCCAGTAGACGACGACCGGGTGCGGCCCGGGGGTCGCCGGCCGGTACGACCGGTAGGCGAGTTCGCCGGCCGGGCCCGGCAGGGTGCCGTCGACGACCTCGCCGACCTCGGGCCCGGGCGGGTAACGGCCCATCATCGCCGCGTAGAACGCCCGGGCATCGTCAACCGACATCGACTCGAGCGGCGGCAGGCCGAGCTCGCGGCTGACCTTCAGCAGCATCGCCCAGTCGGGCTGCAGGCGGTTGACGACCCCGTCGTTGCACTGGGTGCCCGCCGGCCCCTGCAACCGGAACCCGAGGTAGCCGAGCTCGACGACCTTGTCGCAGGTCGCCCGGTAGGGGCCGACACCGCCGATGTAGGGCAGGAACACCCGCGGTTTGCCCGGCACGTTGGCGCCGAGGTACCACGAGTCGGCCTGCCGGTGGAGGGTGATGTCGGCGCAGTCGTCGACGTGGCGCCCCCAGCCGGCCTCGGCGGTATCGGTCGCTTCGATCGTGTCGAACCCCTTGGCCCGCAGGTCGGCGATGCAGTCGGTGATCCACTCGACGTGCTGCTCGATCGAGACGGCCATGTTCGACAGCACCGACGGGCTGCCCGGCCCGGTGACCATGAAGAAGTTCGGGAAGCCCACGGTGGTGAGGCCGAGGTAGGTCTGCGGGCCGGCCGCCCACTTCTGCTTCAGCGTGATGCCGTCGCGGCCCTCGATGTCGACCGCGATCAGCGCCCCGGTCATCGCGTCGAAGCCGGTCGCGTAGACGATCGCGTCGAACTCGAACGACTCGTCGACGGTGTCGATGCCGGTCTCGGTGAGGCGGGCGATCGGGTGCTTGCGCAGATCGACGAGCCGCACGTGGGGCAGGTTGAAGGTCGCGTAGTAGCCGGTGTCGAGGCACGGCCGCTTGGTGCCGAAGGGGTGGTCGTGCGGGCACAGGGTCTCGGCGGTCTCGGGGTCGTGCACGATCGAGCGGATCTTGTCGCGCACGAACTCGGCGAACGTGGCGTTGGCGGCGGGGTTGGTGCCGATGTCGTTGAAGGCTCGGCCGGGCGCGAACAGTTCGCCGGCCGCCCACGCCCGCTCGTAGCGGGCGGTGCGTTCGGCGTCGTCGACCGACAGCGCGCTCTCGGTCGCCGGCTGCAGCGGCACCCCGACCATCGACACCCGGGCGTCGGCCCGGTAGCCGGCCGGGTCGCCGCGGTACGCGGCGAGCTTGGCGGCGGGCGGCGCACCGTTGCCGGCCGGCATCGAGAAGTTGGCCGTGCGCTGGAAGACGGTGAGCCGGGCGGCCTGGGAGGCGATGATCGGGATCGACTGGATCGCCGACGAACCGGTGCCGATCACGGCGACCCGCAGGCCGGTGAAGTCGACCTCCTCGTGCGGCCACCGTCCGGTGAAGTAGACCGCCCCGCCGAACCGGTCGGCGCCGGGCAGCTCGGGCTCTTTGGGCACCGAGAGGCAGCCGGTCGCCATCACGTAGTGGCGGCACACCAGCTCGACGCCGTCGTCGGTGGCCACCCGCCAGACCGACGCCGCGTCGTCCCATCGGGCACCCGCGACGCGGGTCGCGAAGCGGATGTCGCGGCGCAGGTCGTAGCGCTCGGCGACGTGTTGCAGGTAGCGCAGGATCTCCGGCTGGGTGGCGTACTTCTCCGACCACTGCCACTCGGCCTCGAGTTCGGGGTCGAAACTGAACGAGTAGTCGATGCTCTGCACGTCGCAGCGCGCACCCGGGTACCGGTTCCAGTACCACGTGCCCCCGACGTCGTCGGCGGCCTCGAGCGCCACCGCCGACAACCCCAGTTGCCGCAGGCGGTGCAGCAGGTACAGCCCGGCCATCCCGGCCCCGACCACCACGACCTCGACATCGACGCCGACCCCTTCGCCGGCCTCGACGCCGGTGGATTCGCCGGTGCGCTCGTCGATCTCGACCGTCACGATCGGGCCTCCTCGGTGATGCCGCAGCAGACGCCGATCGTCCGCTGCCGACGATTCAACCACGTACCGAGTGCCGAGCGCGATCCGGGCCGACGCCGACGCCGGGGGACGAGCCGTGGGACGAATTGCCCTCGACGCACCGCGCAGCGGGGTTCAGAATGGATTCGACGAGTGGATGCTGAAGGGCCTCACGATGGACCGGTTCACGATCCCCACGACGTATTGGCACGCGCTCGACGACGGACGGGTGCAGTGTGACGTCTGCCCGCGTGCCTGCAAGCTGCGGGCCGGCCAACGCGGCGTGTGCTTCGTGCGTGGCCGCGACACGATCGACGGCGTCGACGGCGTGGTGCTCACCACCTACGGCCGCTCGAGCGGGTTCTGCGTCGACCCGATCGAGAAGAAGCCGCTCAACCATTTCCTGCCCGGGTCGTCGGTGTTCTCGTTCGGCACCGCCGGCTGCAACCTGGCCTGCCGGTTCTGCCAGAACTGGGACATCTCCAAGTCGAAGGAGATCGACACGCTCGCCGACGAGGCGTCGCCCGAGACGATCGCCGTCACCGCCCGCGACCTGGGTTGCCGCAGTGTGGCGTTCACCTACAACGACCCGACGATCTTCTTCGAATACGCGATCGACGTCGCCGTCGCCTGCCACGAACTGGGCGTCAGGACCGTCGCCGTCACCGCCGGCTACATGTGCCCCGAGCCGCGCCGCGACTTCTACGCCCACCTCGACGCCGCCAACGTCGACCTCAAGGGGTTCACCCGCGACTTCTACCGGCACGTGTGCGCCGCCGACCTCGACGCCGTGCTCGAGACGCTCGAGTACCTGCACGCCGAGACCGACGTGTGGCTCGAGCTCACCACCTTGTTGATCCCCGGCCACAACGACAGCGACGCCGAGCTGCATGCGATGACGCAGTGGATCGTCGAGCACCTCGGGCCCGACGTACCGATCCACTTCACCGCTTTCCACCCCGACTACAAGATGCTCGACGTGCCGCCGACGCCGCCGGCCACGCTGACCAGAGCGCGGCGGATCGCGATCGAGAACGGCATCCACTACGCCTACACCGGCAATGTCCACGATGCCGCCGGGGGCAGCACGTTCTGCCACTCGTGCGGTACTCGCGTGATCGAGCGCGACTGGTACCGACTGGGCGAGTACGGCCTCGACGACTCGGGTCGCTGCACGACCTGCGCGACCACCCTGCCCGG
>DATCZG010000029.1:0-59199 GCA_036526035.1 Ilumatobacter sp. | reverse complement strand
GAGGGCGTCGGCGCTGACGAGCACCATGAACAGGTCACGTGCCGTCAGCCGTCCGAGGGTTGGTCCTCGGTCGCTGAGGATGTTGACCAGTTCGCCAGCGAGGGTGCGGAGGCGTCGGGTGTCGTCGGCGAGTTCGTCGAGATCGGTGGTGTCGACTTCGCCGCCGGGTCGGAACAGGGCGCGGTAGGCGTTCAGGCCGAGCGGGGCATGGGCGTGTTGGCGGCACAGCCCGGCGAGCTGTCGCGCCGACATCACCGCTACATCGTGCTCGAAGGCGCGGTCCATGAGTCGCCCGGCGGCCGGGTCAGGTCCGACGAGCAGGGTGTGGTCGGCCTCGTGCCGCTTGCGGTGCTCGACGAGCGTCACCCAGTCGACTTGCTGGTCGCTGAGTATCCCGGATCCGGTGGTCTTGGCGTCGAACGTCAACCGGCTGTTGCCGCCCGGCGTGTGAGGTGCTCGGCGGCCGCGCTCAGCGCCGGGCGTCGCGGATCCGCACGAAGCTGAAGGGCAGCCCCGACGCGAGGATGCGGTCCATCAGGGCGCCGAGGCGCAACGTGAACCGCAGTTCGATCTCGGCCGTGGCGTGCAGGCCCAACAGGTCGTCGAGCACCTCGACCGCCTCGGGCACCACGACGTCACCGCTGATGTACTGGCCGTCGGCCTCGGCCCACGGGGCGAACTGCGAGGCGTCGAACGTGTAGCGATAGATGCTGGAGTCGCGCACCCTGGTGAGCCAGTGGCATTCGGCGGCGCAGATCCGGCTCGCCTCGGTGTGGAACGTGTCGGTGAGCAACCGCTGCTGCACCTCGGACGTGGCCCACACGCTGATCCGCGGGCAGCGACGCGGGAACCAGTAGAGCGGCGAGTGCTCGGCATCGACGGCCCACACGGCCGGGGGGTGGCTCGGGTTGGTCGGCGGGACGTGCGGGGTGAAGCGGCGGATCGACCCGTCCTCGCTGTAGTGGTAGACGTGCGTCAGCCGATCGTCGGGCGCCCAGCCGGCAGGCACGGGGACGTGTTCGTCGGTCGGCACCGTTCGATTCTCGCGCACCGGCTGCTCATTCACCGCGGAACGTCGCGGCGCGCTTTTCGAGGAACGCCATCCGCCCCTCCTCGGCGTCGACGCTCGACCAGGCCCGGCGCCGGGCGTCCTCGACGAGCGGGTCGTGGTCGGGCTCCCCCGCCGACGACTCGAGCGCCAGCTTGTGGCCGGCGATCGTGAGCGGTGCGAGCCGGCTGATCGCTGCCGCCCACTCGAGTGCCGTGTCGAGACCGCCGAGGCGGTGGACCGAACCCATCGCGTGCAGTTGGGCACCGCGGTACGTCTCGGCCCCCAGCAACATCGCCCGGGCGACCGGCCAGCCGAACTCGCGCGCCAGCCGCTCGACCGTCCAGTGGTCGACCACCAGGCCGAGGCGAGCGGCGGGTACCCCGATCACGCTGTCGGGCGTCGCCACCCGCAGATCGCACACCGCCGCCAGTTGGGCGCCGGCACCGAGGGCGGGGCCGTCGATCGCCCCGATCACCGGGGCCGGCCATTCGGTGAAACCGCGCAGGGCGCGCGCCAGATCGGCGGCGAACACGCCCTGTTCGACGCCGTGCAGATCGGCACCGGCGCTGAACGCCGGCGGTGTCCCGGTCAGCACCACGACGCGCGCCGACCGGTGGGCGGCCTGCACCTCGAGCAACGCCAGCAACGTGTCGTGGTCGACGGCGTTGCGTCGGTCGGGGCGGTCGAGGGTGACCACCACCACGCCGACACCGACGTCATCTCGCAGGTCGACCCTCACCATGTCGCCAACTGTACGGGGCGGACGACGCCCCGGTGCGGTGCCCGACCGGGTGGCGGGCGCGGTACCCGCTGCCGTGCCGGTCGGCGGCGGCGCCGGTCCTGATCCACCCGCCCTACGATGAGGCACCCCATGGACCGTGCCGACCATCCCGACGCCGACCATCCCGACGCCGACCATCCCGACCCGGTCGCGGCGGGCGCCGCCGCCGGCGACGACCCGGTCCGCCGGCGGCGGGCCCAGGTGGCCCGCTGGACCCTGATCGCCAACCGCGTCGGGTACCTGGTGCTGTCGCTCGCCGTCGCCCTGTTCGTGATGGCGTTCGCCTTCGGCTTCAACTCGGTGATGGCCTCGCTCGTCGTGACCAGCCTGATCGTGTCGTTCGTCCTGCTGGCCCCCAGCATCGTGCTCGGCTATGCCGTCAAGGCCGCCGAACGCGACGACGTCGAGCGTGGTGTCTGAGCCACGCGACCGGTTACCCTTCGGTAACCCATGAGTTCCTCCCGCCTGTCAGCCGACGACCGCCGTCAACAGATCGTCGACGTCGCCATCGCGGTGTTCGCCCGCGCCGGCTACCACGGCGCCTCGATGAACGAGATCGCCGAGGCCGCCGGGGTCACCAAACCGGTGCTGTACCAGCACTTCGACTCCAAGAGTGACCTGTATCGGGCGCTGCTCGACGAGGTCGCCAACCGCATGCTGGCGGGGATCACCACCGCCACCGCCGGTGCCGCGGACGGCAAGGAGCGCACCGAGCTCGGGTTCCGGGCGTACTTCCGGTGGGTCGCGCATCGCCACGACGAGTTCATGTTGCTGTTCGGTGGCGCGGCGCACCACGACGGCGAGTTCAGCGCCCAGTTCCGGCTGATCACCGAGGCCGCCGCCGCGACCGTGGCGCCGATGATCGCCGTCGACCTCGACCCCCGGCACCGCGAGACCTTGGCGCACGCCCTCGTCGGCCTGGCCGAGGGCGCCAGCCGTCGGCTGGTCGGGCTCGGGGCGGCATTCGACCCCGACGAGGTGGCGCGGGCGGTCAGCTCGCTCGCCTGGGCCGGACTGCGGGCCACGCCGCGCACCGGCTGAGCCGCCTCGGCGCCGCGACATCACCCTCAAGGAGGTGACCCCTTCCGCCGAAGGAAGGGTGATGTCGAAGTCTCGTCTCACCCTCCCGGCGGCCACCCTCGTCGTGGCGTCGGCGTTCGCCGTGCTGGTGTCGGCCTCAGCGGCGCGCGCCGACACCGAGGCCGGGCCCGAAGCCGGGGTCGAGCAGATCGTGAGCAGCCTGGCGTCCGAGGCCGCCGAGCTGGTGGCGTCGGAACACCAACTCGTCGGCGACCTGGCGGCCGCCGCCGGCTCGCAGGCGCGAGCCCAACTGGATTCCGTCGATGCCCTCGGGGCTGCCACGCTGGCCGCCCTCGACCGCTTCGGCGTCGAGTTGACCGTCGCCGCCCGGACCGCCCTCGATCGCCTCCCGGCGCCCAGCGAGGCCGGCTCGCTGCCGACGTCCCCGCCGAGCGACGTGTACCTCGCCGCGGCCGGCGACCTGCGGCGCATCGCCGAGCATCCGTCAGCGGCCATCGCCGGCTCCACCTCGGGCGCCGTCGGCGCCCGCACCCCGTCGTCCGGTCTCGTGCTGGTGGCGGTGCTCGCCCTGGTGGCGCTGGGCGGGAGCGCGATCCTCGCCCGAGCCGGCGGCACTCGCCGCGACGACGAACTGCAGGCGATGGCCTGGAGCGACAGCCTGACCGGCCTCGCCAACCGGCGCTGCCTCGACCGCGACGTGGCCGCCCGACGACTCGCCGGCGGCGACGCCGCCGTGATCATGGTCGACGTCGACCAGTTCAAATCGGTGAACGACCGGTTCGGGCACGTCGTGGGCGACGAGGTGCTGCGGGCCGTCGGCGCGGTCGTGGTCGACCAGATCCGCCACGACGGCGTCGCCTACCGCTACGGCGGCGACGAACTGTGCGTGCTGTTGCCGGCCGCGTCGAGCGCCGATGCCGGCGAGGTCGCCGGCCGGATCGTCGCCGCCGCGCGAGAGATCGGCCTGCCCGACGACGGGCAACTCACGGTGTCGGCCGGGGTGGCGGTGTCGACCGCCAGCGACCTGCAGCAGGCGATCGAGTCGGCGGATCGCGCCATGTACCTCGCCAAGGGGCTCGGCCGCGATCGGGCGATCACGAACCAGCAGGACGAGTTCATCGTCGTCTGAGGGCCCTCAGGCCCGGATGACGAACCCGCGGTAGCCGTCGGCGAACCCCGCCGACCGCAGCACCTGCGCCTCGTCGGAGCCGACCGGGCCACCGTCGACCTTGCGCACCTCGACCGCCCGGGCCTGCCCGTTGCGCACCAGGCCGGCGAGCGCGTCGGCCCACGTCGCGTCGGACCGGCCGGCGGGGAACAGCACGAGGTGATGGGAACGGCGGTCGAACCACGCCAGCGCCACCCCCTGGCGGATCACCACGACCGCCGCCGCCGAACGGGCCGGCCGACCCGGAGTGTCGGGCCAGGCGAGCGCTGCCCCGAACGGCTGCGCCGGATCGGTGGCGGCCATGACCAGCGGTGGCGGCACCCGTTCGGGTGTCGACAGGGCGTCGACGGCTTCGCGCGCCGACCGCAGCCGGTCGACGGCTCCGGGCAGCGCGAACTGGGCGGCGCCGAGACCGGCCACGAAGTAGCCACGCCGCACCTGGCCGCGCTCTTCGAGCACCTTCATGACGCCGTACACCGACGCATACCCCCCGACCACACCCTCTGCCAGCACGGCCTCGCGGGTGACCACGCCGTGGCGCTCGAGCAGCTGGACGGCCTGGGCGTGGGCGGCCTCGGTGGGCGTCGGCGGCGGCTCGAGCAGCGGTTGCACCAGGCTGAACCGGCCGGCGCCCGCCGGCGGGCCGAGACGGGTCAGCCGGCCGGGCCGGGGCCTCGCCCGGCCGCGCGGCGAGGCGCGCTTGGCCGCCGGGCCGGCGCCGGCGAGCAGCGCCCGCAGCGGTGCCAGCGAGTCGTTGGTGACCTCGCCCGCCCACACCAGGTCCCACAGGGCGACCAGCAACTCGGTGTCGGTCACCTCGGGGGCGGCCTCGCGGAGTTGGCCCCAGAAGCTGGCACCGCGCCGCGCCAGATGGGCCCGCAGCGCCTCGTGCACCGGCGAGTCGGGTGGGTCGGGGCGCTCCCAGCCCGGCGCCAGCAGAGCGAGTTGGTCGGCGAAGCACAGCCGGATGCGTCCGTCGCGGCCGCCGATCGCTCCCGAACCGACCCACACCACCTCGCCCGAGGTGCACAGCTCGTCGAGCATCGAACTGCGGTAACCGAGCACCCGCGCCGGCAGCACGTCGTGCTCGAGCGTGCTCGCCACGATCGGAGCCCCGGCCAGCACGCCGAGCGTCTCGACGAGCGTCTCGAGCCCGCGCCGTTCGGCGGGTATGCCGTGCCAGGCGGGCACGAACCGCGCCAGCGCCGCCTGGTCGACCGGTTCGACCTCCTTGCGGAGGGCGGCGAGCGAGCGGCGGCGCAACTGGCGCAGCACCTCGGCGTCGCACCACTCGCGCTGCACGCCGTCGGGCCGGAACTCGCCGCGCACGACGCGGTCGTCGGCGACGAGAGCCGCGAGGGCCCCTTCGACCCGCTCGAGCGGCACCGCCAACCGACGGGCGACGTCGACGCCGAGGAACGGTCCGTGGGTGCGGGCGAAGCGGCCCACGAGGTCTTCGAGCGGGCGCATGACCGGATCGGTGAAGGCCATCGGCAACCCGAGCGGCAACGAGCTCCCGAGTGCGTCGCGGTAGCGGGCGGCGTCCTCGGCGGCGACGAAACGCATCTGGTCGCCGATGCCGATCTCGATCGCCCGGCGTTCGTGCAGCAGGGCCGACAACCACGCAGCACCGTCGCCCGACTCGCACCGGGCGTCGATCTCGGCGGCGGTGAGGTCGCCCACCTTGCGCAGCACGTCGTGCAGCTCGTCGGCCGACCGGGCGCGGCGCGTATCGGTGAGGCATTGCAGCTCGAGTTCGACGTCGCCGAGCACGTCCGGGTCGAGCAGTTCGCGCAGCTCTTCGGCGCCGAGCAGGTCGCGCAGCAGGTCGCGGTCGAGCGCCAGGGCGGCCGCCCGACGTTCGGCGAGCGGGGCGTCGCCTTCGTACATGTACTGGGCGATCCAGCTGAACAACAGGCTCGACGCCATCGGGCTGGCGGTGGCGGTGTCGACCTGCACGAGGCGCAGCTGGCGGTTCTGCAGCTGGGTCAGCACCTCGCGCAGCGCCGGCACGTCGAACACGTCCTGGAGGCATTCGCGCGACGTCTCGAGCAGGATCGGGAACGTCGGATACTTCGATGCCACCGACAACAGGTCGGCCGCCCGCTGACGCTGCTGCCACAACGGCGTGCGGCGGTCGGGGCGCCGCCGGGGCAGCAGCAGGGCGCGGCCGGCGCACTCGCGAAAGCGCGCCGAGAACAACGACGTCTGCGGCAGCGCCGACAGCACCAACTCGTCGATGTCGGCGGGATCGATCGTGAACGCCTCGGGGTCGAGGGCGTCGGCCGATTCGGGGAGCCGGATCACGATGCCGTCGTCGCCCCACATCGTCTCGACCGGCAAATCGAACCGGTCGATCAGCCGGCGCTCGATCGCCATCGCCCACGGGGCGTGCACCGGCGTGCCGAACGGGCTGAGCACGCACACCCGCCAGTCGCCGATCTCGTCGCGGAAGCGTTCGACCACGATCGTGCGGTCGTCGGGCACGGCGCCGGTGGCCTCGGCCTGCTCGGCCAGGTAGGCGACGACGTTGCCGGCGGCGAAGGGATCGAGCGCATACCGGTCGCGCAGCAGCGCCAGCGCCTGGTCGTCGGGCAGCGAGCGGACCTCGCGGGTGAACGCGCCGACCGCCCGGCCCAGCTCGAGCGGCCGCCCCGGCCGGTCGCCGTGCCAGAACGGCATCTTGCCGGGCTGGCCGGGGGCAGGGGTGACGGTGACCCGTTCGAAGGTGATGTCCTCGATGCGCCAGGTCGAGGCACCGAGCACGAAGGTCTCGCCGGGGCGGCTCTCGTAGACCATCTCCTCGTCGAGTTCACCGACGCGGGTGCCGTCGGGCAGGAACACGCCGAACAGGCCGCGGTCGGGGATGGTGCCGCCGCTCGTGACGGCGAGCCGCTTGGACCCGTCGCGGGCCCGCACGGTGTCGTGGACGCGATCCCACACGATGCGCGGGCGCAGCTCGCTGAACTCGTCGCTCGGGTAGCGACCCGCCAACAGGTCGAGCACGTTGCCGAGCAGCTCGTCGGTGAGGTCGTGGAAGTTGGCGCTGCGCCGCACGAGGGCGGCCAGTTCGGACACCGCGACGTCGCCCACCGCTGCGGTGTGGGCGACGATCTGCTGGGCGAGCACGTCGAGCGGGTTGCGCAGGTACCGCGAATGTTCGATGTCGCCGTCGAGCATCCGGCGCACCACGACCGCCGCCTCGAGCAGGTCGCCGCGGTGCTTGGGGAAGATCGAGCCCTTGCTGGGCTGCCCGACGCTGTGCCCGGCGCGGCCGATGCGCTGCAGGCCACGGCTGACCGCGCCGGGCGACTCGACCTGGATGACGAGGTCGACCGCGCCCATGTCGATGCCCAGCTCGAGCGAGGACGTGGCGACGATCGCCCTGAGCACTCCGCGTTTGAGTTCGTCCTCGATCACCACCCGCTGCTCGCGCGCCAACGACCCGTGGTGGGCCTTGACGAGGTCGTCGGGCCGCGACCCGGTGTCGGGGTCGACGCCGATGCCCTGTTGCTCGGCGAGCTCGTTCAGCTTGGCGGCGAGGCGCTCGGCGGCCCGCCTGGCGTTGCAGAAGATGATCGTCGACCGGTGCGCCAGCACGAGCTCGAGCACCCGCGGGTAGATGCTGGGCCAGATGCTCGACCGGCGTTCGCCGCTGCCCGGTTCACCGGGCACGGCGGCGGGGTGACCGGGCGAGCCCATGTCTTCGACCGGCACGACCACCTCGACCTCGAGGGGTTTGCCGACCCCGGCGTCGACGATCCGCACCGGGCGCGGCGCGTCGGGGGCGGCGTAACCGCCGAGGAAGCGGGCGGTCTCCTCGAGGGGGCGCTGGGTCGCCGACAGCCCGATCCGTTGCGGGGGGCGGTCGGTGACCTGCTCGAGACGTTCGAGCGACAAGGCGAGGTGGGCACCGCGCTTGGTCGCCGCCATCGCGTGGATCTCGTCGATGATCACGGTCTCGACGCCCCGCAACGTCTCGCCGGCGGCCGAGGTGAGCATCAGGTAGAGCGATTCGGGGGTGGTGATCAGCAGGTCGGGCGGGCGGCGGATCAGCTTCTGGCGTTCGTTGGAGGGCGTGTCGCCGGTGCGCATCGCGACCTCGGGAACGGTGAACGGCTCGCCGATCCGCTCGGCGGCGAGCCGGATGCCGACCAGCGGCGCCCGCAGGTTCTTCTCGATGTCGAACGCCAGCGCCCGCAGCGGCGAGACGTAGAGCACCCGCGTGCGGTGGGTGCGGTCGGCGGGCCGCGGCGTGGTGACCAGGCGGTCGATCGAGGCGAGGAACGCCGTGAGGGTCTTGCCCGACCCGGTCGGGGCGCAGATCAGGGTGTGCTCGCCGCCGGCGATGTGCGGCCATCCGTGCACCTGCGCCGGGGTGGGCTCGGGGAACGACGACGCGAACCATTCACCCACCGCCGGCGAGAACGCTGCGAGCACGGGATGATCAGCGATGCGGCCACGCTACCGACGGGGTGTCTGGTCACCGTCGAGCGGGGGCAGCCGCGCTCTGGACTCCGGGGGCGGGCTGGGAGGACACTGGAGGTATGAGTGACCACAGAGTTGGAATGGTCCTCGACGTCACGCCCGGTGACGGCAAGTTCGACCGTCATCTCCTCGAGGGGATGGGGCACCGCGTCGAGGTGTGTCACGGACCGGGGGCCGACGGCCACTGCCCGCTGCTCGAGACCGGGGAGTGCGATCTCGTCGCCCGGGCGCACGGCGTGGTGTTCAAACTCGACCTCGATCTCGACGAGCACCGGCGGATCCTGCACGCCTACAAGCGTTCGCTCCCGCCCGACACCCCGATCGCGGCGGCGGTGCGACCCGGTCAGGAGACCCGCTTCGCCGGCCTGCTCGAGGGCCTGTACGTCTGGAACCACACGCCGACCGCCGCCGACCTCGACGGGTTCGCGGCGCTGATCGAGGCGGTCGACCTGACCAGGCCCGACTGATCGCGTCCGCCGACCCGCACGCCGTCGGCGGGCCGTGAC
The DNA here is from genome assembly GCA_036526035.1 of Ilumatobacter sp. GTDB lineage: Bacteria > Actinomycetota > Acidimicrobiia > Acidimicrobiales > Ilumatobacteraceae > Ilumatobacter. The sequence goes on along the minus strand of DATCZG010000029.1, from coordinate 50,164 downwards.
ACGCGCCGTCGGCCGGATCGTTCCGGACAGGTTTCGCCGGCCCCGGGTCGACCCCAGACTGTTCACCGCATGGATCTGTCGACACCGTTGTTCTTCGCGGTCGGGGTCGCCGCCCTGGTGATCGGCGCCGAGGCGCTGGTGCGCGGCGCCGCCCGCCTCGCCGCCCGCACCGGGTTGTCGCCGGTCGTGATCGGGTTGACGGTCGTCGCGTTCGGCACCAGCGCCCCCGAGCTGGCCGTCAGCCTGGGCGCCGCGTTCCAGGACGAGGCCGACCTCGCGGTCGGCAACGTGATCGGCTCGAACATCGCCAACGTGTTGTTGGTGCTCGGCCTGTCGGCGGCGGTCGGCGGCGGGCTCGTGGTGGCGCAGCGGATCGTCCGGATCGACGTGCCGATCATGATCGGCGCCTCGGTGCTGGTGCTCGTGTGCTCGCTCGACGGCGGTCTGCAGCGCTGGGAGGGCGGCGTGTTCGTGGTGCTGCTGATCGGGTACATCACCTGGACCGTGGTCGCCGCTCGACGCTCGACCCGGGCCCAGGTCGCCGCCGAGTACGACGAGGCGTTGAGTGCCGAGAAGCTGCGCGCCAGCTCGCCGGTCACCGATGTCGGCTTCGTCGTCGGCGGGCTGGTGTTGCTGGTGGTCGGCTCGACGGCGCTCGTCGAGGCGGCCACCGACATCGCGACGGCACTCGGCGTCAGCGAGCTGGTGATCGGCCTGACGGTGGTGGCGGTCGGCACGTCGCTGCCCGAGATCGCGACCTCGGTCCTGGCGGCGATGCGCGGTCAGCGCGATCTGGCGGTGGGCAACGCGGTCGGTTCGAACCTGTTCAACATCCTCGCCGTGCTCGGTCTCACCGGTCTGGTCTCGCCGTCGTCGATCCCGATCGTCGACGGTGCACTCACCCTCGACCTTCCCGTGATGGTGGTGGTCGCGTTCGCGTGCCTGCCGATCTTCGCCAACGGCTATGCGCTGCTGCGCTGGGAGGGCGTCTTGTTCCTCGGCTACTACGCCGCGTACCTCGGGTGGCTCGTGCTCGACAGCGGCGACCACGGCATCCGCAACGAGTACGCGATCAGCCTGGTCGGCTTCGTGCTGCCGCTGACGGTGATCACGCTGGTGGTCATCGCCGGGCGTCAGCGCCGCGCCGGCCGTTCGCTGGTCGGCGAGATCCGCTGACGGCGCGCCCGTCGGCGCCTCAGGCCTTCGCCCGGGTGCGGCGCAGCAGCGGATCGGCGAGCGCCAGCGCCCGGTCGGCGACCCGCAGGGTGCGGCCCGCCGCGCCCGGCGTCTCGGAATCGACGAGGTTGCCCATCACCTGCAGGGTGATGTTCGCGATGCCGTGGGTGCCGACCGCGAACCGCAGCCCGGTGCGCATCAGGCCGGGGTGCCCGATCAAGAACGCGAAGCGACGGCCGGTGCGCAAGAAGCCGTCGAAGCGCTCGCCGATCAGTTGGTCGTAGCGCTGCGGTGCGGTCGCCGGGTCGGCGACGAACAGGTCGGCGGCGAGCATGCCCGACTCGAGGCCGTAGTCGATGCCCTCGCCGTTCATCGGGTTGACCAGGCCGGCGGCGTCGCCGACGGCGACCCAGCCGGGGCCGTGCCGCCTGATCGCGGTCATCGGCAGGCGCCACGCCCGCGGGCGTTCGAGGTCGGGGCCGATCGCCCACGACTCGGCGACGAGCCCGCGGTAGCTCTCGAGCAGCCGGTTCAGGTTGAGGCTCTTGAAACCCTTCATCGTCGACAGTGCGCCGACGCCGATGTTGACGGTGCCGTCGCCGCACGGGAACATCCAGCCGTAGCCGGGGATCCAGTTGCGGTTCGAGTCGCGGATCGTGAGACACGCCTCGAGGTGGCGGTCGGCGTGGCGGGGGCTCTCGACGTACGACCGGATCGCCAAGCCGAACGGCTCGTTCGGGTCCCGGTCGGCACCGAGCGCCCGGGCGACCGCACCGGGGGCTCCGGTTGCGGCGACGACGAGGTCGGCGTCGATCGGTCCCTGCGGGGTGCGGATGCCGGTGACCCGGCCGTGCCGGTCGATGATCGGCAGGCCCTCGGTCTCGAACCGCACCTCGGCACCGGCCGCGATCGCGGCGTCGACGAGCGCGGCGTCGAGCCGGCGGCGCGGCCAGACGGCGCCGTGGCTCGGGAACCGCCCGCCGCTCGGCCACGGCAGCTCGCGCACCTGCTTGCCGGCGATCATCCGTAGGCCGTCGATGCGGTGGGCGTCGTCGAGCGGGATCTGCAGCTCGGCGAGGGCGGCGACCGCCCGGGGGGTCAGCCCGTCGCCGCAGATCTTGTCGCGTCCGTACGGGGCCTTGTCGACCACCACGACCCGGGCACCGGCGCGGGCGGCGCGGATCGCCGTGGCCGAGCCGGCCGGGCCACCGCCGATGACCGCGATGTCGAAGTGCTCGCTCATGACAGGGTCGATTCAATCGTCGGAACCCGGCGGTGCGCCCGGGCCGGCGGCCGATCTCGGCGTTACTCGCCGCCCGGGGCGTCGTCCTCGGCGATGCGCTGGTGGTGGTGGATCACCTCGGCGACGATGAAGCGGAGGAACTTCTCGGAGAACACCGGGTCGAGGCCGCTCTCCTCGGCGAGCGCCCGCAGGCGCGCCACCTGCTGGTCTTCACGCGCCGGGTCGGCGGCGGGCAGGCCGGCCGCCGCCTTGTAGCGGCCGACGTCCTGGGTGATCTTGAAACGCTCGGCGAGCAGGTGCACGAGCGCGGCGTCGATGTTGTCGATGCTCGATCGGTAACGGGTGAGTTGCTCGTCGGCCATGCCGCACCGACGTTACCGGACGGCACCGGGCGGTAGCTTCACGCCATGAGTGACCTGCCGCTGTTGTTCGTCGACCACCCGTTCCCCGACGCCTACCGCGACCTGGTCGACGGGCGGGCGGTCGTGTGCGGCTCGGGTACCGACGACGGGCTCGATCGCGCCGACGCCGTGATCGCCGGGGCGACCCGGCCCTGGGACGCGGCCGCGTTCGCGCTCGCCCCGCGGCTCACGGTGATCTCACGGGTCGGGGTCGGCTACGACAACGTCGACGTGGCCGCCGCAGCAGCAGCCGGTGTCGTGGTGTGCAACGCGCCGCTCGCCCCGATGGTGTCGACGGCCGAGCACACGATGGCGCTGCTGTTGGCGGTCACCAAGCATCTGCCGCACCAGATCGACCGCGCCCGCCGAGGCCTCAAGGGCGAGCCGGTCGGCCGGGCGCTCGAGCTCGACGGACGCGTGCTCGGCCTCGTCGGGCTCGGCCGCATCGCGTCACGGGTGGCGGTCGCCGCGCAGGCCCTCGGGATGCGCGTGATCGCCACCGATCCGGCGATCACCGAGTCGCCCGTGGCGGGGGTCGAACTGGTCGACGTCGCGCGCTTGCTCGCCGACTCCGACGTGGTGTCGTTGCACGCCCCGGCGTTGCCCGGCACGAGACACATGATCGACGCCGACGCGCTGGCCGCCATGAAGCCGGGTGCCTACCTCGTCAACTGCGCCCGCGGGGTGCTCGTCGACCACGACGCGCTGCTCGCCGCGATCGACGCCGGGCAGCTCGCCGGTGCCGGCCTCGACGTCACCGAGCCCGAGCCGCTGCCCGCCGGTCACCCGCTGCTCGAACGCGCCAACGTCGTCGTCACCCCGCACATCGCGTCGGCGAGCGTCGCCGGTCGGCGGCGGCTGTACGAGCACTCGATCGAGAACGCGCTCGCCGTGCTGGCTGGCCGGCCGGCCAGCATCGTCGCGCCCCCCGGGGCCTGACCGGCGCCCGGCGCCCGCCGCGGCGCCGACCAGGGCGCCGGGCCCACCGAAGTGACAGACTCCGGCCATGACCAGTTTGCGTGACAAGTGGGCGGCCGGCGACGAGACGCTGGGGTTCTGGCTGTCGATCCCGGGGTTCTTCGGGGCCGAGGTGGCCGCCCGCCAGCCGGTCGACTACGTGTGCATCGACACCCAGCACGGTGCGATCGACTACCAGGCGTCGGTGGCGATGATCCAGGCGATCGAGCTCGTCGGGGGCTGCCCGATCGTGCGGGTGCCGTGGAACGAGCCGGGCATCATCGGCAAGTCGCTCGACGCCGGCGCGCACGGTGTGGTCGTGCCGATGGTCAACACCCGCGAGCAGGCCGAGGCGGTCGTGCGGGCGGCTCGGTACGTCCCCGACGGGGCCCGCAGCTGGGGGCCGGTGATGGCCGGCATGCGGCATCCCGACAACCGGGGGTGGGCGGCCGCCAACATCGCCGTGATCCCGATGATCGAGACGGTCGAGGCGGTCGCCAACCTCGACGCCATCCTCACCGTGCCCGGCATCGACGCGATCTACGTCGGGCCGGCCGACCTGGCGATCAGCCTCGGGCTCGGGCCGGGCGGCAACGAGGGCAACCCGGTGTTCGACGACGCCCTGGCGGCGATCGTCGACGGCTGCCGCCGTCACGGGGTCGTGCCGGGGATCCACTCCACGGGCTCGCTCACCCCGTTGCGGCGCCGTCAGGGCTTCCGCATGATCACGGTCACCAGCGACGCAATGGCGCTGCGAGCCGGCTACGAGGCCGAACGGCTCGCCGCCCAGGGCGCGGCGCCCGACACCGAACGCAGCGGCGCGCTGTACTGAGCCCGACGCCGGGCGCTGCGACCCCGCTGGTCACTCTTCGCCGGCGAGTGCGTTGACGGCGTCGAGGTACGGCCCGAAGTGGGCCGCCTTGATCAGCCGACCGACCTTGCGGTATTCGCGGGCGACGCCGACCGCGGCGGTCTCGGTGTCGATCGGGCGGCCGGTCGCGGCAGCGATGAACGCGGCGTGCACGACCGCATTGCGGATCGAGCCGCCGGTGATCTCGAACTGTTCGGCCAGCCAGCCGATGTCGAGGTCGCCGACCGGCGCCTCGTCGGGAAGGTTCTGGCGCCAGATGGTCGCCCGCTCCTCGGGGCCCGGCAGCTGGAACTCGATGCGGGCGTGGATGCGCCGCAGGAACGCGTCGTCGACGTTCTTCTCGAAGTTGGTCGCCATGACGACGAGCCCGTCGTAGGCCTCGAGCCGTTGCAACAGGTACGACACCTCGATGTTGGCGTAGCGGTCGCGGGCGTCTTTCACCTCGGATCGCTTGCCGAACAGCGCGTCGGCCTCGTCGAAGAACAGCACCATGTTGCCGGCGCTCGCGGCGTCGAAGACCAGCTCGAGGTTCTTCTCGGTCTCGCCGATGTACTTGCTCACGACGGCCGACAGGTCGAGCTTGAACACGTCGAGGCCGAGTTCGTTCGCGATCACCTCGGCGGCGAGCGTCTTGCCGGTGCCCGACGGGCCCGAGAACAGCGCCACGAGCCCGTGCGAGGCGCTCGCCGAGAAGCCCCAGGTGCGGTAGACGGTGTCGGCGTGCAGGTACCGGTCGACGATCGACCGCAGCAGGTACTTGCGGTCCGGGCTGAGCACGATGTCGTCCCAGCTGCGGCGGGGCTGGATGCGGCGGGCGAGCGTCTCGAGGCCGCCGCTCGCCAACCGGCGCACCGCCTGGTCGAGATCGCCCTCGACCGCCGGCAACACGCGGCCGACCCGCTCGAGCTGGCTCGGCGTGAGGTGGTGGGTGCGCCCGTTCTCGGACCCGACGACCGCGACCCACTCGTCGTCGGTGACCGGGTCGTCGGCGGCGGCGACCGCCATCCACGGCCGGCGGGGGATGTCGTCGAGCGCCAGGTCGCGGCGGCTCGAGACCGACCACGAGATGTGTGTCGCCCGTTCGATCCAACGCCGACCGAGCGTCGACAAGGTGTCGTCGGCCTCGATGATCACGCCCGACCCGGTGACGGTGGCTTCCCGCACCAGCGCTTTCCAGGCGGTGTCGACGGTGGGTGCTGCGGCGGCGATGAAGCGCTCGCCGAGTGTGTGGCGGCACGCCGCTTGCCGCCGGCGAATCAGATCGTGCCCCGACACGACGGTGAGCGGCGTGCCGTCCGCCTCGTCGGTTTCGAGACGTTCGATCGGTGACGGCAACTCGGGGTCGACCGAGATGTCGCCGAGCAGCGCCCACACGACCGACGGGTGCACGGCCACGAGGTGGTCGCTCCACGGGCCGTCGGGTAGCACGTCGACCAGGGCGGCTCGCGACATCGCCGAGTCGGGCGCCACCGCCAGCGCCCCGCAGTGCCCGGCGACGCCGGCGAAGGCCTCGCCGATCGTCCCCAGCGTCAGCCGGTTGCGTGCCTGGTCGCGCTGCAAGGCGGCGACCTCGAGGTGCAGCGAGGGGTCGACTTCCACCGCCAGCAGCACGGCGAACACCTGGGCCTCGTGCCGGGTGAGCCCGGCGTTCGACACCAGCGTGCCGAACGCGCTCGGGCTGTCGAACACCGCGTCGAAGCCGGTCACCGCAGCGGCCAGCCGGGCGTCGAGCGCGGCACGAGCCTTCTTGCGATCGCCCGACGATGCTTCGTCGCCGGCGAGTCGGCGGCCCGCCACCAAGATCGCCAGGACCTCCTGACCGAAGGCCAACCAGGACGATGGAGGTACCTGCTCACCGCTGCTCACCGAAACAGTCAAGCACCCCCGCCGTGCCGACGGTCAACCGCAGCCGCACTACGATGGCCGGATGGGCCAACCGGTCATCATGTCTGCATCGATCGCCTGCTCGTTCGGGGCTGCGCCGGGCACGCTGACGGTGCTGCCCACCAATCGGGTGATGATGGAGAACAAGCCGGCGGCGAACATCATGGACAACAAGCCGTTCGTCAACATCTTGCCGTTCGGCATGTGCATGTCGATGGCCAACCCCACCGTGGCAGCGGCGACCGCTGCGGCGCTCGGGGTGCTCACGCCGATGCCGTGCACCCCGATGACCGCCGCGCCGTGGGCGCCCGGATCGCCCACCGTCCTGGTCGGGGGGCAGCCGGCGCTCAACAACGCCTCGATGTGCACCTGCTCGTTCGGCGGCGTGATCACGGTCAGCTTTGCGGGCGCCACGACCGAGCAGATTCCCTGACCGGTCGACCGCCGGCCGGAGCTCTCGCGCCCGTCGATCGCGACCCGCGTTTTCGGCTGGCAAGCCAGTTGTCGTCCTGTGCTAGGGTCGCTCCATCAGCCCACATGGCTGGTGCCGGGTAGGCGCCCCGTCAGCGCGACGGGGGGTGCCGGTTTCGGGGTCGCGACGACGCGGCAACCAAACAACAGACAACGGGGGTTTCCATGGCTTCATATTTGACGCCGGGCGTGTACGTCGAAGAAGTGGCGTCCAGCTCGGCAACACTGTCGGCGGGAGCAACCGCCGTCGCCGCGTTCGTCGGCTTCACGGCGAAGGCACCGAAGGACGATCCCAGCGACCCGGACGGCGTGAAGCCGCGCCTGGTCACCAACTGGTCGCAGTTCGAGAGCCTGTACGGCGGGTTCATCCCCGGCGCCATGCTGGCGCACTCCGTCTACGGCTATTTCAACAACGGCGGCAGCCTCGCCTACATCGTGCGCATCCCGCACACCCAGCCCGCCGACGAGCCGGGCCAACTGGCGCTGCCCACCGGTGACCGCTCGCTCGGCACCGCGGTCGAGATCACCACCGCCGAGGCGAACGCCGACATCACGGTGTCGGTCACTGCCGAGCCGGCCGGCGACGACGCCGGCGACGACGCCCCGCCGACCTATTCGATCGACGTGAGCGAGAGCGGCAAGACCGTCGAGTCGTTCACCGGCGTCACCCTCGGGGGCATCGCCGACGCCATGTCGGGCTCCGCCAAGGTCAAGGTCGCCACGAAGGTCGATGTCGGCCAGCTCGCCGCCGACCTGCAGACGATCCCCACCGGCAGCTTCCCCATCGTGCCGGCCGCCCCGCTGCCCGTGCCGGTGCCGGGCCGGGCGTTCACCGGTTCCGAATCGGCCCGCACCGGCATCAACGGCCTCACGATCGCCGACGACGTCACGATGGTCATGGTGCCCGACCTGATCACCGCCGCCACCAAGGAGGACGGCTCGGTCGACCTCAACATGTGGAAGTCGGTGCAGCTCGCCCTCATCAACCACTGCGAGGGCCAGGCCAACCGCATGGCGATCCTCGATGCGCCTCCTGGCATGAACCCCCAGCAGATCAAGGAATGGCGTTCCGGTGTGGCGATGTACGACTCGCAGTTCGCGGCGCTGTACTACCCCTGGATCGAGGTCGCCAACCCGGCAGCCACCAACGGCGACACCGAGATCATGGTGCCACCCTCGGGCCATCTCGCCGGTATCTGGTCACGCAACGACGACACCCGCGGCGTCTGGAAGGCCCCGGCCAACGAGGTGGTGCGCGGCGCGCTCAACGTCGAGACCAACATCACCAAGGCCGAGCAGGGCCTGCTCAACCCGATCGGTATCAACTGCATCCGCCCGTTCGGCACCCAGGGCATCCGGGTGTGGGGTGCACGCACGCTCAGCTCGAACACCGACTGGACCTACATCAACGTGCGGCGCCTGTTCAACATGATCGAGACCGCGATCATGAACGGCACCCAGTACGCCGTGTTCGAGCCGAACGACCAGAAGCTCTGGGAGGGCCTCAAGCGCACCGTCGGTTCGTTCCTCCGTGGGCTGTGGCGCGACGGTGCCCTCTTCGGGGCAACCGCCGAGCAGGCGTACTACGTGAAGTGCGACGAGGAGACCAACCCGCCCGACTCGATCGACCAGGGCAAGGTCGTCGTCGAGGTCGGCATCGCCCCGGTGAAGCCGGCCGAGTTCGTGATCTTCCGGATCGCCCAGATCAAGGACGAGAGCTGATATGACCACAGTCGTCCCCAGCGGTAAAGACGAACGGGCCCTGATCTCTTCGAAGTTCACGGTCACGTTCAAGCAAGTCGCTTCTGGAATCTTCACCGAGGTGTCGGGGCTCAGCATCGACATCGAGGAAGTCCAGAGCACCTACGTCACGCCTGACGGCAAGACGGTGACGCGGTGGGGCCCCGGCACCGTCAAGTACTCGACGCTCACCTTGAAACGCGAGTTCAACCCCTCCAACAAGGAGTTCTGGGACTGGCACGACAAGATGTGCAAGGGTGCCGCCGAGTGGTCCGACGGAGGGATCACCCTCCACACGTTGGACGGCAGTGCGGCAGACGCCTGGAACGTCTACAACGCGTGGCCGTCGAAGTGGAGCGTCGGCGATCTCGATGCCGGCACCGACGACGTCTTGATCGAAGAGATCGAACTGCAGATCGAGTTCCTGGAAAGGGCATGACATGGTTGATTTCAACGCACAAGGGGCTTATTTCAGCTTCGAACTCGCCGGGGTCAAGATCGCAACCTTCACGGGGTGCAGCGGTCTGTCCTCCGAGGTAGACGTCATCGAGCAACCTCACACCTCGGCGACCGGCAGGAAGCTCGTCGCCAAGCAGCCCGGGGCCGCTCGGACCTACTCCGAGGTCGTCCTCAAGCGCGGCTACACCACCGACAAGGCCCTCAACAAATGGTTCGACGAGACCGTCGACGCCGGCAAGGACGTCGAGCGCAAGACCGGCTCGATCATCATCCTCAACCGGGATGGAAAGGAGCTCGCCAGGTTCAACCTGGACGGCGCCTTCCCGTCGAAGTTGTCGGTGTCGGACCTGAATGCCAAATCGGGTGAGGCGTTGGTCGAGGAACTGACCATTCGCCACAACGAGCTCATCTGGGCCTGACGATGGCCGGACTGCGCACCGAGTTCGATTTCACGCTGCCCAAGGGCTACGTCGGTAACGACGGAGTCCTGCATCGCACGGGCACCATGCGCCTGGCGACGGCGCGGGACGAGATCGAACCGTTGCGCAACCGCACCATCGACGGCCCCGACGACCCGTACCTCACCATCTTGGTGTTGGCGCGGGTCATCACGTCGCTGGGAACGTTGAGCGAGGTCGGCATCGACGAGGTCGAGGGCCTCTTCGCTGCCGACCTCGCGTTCCTGCAGGATCTGTACGGCATCATCAACTTCGGGGACCAGGCCGACGTCGAGGCGCTCCAGGCCAGCGTGTTGCCGGACGACGACGACGACGTCCCGTCCGAGGCGGCCGCTGAGCAGGACCCGACGCCCGAGGTCGACCTCGACACCGACCGGGACGCTGGCGCGGCCACCACGCGGTCGCGACGGTCGCGGGTCGAAGAGGTCTCGTCGGCATCGCCCTGAGCGCGGCATGAAGCTCTACCCCGAGGCATCGTTGTGGAGCGAGATCGCCTACCTCGCGTACCACTTGCACTGGGATCTCGGTGCGCTGCTCGATCTGGAGCACCCCGATCGGGTGCGGCTGATCGAGTTGGTGGCCGACATGAACGAGCGGGCGTGGGAGGCGCTGACCAATGCCTGATCTGATGCGAGATTCGCACACCGCGACCTTCTTGTTCGAGGTCGACGGCGTGACCATCGGCTCGTTCATGGAGGTGAACGGTCTCGAGGTGTCCGTCGAGACCGAGGACGTCCAAGAGGGCGGCCAGAACTCGTTCGTGCACAAGCTGCCGGGACGGATGACCTGGCCGAACATCACGCTCAAGCGGGGCGTCACGAAACACGACGAGTTGCTCAAGTGGCTCAACGAGTCGTCGGGCGAGAAGTTCACCGCCAACGGGAACAAGCTGACGCGCAAGTCGGCCGCGATCACCCTGCTCGATCGCGCCGGGAAGCGGCTGATGTCGTGGACCTTCGACAGCGCGTTCCCGGTCAAGTGGACCGGCCCGTCGTTCGCCAGTTCGTCTGCAGAGGCACCGGCGGAATCGCTCGAGATCGCACATCATGGATTCCGCGCCAAGGCCTCCTGAGGTGTCGTCGTCCTCGACGGCCGCCACGTCGACCCGAACCGCGCTGCGGCTCGGCGTCGGCATGGCCCACCGCGCACGGACGCAGTCGGTGCTCGCACAGCACTGGTCGCCATCGGGTCTGATCGGTGCGGTCGGCAGGGCGAGCGTGGGGTTCGGGTTGGCCGTCGGACGTTCGCAGTCGATTCGCCCGACCGTTCGCTACCAGGATCTGAACTCGGCCGCGCTGCGACCGTCGCTCGAGTTGTGGCACCGGCACCGCAGCGACGGTGATCCGGACGGTTCCGACCTGGTCGACCAGCCCGGCGGCACCGTCACGCAACGCGAACTGTCGGCCACCGCGGGCCGACCCGCCCGGGCTGCCGCGGCCCGCCGACGACCTCGTCCCGGCGAGCGTGGACGACCGACATGGACCGATCAGATCATCCGGCGGAGCACGGTACGGCCCGGTGCGCCGGCGCCGACGCACGTCACCTCCGAACCCGAAGTGCCGAGCGACTTCGTCTCCTCCGGTGATGCCAAGCTCGACCGACTCCGCCTCATGATGCGTCGCAACGAAGAGGCCCAGCAGCGACGCGAACGCCCGGCCGGGCCGAGACCGCAACGCGATGACGAACCGCTGCCGCTGCGGCGCAGCACCGCCGACCAACCGACGATCATCGCACTCGACGCCCCCGGCCCCGGTCGGCTGGCGCGCTCGATGCGACCCGACTCGTCGAGCGTCCCGACGGCGCCGACGTCCGCTGACCGCGCTGCTACGGCACTTCCGGACCGCCGGAGCGGGCCGGGCCCCGGCGGGCCCGCCGGTTCGGGCCGCCCGAGGGCGCGCCGCTCGCCGCCCCCCGCGGAGCCGACCAAGCTCGAACGTCTCCGGGCGCTGCTCATCGAGCAGGGCGAACTGACCCCCGACGCGCCCGGTGGGCCCCCGGGCGGGGGTGCTGGCGCTGACAGCGGGGTGAGTGCTCACGAGCGCAACGACCGCGCCACGACTACGGCGGGACGGGACCGACCGCGTGGCGGCCCGACCCCTGGCGATCGGGCTCCGTCCGACTCGTCGCGCGTGACGAACACCTCCGGCGAGCTGCGCAGGGCGACCACTGGTGCCGGTCGCGATCGGAGGGCTCTACCGGCGTCCCCGCCGGCGGGCGGGACCCCGCTCCCGTCCGACGCGGCGCGCCCCGACGACTCCGGTGGGCGACCGGTTCCCGGCATCCCGACGGCTGCCCCGGCGACAGTGCCGAGCGTCGGCGGCGACCGAGCCGCGCCCGGCTCGGCGCTCGCGTTGCTCGGCCGGCGCAACGGGCTGCCGACCACGCAATCCCACCGATCCCGGCCCGCCCCGGTCTTCTCGCGCCCGATCGACGACCGCTCGGCACACCTCGCCTTACGGCCGCACCCCGAGCACGCAGTGCTCCCCGACGGCTCGCACCTGACGCTCCCGACCGACCCGGCGTCGGGTCATGCCGCGCCGGCCGTCGGCTCGGATTGGCTGGATCCTTCCGAACGTGTCACCGCACCTGGCATGGCGCTCGCCCTGCTGGGTCGACGCAGCGGGTTGCCGCACACGCAATCGGATCGACGGCGGCCGGCATCGGCCGTCTCGCGCGCGGTCGACGAACGCTCGGCACACCTCGCCGCCCGGCGGGTCCTCGACCGCGGGGTCCTCGACCGCGGGGTCCTCGACCGCGGGCACCTCGACCGCGGGGTCCTCGATCGCGGGGTCCTCGACCGCGGGGTCCTCGACCGCGGGCACCTCGATCGCGGGGTCCTCGACCGCGGGCACCTCGATCGCGGGGTCCGTGACCGCGACGTCCGTGACCGCGACGTCCGTGACGACGGCTCCCGTTTCGAGCAGTCGGCGCCCGTCAGCGGCTCTGCGACGTCACGGGTCGCCGACCGGCGCGCCATCGGACGCACCGGTGACTCGGGCGAGCCGCCGCAGTTGGTGCCCATCGAACAGCTTGCGGTGCGCCCGGCACCAGTTGGCCCCGGCGACACGACGAGCGGTCGGGCGACCGCCTCGGCCGATGGGGCGTCGCTCGAGGCGGTGGGTCGCCAGGCCGGCGACTCCGGGTTGCCGGCCGGTCGGCCGACAACCGGTCCGGCCCCTCGTGCCGCGGCACGGCGATCGACACCGACCATCGAACGGCCGGTCGACGGGCGCCGGATCGCCCGCCCCGGGCGGTTGGGCCGCACCGGAGCGACCCGATCAGCGGTCGGCCTTCAACGCCACTCGGTGGTCGGACCCGGCCCAGGGGCCCTGCAGCGGGCCCTGGCAGGCCGCGGTCTCGTCGAAGGGCCGACCGCGACCGGTGTGGCGTTCGGTGCCCTCACCGCCTCTGTGACGAGCCCCACGGAGGCCACCGTCCACCACGACGCCGACGCCGTGACGACACGATCGAACGGCGGGCGCGACCGCTCCGGGAACGCCGCTGCGCCCGCTTCGTCGCGGCACGATCGTGATGTCGCCCACCTGACACCGGCCCCACCCGCCGCCCGTGCCGAGGCCGCGCCCGCCACCGAACGAAGCTCCCCGCAAACCACCCGTCGAGCACCGCACGAGCCCACCACCGGCTCGGGGCGTCGAACCGCTGCCGGGGCGACCACCGGCTCGGCCGGTCGGCCCGAGCCGATCGCCCCGCTGATCGTCCAGCGGGCCGCCGACCCCGACGCCGATCCCGAGGTGCTGGCCCGCGCCACCGCCACCTCGATCGAGACCCCGGCACCGCCCGCCGCCAGCCTCGGCGACCGGTTCCTGCACGAGCTGTCCCGCCAGCCGGCTCCGGCGCCCCAGCCGCTGCCCGAGCGGTTCCGGCCGATGGCCCAGGCGATCACCGGGCACCACCGCATCATGTTGTCGATCAACGAGTCGTCACGGCGCGCCCTGCGCTCGGTCGGCAAGGTGGCGGCCACCACCGACAACGTGATCCACCTCGACGCGCCGCTGGCACCCGGCCGCCGCACCACCGAGGTGCTGGCCCACGAGCTCACCCACGTCGCCCACCCGTCACCGGCACCCCGGTTCTTCGACGACGACCACCGCAGCCCCGAGGAGCGCACCGCCGAGCGGGTCGCCGAGGTGATGGCTCGCGCTCCCCTGGCGCCGAGTGGCACCATCAGCAGGGCGCGTGACCTCGCGGCGCCGGCGGTGTCGCGTGCGGCACCCGCCGATGGGACGGTCCAGCGTTCCCCGGCCCCGTCGGGCACCGGCACCATCAGCGCGGCAGCACTGGCGAGCCGACTGAGCGGCGGCCCGAAGATCCAGCGCACGCCGCACGCCCCGGCCACCAGCATCTCGAGCGACCCGACCCCCGACACCGTGCGCCGCTTCGACTCCGGCACGCGCCCGAGCACCAGCAGCTCCACCGGCGATACGGTGACCGAGCGGGACGTGCAGAACGATTTCCGGGCCCAGCTCGACCTGCACTTCGAGTACCTGCTGCGGCGACTCGAGAGCCGTATGGTGATCGAGCTCGAACGCCGTGGCGGCCGATTCTGGAGGGGTATCTGACATGACCGGCACCCGGCTTCACGGAGGCACCCGATGACCAATCAGCTCCAAAAGGCCTATCTCGAGGTCGAAAACGGCGGTCGCATCGACTGCATGTTCAACCCGGCCAAGTTCGAGTTCTCGACCAGCAACAAGTGGGACTCCGACCGACTCCCCGGTCGCGACACACCGATGTTGCGCTACGGCGGCGGCCAGGGCGGCTCGTTCAGCCTCAGCCTGATCCTCGACACCACCGCCGACGGTTCGGCGGTGACGAAGCACACCAACAAGCTGCTCAAACTGCTCGAGATCGACACGAGCCTGCCCGGCTACAACGAGACCGACAACAACGGCCGGCCGCCGTGGGTGAAGTTCCACTGGGGTACCCACCTGCACTCGTTCAAGGCGGTGGTCAAGTCGGCGACGATCGCGTTCACGTATTTCTCGAACGAAGGGTTGCCGTTGCGGGCCAACGCCGACCTCTCGCTCGAGCAGTTCGAAGCCGACGCCAACTGGGGCCCCCAGAACCCGACCTCGGGCACGCCCAAGCCGAACCGCACCCACCAGGTGAGGGTCGGCGATTCGCTCGACCGGATCGCCGCCAAGTACTACGGCGATGCGACGAAGTGGCGTGACATCGCGGTGCTCAACGGCATCGCCGACCCGCTCGAGTTGGCCCCTGGCCGGCTGCTGGCGATCCCGGAGCGCGTCGAATGACCTTCGACCGGGTGCGCCTCTCTCCGGTGTCGGTGGTCAAGGTCGACGGCACGGCCTTGTCCGAGGCGGGCAAGGACGTGCTGAGATCGGTCGAGGTCGAGCTCTCCACCGGCGCTGCCGGCTGGACACGTCTGATGCTCGACGTCAGCAGAGGCGATCTCAACGACAAGTTCGGCGTCGGCAAGAAGATCGAGGTGGCGATCAAGATCGGTTCGACATCGACCACGATCTTCAAGGGCGAGATCATGGGCATCGGTCTCGAGGTCGGCGATGCGAGGATCCTCGTCGTCGACGCCTACGAGGCCAGCTACAAGTTGGGCAGCGACATCAAGGTGCGGACCTTCGTCGAGAAGTCCGACACCGACGTGCTCGAGGCGATCGCCGGCGAGTGCGGGCTGGCGAAGGACATCAAAGACGTCAGCACGACTGCCCGCC
This sequence comes from Ilumatobacter sp., assembly GCA_036526035.1. Lineage (GTDB taxonomy): Bacteria > Actinomycetota > Acidimicrobiia > Acidimicrobiales > Ilumatobacteraceae > Ilumatobacter. Next base: position 34,793 of record DATCZG010000029.1, on the reverse strand, counting down.
CGCATCGATTCCAGACCTGTTCGAACCAGGAGTTGGTCGAGCAGATCTGTCGCAACAACGGTGTCGAATGGCGGGTCGACGACAACAAGCTGTTCGTGGCGAAGATCGCCACCGGCGGTTCGGCGACGCCGCTCGTCTGGGGCTACAACCTGCTCCGCCTCAACACTCGCTACAGCGCGATCGACCACGCCAAAGAGGTCAACGTGCGGGGTTGGGATCCCAAGGCGAAGGCGGCGATCGTCGGTACGTCGACGTTCGGCAAGAGCGACTACCGCACCGTGGTGGGGCTGACCACCAACGCCGGCAGCCTGGCGGGTGCCCGCAAGGCGGTCAGCGTGCGCTCGCCGGTCGACAGCCAGAAGGAAGCCGAATTGATCGCCGGCGGCATCCAGCGACGCATGACGGCGACGGCGTTCGCCGGGACCGGCGAATGCATCGGCAGCCCGGCCATCCTGGCCGGCAAGAAGGTCAAGATCGAGAACGTCGGGCCCGACTGGGAGGGCGAGTACTACGTCACGACCGCCCGTCACATCATCGACGGCGCCGGCTTCTACCGCACCGAGTTCCAGTTCGGGCCGCTCGAACCGAGCGCCCTGGTCGACGTGTTCGGTACCACCCGGGGAGGCGCAGCCGATGCCGCGTCTGGATTCACCGGCGGGGTGACGATCGCCATCGTCACCGACAACGACGACCCCGACAAGGGCGGCCGGGTCAAGGTCAAGTTCCCGTATCTGTCCGACCAACTCGACAGCGATTGGATCCGGATCGTCAGCCTCGGCGGCGGCCCCACCCGCGGCATCTTGTTCCTGCCCGAGATCGACGACGAGGTGCTGGTCGCGTTCGAGCACGGCGACATCCGCCGCCCGTACGTGCTCGGTGGCCTGTGGAACGGCAAGGACAAGCTGCCGGCCGGCACCTTCGTCGACGGTGGCGAGGTCGTCGAACGGGTGGTCGTGTCGCGAGCCGGCAAGGGCGGCGACAAGGCCCACCAGATCCGGATGTCGAACGCCAAGGCACCCGACAAGCGGTTCGTGTCGATCGAGCTCGGCGACACGACGACCAAGGCATATTTCGGCGAGTCGAAGATCGAGGTCGTGTCGACAGACAAGACGATCGAACTCAAGACCGGCAAGGCATCGGTGCTGCTCGACGGCGGCTCGGGCGACATCACGCTCAAGGGCGCCAACATCACGATCGAGGCACAGCAGAAGATCACCGTCAAGAGCGGCACCGACCTCGGGTTGGAGGCCGGCACCAACCTCAAGGCGAAGGCCGGAGCAGCTGCCGAGGTGAAGGCGAGCGCCAAGATGGACCTCGACGGCGGCGGGATGCTCAACGTCAAGGGAGGCATGGTGAAGATCAACTGATGCGCACCACCACCTCACCACCCACCCGCCCAGGAGCACCCCGATGAGCGACCCTTCCGACTTCGTCGGCCGCGGCATCTCGTTCCCGATGCGCGTCGACCAGAGTGGCTCGATCGCCACGTCCACCGGTGGCGACGGCATCGACAGTTCGCTGCGAATGGTGCTGATGACCGCACCCGGCGAACGGGTGATGCGTCCCCTGTTCGGCTGCAAGATCTGGGATCTGCTGTTCGAACCGATCAACGCGAACACCCTCGGCCTGATGGGCGAGGCGGTCCGCGAGGCGGTCGGCCGCTGGGAGCCGCGCGTCACGCTCGACGACGTGCGGGTCGAGCCCGACCCGAGCGCCGACGGCCAGGTGAAGATCTACATCGACTACGTGGTGCGCAGCACGAACGACAAGCGCAACCTCGTGTATCCGTTCTACGTCATTCCACGAGAGGGTGAAGGATGAGCCTGCCAGTCCCCAACCTCGACGATCGTCGGTTCCAAGACCTCGTCGACGAGGCCAAGCGCCTCATTCCCACGTTCTGCCCCGAGTGGACCAACCACAACGTGTCCGACCCCGGGGTGGCACTGATCGAGTTGTTCGCCTGGATGACCGAGATGTCGGTGTACCGCATCAACCAGGTGCCCGACGCGTTCTACACCCACATGCTCAACCTGCTCGGTTTCGAGCGGTTCCCGGCCGCCGCGGCCCGCGCCCACCTCACGTTCTGGTTGTCGGCCCCGCAGGACATCCCGGTGGTGGTGCCGGCGAACACGCCGGTGGGCACCTCCGGCGAGGGTGGTCAGCTGCGGATCTTCTCGACGGTCGACGATCTCGACATCCACCAACCCGAGTTGGTCGCCGCGCTCACCTCGACGTCGCGCAGCGACGCGTACACCGACGTGTGGGAGAACCTGTCGCTGCAGTTGGGGGCCGTGACGTGTTTCGCGTCCGACCCGGTCACCCCGGGCGACTGCCTCTACCTCGGGTTCCGTGAGTCGGTGGCCGGCAACGCGTTGCAGCTGTCGATCACCGCCAACGTCGAGGGCATCGGGGTGATCCCCGACGACCCGCCGATGGTGTGGGAGGTCTGGCAGGGCGAGGGCTGGATCCCCGTCTCGATCCCGAAGCGGGATCGGGTCGGCCAGCCGGGCGACACGACCGGCGGCCTCAACCGCAACGGGACGATCCTGATGCTGGTGCCCAACGCCCACGAGCCGCTCACCCTCGGCGCGCACCGCGCCTACTGGATGCGGGCCCGGCTGTTGCCCACCGCACCCGGCCAGCCGGCCTACCGCACGTCGCCGCAGCTGCTCAGCGCCCAGGTGGTCAGCGTCGGCGGCACCGTCGAGGCCGAGCACAGCAACCTCGTACATGGCGAGATGCTCGGCGTCAGCACCGGCAAGCCCGACCAGGTGTTCGTGCTGTCGAACCAGCCGATCCTGCCCCGCAGCGAGCGCGAGGTCGTCACCGTCACCACCGAGACCGGCGTCGATGAATGGGAGGAGGTCGACAGCTTCATCAGGTCGGGGCCGACCGACCGGCACTACGTGCTCGACTCGACCACCGGCGAGGTCCGGTTCGGCCCGCTGATCCGCTACTCCGACGGCACCTCGCGCCAACACGGCGCGGCGCCGCCCGAACAGGCTCGGGTCGCGATCACCGCCTACCGTTGGGGCGGCGGGGCGCGTGGCAACGTCGGCAGCGGCACGCTCAACAGCCTGCGGGCGTCGATCCCCTACATCGCGGCGGTGACCAACCTCGCGCCGGCCACCGGCGGCGTCGACGCCGAGACGGTCGAGAACGCGAAGCGCCGCGGGCCATTGTCGATCCGTTCGGGCGCCCGGGCGGTCACCGTCAGCGACTTCGAACGGCTGGCGAGCGAGGCCGACGCGGCGATCGCCCGGGCCCGGTGCTTGGCCCCGGTCGACAGCGGCGGGGCGATCCGGCTGTTGCTGGTGCCCAAGATCGAGGAGCCGGCCGAGATGCTGCAAATCGACGACTTCGCCCTGCCCGACACGATGATGGCGACGGTCGGCGCCTACCTCGACGAGCGCCGGATCCTGGGCAGCAAGATCGAGATCGGGACGCCGTTCTACCAAGGGGTGACGATCGCCGCGCTGCTGGCGGCCCGCCCCGGCCGCCCCGTCAACTTGGTGCGCGACCGGGCGATGGCGGCGCTCTACCGCTACCTCAACCCGCTCACCGGCGGGCCCGACGGACAGGGCTGGCCGTTCGACGCCGACCTCAACGCGGCGTCGGTGTTCCAGTTGCTCGAGGCGATCGACGGAGTCGACCGGGTCGACGAGGTGCTGTTCTTCGAGTACGACCTGCGCAACCACGTGCGGGTCGGTTTCGGCAAGGAGCTGGTGAAGCTGGGCGCCGATTCGTTGTTCCTGTCGACCAACCACCAGGTGGTCGTGCGATGAGGCGCCACGACTGGTTGGTGCAGCAGTTGCCGGTCGGCATGGTCGACGACGACTTCCTGGTGCGGTTCCTGTCGATCTTCCAGACGGTCAGCGACACCGTGCTGCACCAGGTCGACACGCTGTCGCACATGTTCGACCCGACGGTGGCGCCCGATCCGATGGTGCGGCTGATGGGCCGCTGGATCGGCATCGACTGGATCGACCCGTCGCTCGACGACGAGCTGCAGCGCACGATGGTGCTGCAGTACGCCGAGTTGTTGCAGTGGCGTGGCACCCGGCGCGGCATGCAGTTGCTGCTCGAGACGATCAGCGGGGCACCGGCGGTGGTGGTCGACTCGGGTGGCGTGTACCACGAGGGCGAGGCCCCGGCGGCACCGCCGCACGTGCGCCTCGAGGTCGAGTCGACCGGCTGGGCCGACGTCGACGACCTGATCGAGATCGTCAAGGCCGAGGTTCCGGCGACCGTGACGTTCGAGTTGCGGGTCGCCGGCCGCACCGTGTGGCCCACCCCGCCGCCCGCCGGTGGCGCCGAGCAAACGAGTTCCGTGGAGGTCGGCTGATGCCTGACATCGTGTGCCCCGAGTGCAGCCAGGTCACGTCGCTGGTGGCGGTGCGGCGCGCCGCCGAGGAGTTCTGCCCGCAGTGCGACTTCCCGCTGTTCTGGGCGCCGAGCGCGGTGCCGATGGCGACGCCCGGCAGTTCCAACGCCGCCACGATGCGGCGCCTGCCCGGCGCCGCCGGCCGGCGTCAGATCGGCACCAAAGTGTGCCCGGCGTGCGGCGAGCTGAACCCGCTCACCGAGACGCATTGCGTGCGCTGTTCCACCGACCTCGACCCCAAGCCGGCGCCGCCGCCGCCCGAGCCGGTGCCGGTGATCCGCGAGCTCGAACCCGAGCCGGTGGTGGTGGTGCCCAAGCGGCCGTGGTGGATCTGGCTGCTGGTGGCCGCCCTGCTGGCCGTCGAGACCGGCATCGTGATCATCGCCCTCAACAGCTGAGTCGGCGCCGGTCGGGTCGCCCCGCGGGCGTCAAACCCCTGCCGTCGGGAACGTCTCCGTCACGGCGGTGGGAACGTCTCCGTCACGGCGGTGGATGCGGTCACGGGGCCGGTCACCGTCGGCGACGGCGTCGCCGCGAACGTGACCGTGTTGACCACCGGCGTTCCCGAGGTGCCGGAGGCCGGCGTGTAGGCCCAGGTGTAGGTCCAGGTCTCGCCGACGTCGAGCACCCCGTCGCCGTCGGTGTTGCCGTTGGAGTAGACCGGTGTCCCGAGGGTGGCGGTGAGCGACACGCTGTGCAGGTCGACGTTGCCGGTGTTGTGAACCGTGACCGTGTACGTCAACTCTGTCGAGGTTGAGATCGTCGTCGGCGTCACCGACGACGTGATGGCCACCGATTTCGTTTGTGTGATCGTGGTGGTCGCGGCGAGGGTTCCGGTGACCTCCGGGGTGGGCGTGGCGTTGACGCCGAACGTGGCGGTCAGCGACGATCCCGCGTTGATGTCGGCCTGCGTCGCCGCATACGTGGAGCTGTAGGTCCAGGTCTCGTCGACGTCGAGCTCCCCGTCGTTGTCGGTGTCGCCGAGGGTCTTGGTCGGTGCGGTCCCGCGGGTCGTGGTGAGCGACACACTGGCCAGGTCGACGTTGCCGGTGTTGTGGACCGTGACCGTGTACGTCAAGGTGCCCGGCGTCGTGATCGACGTCGGGTCGACCGATGCGTTGACAACGACCCGCGGGTCCTCGACCTTCAGTGTGCGGATCGCCGTCTTGGCGAGGGTCTGGCCCGAGTCGGCGGTGGCGGTGTTGACGATCTGGCGTGCCGTTCGGTCAGCGGCGGTCACGGTGTAGGTCCCGGTCAGCTCGCAGGTAGCGGCAGCGGCGAGCGACACCGAGTTGCAGCCGTTGGTCGGGCTCGTGAGCGTGAGCGACGACGTGGCCGTGACCCCGGTGAGGGCGACGGTGCCGGTGTTGGTGACCCTGATCTTGTAGGTCACCACGTCACCTTGCTTGACGAACGCCAGCTCGTCAGGGGTCGGCGAGACGAACTCGACCGACAGCTTGGGGATCGGGTCGTCCCTCGTGATCGAGCCCGCTACGGTCTGGTCGGACACGTGGGCGACGGTGGTGGTGACCTTGCCGTTGTCGATGTCCTGCTGTGTGACGGAGTGGTCGAACGCCAGCACGCAGGTCTCGGCCGGGTTCCTTCCCGACGCCGGTGACAACTCGGCGCAGGTCTTGGTCTGGGTCGGGCTGGTCGACGGCCAACTCAACACGACCCCAGTGATGCTCGCACCGCTTGTGGTGTTCGTCGCGGTCACCTCGAAACGCAGCACGGTTCCGACCGCGATGTCGGTGACCGTCGGCGTCGAGGTGAACTCGACCGACATCGAGTACGGGCCGGGGACCGGCACGGCGATGTTGAGCTGGCCGCTCTGCTGAGTGGCCGCGAAGGTCAGGGCGCCGAACTCGTAGCGTGCCGTGAGCGTCGCCGAGCTCTTCTGGTCCTTCTTGTTGCCGTCCGAAGCCAGCAGGCAGAACGTGGAGTCGCCGTCGAACGGCGCCGCCACGAGATCGAACGTCGACGCCGGCAGCGTGAACTCACCCTTGGTGGCTCCGGTGTTCGAGGCCGACACCGCCGTATCCGGGGCATCGGGGATCAGGCCGGGGCCGGGGCACGGGAACGGCACCAACCAGACCTTGGCGCCACCTTCGCGCTTGTTGGTCTCGGCCGTCCTGACCAGTCCGAGCACGTCGCCCGCCTCGTACACCACGATCGTCTCGGTGCTGTCGGCGCCGGTGGTGAAGATGTCGCTCGGCATGACGTAGGTGAACTGGGTGCGGAAGCTACCGTCCTTCCGGGTCTGCATCTCGTAGGTCGTGCGCCCCGACTCGAACAGTTGCACCGTCGCATAGGCGCCCGCCGCCCCGGTGGCCGGTCGGTTCACCACCCAGTCGGGGCCGAGGTTGACCCCGTCGACGGCCACCGCCGACCCGTCGGGGCGCTGGGCGGTGATCGTCAGGGTCACCGCACGGGCGACCATGGCGATGTTCGCGGTGGGGGTTTGGGTGGAGTCGGTGACGGTGAGGTTGGTGCTGCCGGTTCCCCAGCCGACGAGCGACGAACCGATCGTCCAGGTGCCGTTCTCGAGTCCGTTGTCGCCTTCGAACCGGTACACGCCGGACCCGTCGGTGGTCGTGTTGCGGCTCAGTGGGGGTGATGCCGGGTCGGTTCTGGTGGCGATGACCGGGGCGTTCGGGGCGCCGCTGGTTCCGAGCGCAACGGTGCCCGAGACCGCGACGTTGCCGAGCACCGTGATCGGGTTGTCGTAGACCTTGCCGAGGTCGGTGTCGAGCGTGATCGTCTTCGGCCCGTAGAGCGGGTCCGGGACGAGGTTGCTGTTCTCCGACTTCAGCTTCACGACCTCGATCCGCACCTGGCCGGCCGTCGCCAGGTCGAACTCGTACCGGCCGGTCGTCACGTCGACCGGGCCGGCCAGGACGGTGGTGGTCGTGCCCTGGAAGACGGTGACCCGGGCGGCGGCGAGCGGCTGGCTGGGGCCCCCGCGCGGCGAGAACGACAGTGCTCCTTCCAGGCGGTACTTGGTGGCCGTCATCGTGACCGCGATGGTGCTCTGTGTGCCGGGTGGGTTGACCAAGACGGTCAGGGGTGTCTGGGTGTGGAGCGGGTCGGTGACGGCGATCAGGTACGGATCTGCACGGGGTGGAACGTCCTCGAACGTGTAGACACCGTCGTCAGCGTTGATCTGGTCGAGCAGCGAGAACGTGTCGACCGGGGTGCCTGAGGCGGGGAAGGTCAAGGTGAGATCGAGGTCGGGGTAGTTGTCGCTGGCCGGCGACAGGTTGACCGTCACATCGACGTCGTCGACCACGAGTACGAGCACGAGCTTCGTCGCGTCGGGATCGGCGCCGTTGGGGTCCGGCACCAGCACGCTGCCGTCCTGAGGCACCGCAGCGTCGTTCGGGTCGACGGAGTCGACGAAGAACGTCTTGATGGCATACCCGGTCGGGAGGGCCCCTGGGGTGACGATGTGGAGGCCGCTGGGAATCCTGGGGAACTGGAGGGTCTCGAGGATTGCCGCGCCGGTCGTGGTGCTGGTTTCGGAGGTCAACCCCGCTTCGGTGCCCGGAACGGTGTCGGTGGTCACGATCGTGGTCGTGCCGCCACCGGTCAGCACCGCGTCGGGGGCGTCGAAGGAACGGGTGACCGTGATGCCCGACGGCACCGGGAGCCGGTTCGTCGTGGCGGTGTCGCCGACCGACCACTGGCTGTTGACGACCATGACGTCGACGGTGAGGCTGTACGACGTCGGCGGCAGGATCACGTCGACCTGGAGGCCGCTCGCGCCGAGGGTGATCTGGATCGACGCCGGATACACCTGGTCGGCCTGGTCCAGGTCGAGGGGGTCGCGATCGGAGAGTTCGAGACGGTAGGAGCCGGGTTGGAGCAGGAGGCCCGGATTCTCCCCACCGGAGCCGTCGAGCGGCCACGCGCCGGTGCCGGGCGTGTTGTCGGGCCCGATCTGGACACCGTCGGACCGGAACACCTTCATCGTGACGTCGAATTCGGCAGGGAGCAGCGGCACCGCCTGCTTGCTGAACAGGTGGACAGCGAGCTGGGCCGGCTTGAGCTCGAGTCGGAGCGTGCCGATCGGGTTGGTGACCGCATTGGTCATCGGGTAGGGGGCCGTGGGGGGCAGAACGACGTCGAGCACGTCGCCGGTCGCGACCCGATACGGGAAGGTGCTGGGATTTGCGGCCCGAACCCGGAACTCGTAGGACCCCTCGGGCTCGTCGCCGACCGAGAACCCGATCTCGTCATCGGAGAGTTTGGTGAGTTCGGCCGTCCCCGGAGCGCTCCAGTCGGAGCCGGCGAGCTGGTATTCGACGGTGATGTCGGCGATCAGCAGGCCGAGGCCCTGGGTCTCGATGTTTTCGCTGCGCCACACGTAACCCTTGATCGACCCGGTGATCTCGCCGAGCGGCTCGACGGTGACCGTTACCGCCGCCTCCTGGCCGGCGGCGAGCGCGATGTCGATGTCGGCCGAGCCGGTGGTCGCGGAGGTGAAGGGCAGGGTCGCGGCGGTGACGTCGAAGCCCTCAACCGTGAGCCCGATCGAGCTGGTCGTGGGGTCCAGCGGTGATACGACATCGACCGGGACCCCGCGGATCTCGACGGTCCCGGACTGCTCGCAGGTGTCCGGGGGCCCGCAACGTCCGGTCGTCACGGCCGCTGCGTCCCAGGCGTCCCCGACGTACGGTGTCAGGACGTAGGTGGGCGACAGTTCGGGGTCGGGCGCCCCGGGGCCGGGTTCGGTCGATTCGACGGTCAAGGTGATGGTGCCGTTCTCGACGAGGGTGAGGTCGAACCCGCCCTGGGTCTGGCCGGGGTCGATGCGTTGGGTCACGGGCAGCTGTCCGAACAGCGGCGCGTACCACGGGTGGTCACCGGCGGGCAACGCCGGGTCGACCCGGTAGTCGACCGTCCAGACCCCGGCGCTGGCCGGATCCGTCAGGATGCGGGTGCTCTTGGCGGGCGCTTCACCGACGCACGCCGCGACGGCGGGGTCGACCCCGAGGGCGGTCGTCGCAGGGGCCGGTGTCGCGCCGACGTACTCGAGCGCTTCGGCGAACTCGGGTGCGACTCGCACCGTCGCCACCGTCAGGCATCCCTCGAGCACACCGGGGTCCGGCTCGGTCAGTGTGAAGTCGTAGGCGATCGGTGGCAGGGTGCTCGCCAGGTACGCGATGTCGACCGGATCGCTCAGCGGCTCGGCGTCGTCACCGTCGATCGTCACCTCGAACGAACCGATGGCGATGTTCGGCGACGTGACGGTGTAGGTGGCCGAGCCGTAGACCTGCTGGTCGAGCGTGAAGCTGCTCAGCTCGGGCGTGGTTCCTGAAGGGTTCGTCGTGGCGGTGTCCCAGGTCGCGGTGACCTCGGCCTTGACGGCGACCGGTTCGATCGGTCGCTCATCGACGTCCTCGGTCGGCGGGTAGCCGACGATCGCCAGGCCGGTCGACTTGACGACGGCGTCGGGAACGTACACCGGCTCGACCCCGTCGAACCACGCCACCCGTCCGGTGATGGTGACCGGTGGCGGCAGCACCACGAGGCTGACGTACGGGTTGAGTGGCACCGGCTCGCTCGACACCCGCAGCTCGGTGTCGAGCACCTTGGCGGAGTCGCCGTATCCGGCACCCGAGGCGACGACGCTGCAACTCGTCGCGCTGAGCACTGCTGGCGTCTCGCTGAGCAGCTCTTTCGACACCGCGTACTCGCCGGTGATCCCGCCGTTGCCCGATGTCGGCAACGGCTCGGCGGCGATCGGCGGCACGCCGTCGCAGCGGAGCTCCACCGTGATGGCGGGGTCGACGAGCCTCTTGACGTTCGACAGGTCCGAATCGTCGGGCTCGTAGGTGCTCACCGTCACGGTCGGGAAGCGGCTGGCGACCAGGTCGAACTTGAGCACCGCAGGGCTCTCGTTGTCGATCCGGAACTCCATCTCGCCGACCGTCGTATCGATGGTGCCGTCGGGCGTCTTCAGCGCCTGCGGCAAGATGAGGTAGCCGGGCGGCTGCTTGTCGACGACGATCCGCCACAGGCCGTTGCGCAGCTGGTCGGTCTGCTCGATGGTCCAGGTCGGAACCTCTAGGTCGTCGGGTTGGATCTTGCCGTAGAGCTGCTGGCCGGCGAGCACCCCGGTTCGCACCTCCTGCACCACGAGGTCGTAGCTGAGTGGGAGGTTGTCGGGAACGCCCAGCTTGTCACCGGTCACCGGGTCGGTGACGGTGACCAGGATGCTGCCGTAGGGGCGCAGCATCACGACGGCCTGGTTGGCGTCGCCCTCGCCGATGTTGACCAGGACGTCGGCGGCGAAGTAGTCGTCGCCCTTGGCGCGCAAGATGTAGCTCCCGAGCGGCAGGTCGGTGAACTGCACCTTTTTGCCGCTGTTCGGCACCACCGGGATCGCCGCCCTGTCGAACGGCTCGCCGGGTTTGCGCAACCAGAACTTGACGCCGTCGGAAGCGTCGAGTTCGGAATCCTTCTTGATGTCCTTGGCGACCGCCGTCAGGGTGCCGGTCGGCCCGACGTACGGCTGTCGTTCCGCCATCTCGATCGGCAGGAACGTGTCTTCGCCGGCGGCGAGCTCGACGGTGACCGAATACGGTGCGTGTTCGAAGTGGACGATCTGCAACCGGTACTCACCCGGCGGCAGGTCCCTGATGAGGAACTCGCCGGGCTCCGACCCGAACGACGTCGCCTGGCGCAGCTTGGCGATGCCGTCGCTCACCATGAACTGGCCGGCCAGCTCGACGTCGGCCTCGCTGACCGTGTTGGAGCTGAACGTGAGTTCGTCGGTGACCAGCGTGATCCCGGCACCCGAGATCGGCTCACCGTCGGCGTCGACGACGAGCCCGCGCAGTGTGGCGAACATGCTGACGAGGCGGAACTGGGCGGCCGCCTCGTCGCCGGCGAGGGTGACGGTGAGCGACGCCTCGCCGTAGTTCGGCGCCGACGCGGCCACGGTGTAGGTGCCGGGGATCGGCAGCCCCGGCACGGCGAACGTGCCGACCGCACCCTCGGTCAAGGTGGTGACGGTGCGCGTCAGGTCGCCGTCGCTGACGGTGATCGTGACGCCACCGAAGGGTTGCTCGGCGGTGCCGCCCGAGACGTCGGGCTGACGGGCCAGCACCGAACCGAGGATCGTGCCGACACCCGCCCGCATCGAGATCAGCTCACCGGCCCGCTGCTGACCGGCGGACAGGTCGAACTGCACCACCTCGGTGCCGAACCCGGGCCGGGTGGCGGTGACGGTGTACACCGCCGGCGTGCTGAGGCCGCTGAACGAGAACTCGCCGAGCGTGCCGGCGTCGGTGGACGACGTCGTGGTGAACACGAGGTCGCCGTCGGTCGCCACCAGCGTGACGCCGCCGAGCGGGCCGCCGCCCTCGCGCACCACGCCGGCGATCGCACCGATCGCCGGCTGCAGCTCGACGTCGACCTCGACCGGGCTGCCGTCGTCGGGCGGCGTCACCACGAACGACTGCGTGTCGTAGCCGGCGAGCGAGAAGACGAGTTCGTAGTTGCGTCGCAGCGCCACGCTCGGGATCCGCCACGTGCCGTCCTTGTCGGCCTCGACCGACCGGATCGAGTCGGTCTGGCGCAGGCTGCTGATGCCGGGCCGGTCGCCGGGCCCGTACCGCGCCGACCAGATCTTGGCCGGACCCGGACCGGGCCCGAACCCCTCCGGCGCGACACCCTCGCCGGCCTGCCCGAGCGGGATCTCGTCGAGCGAGACCGTGACGTCGGACGGGTCGGAGCCGTCGGCGAGAGTCACCGCTCCACCGAAGGTGGTCTCGGTCGGCACCTTCGGCCCGTCGGCTTCGGCGGCCCCGTCACCGGCCCCGGCCCCGTCGGCGTCGCCCGCCCCGTCGCCCGCTCCGTCGCCGTCGCCCGTGCCGTCGGTGTCGGACGTCTGGTCGCTCGTGACGCCGTCGGCGACGGTCTCGGCCTTGCTGCTCTGGTACCAGACGTACACCAGCGCACCGGCGAGCCACAACGAGATCACCAGCACGGCCGCCACCAACGTGCGGAACCGCCACGGCACCATCGAGCGTTGGGCGAACCGGGTGGTGATCGACTGCGACGACGCCCGGCCCCGGGCGGTGAGCGTGACGAAGTGCTGCTCTTCGTCGCCCGACCAGCGGCGCTTGCCGCGCAGCTTGCCTTTGCTGATCGCCCGCTCGCCGGGCTGCAACACGACCCGCGGCGGCTTGAACTGGGCCGAGATGTCGGTGCCGCTACCGACCAGCTCGAGGTCGACCGGGGTCGGCTGCCGGTTCTCGATGCTGAGGCGGAACTTGCCCGACGCCCGGCCACGGACGACCGACGGCTCGGCCCGCAACAGCACACCGGCGACCGACTCGACCGACACGGTCATCGAGGCCAACACCGACCGATCGCCCGCCTGATCGCTGACCACCTCGATCGCCACCGGGTGGCGCCCGAACCCGATCTCGTCGGGGATCACGATCGGGATCTCGACGTGCACCTCGGTGCCGGCGGGGACCGCTCCGCCGCCGATCGGCCGCCAATCGGTCGGCAGGTCGATCCCGACCACCCGGACCTGATAGTTGGCGTCGCGCGGCGAATCGTTGACGACCCGGATGCGACCGACGATCGGCGTTCCGGGCACCGCCTCGAGCACCGGGGTGAGCGATTCGACGATCATTGCGCCACCACACCTACTACCAGCGGGCGGCTCAGCACCACCGCGGCGCTCTCTTGCGACAACACCTGGAGCGAATCGACCGCCTCGTTGTTGGCCGCCAGTTCCTCGAGGTACACCGCCACCACGTACGACACGTTGCCGTCGACCGGCAGGAACTGGAACTCGCCGTCGGCGCCGGTGGTGGCGGTGGCGATCTCGTCGCCGTTCGGGAACTCACTGCTGAGGAAGAGCCGCACCTCGTACCCCGACGCCGGCGGCGAGTTGGGTGTCACGCCCCCGAGGATGCTGCCGACCAGGACGCGGCCACTGATCGCCGCCTGCTCACCGAGTTGCAGGGTGACCGTGCGGAACCCGCCGGCTTGCAGGTTGAGCGGGATCACCGTGTTGCGCGACCCCTGGCGGCTGGCGGTGACCGTGTACGACCCGGGCGGCAGCCCGGTGAACGCGAACTGGCCGGGCGGGGCGTCGGCACTGAGTTGCTCGAACGTGGTGGTGCCGTCGCTGAGCTGCACGACGGCCCGGGCGATCGGGTTGCCGAAGCGATCGGTGACGCTGCCGGTGAGCACGCTGACGCCCTCGGTCAATGCGACCACGACACCGTCGGCGTTGGCGGTGCCGAGCCGCGGGTCGAGCTCGACCAGCAGCACCCGGGTGGCGAACCCGGGCTTGGTGAACGTCAGCGTGTACGAACCCGGGATCGGGATCGACTCGAGGAAGAACCGGCCCTCGGGGCCGCCCTGGCTGATCGAGGTGGTCGAACCGTCGAAGCCGGCGCCGGACACCTGCACCGTGACGCCGCTGAGCGGCGTGCCGTCGGCCCGGTTGGTGGTGCCGGCCACCGACCCGACCGACGACGACAAGCGGATGTCGACCGTGGGTGCGAACGGCCCGTCGAGCACCACGTTGCGGGACTCGCTCGCGTAGCCGTCACGGGTGACGGTGACGGTGTAGCGCCCGGGAACGGCGAGGTTGCGCAGCGCGTACGTGCCGCGGCCGTCGTCGACGGTGAGCGACACGGTCTCGATCGTCACCGTGCCGTCGGTGGCGACCACCGTCGCCCCGCCGAGCGGGCCGAAGCTGTCGGAGATCACGCCGGAGATCACCCCGTCGTCGGGGCGCAACCTGACCTCGATGTCGGTCAGCGCCTCGCCTGCTCCGAGCGAGATCCGGCGGTTCTCGCGGGCGAAGCCGACCTTCTCGACGCGCAACACGTAGTCGGCGGGCGACGGGACCGACTCGAACGCGAACGTGCCGTCGGCCGACACCTCGACCTGGGCGACCAACGCCGGCGTGCTGGCGTCGATCAGACCCTCGACGACGAGCGACGCCACGGCACCCGACGGGTCGGTGGCGACGACGACGCCCGACATCGCGCCGGGACGGCCACCGATCACCATGTCGGCGAGCTGCAGCGGGTCGGTGCCCGCCTCGACCTCGACCTCGGTGGCGGCGTCCGGGGTCGGGCCGGCCTCGTACCACACGGGGGTGAAGCCGGCCCCGGTGAAGCGCAGCTTGTACGTGCCGGTGGCGAGACCGCCGAAGCTGTACTTGCCGTCGCCGTCGGTGACCGCCGACGCGAACACCACGTTGGTGTCGTCGGCCTCGTACAGCTCGGCCTGGATGCCGGGCACCCCGGCACCGGTGCTGAGGGTCACGACGGCGCCGTTGATCGTGGCCGGATCGACGGGGATCCCCGCGTCGTCGGCGGCGCCGTCGCTCAGGGCGCTCTCGAGCAGCGCCCCGTCGACCGTCGCCTCGTCGACGACGCTGTCGAACGCCCGGCTGAGCACGAGCGAGAACACCGCCGCGGCGGCGAGCAGGCCGAGCAGCGACAGCAACCACCGCCCGATCCGGGGACGCTGGATGAACACCGCCGGGCGTTCGACGCGCTGTTCGGCGGCGCCGTCGGGTTCGGCGCCCAGCGTGAAGGTGCGCGCCCGCGGGTTGCCGATCCAGGAACGCCCGCCCTTGGCGACGGCGTGGACGATGCGGGTCTGGCCGGCGGGCACGTCGACCTGGGGCGGCATGAACTCGAACTCGGCGAGCGCCTCGGGGTCGAGCGCCACCGGGGTCGCCATCACCGTCGCGTTGCCGGTGTTCGAGATCACGACGTCGAAGTGCGCCCGGCGGCCGCCCTGGAACATCGGCGGGTCGACGCTGACGCCGAGCTGCGACACCGGGTTGACCCCGAGTTCGGCGTCGGCGAGCGTGAACTCGGTCGGGTCGTTCTCGGACCGCACGGTGAGCGCCAGCCGCCGGCGCGACGACGGGAAGTCGACCGGCAGGGCGATGCGCACGCTCATCGTGTCGACGTCGCCGGGGAACAGCGACAGTTGGGCCGGCATCGTGGTGACCCACGTCGGGTCGATGCCGAACACCTGCACCCGGTAGGCGTCGATCACGTTCGACGTGTTGGTCACCGTGACGGTGAACTGCGCGACCTCACCGGGTTCGACGTCGATCTGCTCGGGCCAGGCGGTGGCGTGCATCACGACGCCTTCGTTGCCGTGGTCGTGACGGTCGTCGGCACCGGCACCACCGCCGTGGTGACGGTCACGGTGCTGGTCAAGCCGGTGTTCGCCATGTCGGTCGCAGTGATCGTGCGGGTGATCGTGTAGGTCCACGTCTCGGTGGCCTCGAAGACCGTCGGGGTGGCGTCGGTGTCGGTCCTGACGACGGTGGCCGCCCCGATGGGGGTCGCACCGCCCTGATAGGCGAACGATGCCGTGACCAGCGGGGCCGCCAGGTCGACGCCGTAGGTGTTCTGCACCGACACGGTGAACACGACCACCTCGCCGATCGCCGAGTAGCCGGCCGGCGACACCGACTGCGTCACCGTCACCGCCTCGCGATAGGCGGTGGCGGTGGCCGGGGTGGGCGCCGTGAGGTCGTCGGCGGCGACGGTCGCCGTGCTGGTCAGCCCGTCCGACAACCACACATCGGGGTTCGGGGCGACGTCGAACTCGTACACCCACTCCTCGCCGATGTCGAGCACCCCCGGGTTGACGGCGTCGCCGGTCGGTGCCGGGAGTTCGAACGTCGGCAGCTCGGGGCTGCCGGGGCCGTTGACCAGGCTGAGCACGACGTCGGGTACGACGCCCGTCAGGTCGCTCGTGCCGGTGTTTTCGACCGTGAAGGTGAACGTCAGCGGCGATTCCGACTCGATCGCGTAGAAGCTCGGGCTGACCGTCTGGGTCAACGTGACCTGCTCGGTGGGCGTGATGGTGAGGGGAAGCGGGATGCTGGTCGGGCCGGGCACCTCGACGGTCTCGACGTAGGCGGTGTTGACGAGGTTCCCGCTGCCCGCCAGTGCCGCTTCGACCTCGGCGGCGTTGAGCGTGTGGACCGCCGCGAACGTCCACGTCTCGCCGACGTCGAGCACCTCGTTCGCGTTGGCGTCACCGGTCGGCGCCCCGATCACCGTCGTCAGGCTGGTGTACACATCGACACCGGTGAGATCGATGTTGCCGGTGTTGGTGACCTTGATCGTGTAGGTCACCGTGCCGAGCGACGAGATCGTCGTCCGGTTGGCGGTCTGGGTGATCGTCAACGCCGGGGCGCGGACGAACTTCTTCGGCGCCTCGACCTTGGTCAGCGCGACGTCGGCGTTGACCGTGCCGCCGACACCGACCTCGATCAGGCGCACGAACGGGGCGTAGCCGTCGGCGGTGACCAGCACGGTGTACGCGCCCGGGCCGGCGCCGGCGAACGAGAACGCCCCGAGGGGCGTCGAGCTCGTCGTCGTGGTGCGAGCGCGTTCGGGGATACCCCGCGACAGCTTGACCGTGGCCTCGGCGATGCCCTTGCCGTCGACGGCGGCGGTGACCGTGCCGACCACCCGGCCCGCCAGCGGTGCCAGCACCGCCTGCGACGACAGCGGGCCGCCGCTGGCGCCGAACAACACCGGGATCGTGACCGGCTCGTAACCCTCGAGCGAGAACGTGATCGTGTAACTGCCGGGCACCGGCACACCGGTGAGGAAGAACGAGCCGATGCCGCCGGTCGACCCGGCGTCGGTGAGCGTCGCCGTCTCGGCGCTGAAGCCGCGGCCCTCGAGCACGACGGTCGCCGCGCCCAACGGCGAGCCGGCGGGGTCGACCACGGTTCCGCTCACGGTGCCCAGCCCGGCCACCAACTGGCCGCGCAGGTTGTCGAGGGTTTCGCCGGGGCCGAGTTCGAGCGCGATCGTCTGCCCCGTGTACCCGTCGAGGGCGAACGAGACGACGTAGGTCGCCGGCGTCGGCAGCGCGATGAACTGGAACGAGCCCGTGTCGCCGGTGGTCGGGGTGACCGACTCGACGACGAAGTCGCCGTTGCGCACGATCACCGCCACCCCGCCGAGCGGGATGCCGGCGCCGTCGGTGACCACCCCCGCGAGACGGCCGTTGGAGGCCGTCGGCACGACCGGGTTCAGTTGCTTCTTCTCGCCGGCCGCGACCGAGATCACGAACTCCTGCGTGGCGTAGTTGCCGTCGAGGTCCTCGATGCGCACGAGGTAGTCGTTCGGCGCCGGCAGGTCGCCGAGCTCGTAGGTGCCGTCGGGGTTGACGGTGCCCTCGATCGGCTCGGGTGCCGTTGACGGGTCGGCGCCCGGGTCGGCGTCGGGGTCGATCAGCGTGGCGGTGACCCGGAAGTTGCCGGGCTGACCGCTCTGGTCGATCAAGCCGCGGAACGAACCCGTCTCGCCCTCGAGCACGACATCGAGGCCGGCGCGCTCGGTGGCCGGGGCGAGCCCCAACACCTCGGGTTCGGTGGCGTCGGCCGCGCTCGCGTAGAACCGTTCGCCGAACCCGGCGGCGGCGAACCGGATCTGGTAGTCGCCCGGCAACAGCGACGGGAACTCGAACACGCCGTCCTCGTCGGTGGCGACCTCGGCGAACAGCTCGGGGGCGCCGTCGGGCGGCATCCGCAACGCACGCACCGAGACCCCCGGGATGCCGACACCCTCGGTCGACGACGTCACCGTGCCGGTGGCCTTCGCGCCGATCTTGGCGATCGGCACCGACTGCTCGCCGCCGACGAATGCGGTCGCGGCGGCCTTGGGGGGCGGGGTCTGGTTGCGGAGGAACCCGATCACGAACACGAACATCAGCGCCCAGAGGGCGATGATCGCCGCCAGCGACAGGAACGTCATCACCCCGCGCGAGATGCGCGGCTTCTGGTTGAAGGTGCCGATCGCGGTGAGCTCGACGTCGTCGCTGCGCGCCCGCAGCTCGATCGAGCGGTTGACGACCTGCCCGAACCAGGGCCGCGGCCCGCGCAGTGCGACGACCGCGTCGGCGTGCTCGTGGAGGCCGATGCGGACCTCGGACGGTTCGACCTTGCAGTCGACCTCGCCGGTGGCGTCGAACGCGTCGAGCCGGAACGTCGTCGGGGTGTTGCCGGTGTTGGTGACGACCGCCCGCATGTTGGCCTTGGAGCCCTTGCTCACCACCCGCGGCACGAGTTCGACCCGGCCGCTCTCGATCGGGTCGACCGTGACCCAGAAGTCCTGGGCCGATTGGCGCTCGGCCGAGAGCGTCGACACGATCCGCACGAGCACGAGGTAGTCGCCGGCCGGGCAGTCGCGGGGCACCTCGAGCGTGAAGGTGACCTCGCCCGACTCCTGCGGGAACAACCGCACGAGCGGCTGGTCGAGCTTGATCCAGTCGGGGTCGAGCCCGTCGACGACCGCGGTGACGCCGTCGATGACGTCAGCGGTGTTGGTGACCTCGATCGCGACACGCGTCGGCTGGCCGGGCACCAGCGTCAAGTGCGTGAAGCGGAGGTCGGTCCTCATTCGAAACGGACGCCCCCGTTCTCGGGCACGATGGCGGTGCGGGGCGGGTCGACGTCGAGCACGATCTCGTCGCCCGGCTTGGCGCGCAGCAGGAACCGCCCCGTGGGATTGACTTTGACCGAGGCGCCCGGCGACCGGGCGATGGTGCCGTTGGGGACCTCGAACATCACCTCGCCGGCGACGCGCCGCGACTTCGAAGTGGCACCCCGGCCGCCGTCTTTGACCGACAGCAGGAAACCGGTCGTCGGCGGGCCGGCGGGGACCGTGACGCCGGTGTCGACCTCGCACGCGACGACGACGTGGATGCCGGGCTTGAGCTGGCCCTCGAGCGTCTTGAAGATGTCGATCTGGTCCTCGCCGCTGCGGGCGACCATCATGACCAGGGGCCGCAGGCCAGAAAGCCCGGCGGGCACGTACGCGCCGGGGATCTCGTGGAAGCTGGTCAGCGAACGCAACAAGCCCGACAGCAGCACCCGCTCGTCACCGTGGTCGGACGTCCACGCCGTCACCAGATAGCGCAGCTCGACCACCGGCAGCGCCATGCGACGCACGACCTGGCCGTCGCTCACGAACTCCTCGAGGCCCGAGCGCGAGCGCGACGCGCTGAGGCGGATGTCCCACAGGAACAGGTTCACGGTGGGCCGCGTGAGCTTCGCGCTCCACTCGCGATCGGGCGGATCGAACGACACGTCGACCTCGGTCGCACCGAGCGGAACCGTCGCCCGCAGCAACTCCTCGAGGGTGTCGTCGATCAGGTCGAGCATCGGCCCACGTTCCCGGTCTTGCCCATCTGTGCAGACTAGTCGCCACCCGACCTCCTGTCGCCACCGACAACCGGGTACGCTGCGACGATCGGCACCCACCACGCACCCCGGGTTCGACGGACCCATCGGACCGTGCTCGCCATGGTCTTGCTGGGCGTGCTCGTCGCGGTCGCCGCAGCGTGCAGCGGTTCCGACGGGCCGGTCGAACCCAAGAACGAGTCGGCTTCGAAAGCCCGCGAAGACGCCGTCGGCAAATGCCTGCGGTTCGACGAGGCGACCGACGTCCAGGTGCAGGATCTGCCGGTCATCCCGTGCACCGAGCCGCACACGCACGAGATCTACTTCGTCGAGCTGAACCCCGAGGAGGTCTACCCCGGCTTCGAGAAACTCGAAGACCAGGCCCGCCTCGCCTGCCTCACCGCGTTCGACGACTACGTCGGCCGCAGCGCCTTCGACTCGAGCCTGTTCTACAGCTGGCTGGTGCCGACCCTCGACGGCTGGAACGACTCGAAGGTCGACGACCGGGCGACGCTGTGCGTGCTCGGCGCCGGTGACGGTTCGCTGCTCACCGGCACGATGAAGGGCGCCAACATCTGACCGGGGGCGGCTCGACACGCAAGCAGCCACCGCCCGGCGCCGAGCCGCAATGTCAGGCCCGGGTCGCGCCGGTCGGTGGCCGCCGACCCAACGCCACCCGGTCGAGCCCGGCGAGGTCGCGGCGGATCTCGACCCGCTCGTAGCCCGCCGCCTCGAACAGCGCGCGCGCCGCAGCGCCCTGATCGGCACCGATCTCGAGCACCAGCCAGCCACCGTCGGCGAGATGGTCGGGCGCCCCGGCGATCAGGCGCCGCACGTCGTCGAGCCCGTCGGTGCCCGCGAACAGTGCACCGGCCGGCTCCCATTCGGCGACCGCGGCGTCGAGTTGCGAGGACCCGACGGCGACGTACGGCGGGTTGCTGACGATCACGTCGAAGCGTTCACCCGCCGGCAGCGCATCGAACCAGTCGCCCTGGGCGACGACGACGTTGCTCGCCGACCGGCCGATGCCCGCCAGGTTGGCGCCCGCCACCGCCAGGGCGTCGGCGCTGGCGTCGGTGATCCACACCGTGGTGCCCTCGAGCGGCAACTCGGAAGCGACCGCCAGGCCGATCGCGCCCGACCCGGTGCCGAGGTCGGCGACCAGGCGCGGCACCGCCACCTGCCGCGCCAGATCGATCGCCACCCCGGCGACCAGCTCGGTCTCGGGACGCGGGATCAGCACCCGGGGGTCGACCGCCAGGTCGAGGTGGCGGAACGACCAACGGCCGAGCACGTACTGCAGCGGCTCGCCGGTGCGGTGGCGGGCCACCATCGCGTCGAGGTGCGCGACCATCCGTTCGGTGACCGGCTCGTCGAGCGCGGCGTCGAACTCGGCGCCGTCGAGTGAGGTCGCCACCTCGCACAGCCAACGGGCCTCGTGACGGGCGCCGAGCACCTCGGCGGTCTGCGACCACATCGCCCGCAGCGTGAGGTGCGTCATCGCCGCCGACCCTCAGCCCGCGACGTCGGCGAGCTGGCGCGAACGCTCGTCGTGCAACAAGGCGTCGACCACCGGGTCGAGATCGCCGGCCAGCACGTCACCGAGCCGGTGGATCGTGAACCCGATGCGATGATCGGTGACCCGGTTGTCCTTGAAGTTGTAGGTGCGGATCTTCTCGCTGCGGCCCCCGCCGCCGACCTGCGAACGCCGTTCGGCCGACAGCTCGGCGTCGCGTTCGCGTTCGGCCAGGTCGTACAGCCGGGCGCGCAGCACCTGCATCGCGCGGGCCCGGTTCTGGAGCTGGCTGCGCTCGTCCTGCATCGTGACGACGACGCCGGTCGGCAGGTGGGTGATGCGCACCGCCGAGTCGGTCGTGTTGACGTGCTGGCCACCGGCACCCGACGAGCGGTACACGTCGATCTGCAGGTCTTTGTCGTCGATCGAGACGTCGATGTCGTCGGCCTCGGGCAGCACGGTGACGGTGGCCGACGACGTGTGCACCCGGCCCTGGCTCTCGGTGACCGGGACGCGCTGCACGCGGTGCGGGCCACCCTCGAACTTGAGGCGCTGCCAGGCGTCGCCGCCGCGCACCACGAACGCGACGTGGTTGACGCCGCCGAGGTCGCTCGGGTCGTGCGACAGGTCCTCGACCACCCAGCCGCGGCGGGCGGCGTAGGCGCGGTACATGTCGTGCAGGTCACGGGCGAACAGGTTGGCCTCCTCGCCCCCCTCGGCGCCACGGATCTCGATGATCACCGCCCGGCCGGCGTGCGGGTCGCGGGGCAGCAGCAGCTCGCGCAGCTCGCGCTCGAGCCGCTCGATGTCGGCGAGCGCCTCGTCGATCTCGGTCTGCGCCAACCCCCGCCCGGCGCCGTCGGCGCCGTCGAGCAGCTCGTGCGCCGCCGCCAGGTCGCCGAGGCGGGCCTGGTAGCCGGCGAACGCCCGCACCGTCGGCTCGAGCTCGCGGTAGCGCTGCGACACCTCGCGCAGCACCCCTGGATCGGACACCGCGGCGGGGTCGGCCAGGCGCGCCTCGAGCTCTCGGAACTCGTCGGCGGCCGCCGCGAGACGCTTGGTGACACCGGGATCGAGCATGGCATCGCGAGGCTACCCGTAAACCCCTGGGGAATGATCCTGAGTTGTCATCGCTCAAGTTTTCTGTATCATATGGGTGATCACCCGCTGCCTACGGTGCACTCAGTACATGCACTCAGTTCCACCCGGGCGGCACCGATCACACTCACCGACAGTCATCCACCGACCACACCTCACAGAACGGAGCATCCTGCCATGATCGTTCGTCACCGTTACCCGAACACCGGCATCGACCGGGCCTTCGAACAGCTCACGAGCTCGTTCTTCGACACCCGGCGCCAGGTCGGCCCGGTCGTCGACGGCGCCTGGAAGGGCGACGAGTACGTGCTGACGGTCGACCTCCCCGGCGTCGCCGCCGACGCGGTCACGGTCGAGGTCACCGGCACGACGCTGCTGCTCGGCGCCGCCACCGACACCATGCAGTGGCAGCGCAGCCTGCGCCTCGGCGGCCGCCTCGACCCCGACAAGGTTCACGCCCACCACGTCGACGGGCGCCTGACGGTGCGCATCGGCACCTTCGACGAGCCCGAGTCGCGCCGCATCCTGGTCGCCACCACACCACCGCCGGCGGCGATCGAGGCCGCCAGTGAAGCGGTCGGCGAGTCGGTCGGCGACGAGCCCGTCGCCGACGAGCCGGCGGCCGGCTGACCCGACGGCCGGGCGCCGTCAGTCGATCGAGACCAACTCGACCGGCCGGCGCGCCAGGGCCACCAGGCCCTCGAGCGCCGGCACCCGATCGCGGGCCGGCGTCACGGCCACCAACCTTCCCCCCCGCTCGGCGCCCGGACCGGCTGCTTCGGCAGCCAGCCGGGCGTCGAGCGCGAAGGGGATCAGGTCGAGGTCGACACCCGACGAACACACCACCACCACCGCTGCGCCGTCGCCGTCGACACCGGCGGCCACACAGGGCACCGGGTCCTTCAAGTTGGCCCGCGGCAGCGGCGGCGGCACCGGGCGCAGCGCCACGGCACCGACCAGCTCGGGTTGCTGCTCGACCCGCCAACGCAGCAGCCGCTCGGCACCCAACCGGTTGAGCGGGTGCGGCCTGGCACCGGCCCCGCGATGCCGTTCGACCTCGCGCACGATGCGCGCCAGCGACGCGACCGCCGGGACGTCGCCGTGCAGCATCTGGAACGCCTCGCGATCGTGCGCCCCGACGCCGACCTCGAGGCGCACGGCGTGGGTGAAGGGATCGTCGACGACGCGACAGACCTCGAGACCGCGCACCTCGCCGGCGAGCACACCGTGCTCGACCACCGGCGTCGCGCCCCCCTCGACGATGAGGGCCCGCAGCGCCTCGTGCGCCGCCGGCGCGGCGCCCGGCACGGGCAGCGGCTGCGGCGCCGCGAGGCACAGGTCGCGGCCGTCGACCCGCCACACCGAGATCGCCAACGCGAACTCGGCCGCTCGACGCGCCAGCGTGCCGGCGTCGGTGTCGGCCAGCACGTGCAGCGTCGCCGCCCCCGATCGCACCGCCCACGTGATCGCGGCGCCGAGCCGACTTCCCGGTCGGCTGCCGGGACGATCGTCGAGCAGCACCCACGCCGCGTCGGCGTGCACCAGCGCGGCGCCGGGGGCGAACGCCTCGGCGGCGCCGACCGTGTCGTCGCCCAACCGGTCGCGCACCAGCGCCCGCAGCTTCAGGCCGAGCAGGTGGCCGCGCCGCTCGAGGGCCGTCGGGTCGTGGGTGTCGCTCACGACGACGACGGTACCGGGCAGCGGTGCGATCGCCCGGCGCGCGATCTCACCGGGGCCCCAACGACGACGAGACCGCCCGGCACGGGCGGTCTCGTCGAGATCGTTCCAGCGGCCGAGCCGCGCCGTTCACTTCTTGGTACGGCTGCCGTAGCGCTTGTTGAAACGCTCGACACGACCACCGGAGTCGACCAGCTTCTGCTTGCCGGTGTAGAACGGGTGGCACTCGTTGCAGAGCTCGAGCAGCTGCTCGCCCGACTTGGTGGACTTGGTGGTGAACGTGTTGCCGCACGAGCACTTGACGTGGACGTCGGCGTAGACGGGGTGGATGTCGGTCTTCATGGTGCGCTCCTCGAGATCAGATGCCGATGTTATCGGGAGTTTCCCGCGCCCGCCCATGGGGCGGGTCGGTCACATGCCGGGCTGCTTGGCGATCTCGGTCAGGAACTCGTCGTTGGTCCGGAACGTCTTGAGCCGGTCGACCAGCAACTCGAGCCCGGGCGCCGCGTTGCCGTCGGCCGCCAGCCCCGAGAGCACTCGACGCAGCTTCCAGACCATCTGCAGTTGCTTGCGGTCGAACAGCAGCTCCTCGTGGCGGGTGCTCGAGGCGTCGACGTCGATCGCCGGGTAGATCCGCCGCTCGGCGAGCCTGCGGTCGAGGCGCAACTCCATGTTGCCGGTGCCCTTGAACTCCTCGAACACCGCCTCGTCCATGCGGCTGTTGGTCTCGACGAGAGCGGTGGCGAGGATCGTCAGCGACCCGCCCTCTTCGACGTTGCGGGCCGCGCCGAAGAACTTCTTCGGCGGGTACAGCGCGCCGGCGTCGATGCCGCCCGACAGGATGCGGCCGCTCGCCGGGGCGGCGAGGTTGTACGCCCGGCTGAGCCGGGTGATGCCGTCGAGGATGACGACGACGTCCTCGCCGTACTCGACCATCCGCTTCGCCTTCTCGATCGTCATCTCGGCGATCTGGGTGTGCTCGTCGCTGGGACGGTCGAACGTCGACGCGATGACCTCGCCCTTCACCATGCGCTTCATGTCGGTGACCTCTTCGGGTCGCTCGTCGATCAGCAGCACGATCAGCTTGCACTCGGGGTTGTTCTTCTCGATCGACGCCGCGATCGTCTTCATCACCGTGGTCTTGCCGGCCTTGGGCGGCGAGACGATGATGCCGCGCTGGCCCTTGCCGATCGGCGACACCAGATCGATGATGCGGGCGGTCATGTTGGACGGGTCGGTCGGGTCCTCCATGCGCAGCCGCGAATCGGGGAACAAGGCGGTGAGGTCCTCGAAGCGCCGGCGCCGCTTGGCGTCCTCGGGCGGGCGCCCGTTGACCTGGTGGATCTCGATCAGCGCCGGGTTCTTCTCGTTGCGACCGGCGGGCCGTGACATGCCGACGACGTGGTCGCCCCTGCGCAGCCCGAACTGGCGCGACAGCTTCACGGGCACGTACGAGTCGTTCTTGGTGGCCAGGTAGTTGTTGACCCGCACGAACCCGTAGCCCTCGTCACGGATGTCGAGGTAGCCCGAGATCTCGACCGGCTCGTTGCTGACCGGACCCGTGTCCTCGTCGAGTTCGAGCAACTCGCGGTCTTCGCCCTGGGGGCCGTCCTGGCCGCCGCGGCCCTTGCGGCGGCGCCGGCGGCGCTTGCCGCGCGGGTCCCCGTCGTCGTAGCCGTCGCCGCCACCCTGGTTGCGGCTCTGCCCGCCACCCTGGTCGCGGCCCTGCCCACCACCCTGGTTGCGGCCCTGCCCGCCACCCTGGTTGCGGCCCTGCCCGCCACCTTGACTGCGGCCCTGGGAATCTTGGCTGCGGCCCTGGGAATCTTGGCCGCGGCCCTGGGCACCGTCGCGCGGCGGACGGCCGGCGTCGTCGCGTCGCGGGGCGCCACCCGGGCGCTCACCGGCCGGCGCGGCACCGGCAGCGGGCTGCGGGGCGTCGCCCTCGGCCTCGAGTTCCCACTCCGCCTTCGGCTCGCCGTCGGGCCCGGACGCCGCCGGAGCAGACGGGGCCGGAGCAGACGGAGCCGGAGCAGACGGGGCCGGGGCCGCCGGAGCCTTGGCCGGCGGCGGGGCGGCAGCTGTCGAACTACCGGTCTTGTCGAGGATCTGGTCGATGATCTCCGACTTCTTGCTACGGGCGTTGGTCTTGACCCCGAGTGCCTCGGCGATCTGGATCAACTGCGTCTTGTCCTTCGATTCGAGGACGGAGAGTTCGAGAGCTTGAGCGGTCACGATGACCCTTCTTGTGCGAGTTGGGATCGACCAGAGGTGATCGGTCCCGGTGTCGGACGGACCCCCGACAGGGGCTGGGAATCCGGTGCCGAGCGATGCCACACGGTGTCGCCGTGCGGGCGGTGGACTCGGCGGTTGCGCACGTGCACCGATCAGTGAGTCGAGATCTGAGTCGAGATCGGTGACCCCTCCGAACCCTGCTGCCCATCTCGACGAGACGTCGGACGGGCCAACCGGAAACTCGGAGTTGGTGACGGGTCGGCCTGTGCGACCCGGGAAACCCCAGGTGCCGACAGCGTACCCACTCGCGACCCCGGCCGCAACGCATGGCGAACAGGTGTGCGATGTGCCTCGCCGCGAGCGGGCGGTGCCGTCAGGCGACGACGCGCGACACCGAACGCACGAAGCGCTGCACCGCGGCCAGATCGTTCGCCAGGTGAAGGGTGCGCTCGGGACGCTCGAAGAGATCGGCGAGGTGATCCGGCAACGACGGCCGCACACCGGTCGCCCGTTCGACCGCGTCGGGGAACTTGGCCGGGTGGGCGGTCGCCAACGTGATCACCGGATGATCACCGTCGATGGCCCGCGCCGCCGCCGTGCCGGTGGCGGTGTGCGGATCGATCAACAAGCCGGTGTCGGCGTGCACCCTGGCGATCTCGGCGATCGTCTCGTCGTCGGTGCAGCGGGCGGCACGGAAGCTGCCGGTGACGAAGCGGGCGTGCTGGTCGGGTTCGACCAGCAGGCGGCCGGTGGCCCGGAAGCGGGCGAGCTGCTCGGCGGTGAGCCCGCCGTCGCGGCCGTTCATCTCGAACAACAGCCGCTCGAAGTTGGACGACACCTGGATGTCCATGCTCGGGCTGAGCGTCGGCACCACCGGGCGGATCGACATGTCGCCATCGTTCACGAACCGCGTGAGGATGTCGTTGGAGTTCGAGGCCACGATGAAGTCGGCGATCGGGGCACCCATCGCACGGGCGATCCACCCCGACAGCACGTTGCCGAAGTTGCCGGTGGGCACCGAGAACGTCGACGGCTCGGCCAACGCCCGCGACGCCGTGACGTAGTAGACGGTCTGCGCCATCACGCGTGCCCAGTTGATCGAGTTGACCGCCGCCAGTTGCAGGTCGGCCCGGAACGCGGCGTCGCCGAACATCGCCTTGACGAGATCTTGGCAGTCGTCGAAGTTGCCGTCGATGGCCACCGTGTGCACGTTCGGGCTGTCGACGGTGGTCATCTGGCGGCGCTGCACGTCGCTGGTGCGCCCTGCCGGGTAGAGGATCACGATGTCGACGTGCTCGCACCCCTTGACACCGTCGATCGCCGCCGACCCGGTGTCGCCGCTCGTGGCGCCGACGATCGTGATCCGCCGGCCGCTCCGGGCCAGCACGTGGTCGAACATCCGGCCGACCAACTGGAGGGCGACGTCTTTGAACGCCAGGGTCGGCCCGTGGAACAACTCCAGCAGCCACTGGCGTTCGTCGATCTGCACCAGCGGCGCGACGGCCGGATGACGGAACGTGGCGTAGGCGTCTCGGCACAACCCGCCGAGCGCGTCGCCCGGCAGGTCGTCGGCGACGAACGGCGCGATCACCGCGGCGGCGACGTCGGCGTAGTCGTGCAGGCCGTCGAGCGGTGGCAGCGCCGGCCACGACTCGGGCACGTACAACCCGCCGTCGTCGGCGAGTCCGGCCAGCAACACCTCGTTGAACGGCAGCCGCGGCGACCGCCCGCGCGACGAGACGTACTGCACGTTCAGGCGCCGATCACCCGGATGAACCCACCGACCCGTCGCACCACCTCGAGCTCGCGCAAGGCCCGCACGGTGGCCTGCACGTCGGCCTCGCGGGCGAGATGGGTGATGAACACGAGCCGGGCATCGGGGCCGATGCCCTCCTGCTCGGCGGCCCGGATGCTGACCCCGTGGGTGGCGAACGCGCCGGTGACCGAGTGCAGCACACCGGGGCGGTCGGCGACGTCGAGGCTGATCAGGTATTCGGCGCTGGTCTCGTCGATCGGCCGGATGACGGCCTTGGCGAAGGTGCCCAGGCTGGCGTGGCTGCCCTTGACCAGGTTGACGGCCGCGTCGATGAGGTCGCCGAGCACCGCCGACGCGGTCGGGCCGCCGCCCGCGCCGCGCCCGTAGAACATCAGCTGGCCGACCGCGTCGCCCTCGACGAAGACCGCGTTGTAGCTCTCGCGCACGCTGGCGAGCGGGTGGTGGACCGGCACCATCGCCGGGTGGACGCGCACGGCCACCTCGCCCGACGCGGCGTCGCGCTCGGCGATGCCGAGCAGCTTGACGACGTAGCCGAGCCGCCGGGCGACCTCGATGTCGGCGGCGGTGATACCGCTGATGCCTTCGTGATAGACGTCGCCGGCGACGACCCGGGCGCCGAACGCGATCGACGCGATGATCGCCGCCTTCGCTCCGGCGTCGAAGCCCTCGACGTCGGCGGTCGGGTCGCGCTCGGCGAAACCGAGGCGCTGCGCCTCGGCGAGCGCCTCGCCGTACTCGGCACCCTCCTCGCTCATCTTGGTGAGGATGAAGTTGGTCGTGCCGTTGAGGATGCCCATCACGCGGGTGAGCGGCTCGCCGCGCAGGCTCTCGCGCAGGGGGCGGATGAGCGGGATGCCACCGGCGACAGCCGCCTCGAACAACAGGTCGACACCGGCGGCGTCGGCGGCGGCGAACAGCTCGGTGCCGACGTTGGCGAGTAGCTCCTTGTTGCCGGTGACGACCGGCTTGCCGCCGGCGAGCGCCGTCATGATCAGCTCGCGCGCCGGCTCGATGCCACCGATCACCTCGACGACGACGTCGATCTCGGGGTCGGTGACGACCGCCATCGCGTCGCGGGTGAGCACACCGTCGGCGAACGACAGACCGCGGTCGCGCGCCATGTTGCGCACCGCGACCCGGGCGATCTCGAGCCGCAGGCCGGTGCGCGCCTCGATGACGTCGGCTTGCTGCGCGACGAGCGGCACGAGCGCACCGCCCACGTTGCCGCAGCCCAGCAGACCGACCTTGATGGTGCGCGATGTCGCTTCGGTGGCCACGGCCCGAAGGCTAGGTGATCGGCGCCCCGTTGCCCACGTGGCTTGCGCCTGCGCCCTACCGCCCGCGCCCGCCGCCCGGTTGCGATCGGCGACGGCGGGCGTGGTTGGCTGACGGTATGCGCCCGCCCAAACTGCAGACCATCCGCCTGACGCGCCACACCGGCGGGCCCACCGCCACGCTGATGTTCAACCGGCCCGAGCGGCTCAACGCGCTGTCACGCGAGGTGCTGCGCGACATCGTCACCGTCTGCCGGTGGCTCGACGAGGCGGCCGACATCAAGGTGGTGGTCGTGCGCGGCGCCGGCCGGGCGTTCTGCGCCGGCTTCGACCTCGACGACTTCCGTGGCCTCCGCGACGGCTCGCCGCGCGACACCGCCGACCTCGGCCGGCTCGCCGCCGAGGCGCTCACCGACGTGCGCCAGCTCACCGTGGCGGCCGTGCACGGTCACTGCGTCGGCGGCGGGTTGGTGCTCGCCGCGGCGTGCGACCTGCGGCTGGCGGCCGACGGCACCCGTTTCTCGATCCCCGAGGTCGACCTCGGCATCCCGCTGGCGTGGGGCGGGATCCCGCGCCTGACGCGCGAGCTCGGCCCGGCGGTCACGAAAGAGCTCGTGCTCACCTGCCGGCCCTTCGACGCCGCCGAGGCGCTGCGGCTGCGGTTCCTCAACCGCGTCGTCCCCGAAGCCGACCTGGTGGCGGCCGCCGAGGCGCTCGCCACCGAGCTGGCCGCCAAACCCGGGTTCTCGCTGCGGGCCACCAAGACCCACGTCAACGCCGTGATGAACGAGATCGCCGGGGTGGGCCGCAACGCCAACGACGCCGACAGCCTGGTGGCGGCACTGCACGACGACGAGTCGCGCGACACGAGCCGCGCCTACCTGCGCGCCCGCGGCAAGTAGCCGCCGCCGGGCTCAGCCGACGTCGGTGGCGAGCAGGTCGTCGAACGTCTCGCGACGGATCACGAGCCGGGCGTCGCCGTCGCGGACGAACACCACCGGCGGCCGGGCGATGGCGTTGTAGTTCGATCCCATCGAGCGACCGTAGGCGCCGGTGACCGGGGTGGCGACGAGGTCGCCGACGTCGGTGTCGGCGGGCAGTTTGGCGTCGAGCAGCAACACGTCGCCGCTCTCGCAGTGCTTGCCGACCAGGCGGCCGTGCAACGTGCGGTCGGCGAACGGCGCCCGCGGCAGGAACGACTCGTACCCCGACCCGTACAACACCGGGCGCGGGTTGTCGCTCATGCCGCCGTCGACCGCGAAGTAGGTGCGGACGCCCGGGATGTGCTTGATCGTGCCGAGCGTGTACACCGTGATCGCCGCCGCGGCGACGATCGAGCGGCCGGGCTCGACGCTGACCCGGGCGGTGACGCCGTGCGAATCGCACGCGTCGCGCACCACGTGGGCCCATTGGGTCAGCGTCGGCGCCTCCTCGGCCTCGACGTAGGCGACCCCGAGGCCGCCGCCGAGCACCAGTTCGGGCAGGCCGAGCGGGCCGGCGAACCGGGCCATCACCTCGGCCGCTTTGCCGAAGCTGGACGCCGCGAACACGTTCGAACCGATGTGGCAGTGCAGGCCGACGAGACGCACCGCGCTCGACGCGCCCGCCCGATCGACGGCCCGCCGGGCGTCGCCGTTGGCGAGGTTGAACCCGAACTTCGAGTCGTCCTGGCCGGTGGCGATGAACTCGTGGGTGTGGGCGTGCACACCCGGGGTGATCCGCAACAGCACGGCGGGCGCCGGGCCGACCCCTTCGGCGTGCAGTGCGTCGAGCCGGTCGAGTTCGTCGAACGAGTCGACGACGAGGTGCCCGACCTGCGCCGTGACGGCGGCGCGCAGCTCGGCCATGCTCTTGTTGTTGCCGTGCATCACGCAGGCGCTCGCCGGCACCCCCGCGGCGAGCACCGTGTGCAGCTCGCCGCCGGTGGCGACGTCGAGCCGCAGGCCCTCGTCGTGGGCCAGGCGGGCCATCGCGCGGCACAAGAACGCCTTCGACGCGTAGATCGCCTGCCCGGGGCCGAACGCGGCGACCGCCTCGCGGCACCGGTTGCGGATGTGCTGCTCGTCGTACACGAACAGCGGCGTACCGAACTGCTCGGCAAGGTCGCGCACCGAGCAGCCGCCGACGGCGAGCCACCCGTCGCCGCCGACCGACGCGGTGTCGGGCAGCAGCCGACGGGGCACGGCGGTCACATCGCCTCCGGGGCGGCGATGCCGAGCAGCGCGAGACCCGACTGCAGCGTGCGCGCCGTGAGATCGCACAGCGCCAACCGGCTGCTGCGCACGGGTTCGTCGGCCTGCATCACCGGGCAGTGCTCGTAGAACGACGAGAACTCCTGGGCCAAATCGAACAGATACGTGCACAGCTTGTGCGGGGCGTGGGCGGCGATCGTCTCGTCGAACGCCGACGGGAACGCCAGCAGCCGCTTGGCGAGTTCGCGTTCGCGTTGGTCGGCGAGCGTCACCGGCAGGGCGCGCAGCAGGCCGCGGTCGACGCCGGCGCGCCGGAAGATCGAACAGATCCGGGCGTGGGCGTACTGCAGGTACGGCGCCGTGTTGCCCTCGAAGGCGAGCATCCGGTCCCAGTCGAACACGTAGTCCTTGATGCGGTCGTTGGACAGGTCGGCGTACTTGATCGCGCCGATCCCGATCATCGTGGCGATCTCGGCCCGGGCGTCGTCGTCGAGGTCGGGGTTCTTGCTGACGACCGCGGCGGCCGCCCGTTCGACCGCCTCGTCGAGCAGGTCGCTCAACTTCACCGAGGCGCCCGTGCGGCTGCGCAGCATCTTGCGATCGTCACCGAGCACGCTGCCGAACGCGATGTGCACGGCCTCGGTCGGCGGCTGCAGCCAGCCGGCCATCGCGGCGACCGCGAACACCATCTGGAGGTGCTGCGCCTGGGGGGCGCCGATCACGTAGAGCAGCAGGTCGGCGCCGAGCCGCTCGACGCGGTCGAGCACGCAGGCGAGATCGCTGGTGGCATACATGAACGCGCCGGCGCTCGACCGCACGATCAGCGGCAGCGGCTCGTTGTCGCGGTTGGTGAACCCGGGCGGGAACACCACCATCGCACCGTCGTCCTCCTCGAGCAGGCCGGCGGTTGCGAGGCGTTCGTAGGCGCCCTCCATCAACGGCTGGTACCGGCTCTCGCCCGCCAGGTCGTCGTCGGTGAGCAGGACGCCCAGGCGCGAGTAGACCAGCCGGAAGTAGCGGTTGGACATGTCGACGAGGCGGTCCCAGATCGCGATCGTGTCGGGGTCGCCGGCCTGCAGCAGCACGACCCGGTCGCGGGCCCTCGCCTGGAACTCGGCCGACTCGGTGAACTTCGCGTTGGCGGCCTTGTAGAACCCGTCGAGATCACCCTGCGACAGGCCCGCCGCGGCGACGTCCTCGCCGATGTCGAGCAGGTGCTCGATCATCATGCCGAACGGGCGCCCCCAGTCGCCGATGTGGTTCTCGCGGATCACACGGTCGCCGGCGTAGGCGTGGAGCCGCACGATCGCGTCGCCGATCACGGTCGAACGCAGGTGACCGACGTGCATCTCCTTGGCGACGTTGGGAGCCGAGTAGTCGACCACCACCGTGCGCGCCACCGGCACGACCGGCACCCCGAGGCGCTCGTCGGCGGCGACGTGCGACAGCTGCTCGGCGAGGAACACTTCGGCGAACGTGAGGTTGATGAACCCCGCGCCGGCGATCTCGACGTCGCTGCACACCTCCGACAGCACCCCTGTGTCGACGACCCGCTGGGCGATCTCGCGCGGCGGCAGGCCGAGCTGTTTGGCGAGCGGCAGGGCGCCGTTGACCTGGGCGTCGGCGCGGTCGCTGGGCCGAACCACCGGGTCGGCGTCGGCGCGCCCGGCGATCTGCGCGAACACCGGGGCGAGAAGGTCGGCGACGAGCGACAGCGGGTTGGCCACGTCCGCCATTGTGGCGGCCCCGGCACCCGAACACCACGAACGGTTCGCGAGGGCGGCTACCGGGCGGCGCCCGGCCGGTGCGTCCGATCCGGCGGCCCGCTAGATTCGCCATGCCGTTCGCGACACCGCGACCGGCCCCCGCCCTCGTAGCTCAGGGGATAGAGCATTGGCCTCCGAAGCCATGTGCGCAGGTTCGAATCCTGCCGAGGGCGCTCGACGACGTGCGGCCCGAACGGGCACGGCGGCCCCTGTTCGGCGTGGGGCGCCGGCCTCACGAGGCGCCGCAGCCCGACGGCACGGCACCGCTCATCTCAGCTGCTCGACCCGCTCGGAGTACTCGTCGGTGGAGAGCTCGCCGCGGGCGTAGCGCTCGGCGAGGATCTCCCGGGCGCGATCGGTCGCACCGCCGGGCGGCGGCGCGGGGTTCGCGGTGGCGCTTCGGACGACCCACGCGATCAGGCCGACGAACAGTGCCATCGCCGCCAGTCCACACAGCCAGAACCAGCCACCGCCCCAGCCACCCATGTGGACCCAGCGGTCGCCGCCGATCGCGGCGAACCGTTCAACGAACTGCGGCATCGTCGTTCTCCCTGCTTCGCATCGTTCCCGCCAACTGCGGTCGCGTGTCCACGATCGCGCCGTGCCGGCCCGGGCGGAAGGGACCAAGGCCACAAACGGGTCGCGACCGCTCG
Source organism: Ilumatobacter sp. (assembly GCA_036526035.1). Taxonomy (GTDB): domain Bacteria; phylum Actinomycetota; class Acidimicrobiia; order Acidimicrobiales; family Ilumatobacteraceae; genus Ilumatobacter. The sequence continues at coordinate 1,007 of DATCZG010000029.1, read as the reverse complement.
CGCCGATCGGCACGAGCGGTCGGCCGGGGCCGACCCCCGGGCCCGACGTCTTGATATATACCCCCTACCCCTATATGGTAAGTACCAGAAGGCGGCGAAGGAGGCTGGTCATGGGGCCGATCGAACTGCTGGTGGTCGTCGCAGGCGTGCTGGCGGCGGGGCTCCTCGCCGTGTTCTTCTTCGGGCCGAAGCAGGCCCGGAGCGCCGAGCTCGTCGACGGCGTCCAGGAGGTCCGCGTCACGGTCAAGGGCGGCTACTCGCCCGACCTGATCCGGGTCCGCGAGGGGCTGCCCGTCCGGCTGGTGTTCGATCGCCGCGAGTCCGGCGACTGCACCTCGCGCGTCGTGTTCCCAGACCTGGCGGTCTCCAAGACGTTGCCGGCGTTCGGTACGGCGACGCTCGAGTTCACGCCCGACCGGTCCGGCCGGTTCGAGTTCGCGTGCGGCATGAACATGATCCACGGGGCGCTGATCGTCGAACCGGTCGACGGATCCTCCCCCGCCGACCGTCGACCGCCCGAGACCGCTCGTGCGGTCGGTGTCGGACCCACCAGCGACCGCCCACTCGCCACCGAGCAGGCCGAGTTCCGGGTCTCGGGCATGTCGTGCGCCTCGTGTGTGGTGAAGATCGAGTCGGTGCTCGGCGGCCTGCCGGGCGTCGACCGGGTCGATGTGAGCTTCGGCACCGAGCGGGCGACGGTCGGGTACGACCCCGATCAGATCACCCCAGGCGAGCTCCAGGCTGCCGTGGCCGATGCCGGCTACCGCCTCGTCCCGCGACCGGCACCCGGTTCCGCCGAGACCGAGGACCGCGAGGCCGCGCAGCGGCGGGCCGAGATCCGCGACCTGTCGCGGCGTGTCGCGGTCGGGGCGATCCTGTCCACCCCGATCGTGGTCGCCGTGATGGCGATGGACCTGTTCGGCGCCACGTGGGTGCCCGACTTGATGATGAACCGCTGGTTCCAGTTGGCGCTGATCACCCCGGTGATGCTCTACACGGGCCTGCCG
>DATCZG010000028.1:0-23729 GCA_036526035.1 Ilumatobacter sp. | reverse complement strand
GCACCGCCCAGCACCACCCGGCCGGTGGCGGGGTCTTTCGGGGCCGCCCCGCCGGCCGGCGGCGACCCGGCGGCGCGCAACTCGCGGACATGCTGTTCGAGGCGCTCGATCCGCGCCAGCAGGGCGTCGGCGCCGGTGTCGGTCTCGTCATGGGTGAGCTGCACCAGCGCCACCTCGACGAGGATGCGCGGGTCGGGGGCGTTGCGCATGTCGACCAGCGCCGAACCCAACCGTTCGATCGCCCGCACCAACGCGGCCGCGCCGAGTTGCCGAGCCTGCGCGGCGACGGCGTCGAGCCGGTCGCTCGGCAGCATCACGAGCTCGGGCGCCATCAACGACAAGAACGCGTTGCGGAGGTGGCGCACGATGTCTTCGGTGACCGTGCGCGGGTCGCGACCCAGGCCGACGGCGTGCCCGATGGCGGTGAGCACCCGGCCGGCGTCGTGGTCGATCAGGGCGGCCAGGAACTCGTCGAGGTCGATCACCTCGTTGACGTCGCCGCCCGTCGAAGCCAGCAGCTCGAGGGCCGAGAGCGTGTCGCGGGCCGAGCCGCCACCTTGGATCAGCGCCGCCTCCAACGCCTGGGGCGACACGTCGAGGCCGGCGTCCTCGGCCACCCATCGGGCGTGCTCGGCGAGCGTGTCGCTGGGCAACAGGTGGAACTGCAGGTGCTGGGTGCGCGACCGGATCGTGTCGCTCATCTTCTGCGGGTCGGTGGTGGCGAGCACGAACACGACGTGCGGAGGCGGCTCTTCGAGCGTCTTGAGCAGGGCCGCCTCGGCCGCCCTCGAGAGCATGTGGACCTCGTCGAGGATGTACACCTTGTGGCGACCGGGTGTGCCGAGCGACGCCTTCTCGACGAGGTCGCGGATCGCGTCGACGCCGTTGTTGGAGGCGGCGTCGAGCTCGTGGACGTCGTAGCTGGTGCCGCGCTCGACCGACAGGCACGACTCGCATTCGCAGCAGGGCTCGCCGTCGATCACGTTCTGGCAGTTGAGCACCTTGGCGAGGATCCGCGCCGAGGTGGTCTTGCCGGTGCCACGGGGCCCCGAGAACAGGTAGGCCTGGCCCTCGCGGCCCGAGGCGACGGCGTCGCGCAGGGCGCGTACCACGTGGTCTTGCCCCTTGAGCTCGCTGAACCGGCGAGGTCGGTAGCGGCGGTAGAGCGACTGGGTGGCCATCGCTGCCGAGCCTACCCATCGGGTCGCCAGCGCACCGCCCACCGGCGGGCGCCGCGCCGACCGGCGGCGAGGGCGCGAGGCGGGTGTCGGGGTCGCGCGCGGCACGAACTGCCGAGCCGTCGCGGGGCGATGGCGATCTTTCGGTGCCCGACCTGGCTACCGTTGGCACGGTGGGCGTGCGAACTCTCTCCCGCGTCGGCTGTCGCCTGCGCCGTGGTCCGTCGACTCCGTCGATGACCGGCTCGACGCCCGCCCCGTCAGGGCGGCCGCGCCGCCGCGGCCGCCGGCTCGGATGGGCGCTCGGGCTGCTGGTCGCGGGCGCCGCCGCGGCCGGTGGTGCGGCGTCGGCCCAGACCGCGAACTCGCTGCAGTCGATCGTGCCCGCCGACGGGGCGTCGCTCGATGCTTCGCCGGCCGCCATCGTGTTGTCGTTCAACCAGGAACTCGCCGACGACGACACCCTCACGCTCAGCCTGGCCTGCAACAACCAGATCCAGAACACCGGTCTGCCCGAGGTCGACCCCGACGGCTTGGTGGTCACCGTCGCGATCAACAACCCGTTGCCGAAGGGCAACTGTTTCGTCTCGTGGTTCCTCAAAGACGGCTTGGGCGTGATGATCACCCAGCAGACGTCGTCGTTCGGGGTGACGTCCGAGCCGGCGGTGGCGGCCACCGGCAGCGCCACCACCGAGCCGTTCGACCGGGTGCCGGCAGTGCCCATCGCGACCGGCACCGAGGACGAGCCCGGCAACCCCGGCAGCACCGGCGGCGCGCTGTGGCTCGGCAGGGTGGTCTCGACGCTGGCGATCCTCGTGCTGTTCGGCTCGTTGGCCGTGATCGCGATCGGCTGGCCGGAGGGCCCCGAGTACGTGGTGACGGTTCGTTTCCTGCGCACCGTCTGGATCGTTGGCCTCGTCGCGACCCTGTTGTTCGTGGTCGCCTACACCGCCGACTCGACCGGTTCGTCGCTCGGCTCGTCGCTGTCGCCAGGGGCGTGGTTCGACCTCAACGACGCCGGATGGCCGGGTCGCGCCGCCTTGCTGCGGCTGGTGCTGGTCGCCGCGTCGGGATGGGTGGCGATGTTCCCGGAGCGGGTGATGGACCCCCAGAGCGCGATGCTCGCCTGGTCGATCCCGGGTCTGGCGCTGGTCACGGTCGCCCTCAGCCGGGTCGACGGCCCGGCGGCGCCGCTCGGGTTCTTGATCGGCATCGTGCACGTCCTCGCCGTCGCCGTGTGGTTCGGCGGCGCCGCGCTGGTCGGCAGGGTCGTGCTCGCCGGGCCCGGCGAGAAAGACCTCATCGACGCGACGCGGGCCTTCGCGCGGGTGTCGGTGCCGGCGGTGATCGCCGCCGCGGTGACCGGCGTGATCCAGGTGATCCGGCTCGACGGCGGCGAACTGTTCTCCAGCAGCCATGGCCGCGTCGTGCTGCTGAAGGTGGTCGTGGTCGCTGCGATGTTGGCGGTCGCGTTGGCCGTCCGTCAGCAGGTGACCTTGCGACTCGACCGGGCCCGCGAGCTCACGATTCCGCTCGCCGAACGGTTCCGGCGCGGTTTCGGTGCCGAGGTCGCGCTCGGCGTGGTCGCACTGGCGTTCAGCGGGTGGCTGGTCACCCTCACGCCGGCCCAGATCGACCCCTACGCCGACGAGACCTACCTACCGGGCCTGACCTTCGCCGACCCGGCGTCGGGTCTCGACGCCCGGGTGTACATCGGCCCCGGACGGGTCGGTCTGAACGGGATCAAGGTCGAAGTCGACGAGCCGGTGGAGGGGATCACGAACCTGATCCTGCGGTTCGTCCCGCCGCCGGGCTCGAACGTCTCCACGATCGAGCAGGCGATCCCGTTGACCACCGCGGGCACCGCGATCCTCGACGACTCCGTCGGCCTGCCTTTCGTGGTGCCCGGCACCTGGACCCTCGAGTTGTCGGCGTCCACCGCCAGCGGGGTCCTCGAGGGTGCCACGGTGACGTTCGCGGTCACCGACGAGAACGGTGACTACGTCACGATCCCGCCGAACGCCCCGGCGGTGCCGGTGCAGGTCGAACTGGTCGATCAGTCGACGACCACCGCCCCGTTCGCCACGACGCCGGTCGACCCCGCCACCGGTGCCACGGTGCCGCCGGCCGTCACCCCCTCGGGCTGACCCACCCCCGATCGCGGCCCGTCGCGGTCAGCCCGGCTCGGCCAGCAGTTCGTCGAAGCGCACCGGCCGGGCGACGTCGAGCTGCCCGTACCGGCACGACTCGGGCGTGCGGTCGGGCCGCCAGCGCCGGAAGCCGACACCGTGGCGGAACCGGCCGCCCTCGAGTTGGCCGAAGGTGACCTCGACGACGCGTTCGACGCGCACCGGCACGAACGACAGGTCCTTGTCGGCGTTCCAGCGCGAGGTGCCACCGGTCATCGGTTGATCCGATGCCCACTCGCCCCACGGGTGGTCGGCGAGGGCGTCGACGGTGAGCGGCGCCAGCTCGTCGGCGAGTTGGCGGCGCAACGCCGCCGTGAACGATGCGCACACCCCGACGTGGTGGAGCCGGTCGTCGTCGTCGAACATGCCCAACAACAGCGAACCGACGCCCTCGCCGTCCTTGTGCACCCGAAAGCCGGCGACGGCGCATTCGGCGGTGCGTTCGTGCTTGACCTTGACGAGGGTGCGCTGATCGGGGGTGTAGCGCCCGTCGACGCGTTTGGCCATGACGCCGTCGAGGCCGGCGCCCTCGAACCGGGTGAACCAGCGCCGCGCCACCGCCGGGTCGGTGGTGGCCGGGGTCAGGTGGACGCGGGCGTTGGGCATCAGCCGCTGCACGAGCAGGGCGCGCCGCCGGCCGAACGCCGTCGCCGTGAGATCGTCGTCGTCGAGGGCGAGCAGATCGAACGCCACGAACGACGCCGGCGTGCGCTCGGCCAGCATCCTGACCCGCGACTCGGCGGGGTGGATGCGCTGCTGCAGGGCGTCGAAGTCGAGGCCCTCGCCCGACGCCGGCACGATGACGATCTCGCCGTCGACGACGCAGCGCGCCGGGAGGGCGTCGGCGAGCACCCCGAGCAGTTCGGGGAAGTACCGGTTGAACGGCTTCTGGTTGCGGCTCGTGAGGACGATCTCGTCGCCGTCGCGGAACACGATGCAGCGGAAACCGTCCCACTTCGGCTCGTACACCAGGCCGTCGTCGGTCGGGATCGTGCGCGCCAGCTTGGCCAGCATCGGCTTGAGCGGTGGCTGGATCGGCAGTCGCATCGCCACCGACACTAGGCAGCCGGGCCGTGAACGGCGCCGCGCGCCGGGTTGCGGCACCGGCGGCGGGTCGGCCGCCGCGGAGGCCCGCTCAGTCGATGTCGAAGCGGACGCCCTGGGCGAGAGGGAGGTCGCGGCTGTAGTTGATCGTGTTGGTCTGGCGGCGCATGTAGCCCTTCCAGGCGTCGGAGCCCGACTCGCGACCGCCGCCGGTCTCCTTCTCGCCGCCGAACGCCCCGCCGATCTCGGCCCCCGACGGGCCGATGTTGACGTTGGCGATGCCGCAGTCGCTGCCGGACGCGCTGAGGAACCGCTCGGATTCGCGCAGGTCGGTGGTGAAGATCGAACTCGCCAATCCCTGCGGCACGCCGTTGTGGAGGCCGATCGCCTCGTCGAGGTCGTCGTAGGCGATCGCGTAGAGGATCGGGGCGAACGTCTCGGTGCGCACCACCTCGGTCTGGCCGGGCATCGCGATCAGGGCCGGGCGGGCGTAGAAGGCGTCGGGGGCCTCGTCGGCGAGGAGCCGCTCGCCGCCCGCCACCAGCGTGCCGCCGTCGGCGACCGCGGTGGTGATCGCCTGTTGCATCCGGTCGAACGCCGGTCGGTCGACCAGCGGCCCGACGAGCGTGCCGGCGGCGAGCGGGTCGCCGACGGGCAGCGAGGCGTAGGCGCGACCGATCCGGTCGACGAGTTCGTCGTGCACCGAGCGGTGCACGATCAGTCGGCGCAGCGTCGTGCACCGCTGGCCGGCGGTGCCGGCGGCCGAGAACACGATGCCGCGCAGCGCCAGATCGAGGTCGGCCGACGGGGCGACGACCGCCGCGTTGTTGCCGCCCAGTTCGAGGATCGTCCGCCCGAACCGGGCGGCGACCACCGGCGCGACCTTGCGGCCCATCGCGGTGGATCCGGTGGCCGAGACGACGGGGACACCGTCGTGGGCGACGAGCGCGGCGCCGACCTCGGCGCCGCCGAGCACGGTCTGGAGCAGATCGGCCGGGGCGTCGCAGTCGTGGGCGGCGCGCCCGAACAACGCGGTGCAGGCGAGCGCGGTGAGCGGGGTCTTGTCGCTCGGCTTCCAGATCACCGGATCGCCGGCGACGATCGCCAGCGCCGCGTTCCACGACCACACGGCGACCGGGAAGTTGAACGCGCTGATCACCGCGACCGGACCGATCGGGTGCCAGCTCTCGAGCAGCCGGTGCCCCGGGCGCTCGGAGGCGATCGTCAGCCCGTGCAGCTGGCGCGACAGACCGACCGCGAAGTCGCAGATGTCGATCATCTCCTGGACCTCGCCGAGGCCCTCCGAGCGGATCTTGCCGGCCTCGATCGACACCAGTTCGCCGAGTGCCGCCTTGTGTTCGCGCAGCAGCTCGCCGAGGCGGCGGATCACGTTGCCGCGCACCGGTGCCGGCGTGTCACGCCAACGCTCGAAGGCGGCGGCGGCACGGGCGACGGCGGCGTCGACGTCACCGGCGCCGCCGACCGGTCCGAGCGACCCACCGGTGATCGGGGTGCGGGCGTGTTGGTCGCCGTCGGCGGCCACCGCGCCGCAGTCGGCCAGCAGGCCGGTGGTGCGGGCGGCGAGGTCGGCGTGGCCGGGCAGCTGGGTGGTGCTCATCGTCGGGCGTCCTTGCGGTGTTCGGAGGTTTCGTCGGCTGGAGGTGGGGGTCGCCCGCCGCCCCGTGCCGGCGGCGGTGTCAGTGCGGAGCGTGCAGGCGCACAGCTTCGCAGGCGTGGGCGAGGATGGTCAGCGCCGTGTCGGCCTGTTCGGCCGTGACCACCAACGGCGGTGCGAGGCGGATGCCCTGGTTGCCGCACGTGAGCACCAGCAGGCCGCGTCGGAAGCAGGCCTGTTCGACGGCGTAGGCGGTCTCGTGGTCGGGCAGGTCGAAGCCGATCATCAGGCCGCGCCCGCGCACGGCGGTGATCAGCGGCTCGCGCTGTTGCAGCTCGCCGAGGCCGGCGAGCAGCTGGGCGCCCCGTTCGGCGGCGTTCGCCGCCAGCTCGCGTTCGACGAGGTCGATCGTGGCGAGCGCAGCGGCACACGCCACCGGGTTGCCCCCGAACGTGGAGCCGTGCTTGCCGGGCGACCACTGCATGATCGACTCGCGGGCGATGATCGCCGAGAGCGGGAGGCCGCTGGCGAGCCCCTTGCCGGCGGTGATGATGTCGGGCGCGACCCCGTCGTGCTCGCAGGCCCACATCGTGCCGGTGCGCCCCAGGCCCGACTGCACCTCGTCGACGACCAGCAGGATCCCGTGACGGTCGCACAGGTCGCGCAGGTCTTGCAACCAGCCGGCGGGCGGCACGATGTAGCCGCCTTCGCCCTGGATCGGCTCGACGAAGATCGCTGCGACATCGCCGGGTTCGGTGACGCGCCGGAAGAGCACCTGCTCGATGTAGTCGGCGCCGGTGAGCTGACCGTCGAACGCGTACGGTGCGTGGTAGCCGCCGGGGGTGACGATCCCGAATCCGCTGCGGTACTTGGCCTTCGAGGCGGTCAGCGACAAGCTGCCGAGCGAGCGGCCGTGGAACGCCCCGTAGAAGGCGATCACGTTCGGCCGCCCCGTGTGGTGACGGGCGAGTTTGAGGGCGCCCTCGACCGCTTCGGTGCCCGAGTTGGCGAGGAACACCAGGGCGGGCCCCATGCCGGCCGGCGCGGTGGCCGCCAGGCGTTCGCACACGTCGGCGTACACCGGGTGGTAGAAGTCGCTCGAGCAGTAGTGCAAGCAGGCGTCGACCTGGGCGTGGATCGCGGCGTTGACCTCGGGGTGGGCGTGCCCGGCGGCGTTGACGGCGATGCCGGCGTTGAAGTCGAGGAAGCGGTTGCCGTCGACGTCGACGAGGACGCAACCCCGGCCGTGGCTGACGACCAGGGGGTACACGCGGGTGAGCGACGGGCTCGACACCGCCTCGTCGCGGTCGATGACGGCGCGAGCGCGCGGTCCGGGAAGGTCGGTCACGATGCGGGGTGCCATCGAGCCGACGGGCGCGTCCGTGGCGGTCATCCCCCCAGTCTGGCAGAAACGGACCGAACTTTCACATGGGCCGGAACGGACACTCCGGCCGGGAACCGGTGGCCGGGCGGAAGCCGTTCAGGAGTAGGACCGGAACTCGAACCAGTCGAAGCGGCCCTCGATCGGAGCGGTGTTGGTGGTGCCCGGCGCCGGCAGGTTGTAGGCGGTGAGCGCGAACCTGTCGAACGACGCGACGTTCTCGAAGCGGAACGCCTGGCGCAACTGACCGTCGGGATACTGGTAGTAGCCGACCGCCACCGCCGCCTCCGGACTCCACTCCATGATCAGGGTCACCTCGTTGCCGCCGCCCTCCCAGGGGTACCGGAGCTGGCCGCCGAGGTTCTCGTCGCCGCGGTAGAACTCGACGTAGATCCCGACGCCGGCGGTCTCGGGGAGGCAGATCTGACAGCGACCGACGAGCAGCGAGAGGTGGACGTTCGGGATCCCGAGCAGCGCGATACCGGCGGCTTCGAAGTTCTCGTCCGGTACCACGACGAGGTGGGTCGACAACGAGACGTCGATCCCCGCCGGAACCTCACGTTCGAGAACGTTGACGGCCTGTGGGCTAGGGATCGGCGGATCGTCGCCCATGATCACCAGCGATCCGTCCTCGAAGCGGTACCGATCGGGGTTCTCGTTGCGCCACTGCCACTTCGCGGCGGCGAGCAGTTCACCGTCGAACTCGTCTCTGAACGCAACTGCCGGGTCGTACGGAATTGTCGTGGTGGTCGTCGTCGTGGTCGTCGTCGTGGTGGTCGTCGTCGTGGTGGTCGTCGTCGTGGTGGGTGGGACGGTAGGAGGTGACGTGGTGGGGGTGGCGGGTTCCGTGACGCTCGGTGCGGTGGTCTCGTCACCACCGCCGCACGCCACGGCGATCGCACCGATCACGACGAACCCGGCGATGGTGGTGAGTCTGCGGTTCGGCACGTGCCACCTCCCCGTGGGATCTCGACGACGTCGGTCCCCCTTCACGCTATTGTCCGGCTCCGGGGTGTCAAAGGGTCCTTCGTCCCTTGTCGGGAGCGGTCGCGGTCGGGTCATCGGTCGAGGCGGACGGACCGGACGGGGATGGACGGGACGGACCATCCGGACGATCCGGCCCGAGCCCGATGTGCGCCGGTGGTGGCGAACTGGCACGATCTGGGGATGTCCGTCGTGAAGATCAACGCCATCGAAGTGCCCGCCGGGGCCGGCCCCGAACTCGAGCGGCGGTTCGCCGCCCGCGCCGGCATGGTCGACCGCGAGCCCGGGTTCGAGGAGTTCATGCTGCTGCGCCCCGTCGCCGGCGACGACCGGTACTTCGTGCTCACCCGATGGGAATCGGAGGACGCGTACCAGGCCTGGCGCAACGGTCAGGCGTTCCGGCACCAGCACCGCGAGACGCACGACGACGACGGCCGGGGGGCCGCCAAGCCCGAGCATCCGGTCGCCACGGGCGCCTCGCTGCTCGAGTTCGAGGTGGTCGCGGTGTCGTTGCCGAGCTGACCCGACGCGCCCGATCGAGCCGGTGCTCGGCACCGGTGACACCTCGCCATCATCGTCGTGTCGTCGCGAACCTGCTCATAAGCTGTCGGGCCTGTGGCATTGATCGTGCAGAAGTACGGCGGCACCTCGGTGGCCGATCCCGACCGCATCAAGGCGGTCGCCGACAACATCTCCATCACCCGCCGGCACGGCCACGACGTGATCGTCGTGGTGTCGGCGATGGGCAAGGCCACCGACAACCTCATCGCGCTCGCCGAGTCGGTGTCGACCACCCTGCCGGGCCGTGAGATGGACATGCTGCTCACCACCGGCGAACGCCAGACCGCGGCGTTGCTGACGATGGCGTTGACCGACCGCGGGATCGAAGCGATCAGCTTCACCGGCAGCCAGGTCGGCATCATCACCGACACCACCCACCGCAAGGCGAAGATCGTCGAGGTCAAGGGCGACCGCGTCCGCCAGGCGCTGGGCGAGGGCAAGGTCTGCGTGATCGCCGGCTTCCAGGGGGTCAGCACCGACAAGGAGATCACCACGATGGGCCGGGGGGCGTCCGACCTCACGGCCTCGGCGCTGGCCCAGGCGATGAACGCCGACGCCTGTGAGATCTACACCGACGTCACCGGGGTGTTCTCCGCCGATCCCCGGATCGTCCCCCAGGCCCGCAAGCTCGCCAAGATCCACTTCGACGAGATGCTCGAGATGGCCGGTGCCGGCTCGAAGGTGCTCGCCCTGCGCTCGGTCGAGTTCGCCCGCAACCACGACGTCCCACTCCACGTGCGTTCCGCCTTCACCTGGGAGCAGGGCACGTGGGTCAGCAACGAGGAGCCAGGAATGGAAGATCCGATCATCTCCGGTGTCGTCACCGACATGACCGAGGCCAAGGTCACCGTGCTGGGGGTTCCCGACCGCCCCGGCATCTCGGCCGCCTTGTTCGAGCCGCTCGCCGCGGCGAACGTCAACGTCGACATGATCGTGCAGAACACGTCGACCGACGGCACGACCGACATCAGCTTCACGATGCCGATGGCCGACATGGCCCAGGCCGAGTCGATCGTGCGGCGGGTCGCGGTCGAGATCGGCGCCACCGCCGTCACGCACGACGACGACATCGCGAAGGTCTCGCTCGTCGGAGCCGGCATGAAGTCGTCGCCCGGCATCGCCGCCAAGATGTTCAGGGTGCTCGCCGACGAGGACGTCAACATCGAGATGATCTCGACGTCGACGATCCGCATCTCGGTCATCATCCCGGGCGGTGCCATGGAGCGTGCCGCACGTGCCCTGCACACCGCCTTCGGGCTCGACTCGGGCCAGGCCTACGCCGCCCCGTTGCCCGAACGCAAGTAGGCCCGCGGTCCGCCGCCCCGGCGGGTAATGCGCGAACGGTGGCCCGGTCTGGCACAATTCGTGGGATGCGTCGTCGGAGCCAGCTGATCCCGTGGAAAGCGGCCGGCCGGATCTCCGAGCAGATGTCCAGCGGCGACGACGTCGTGCGCCGCACCGGATGGGTGTTCAACAACGCGGTCGGCGACGACCTCACCCTCGCCGAGTTCGTCGCCACCGGCGACGTCGAAGCCCTCAGCTACCTCGAGCTGTTCGGCCTGCGCCAACCGGCCGGCGCCCGCCACACCCTCGTCGAGATCGGCGCCGGCATCGGGCGCATGACCTGTGCCTTCACGCGTGAGTTCAGCGCCGTCGTCGCCTGCGACCTCGATCGCGGCTTCCTCGAACGCTGCTACGAGACCGTCGGCCGGTTCGGCCGCGCCGACCGGCTGCGCACGTTGGAGGTGCCCGACGGCCGCACCCTCGACCTGCCGCCCAACGTGGCCGATGTGGCCTTCAGCTACATCACGCTGCAGCACTGCGCCGAGGACGACGCCCTCGAGTTGGCCTCCGAGGCCGTGCGCGTCGTGCGCCCGGGGGGCAAGGTCGCGCTCAACTTCCGTGGCCCGTCGCCGACCGATCTGATCGTCGTGCCGCTCGGCGCCGCGGTTCGCATGCTCTACCGGGTGCCGTTGCTGGGCGACCGTCTGTCGCGTCGCCGCCTCCCGACGCGGCTCGCCTGGCAGGTCTCGCGCCTGCATCCCGACGAGGTGATCGGGCCGCTCGTCCCGCAGCTCACCGACATCGAGCTGTGGGTCGCGCCGACGAGCCGGCTGACGACGCGCGACGGCACGATCCGCACGTTCGCGGGGATCAACGCCCACCACTGGTGGCTGGTCGCCGTCGTCACCTGAGCGCAGCCCGGCCGATCTGAGAACTCGACGGTCGGCAAGGGCGCGCCACCGTTAGCCTTGCGCCATGCGCATTGGTGTGGTTGGAGCAACCGGTCAGGTCGGCGGTGTCATGCGCCGGCTGCTCGACGAGCGGAACTTCCCGGTCGACGAGATCCGCTATTTCGCGTCGGCCCGTTCGGCCGGCACCTCGCTGCCGTGGAAGGGCACCGACGTGGTGGTCGAAGACACCGAGACCGCCGACGTCTCGGGGCTCGACATCGCCCTGTTCTCGGCCGGGGCGACCGGCTCGCGGGCCTACGCCGCCAAGTTCGTCGCCGGTGGCGCCGTGGTGATCGACAACTCGTCGGCGTGGCGGATGGACCCCGAGGTGCCCCTGATCGTCAGCGAGGTCAACGGCCACCTGATCCGCGACACCCCCAAGGGCATCATCGCCAACCCCAACTGCACCACGATGGCTGCGATGCCGGTGCTCAAGCCGCTGCACGACGAGGCCGGCCTGACGCGGATCGTCGCCTCCACCTACCAGGCCGTCTCGGGCGGCGGGCTGGCCGGCGTCGACGAGCTCGACAAGCAGGCCCGCCAGGTGGTCGACCGGGCGGCCGAGCTGACCCACGACGGGTCGGCGGTCGAGTTCCCGGCCCCCACCAAGTTCGTCGGGCCGATCGCGTTCAACGTGTTGCCGTTCGCCGGCTCGCTCGTCGACGACGGCGAGTTCGAGACCGACGAAGAGCACAAGCTTCGCAACGAGAGCCGCAAGATCCTCGGCATCCCCGACCTGCTGGTGTCGGGCACCTGCGTGCGGGTGCCGGTCTTCACCGGGCACTCGCTGTCGATCAACGCCGAGTTCGCCCAGCCGATCTCGGTCGAGCGGGCCTACGAGCTGCTGGCGGCCGCCCCGGGCGTCGTGGTGAGCGACATCCCGACGCCGCTCCAGGCGGCCGGCCAGGACCCTTCCTACGTCGGCCGGATCCGCAGGGATCCGGGCGCCCCCGGCGGGCGCGGCCTCGCCATGTTCGTCAGCAACGACAACCTCCGCAAGGGCGCCGCGCTCAACGCGATCCAGATCGCCGAGCTGTTCGTCGCCTGAGGCCGGTCGGTGGGCCGACCGACCCGGCGCCCGCTCGGTCGGTAGGCTCGCGTCGCCATGTCACGTTCGTACGTCGTCCTCGCTGCCGTCCTCGTGGGCGTCGCCGGGTTGGCGGGCGCGTTCCAGGTGCTGGGGGGCGGCGGCGACGGCCCGGCCCGGGCCGCCGCGGCCACCACCACCGCCCCGTCCGGGGGCCCCGCCACGGCGGCCGTCGATGCAACGGTGACCGAGGCGTCGGTCGCCGGTTCGGGCACCGATCCCGCCACCGACGCGAGCGACGTGACGGTCGCCGCCCCGCCGGCCACCGACGAGGTCGACTGCAGCTTGTCGATCCCGCTCGAACTGGGTGTGTCCGACCCCGAGGTGGCGTGCCTCGAGTCGCTGCTGGTCACGGCCGGCGCGTTCGCCGAGGGCCCGCCCGACGAGGTGTTCGACGCCGCCACCGACCTCGCGGTGCGGAAGTTCCAGGCGGCCAACGGCCTCGTGGTCGACGGGGTGGTCGGCCCGCAGACCGCCCGCCTACTCGGCACGTGGGTGGGCCCCGACGTGTTGCCGCCCGACCCCACCACGTGTCCCGACGCGGGCCGCGCCGCGGTGGTCGACCGCTTCAACCAGCGGGCCTGGCTGTGCGAAGGCGGCGACATCACCGACGAGATGCCGATCACCTCGGCGATCTCGCAGCCCGACCCCGGCGTGTACCAGGTGTACGCGAAAGACCTCGACGCCTACTCGACGCTCACGGGCGAGTACTCGACGATGACCCATTTCGTGGCGTTCACCTACGGCAAGTTCCAGGGGGCGCGGATCGCGTTCCACAGCGTGCCGCGCTACGCGAACGGCGAGTTCGTGCAGCCGCTCGACAGCGTCGGCACCCAAGAGCTCTTCGGCGACTCGTCGGGTTGCATCCGGTTGCTGCCGGCCGACGCCGAGATCCTCTGGGACTGGCTCGACATCGGCGACACCGTCAAGGTCGTCAACTGACCCGACGGCCGCCGATCAGCACGCACACGGGATCCGGGCGCACTTCGGGCACCCGGCGCGGTAGCGGTCGACGACCGCGGTGAGGTCGACGCCGACCTGGTTCGCGAGCGTCGCCAGCCATGCCAGCACGTCGCTGAACTCGTGCTCGATCTCGGCCCGGGTGCCCTTGCGCACCGCCTGGGCGAGTTCTCCGAACTCCTCGGCCAGCCAGGCGACGGTGGGGGCGACCCCACGGTGGCGGTCGCGGTCGCCGTAGGTGCGCTCGATCACGTCTTGCAGCTCGATCAGGTTCACCGCGCCGACCGTATCCGGCGCGCGGCCGCCACCGCGGCGTGCGCCGGTCGGCGGACCGCCGCCCGACCAGTCGGCGGTGATCGGAAGCGATGGTGGTGCTGGGCGCGCGATCGTCGCGGCCGGGCCCGGCCACGGATCCGCAGCGGCCGTCACCCGCCCCACGCCCACCGCCGCCGCTCATCGGCTCCCCGCTAACATCGCCCCCATGTCAGCGATCTACGAACTCGAAATGTCGGGCATCAGCGGGGATCGGATCGCGTTCGATCGCTTCCGTGACCAGGTGCTGGTGATCGTCAACGTCGCCAGCCGTTGAGACCTCACCCCCCAGTACGCAGGTCTGCGTGCGCTCCACCACCAGTTCGACGACGTGCAGGTGCTCGGGTTCCCGTGCAACCAGTTCGGCGGTCAGGAGCCCGGCACCGACGCCGAGATCCTCGAGTTCGTCACCTCCACCTACGACATCGACTTCCCGATGTTCGCCAAGGTCGAGGTCAACGGCGACGCCGAGGTGCCGTTGTACTCGATCCTCAAGGCGGCGCAACCCGGCGATGGCGAGTCGTCGGCGGTCGTGTGGAACTTCGAGAAGTTCCTGGTCGACAAACACGGCAACGTGGTGCGGCGCTTCTCGCCGATCGTGAGCCCCGAAGAGATCGCGGCGCTGATCCCCGAGTACCTCTGATGAGCCGGGTCGTGGGCCGTGACCGGCGGTGACCACGGGTCGCGCTGGGCGGCCGACGATCGGGTGCCGCGCGGCGCCGACTACGACCGGCGATGGGAGCGGCTGGCCGCGGCGGGCCAGTCGGTGCACGGCGAGGCCGACTTCATCTGCGGTCTGCGACCCGCCAGCGTGCTCGACGCCGGGTGCGGCACCGGCCGGGTCGCGATCGAGCTGGCGACCCGCGGCGTCGACGTCGTCGGGGTCGACCTCGACGCCCCGATGCTCGACCAGGCGCGCGCCAAGGCACCCCACCTCGCGTGGGTCGAGGACGATCTGGCGAGCCTCGATCTCGGCCGGGTGTTCGACGTGGTCGCGATGCCGGGCAACGTGATGATCTTCGTGCGGCCGGGCACCGAGGCGGTGGTGGTCGCCAACATGGCGCGTCACGTCGCGCCCGACGGCGCGCTCGTCGCCGGGTTCCAGCTCGGCCGGGGCTACGACCTCGAGCAGTACGACCGCGACTGCGCCGGCGCCGGCCTGGTGGCGAGCGAACGGTTCGCCACCTGGGACGGTGCTGCGTGGCGAACGGGTGGTGACTACGCGGTCAGCGTGCATCGCCGCTGAACGCCCGGCGGCTCCGATTGCCGTCGCGGTGGGTGCAGGCGACAACATCGGTGCATGCCGTCCCCCGTCCGCACCCTGACCATCCGGGGCGCCGGGGTCGACCTCGTCGCCGACGGTCATGGTGACGAGTTCGCGCCGGGGGTCGTGCTGTTGCACGGCGGCGGCCAGACCCGCCACGCCTGGGGGAACGCGGCGGTGGAACTGGCGGCAGCCGGCCGCTATGCGCTGGCGGTCGACCTGCGCGGCCACGGTGACTCCGGCTGGTCGCCCGACGGGATGTACGGCCTGACGCGTTTCGCCGACGACGTGCGGGCGATCGTCGAGCACCTCGGGCGCCCACCCGTCGTCGTCGGCGCGTCGCTCGGCGGGCTGGCGTCGATCGTCGCGATCGGCGAAACCGAACACCCGATCGCGTCGGCGCTGGTGCTGGTCGACGTGGCACCGCGGGTCGAGGTGGAGGGTCGCAACAAGATCGGCGACTTCATGCGGTCGGGCTTCGACGGCTTCGCCTCGCTCGACGCCGCGGCCGACGCGATCGCCGCGTTCGCGCCGCACCGGCCGCGGCCGACCGATCCGTCCGGGCTGCGCAAGAACCTGCGCCGCCGCCCGGACGGGCGCTGGTACTGGCACTGGGACCCGCGGTTCATCACGAACCGGGCCGGCGTCGAGGGCCCGGAAGGGGTCGTCAACCACGCCCGGCTGTGCGACGCCGCCCGCCGCATCACGATCCCCACGATGCTGGTGCGCGGGCGCATGAGCGACATCGTCAGCGAGCAGGGTGTCCGCGAACTGCGGCGGCTCGTGCCGCACGCCGAGGTGGTCGACGTGGCCGATGCCGGTCACATGGTGGCCGGCGACCGCAACGACGCGTTCAACGCGGCGGTGATCGAGTTCGTGCAGCGCTGCGGGTGAACCCGTACCACCGGCGCATCCCAGCGATGCCGCTGCCCGTCGGCCGGCCGGGTCAGCTGGTCGGGAAGGTGGCGGCCGTGGTGTAGACCGCCCCGTCCGGTCGCAGGTCGCTCACCACCAGCGCCACCTGATCGACCGTGAACTCGGCCTCGAACGGGGTGCCGACGACCGCCGACGTCGCCCCTCCGGCGGTGCGGCCGATCGTGAGGTGGCCGACGAACCGCTCGGTCCGGGGGGCGGCGATGGCGGCGGCCGCCGCCCCGACGGCGGCGGCGAGCCGGTCGGCGCCGTCGGCGGGCACCACGATCTGTCGGGCCCCCAGCACGGTCACCGCCGGGCCGAGCCGCACCGTGCAGCGCGGTAGACGCGCTGCGCCCAGCGCCCCGATCGCCGCGTCGAGCTGTGCCTCGCCGATGAAGCACAACGTGACGTGCCGGTTCGCGGGTGGCACCCACCGCACCCCGGGCTCGTCGGGGCGCGGCAGCCGATCGAGGCGAACGCCGGCCGCCGGTGAGGGCCAGGCGGCGACGAAGAGACGAGCCATGGTGCCAGTCTCGCCGATGCGCCTACCGTCCGCCGGTCGGAGTCCGGGCGCCCGGTGGCTCTACTGTGGCGGCATGCGGATCGGGATCAACGGCTCGGACAAACTGGTGAGGCCCGACCTCGCCCAGATCATCGACGACGTCACGCACTGCGAGGCGGCCGGCTTCTCGAGCTACTGGCTGGCGCAGACCGCGCTGCTCGACGCCACGGCGATGCTGGGCCTCGCCGGTGCGCGCACCTCGAGCATCGAGCTCGGCACCGCCGTGGTGCCCACGTGGGAACGCCATCCTCGGGCGCTCGCCGCCCAGGCGCTCACCGCCCAGGCGGCGTGCGGAGGGCGCTTCGTGCTCGGGATCGGGCTGTCGCACCGTCCGGTCGTCGAGAACATGCTGCGGATGAAATGGGATCGCCCCGTTCGCCACATGCGCGAGTACCTCGACGTGCTGCAGCCGTTGCTGGCCGACGGCAAGGTCAGCCACCAAGGCGAGATCTGGAGCTTCATGGGCAGCGGCGGCCGTCCCACCCACACCCCGCCCAAGGTGATGCTGGCGGCGCTCGGCGACCAGATGCTGCGCCTCGCCGGTCGACGCACCGACGGCACGATCCTGTGGTGCGTCGGCCCGACCACCATCGAGCAGCAGATCCGGCCGGTGATCGCCGATGCCGCCGACCGGGCGGGTCGGCCGGCGCCGAGCGTGGTGTGCAGCCTGCCGGTGTGGGTGACCGACGACGTCACGGCGGCCAAGAACTTCGTCGCCACCGCCTTCAAGGACTACGCCGCGCTGCCCTCGTACCGGGCGATGCTCGACATCGAAGGGGTGCAGGGCATCGAGTCGATCGCGCTGATCGGCAGCGAACAGCAGGTGCTCGACGGTTTGGCGCGCATCGGCGAGTCGGGCGCGACCGACTTCACCGCCGTGGTGATGGGCGCCAACGCCGACGAGACCGCCGCCGCCCGCTCGCTGCTGGCGGGTTACCGGGGCTGAGCCCGCCGCCGGTCGTGGAACCGCCGGGCGGTCACGACGTGGCGACGTACACCGTGCAGGCCGATTCGCCGCCGGTGTAGAAGTTCGGGAAGCTCACGACGTGTGCGGTGGCGGCCGTGAACGTCGCGGCCAACCGCGCCACGAACGCCGGATCGGGCGGGTCGTCGCTCCAGAGCGCGAAGACGCCGCCGGGCACGAGCTGCTCGCGCACCCGTGCCAGCCCGGCCGGGAGGTAGAAGCCGGCGTGGCCGGGGTCGAGGAGGTGGCTCGGGGTGTGGTCGATGTCGACGAGGATCGCGTCGAAGCGCCGCAGGCCGGTTTCCTCGTGCGAGATCCCCTCGGCGACGATCGCGAAGAAGTCGCCGTGCACGAACGTGCACCGCGGGTCGCCGGTGAGGCGGGCGCCGAGCGGGACGAGATGCTCGCGGTGCCAACGGATCACCGGTGACAGGGCCTCGATCACCTGCAGCCGGGCCACCCGCTCGTCGCCGAGCGCGGTCAGCGCCGTGTGGCCGAGACCGAGCCCGCCGACCACGACGTCGAGCCGGTCGCCCGCCACCGCCGCGAGACCCAACCGGGCGACCGCCTCCTCGCTCGCCGTGAACAGGCTCGACATCAAGAACTCGTCGCCGAGCTTCACCTCGTACACGTCGACCTGCAACGTCGGTTCGAGCCGCCTCCGCAGGCTGATCTCGCCGATCGGCGTCGGCTGCCGGTCGATCTCCTCGAAGGCCCTGCTCACCACCCCACCCTCGCACGTCGCGGCGGGCGGCGCCGAACCCCCGGGGTGGCCGTCAGCGGGCGATCGCCGGCACGGGGCAGCCCGAGACCCAGCCCTGCGCGTCGGCCACGACCTCGGCGACGAGGCGCGCCGCCTGCAGCGTCGTGCGGTCGTGCAGGTAGGGGCCGACGATCTGGACCCCGATCGGCAGGCCGTCGTCGCCGAGCCCGGCCGGCACCACGGTGGCCGGGAGCAGCCCGGCGCCGGCCGGCCCGGTCCACCCGAACAGGTCGAGATACGGGCGCCGGACACCGTCGATGTCGACCGTGCGGCCCCACTGCGGTCGGGAGTGATCGTGGGGGATCGCACCCCGCGGCTGGACCGGCAGCAGCATCACGTCGTACCGCTCGAAGAACTCGCGCCACCGCTCGCGCAGCTGCAACCGGCGCTCGTTGTGGGCCAGCCATTCGCGATGGCGCATGGCGGCCGAACGGCGTGACCGGTCGAGCGGTGCGGCGTCGTCGAGCAGCGCGAACCGTTCGATCTCGGGGTACGAGTACTCGCCGGCGAGCGCCGCGAACAGCAGGCGGTTGAAGATCATGTCGGCTCGTTCCAGCGTGAAGCCGGGGCGGGCCTCGGTGTCGACCCGTGCGCCGGCGGCACTGATCGCGTCGACGAGCGCGCCGAGCACGCGGCGGGTCGACCCGTCGACGGGGCAGTAGGGGTCGTCGAGCCAGGCCGCGATGCGCAGGCCGGCGAAGTCGTCACCGCGCGCCGGCGGCAGGTCGAGGCGCCAGGCGGGCTGGTTCCAGCGGTCGGGCCCGGCCAGCACGTCGAGCTCGAGTTCGAGGTCGTCGACCGTGCGGGCCATCGGGCCGGTCACCGCCAGATCGGCCTGGGTGAGCGTGCCCGGCATGCCGGGGATCTGCCCGTGGGCCGGCACGATGCCGTAGCTCGGCTTGTGCCCCATCACCCCCGAGTAGTGGGCGGGCACCCGGATCGACCCGCCGATGTCGGAGCCGAGCTCGATCGGCGTGAACCCCATCGCCAGCGCGGCCGACGACCCGCCCGACGACCCGCCCGGCGTGCGGGACGTGTCGTGGGGGTTGTTGGTGGTGCCGTAGACGGCGTTGAAGCTCTGGATGTCGCCGGCGAACACCGGGACGTTGGTCTTCGCGAACGGGATCGCCCCCGCCGCCCGCAGCCGTGCGACCGGCCAGGCGTCGGCGGTCGGCACGTGGTCGGCGAGCTCGGGCGCCCCGCTGGTCGTGACGCACCCGACGGTCTGGAACGAGTCCTTGATCGTCATCGGCACGCCGTGCAACGGGCCCAACTCGTCGCCGCGGGCGACCGCCGCGTCGGCCGACCGGGCGGCGGCGCGGGCCCGGTCGAGGTCCCACCGGACGACCGAGTTGACCGGGCCGTCGAGGGTCTCGATCCGCGACACGAGGTGTTCGAGCGCTTCGCAGGCCGAGACCCCGCCGGCCCGGATCGACGCCGCCAGATCGGTCGCCGACCACCAGTGCAACTCGTCCATCGGATGCTCTCCCTCGTCGTGGCCGGGTCGGCCGTGGCCTGATGCTAGGGGCGCCGGGCCCCGTGGCCCGGCGTCGGACGTCTGGGGTGCGGACATCGCCGGGTGCGGGCGCGGCCCCCCGGCCGAACCGGCTGGTCCGGGCCCCGCCACCGCCGCCCTGCCAGAATCGGCCGATGAGCGCGAGGTTCCCGCTGTCGATCCTGGTGTGCGGGGCGGTGTTGACGGCGCTCGGGTGCTCGGGCGGTTCACGGGAGATGAGGCCGCCCGGCGTCGCCCTCGACCCCCCGACGACCCTCGCCGGGCTGCCGGGCAGCGAACCCGCCCCCGGCAGTGCCCCGGTCGTCGAACCCCCGGTCGTCGACACCCCGGTCGTCGACACCCCCCCGGGCACGGCGACGCCGACCCAGGCCGCCCACCCGCTCGACGGCCTGACCGCCGGCGAGATCGAGACGTTCCGCGAGGTGCTCGTCGCGGCCGGCCGCTACGACGGCAGCGACTTCGCGTACCTCGCGCTGGCCGACCCGCCGAAGGACGAGGTGCTGTCGTGGGAGCCGGGTGCCCCCCTGGCGCGCCACGCGTTCGCCGTGGTCAGGCGCGACGGCCGCACCTTCGAAGCGGTCGTCGACCTGGCAACGCGCGAGCTCGTCTCGTGGACCGAGATGCCGGGGGCGCTCACCGGGTTCGTGTCGAGCGAGTTCGGTACAGGGCCGTCCGCGGCACGCGCCGACGCGCGGTTCGTGGCCGCGCTCGCCCGGCGCGGGCTGGCCGTCGACGACGTCTCGTTGTCGACGTTCGCCGGTGGCGCCGCCAACGGCCCCGACGAGCTCGGCCGGCGGCTCGCCAGGGTGGTGCCGTTCCGGCGCGAGGGTGACGGCCCGCGGCTGTCGCGCCCGGTCGAGGGCGTCGTCGCGACCGTCGACCTCGACACCGGCGAGGTGCTGTCGGTCCTCGACGCCGACCCGCCGGTCACCCGCCGCCCCGTCGCCCCGGTGCCCGATGCCGCCCGCCAGCGCCCGCCGCTCGACCCGGTCACGTTCACGGCGAGCGGCGCCGGCAACCTGGTGCTCGACGGCAGCGGGCTGTCGTGGTCGGGATGGTCGCTGCGCTGGCGCGCCAACGTGCGCACCGGGATCGAACTCGCCGACGTGCGCTTCGACGCCGGCACCGGCGCCCGGCGGGTGCTCTACGAGGGCTATCTCGCCGATCTCTTCGTGCCGTATCAGGACCCCGACCCGGCGTGGTCGTTCCGCACCCTGCTCGACTCGGCCGACTTCGGGATGGGCGCCACGATGTCGTCGTTGCAGCCCGATGTCGACTGCCCGGCGACCGCCACGTTCCTCGACGTGGTGCTGCCCGACGACCGCGCCGAGGCGAGCACCCGGCCGGCCGCGCTGTGCGTCTTCGAACGCCCGACCGGGAACCCGGCCTACCTGCATGCCGGCGACGGCGAACTCGAGACCGAGCTGGTGATGCGGTGGGTCGCGGTGGTCGGCAACTACGACTACGTCGTCGACAACGTGTTCGTCCCCGACGGCAGCATGCGCTTCCATGTGTTCGCCGCCGGCATCGTGCTGCAGAAGGGGACCGACTCGGCCGATGCAGCCGCTGCCGACGACGCTGGCGACCACGACCACGGCGTGATCGTCGGCGAGGGGTTGCTGGCGGTCAACCACGACCACTACATGAGCTTCCGGCTCGATCTCGACATCGACGGAACGGCCAACCGGCTCGTGCGTCAGGACCTGGTGGCCGAGCCGGTCGCCGACACCCCGGGACGCACCATGATCTGGAAGCTGGTCGAGCAGACCGTGCCGGCGGAGTTGGCGGCGACCTACACCCCCGACCCGAAGCAGCCGGCGCGGATGCTGGTGCAGTCGAGCGCCGCCGATGGGCCGCTCGGACACCATCCGGGCTACGAGGTCGAGTTCGGCGATTCCGCAGCGGTGGCGCGCCCCGAGCAGCTCACCGATCCCGGGATGCGGCGCGGGGGCTGGGCCGGCGAGACCCTGTGGGTCACCCCGAACTCTCCGGTCGAGCGGTTCGCCAGTGGCCTCTACGTGCCGGACGGCACGGCCGAGGCGGGACTGGCGCGGTGGGTGCAGCAGGATCGAACCTTGGTGGACGCCGACCTCGTCGTGTGGTTCACCATGGGATTCCACCACATCGTGCGCACCGAGGACCTCCCGAACATGCCGGCCCACGAGGGTTCGCTCGGCCTGAAGCCGGTGAACGTGTACGCGACCAACCCGCTGGTGCCCTGAGCGGGGCACAGGTCGGGTCTCGCCGCCGGCCGCGCACCAAGCCCGGCCGTTGACTCGCCGTCGGCCGGTTGTCGGCCGGTTGTTCAGGGGCGCCCGGCGTGGGGGTGCTCGACCCGGGTCGTGTAGATCGCGCCGGCGCCCTTCCCGGCCGACTCGTCGGGGTGCGAGCCGGGCGAACACAGGATGTGCAACGTGCGGCCGTCGTCGCCGCCGAGCATGCAGGCGAAGGTCGGCATCGGTGTCGCCACTCGATCGGTGACGTTGCCGCCCTCCTCGACCCGCACGACCTGCGACCCGAGGGCGTCGGAGAACCAGATTCCACCGGCCGAGTCGAGCGTGCAGCCGTCGGGCGCTGTGCCGGGGATCGCAGCCCATTGGCGCCGGTCGCCGAGGGTTGCGTCGTCACCGATCGTGAAGGCGATGTAGTCACCGCCGAAGGACTGGCCGACGATCAGGGTGCTGCCGTCGGGTGTGATCACCGAACCGTTCGGGAAGGCCATCGCCGTTGCGGCGACTTCGGCGCTGCCGTCCGGACGAACCAGGATCAGGTCGGCGGGTTCGAACCGGCTCTGCGACTCGAGGTCGAAACCGAAGTTGCCGACATAGATGTTGCCGTGGGCGTCGACGACCATGTCGTTGCAGTGCCAGGTGGCGAGCTCGGACAAGTCGGCGTGTTCGACGAGCGTGCCGTCGCCGTTGTCACGCATGACGCGGCGGCTGATCATGAACACGACGACGAGCGTGCCGTCGGGCAGCCAACCCAGACCCGATGGTCGATCTTCGAGACCGCTGAAGACAGCGGTGCGGACGCCGTCGGCGGTGACCCGGTAGATCGACCGCTGATGGAAGTCGGAGTACCACAGCGTTCCGTCGTGCCAGCGCGGCCCCTCCCCGAAGTCGACCCCGTCGACCAGCAGCTGCAGTTCACGGTTCGAATCAGTCGTCACCCATCCGAACCTACGCGACCAGTTGGGAGTTGTGCCAGGGGATTCAGCGGATAGGTCGCTTGGCTCCTTTTCATTCCGCACGAATCCCCCCGTGACCATTGGTCGCAGTTCGCCTATCGGCTCACGCTCCAGGCACAACTCCCAACTGACCGAGAGTTGGGACTCGCGCCTGGCACAACTCCCAACTCCTACGATGCGGGGATGGCGTTCGAGACCTTGCTCACGACCGAGGGCAGCATGATCAGCGGGCCGGCCCGTCAGCCGCGGCAGATGCTCGCCGATCAGGCCTACGACGGTCATGCCAGCGTGCACGACGGTGACGTCGCCGACAAGCTGGGCTTGCCCGGCGCCCCGATCGAGGGGCCGACCCACTTCAGCCAGTTCGACCCGTTGGCGTTCTCGGTGTGGGGCCAGCGCTGGTTCGAGACCGGGTGCATCAGCGCCCACTTCCAGACGATGGTGGTCGAGGGCGAATCGGTCACCGCCACGCTGACCCGCGGGGACGACCCCGACATCGCCCGGATCGATGCCTCCAAGGCCGACGGCACGCCCGTCCTGACGGGCACCGCCAGCGTCGATCCGGAGGCCCCGACCGAGCTCGGCGAGCGGCTGGCTGCCATGCAGGCCCGTGAACCGGGCGAGTTGTTGATCGTCGACCGGGTGACGGTCGGGCACCGCAGCCGCGTCGCCTCGACGGTGTCGATCGACATGGACAGCGACAACGGCATGTTGTACCCGTTCTCGTTGCGTCGCAAGCTCGACGCGATCACCGAGCCGTCGGCGTGGTACGCCACCGACGACACGCCGTGGGGGCGTGCGATCGTGCCGTTCGAGATGTTCAGCGTGCTCGCCAACAAGGTCGGCAACGATCTGTCGGTGCGAGGCCCGGCGGTCGGTCTGTTCATCGACCTCGAAGTGCGCCTGTTCGACGGTCCGCTGTTCGTCGGCGAGCGGTACGTGCTCGATCGCGAGGTGCTCGCCGTCGGACAGAGCCGACGGGTCGAGTCGCACTGGGTCGAGACCAAGATCTC
>DATCZG010000027.1:0-15325 GCA_036526035.1 Ilumatobacter sp. | reverse complement strand
GATCTTCCCTCTCGTACGTGGCAACAATTACGGCGTTCGGTCAGATGTCTGGCCGATTACCGGCCCACTCGCAGCGGAGTACTTCCCTGTGGCCGACCAGGAGTTCTCGCTGCGTTGTTGGCTCAATGGGGTCGAGATCGTGGGTATCCCCGGTGCCGCTGTGCATTATCGGTACCGCGAGTCTGCTCGAGATCTCTGGCGCCAGGGCTTCAAGTACGGCGTCGGCCGGGTACGGATCGCGCGACTGCTGCGCGACGAGGGCAAACCGACGCCACCCAAGTTGGGCGGGTGGAAGTCGTGGGCGATGCTCGTCGTCACCTTGCCGAAGGTCGTCACCCGCCACGGCCGAGCCCGCTGGGTGTGGATCGCCGCCAACCGGTGGGGGCAGGTCGTCGGGTCGGTGCGTTACCGAACCTTGATGCTGTAGGCCGTCAGCCGCGCCGCGACCGGTGCCACTCGGCCTGGCGGGCGACACCGGTGGCGAGGTCGACCTCTGGTGACCAGCCCAGTAGCCGCTTGGCTCGCTCGATCGAACCGCCGGTGCGTCGCACGTCGCCGGGCTGGGCCGGCTGCCAGTCGATCCGAACCGGGCTGCCGACCACGTCGCCGACGACGTTCACCAGGTCGATCAAGCGCACCGAACCCCCACCCGCCACGTTGCACACGGTGGCCGGCGGCAGATCCGCGGCAGCCGCGGCGAGCAGATTGGCGTTCACGATGTCGTCGACAAAGGTGAAGTCGCGCACCTGCTCGCCGTCGCCGAACACCGGGAACGGGCGGCCGTCGAGCGCCGCCTCGATCAGCCGGTGGGTGGCCATGTCGGGGCGCTGCCGGGGGCCGTACACGGTGAAGTACCGAAGGCTCGTGGTGGGCACCCCGAAGTTGGCCCCGTACGCCGAGCACAGCAGCTCACCCGCCAGCTTGGTCACCCCGTACGGGCTGAACGGCCGGGTCGGCTGATCCTCGTCGGTCGGCACAGCGGCGGCGTCGCCATAGATCGACGAACTCGAGGCGTAGACGAAGCGGCGCAGGTCGGCCGATCGTGCCGCTTCGAGCAGGCGCTGGGTCACGTTGATGTTGAGATCGACGTACGTAGGGCCGCCTTCCGCCCACGACAGGCGCACACCCGGCTGGCCCGATTGGTGGAACACCGCGTCGACACCCTCGAACAGCGGCGCCAGGTCGGCCTCGAGCAGGTCGGCCTCGACCAGCTCGAACAGTGGCGAATCGATCAGCGCCGCAAGATTGGATCGCTTGACCGACTCGTCGTAATACGGCGTGAAACAGTCGACGCCGCGCACCGACCAGCCGTCTCGAACGAGGCGGTCGGCCAGGGTGCTGCCGATGAACCCGGCGGCTCCGGTGACGAGCGCCCTCATCGCCGCCCACCACCGCTGCTGCCACGTCGGCCGGCAGCGGGCACTCGCCCGGCAGCCCCCGCCGCTGCGCCGACAGCGTCAACGCAGCGCCGCCCGGGACGGTCGAACAGGCTGCGCACCGGGCCATCTTACGAGCGGCCGCCGAGGGGAACGGGGCACCACCCGCCGACCAGAGGCGCGGTGTCTCAAGGATTGCTCAACATTACGCTGCGTTCGACCGATGAAAGATCCTGTATGAACAACACGTCAGCGAATATGGCCGCGACGCGGCGGCGCTGGTGGGTGATCGTCCTGCTGGCGGTGATCGGCGCCGGCCTCGCCGCGGCGCCCGAAACGAAGACGGTGCGCGAGGCGACCAGGGTGGTCCGCACCTACGAGGCGACCCACACGATGCTGGTCAACGACACCGCCGGGGTGACCGGTTCGGAGGTGTCGCCCGGCCAGGTCAACCTGTTCGCGAAGGTCGGCGAGGTACCCCAGCGGGTCGCCGACCTGCTCGACTACGACGGCAACATCGTCGAGTTCGCCAACCAGATCGAGGTCAACTACGACGCCTACTCCGGGGCGCTCACCTTCAGCACCAGCCAGCCCACCGCCGAGCGAGCCGAACTGGTCGCCGACACCTGGGCCAACGAGACCAATGCCTACCTGCTCGAACGCCAGGACGAGGTGTACAACCGGCGCCTGACCCTGTCCGACGAACGGGTCGACGAGCTCACCCGACAACTCGACCGGGTCACCGCCCTGCTCGGCATCAGCCCCGACGACCCGACGCTGCTCGCCGAACGCGACGCGCTCTCGCGTCAATACAGCCAGGCCTACGAACAGAGCGAGACGGTCCGCCTGACGCCCCCCGTGCTGGGCTTCACCACGCTGCAGAGCGCCCAGGCCTACGAGATCACCACCATCACCGGCGGCTCCCAGGTCAACAGCCCCACCTCGCGCCCGGTGCGCGCCGCGATGGGTGGCATCGTCGGCACGGTGATCGGGCTCGCGATCGCGATCGTGCTCGGCTGGCTCGACCGCCGCATCCGCACCCGCGAACAGGCCGAGGAGATCCTGGGCATGCGGGCCCGCGTGATGGTGCCGAAGTTCTCCGATCACAACCAGGGCGGCCTGGTCGCGATCACCGGCCGGCACGACCAGCTGTCCGACAGTTACCGCACGCTGCGCAACGTCGTCAGCTTCTTGCAGAACGGCCTCGACCTCGACCGCGGTCCGGTCACCCTGGTCGTCTCGCCGGGCCCCGGCGACGGCAAGACGGTGATCGCCGCCAACCTCGCCGCCGCGCTCGTCGAGACGGGCGACCCGACGATCGTCGTCAACACCGACTACCGGCGGCCCCGCCTGAGCAAGGCGGTCCGGTCCGAGCGGATGCCGCCACACCCCTTCGAGTACGACGACCTGGCCCGCATCCAGCCGTCGCTGCTGCTGTTCGACACCGACGTCGAAGGTCTGCGTGTGCTCGACCTCAGCTCGATCGAGGCGACCCCTGGTGAACTCACCCGCGCCTCGGCCCGGTTGACGCCCGCTCTGAGCGGCCTGGCCGATCGGGTCGTGATCGACACGTCGCCGGTCGGCGCCACCGCCGAGGTGCTCGACCTCGTGCCCTATGCCGACACGATCGTGATCGCCGTGCGGCTCGGCCACACCCAGATCGACGTCGCCGCCCGTACCATCGCCGTGCTGCGCGACCTGACGAACGTGCCGATGATCCTGGTCCTCACCCACGCCAAGCAGACGCGTGCCACCTATTACGACTACACCGACCGCACCGACGCCGCCGCGGCCGAGGCCAAGAAGTCCGGCAAGCGTAGACGGCGCGACAAAGCCGACAAGCGCGACAAGGGCGCGGAGGCCACCGGGCGGCATGGCCGCCGCGGGCGACGGCGCGACAAGGCCGACAAGGTCGGCAAGCGCGGACGGCGCGACAAGGCTGACAAGCGCGACAAGGGCGCGGAGGCCACCGGCCGCCGCGGGCGACGGCGCGAGCCGGTGTGATGTCCGACCGGCTGCGCGAGCCGTTGATGGTCGGGGGCGGAGCCCTCTACCTGATCCTGCTCGCCTGGTCGATGTCGTACCTGCCCTACGACCTGTGGGGGGCGGCGGTGGTCGTGCCGGTGCTGCTCGCGCTCGGCGCCCTGCTGCTGCGTGCGCTGTTCCGCGGCCGGCAGTCGGAGCTGGTGCCGGTGATGATGATCGGCCTGGTGGTCAAGATGGCCGGGGCGATGACGCGGTACTGGGTGTCGTTCGGCGCGTACGCCGGCGCCACCGACGCCGAGCGCTACCACCAGTACGGGGCGCGCGCCGCCAGCGACGTGTGGACCGCCGGCGAGTCCTGGACCAGCGTGTTGCCCGTCGGCACCGGCACCACGTTCATGGAGGACTTCACGGCGCTGGTCTACACCGTGTCGGGCACCAGCCGACTCGGCGGCTTCTTCGTGTTCGCCTGGATCTCGTTCGTGGGCATCGCCCTGTTCGTCAAAGCGGCGGTGATCGCCGTCCCGGGGTTGGCGAGTCAGCGTTACGCCATGATCGTCGTGCTGGCACCGAGCGTGATGTTCTGGCCGTCGTCGATCGGCAAGGAGGCCTACCTGTTCGCGACCCTCGGCGTCGCCACCTACGGCATCGCCCGGCTGCTGTCGCGCCCCGGCGTCGTGGTGTCGACGGCGATCGCCGCCACCGGCCTCGTCGCGGCCGCCGCGATCCGCCCCCACATCAGCGCGATCTTCGCCGGCGGCCTGGTTGCCGGCCTCTTCGTCATGCTGCTGCGGGGCCGTCGCAACAGCCGGCGCTCGGGCGGCCGCCGGGTGCTCGACCGGCTGGCGGCGGTGGTGTTCCTGGTGGTCGCAATCTTCGGGCTGTACGCGGCCGCCCAGGCGACCACCGAACAGCTCAACTTCAGCTCGGAAGGGCTGACGACGACGGGCATCGTCGACACCCTCAACGAAACCACCCGGCGCACCTCGAAGGACGGCTCGAGGTTCACCCCGCCGACGATCGACTCGGCCACCGACTGGCCGTACGCGTCGATCCGCACCCTGGTGCGCCCGCTGCCGTTCGAGGCGCGGGGCCTCAACCAGCTGATCGCCGCCGGCGAGGTGACCCTGCTGATCGGGCTGTGCCTCGTGTCGTGGCGCAGGCTGCTCAACCTGCCCAGGCTGCTGGTCACCGACCCCTACGTGGCGTTCGCGATCACCGTCGTGTTGTTCACCGGTCTCGCCTACGCGAGCTTCGGCAACCTCGGCGTGCTCACCCGCCAGAAGTCGCTGATCTTCCCGTTCCTGCTGCTGTTGCCGTGCCTGCCGTGGCACACCCCGTCGGCGGTGCGGCGGCATCCCGCTCAGAACAGCTCGATGTCGCCGAGCGACAACGACCAGTTCGCCAGGGCCGGCATCGCGGCCGGGGCGACCGCCCGCCAGGTCAGCACCGGGCCGCCGCCGGGCAACGGCACCTCGCCGGCCGACAGGTGGGCCCCGCCCAACCGGGCGACGTAGTCGACGCCGGCCCGGCGGGCCGTGCGAGCCGCCAGGCGCCCCACCAGGCGGTCATCGCCGAACCCTGCCACCAGCGCCAGTTCGCTCGCCCGGCCGCGCCGGCGGGCCCGCACGATGATCGCCGCGTCGCCGTCGTCGACCACCCGGTAGCCCAGCAACGGGGTGCCGTACCGCCACGCCAGGAAGGCGTCGTCGTCGCGGGTGTGCAACCGGCGCACGTCGGCGGGGGGCCGGCGCCGCTCGCCGGGGCCGCCGCGCTCGAGCCACTCGGGCACCGGGTCGCCGACCTCGAGCGGCAGCGACCAGCGTTCGGCCGGCACCCGCGACCGCACCGCCCGAATCGCACCGGCCGGGCCGGTGGGTGCGATCGCGGTCGGCAGCTGGCCGACCACCTGCCAGCCCATCTTCAGGTAGCCGGGACGGCTCTGCTGGTTGGGTGTGTTGAACACGAACTCGACGCCGTCGGCGGCGATCGCCTCGAGCCCGTGCAGGGTGAGCAGGGTGAAGAGCCCGCGGCCCTGATGGGTGGGGTCGGTGGCGGTGTCGACGGCCCGCACCGCCCGCAGCACCTCGCCGCCGCGCTCGAACTCCCAGCGCAGGAACGCCCGCACGGCGACGATCCGGCCGGCCTCGACCGCCACCCAGGTCGGCGATGACCCGAACCGGTTGTGGTCGTGCTTCCACGCGTACAGCTCGCGGTAGCGGGGATCGGCGGCGTCGGCGCCGAGCGACCGGCCCAGCAGGCCGAGGATCTCGGACCGGTCGTCGGCCGTCGCAGCGCGCACCTCGACCCCGGCGGGAGCGTGACGCACCGCCGGAGACGCCGGCCGGTCGTCGGCCGCCCCGCCGGTCGGGTCACGGGTCGGGTCGTCGCCGGTCGCGTCTGGGGCGGCCGGGCGTGCCGCCCGGCCGGCGTAGACGCCCTCGTAGAACTCGACGGCGTGACGCACGTCGAAGTCGGCGGCCCGCCGGGCCGCGGCGGCGGCGAGACGCATCCGCAGGTCGTCGTCGTCGACGACCCGGCGGATAGCGCCGGCGAGGGCGACCGGGTCGCGCGGTGGCACCAGCAGGGCGTCGTCGCCGTCGCGCAGCTCCTCGGCGAGGCCGCCGACGGCGGTGGCGACCACCGGCAGTCCGAGCGCGAGCGCCTCCATCAACGCCACCGGCAGGCCCTCCCACTGCGACCCCATCGTGAACACGTCGCTCGCCGCCAACACCCGCACGGCATCGGCCCGGAAGCCGGTCAGCAGCACCCGGTCGCCGAGGCCGAGCTCGTCGCGCCGGGCACGGATCGCCGCCTCGTCGGGGCCCTGGCCGACGGCGACGAACCGCACCGGCACCCCCTGATCGGCCAGCTCACGCGCCGCCAGCAACAGGTTCGGGTAGTCCTTCTGCGGCCGGTAGTTGGCGATCGTGCCGACGACGAACTCGTCGGGGCCGACACCCAGCTCGGCCCGCACCACGGCACGCTCGCCCGACCCGGCCCGCACGGCGTCGAGGTCGATCCCGTGACGCACGGTGGTGGCGACCGCTGCGGCGCGACCGCGCATCGAGGCCCGCACCTCGTCGGTGACCGCGACCGCGACCGCCTCCCACCGCCCGGTGAGCCGGTTCGCCCACCGCGTCGGCGCCCGGTGTGTCGCCCACGTGTTGTGCTCGGTGGCCACCACCAGCGGGCGACGCTGGGCAGGCAGCGAGCGGGCCGCCAGGCGGGCGACCGAACCGGGCAGCGGGGAATGGACATGGACGACGTCGTAGCCGCCAGAGCGCACCAGCCGCCACAACCGGCCGGCCCAGCGGCGGTCGCGGCGGGTGCTGCTGAGGCAGCGGGTGCGCACCCCCGCCTGCTCGAGCTCGCCGGCCAGGTGATCCTTCCCGGCCAGCACGTAGGCGCAGTCGAACTCGAAGCGGGTGTGGTCGTGGAAGCGTGCCGCCGAGGCGAGCAGCCGTTCGGCGCCGCCCGGGCCGAGGCCCTTGACCACCCACAACACCCGCACGCCCATCGTGTCGGACGGTACTCGTTCGCCGCCGGGGGAGCCGATGACCGGCCGACCGGGCGGGGCTGCCCTATCCTGAGCCACCATGCCAGCCCCGGTCAGCGCCGCAATCGGCAGCGCCCGTGGCGGCGCTCGACGCCGGGCGGGCGACTCGGCGTCACCGCACGGTGGCGTCACGTGAGCCGGCGCCGCCGCAACATGATCAGCCGGCGCGACGCCCACCTGGTGGGCGCCGTGGCGGTGACCGCCGGCGTGGTCGCCGCGCTCGCCGGGTGCGAACCCACCGGTGCCGCCGTGCCCGACGCCGTGTTGACGATGGCGTTGGCAGGGTTCGTCACCTGGTTGGGGGCGTCGGTGCCGTGGTGGGCGATCACCGTCTCGGGCGGCCTGGTGGGGGTCGTCGCCGCCGCCGAGGCCCAGGTCGCATGGGTCACCGTCGCCTGGGCGGCGGTGACCCTCGGTCTCGTCATCGGCGGCGTCAACAGCAACCAGCCGGCGCTGCGGGCCGTCGCGGTCGGCGCCGTCGTGCAGGTCGCGTTGCGCCTCGCCTGGAACCCGTTCTTCCTCGCCCCGGCGCTGGTGGCCGCCGCCGCCCTCGGGTTGCTCGCCGTCGTCGGGTGGCGTCGCCGCCGCCGTCCGGTGCGGCTCAGGGTGCTGTGGGCTGCCGCCGCCCTCGCCGGTGCCGCGGTGCTGGCGGCGGCGGCGTTCGGGTTCGCCGCCTGGCGGGTGCGCGACGACGCATCCGACGGCTACCACGCGATGCTCGAAGCGCTCGAACTGCTGCAGGACGGCGAGCTGACCGCCGCCCGTGGGGTGCTGCTCGAGGCGTCCGGTCACCTCCACACGGCGAGCGCCGGCCTCGACGGGCCGCTCACCCAACCGGCCCGCCTGGTTCCCGGTCTCGCCCAGAACCGCAACATCGCCGCCGACCTCATGCGCAGCACGGCTGACGCCGCCGACGCCGTGAGCGCGGCGCTCGACACCGTCGACCTCGAACGGTTGCGGATCGTCGACGGCGCGATCGACCTCGACGCCCTCGCCCAGCTCGAGCCACCGCTCGCCGAGCTCGAAGCGACCGTGCTCGAACTGCAGGGCGTGCTGCGCAGGTCGCAGTCGCCGTGGCTGGTGGGCCCGCTCAGCACCCGGCTCGACTCGGCCCGGGTGCGCGCCGACCAGGTCGCGGTGCAAGCCGTCGGCAGCCACGCCGCAGCCCGCCACGGCCCCGCCCTGCTGGGTCGCGACGGCACCCGCCGCTACCTGGTGGCGTTCACCAACCCGGCCGAGTCTCGTGGCCAGAGCGGGGTGATGGGCAACTGGAGCGAACTCACGATCACCAGGGGCCGCATCGAACACACCGCGTCGGGCCGCACCAACGACCTGTCGCAGGCGATCGACGCCTCGCCCCCGATCCGGCTCGACATGCCGGCCGACTACCTCGCCCGGCACGCCGGCTACGGCGCGGATCGCGGCGACGGAGGGGTCGACCGCAAGTACTGGGTCAACGCGTTCGTCAGCCCCGACGCGCCGAGCGTCGGGCGGGTGCTCGCCCAGCTGTACACCGACTCGACCGGCCGGACGGTCGACGGCGTGCTGATCATCGACCCGCGGGCGATCGGCGGGATCCTGCAGGTCACCGGGCCGATCCGGGTCGACGGCCTCCCCGAACGCCTGTCGGCCGGCAACGCCGAGCGCTTCCTCACCCTCGACCAGTACGAGTTCGCGGAGAACGAGCGCGAAGACTTCCTCGCCGCCGCCACCACGGCGATGCTCGACCAGCTGCTCGGCAGCACGCTGCCGCCACCGCAGCAGCTCGGCCGGGCGGTCGGCCCGGCGGCCACCGAGGGGCACCTCACGGCGTGGATGGCGCGGCCCGACGAGCAACGGCTGCTCGAGCTGGTCGGGATGGACGCCGCGATGCCGGTGCTCGCCGACCTGCCCGCCACCGACGCGCTGGCGATCACCGCCAACAACGCCAGCGGCAACAAGATCGACACGTTCCTCGAACGCTCGATCGTGTACCGCCCGGTGGTCGACGAGCGCTCGGGGCAGGTCGCCGCCGAACTCGAGATCACCGTCACCAACACCGCCCCGCCGGCCGGCTACAACGACTACGTCATCGGCAACCTGCTGGGCGAGCCGCCGGGTACCAACCGCATGCTGGTCGAGTTGTGGTCGGCGCTCGAGTTCGACACGGTGCAGATCGACGGCGCCGACGCGTCGGCGCCGGCGTCGGCCGAACTCGGCTGGAACATCGTGACGCTGATGTTCGACGTCCCGCCGGGGGGCACCACCGTGGTCACCGCATCGCTGGCGGGCGCAGTGCGCCCCGGCGACTACCAGCTCGTCTACCGGCCGCAACCGTTGCCGCGCCCCGACACCGTCGACGTCGTCGCCCGCACCGCCGACGGCGACACCGTGCTCAGCGTCGACGAACCGGTGCTGCGGCGAAGCCTGATCACCCGCGCCGGGGTCGCGGCGTGGCGACCGTCGGACCATCCCGCCCGCTGAGCAGGCGGCCGGCGGCGACGGTCACCACCAGCGACGCCGACGCTGCGACCGCCACGGCACCCAGCGCCGGAGCGATCGTCGGCTGCAACCCACCGGTGCGGGCGACCCAGCCGGCGGCGGCACCGCCGACCGCGATGATCGCCGCCAGCACCGGCTTCGACCCCGAACGCAGCGCAGGGGCCAGGCCGGCCGAGACGGTGAGCAGGGCGAACGGCCACCAGGCGAACAGTGTGCCGACGATGGCGCTGTCGCGGCCGGTCGCCCCGTAGAGGCCCGCGCCGAGCACGAACGCCACCGTGGCGTACGACCCGCCGAACGGAAGCCTCACCCGCAGCCCGAACTCGATGACCGCGGTCGTCACCGGCAGCACCGCGATCCAACGGATGTGATCGGTCTCGGGGACGCACGCGTACACCACGGCGGTCACGCCGACGATCACGGCGGGCAACCAGCCGGCGGGCAGCCGCGCCCGGGCGTCGGCGATCAGCGGGATCAGCGCCAGCGCCACGGCGACCGTGGCCGGCACCGCCCAGATCCAGGTGCCGCCACCGAGGTCGAACCGACTGACCCCGAG
Source organism: Ilumatobacter sp. (assembly GCA_036526035.1). Classification (GTDB taxonomy): domain Bacteria; phylum Actinomycetota; class Acidimicrobiia; order Acidimicrobiales; family Ilumatobacteraceae; genus Ilumatobacter. The sequence continues at coordinate 5,370 of DATCZG010000027.1, read as the reverse complement.
GCACACCGCGGCCGTGAGCAACGCGCCGGTGATCCGGGCGCCGGTCGGTCGGCGGGCGCTGGTCGCTGGCGGCACGCCGACAGTCTGACACGGCGCTCCGCCGGTGCCGCGCGAACCGGTGGCCCCCTGGCACCGGGGCAGCTCGGTAGCCTGGCGTGGGTGGACGGCGAGCTGCGGATCCTGTGCGTGTGCAGCCACAATCGCACCCGGTCGGTCATCACCGAGGCGCTGCTCGGGCTGCACCTGCGCGAGTCGGGTGTGCCGGCACTGGTGCGATCGGTGGGCATCCGAGCCGACGGGGCGCCGCCCACCGAGCCGACGATCGAACGGCTCGCCCGCCGCGGCGTCGACGTCAGCGGTCACCGCAGCCGCCTCGTCAACGATGCCTCGATGCGGGATGCCGACCTCATCGTCACCGCCGAGCGCGAGCACGTGGTGCACATCGTGGGACGAACCCCCGAGCTGTTCGCCAAGACGTTCACGCTGCCCGAACTGGTCGAGCGGGCCGAGGCCGTCGGCGGCCGGGCCGGCCGGCCGGTCGCCGAATGGCTGGAACGGCTCGGCGCCGGCCGGCCCGTCGCCCTCGACTACCTACGGGCGAGCGACGACGCCGCGAACCGCGAGATCGAGGACCCGACGGGCCGATTGCCGAGGGTCTGGGACGACGCCGTGGCGAGGATCGACGACCTCACCGGGCGACTGGCCGGGCTGTTGCGGTGAACGGGTGCTGCGACCTGCCCCTTCCCATCGGCGCGGCGGCCCGGTAGGGTGATCGTGCCGTGCGGCGGTAGAGATGCCGCGGTGCGCGAACAAGGCGGAAGACCATGCAGCGACCCTCGTGTCCCCAGAGTTCGGGTGTGACCGGTAGCCGACGTGCCAGGGTGGCGGCCCGGGTGGGCGCTGCGGTGGCGATCGGCTGTTTCGGTCTGGTCGGCGTTGCCGGCACCGGCAGCGTGGCCGCCCAGCAATCGCCGTACCCCATCGACACCACGACCACCACCACGACCACCATCCCGGGTCAGCCGACGACTACCCAAGGAGAGGGTTCGCCGCCGTTGCCGCGGACCGGGTCGTCGGGCATCGGCGACTCGTTGATGGTCGGTGCCACGATCGCGCTGGCCGGGTTCGGCCTCGTGCTCGTCTCGCGTCGCCGCCGCCATGAGCCCGGCGCAGCCTGACCGCTCGCCGGAGGGACGCCGCCGCGTGCCGCAGTGCACAGTTTTGCTCAACCCGGCGCCGCCAGTTGCCGAAGAACGAGTGATCGCGCTGCGTCGTGTCGCACCCGTTGCGGCCTCGCAGCGGCCGATCAGAAAGGGTTGGTGGTCGGAGATGGATGACGGGACGCGAGCGGCAACCGAATGGTGGGCCCGCCTCGCGTCGCGCGGGGCGCACGCCGTGGGTGACGTCAGCCTCGCCGTGCTCGACGCCGTCTTGATGACGGGGGCCCTGATCGGCATGCTGCTGTTGCGCTTCGACGGGTCGGTCCCCGCCGAGACCTGGGCCGCGACCCGCGCCCTCGTACCGTTCACGATGGTGCTCGTGATGGTGAGCAACCTCGCCTACGGCCTCTACGGCCAGCTGTGGCGCCACGCCAGCTTCTTCGAGGCCCGTCAGCTCGCGAAGTCGGGCATCACCATCACCGCCGCGGTCGTGCTGATCGAGGCCGTGCTGCGTCAGGTGCCGTTGTCGGTCGCGTTCAGCGCCCCGGTCATGGCGACCCTGCTGATGGGTGCCGTGCGGTTCCAGTCCCGGCTCTTCGCGTTCCGTCGCCGACGCCTCGAACAGGGTCTGCGGCTGGTCGTGATCGGTGCCGGCGACGCCGGCGCCAGCCTGGTCGGCGACATGTTGCGCAGCCCCAGGGCCGGTCTGGTGCCGGTCGCCGTGCTCGACGAGGACGAGACTCACCACGGCAAGTCGTTCATGGGCGTCCGCATCTGGGGTGGCATCTGCGATCTGCCCGACGCCGTGCGTCGCACCGACGCCCACCTGGCGGTGCTGGCCGTCACCAACGCCTCCCCGCAGACGGTGCGGTTGGCCGCCGAGCAGGCCGAGGCCGCCGATGTCGGCCTCAAGATCGCGCCCGGCCTGGCCGCCACGATGCGTGGCATGGTGTCGATGCGCGACATGCGCGACGTGCAGATCGAGGATCTGCTCGGTCGCCAACAGGTGCAGACCGATCTCGACGCGGTCGAGTCGATGCTCGCCGGCCGCCGGGTGCTGATCACCGGTGCCGGGGGATCGATCGGGTCGGAGATCGCCCGTCAGGTCGCCTCGTTCGATCCCGAACTGGTGGTGCTGCTCGATCACGACGAGACCCACCTGCACGACATCGCAGCCGAACTCGACGGCAACGTGGTGCAGGCGCTCGTCGACATCCGCAATGCTGCCAGGGTCGCCCAGGTGTTCGACACCTACCGTCCGTCGATCGTGTTCCACGCCGCTGCCCACAAACACGTGCCGCTGCTCGAGGCCCACCCGGCCGAGGCGGCGGCCACCAACGTGCTGGGCACGTCGAACGTGCTCACGGCGTGTGCCGAGGTCGGCGTCGAACGGTTCGTGTTCATCTCGACCGACAAGGCGGTCTACCCATCGTCGGTGATGGGTGCCTCGAAACGGTTGGGGGAACAGCTCGTGCTGTCGCGCACGCCGATCGGTGCGGCGTACTGCGCCGTGCGGTTCGGCAACGTGCTCGGCAGCCGCGGCAGCGTCGTGCCGACCTTCCTGCGCCAGATCGAGGCCGGTGGCCCGGTCACCGTCACCGATCGGCGGATGACCCGCTATTTCATGAGCAACACAGAGGCCGTGCAGCTCGTGCTGCAGGCCGGATCGATGGCCCGGGTGCGCACCAACGGCGAGGGCGGATCGGTGTTCATGCTCGACATGGGCGAGCCGGTCGTGATCCACGACCTGGCCGAACGGATGATCAGGCTGTCGGGGCGCCGACCGGGCACCGACATCGAGATCCAGATCACCGGTGTGCGACCCGGCGAGAAGTACGAAGAAGAGCTGAAGACCCTCAACGAGCATGATCTACCGACCGCCCACCCCTCGATTCGGCACGTGATCCCGACCGAGATCGCCCCCGACCAGCTCGAACGAGGCCTCGACGAGCTCGAGTTGGCCGTACTGAACCTCGACGACGAGTACTGTGAACGCCGGCTGCGCTCGCTGGCGAGCATCGAACCCGACCCCACCCCGTTCGGCCTCGAACGCCCCCCGGCCGACACCCCGGCAACACACCCCGACCGCGCCGACCTCATCTGACGGCAGGGCCTTCGGCCACCGGCAGCGGAGGGCCGTCGAGTCGTTTCACGCTCGCCGCTAGCTGGGCGTCCGCCCGATGATCGGGTACCGGTGTCGCCGTCGGTGCGTATGCCATCCTGGGGTGGTGACGCGGTTCGACCTGCAGGCCAAGAAGCGGGCGTGGCGGCGCCGCGTCGACACCGGCCGGCTGCGGCCCGTAGTCCGGGTCGGTCTCGATGCTGTGATCGCCGTCGAGATCCTCGGTGCACGTGTCGCCGACCTGCGCCGACGGCGACCGGCACCGATCGACACCTCCGACGTGACGGCGGTGATCAAGACCTTCGAACGGCCTCGACAGTCGCGGCGGCTCGTGCGCAGCATCCGCCGTCTCCACCCCGACGTTCGCATCCTGCTGCTGGACGACAGTGTCGTGCCGCGTGAGGTGCCTGGCGCCGAACTGGTCTCTCTGCCACACAACAGCGGGATCTCGGTGGGGCGCAACACGGCGCTGGCGATGGTCGACACGCCGTACGCGGTGATGCTCGACGACGACTTCGTGTTCGAGCGGCGAACGCGATTCGACCGGCCGCTGGCCTGGATGGACGAGCATCCCGACGTCGACATCCTCGGCGGACTCGTCGTGAACCTGCCCGACTGGTCGAGGGCCGACTACAGCCGGGTGCCGCTGTTCCCAGGTGCCGCTCCACCAAAGGTCCCGATCGGGTCGGAGATCGGTGGCCTCCGGGTGTTCGCCAAGGTGCCGAACTTCTTGCTGGTTCGGACCGATCGGGTCCGTGAGGTCGGCTGGAGCGAGGAGCTGAAGGTGCTCGAACACCGCGATTTCTTCACACGGGCGTCCGGCACACTGGTCACCGCGCACGACCCGGCCTGGCGCGTGCTGCACGCCCGCAATCCCTTCGACCGGGGGACCCCGGTGCGGATGCAGAACCAGCGAGAGGCCGAGGCGTTCCTCTGGCAGCGCTACGTCGCCGACCGGGGGCGTGCATGAGTTGCAGGCGACGACCCCACCCAGTGTCAGCCGACGAGGAGACCGATGCTCGCCAGATGGCGGAGGACCTCGGGCACCGTCTCGTCGGCCGCGGCGCGTAGGTCGGTTCCCCGCAGTTGCGAGTCGTCGGCGTCGGAGAACGAGAGCGTGCCGTCCTCGCCGGCTCGAACCACGTCGTCGACCAGGTCGGGTACGGTTCGGCTGCCGTCGAGTCGGCTGGCGACGAACGCTGCGAACCGGTCGAGCCGGTGGCGGTCGTGACGTCCCCCGGTCAGCAGCTCGCCCGCCTCGGCAGCCCAGCGATTGCCGGCCGACACGATCGGCCGGGCCGAGATCTGGCGCGTGAACGGGTAGGGCTGGGTCTCGAGCTCGACGGCCCGCCGGCGGTGCAGGTTGAGCACGGTGTCGAGCAGCTGGTGCCGGATCGCCGAGGCGTCCGGTCCGCCGCTGCCCACCTCGTCGACGACGTCGGCGATCAATGCCTCGACGGGCCGCGACTGCGGCCACGTCGCCGAGATCGACCGGGCGAACAGCTTGACCGCCCGCGACGACGTCTGCAGCGACTTGCCCTTCAGCCCCAGAATCGTCGCCGGCACGCCTTCGTCCATCTCGACCGTGCCCTCCGGGCGGAGCGGCCCCGCGACGAACAGTTGCGCCAGCCCCGCGGGTGACCGGCCGTCCTCGAGCTCGACGTCGGCGGCGCAGAGCACCGAGGCGCGGAAGGTGACGCCGCTGATCCGGTCGACGTACTGCAGCCCGTGAAGGTCGGACGGGGCCACGTTGGGGCTGACCTCCAGGTCGTCGACGAACTGCAGGCCGTGCCGAGCGGCGAGATCGAGGAACTCGCGGAACCAGAGCGGGTGGTTCTCGAGCTCGAGATGGTCGTGCGCGAGGTAGTGGTCCTCGTAGTCGAGCAGCTCGCGCGCGTGGCCGGCGAGCCGCTCGCCGAAGCCCTCGAAGTGCTCGGCGTCGGTGGCCACCTGCCGGGCGACGGCCCGGGCGATGCGCACCCGCTCACCTGTTGGAGCGTCGTGCGGGACCGCGTCGACGAGGATCGACCGCAGCACCCCGCGCATGTGCCAGCCGGGATAGGTGTTGTAGCTCACGTAAGCGAGCCC
>DATCZG010000026.1:0-25495 GCA_036526035.1 Ilumatobacter sp. | reverse complement strand
ACCACCTCCGTGACGACGATTCGGACACCTTCGACATCACCAAGGCCTCCTCGACGGTGACGCTCAGCTGCCCGGCGACGGTCGTCATCACCGGGTCGCCCCTCCAGCCGTGCACCGCGACACCGGTCGGCGCCGGCGTCTTCACGGCAACCCCGAACGTGAGCTACTCCAACAACATCTTCCTCGGCACGGCGACCGTCACGGCCTCCTACCCCGGCGACGACAACCACGACGCCAGCGCCTCTGTGGACGCCTCCTTCGACATCGTCCCGCCGGCTTGGTCACCCCCGGAAACCACCACCACGGTCCCCGGTGCCGGCCCCGGTGACACCGACGAACTCGTCGACGTCACGCCGCCCGGCCTTCCGCCGGGCTCGCCGATGGTGTTCGTCGACCCCGCCGACGCCGGGAACGTCACCGTCACCGTGACCCCGATCGAGGCCCCGACCGGCGACGACGCGCCGCCGTTCGCGACCGCCGGCGCGATCTTCTTCGACGTCGACGTCACGGGCAACACCGGCCCGGTCGCCGTGTGCTTCCCGGGGAGCTGGCCCGAGAACCAACTCTGGCACCTCGGCGACACCGGCTGGGTCGACGTGAGCGACGAGACCCTGTCGCTCGACAAGGGCATGATCTGCGGTTGGGTCGAGACGTTCTCGCCGTTCGCCGTCACCTCGTCAGCCCCGGCACCGTCCCCGACGACCGTCCCGACAGCGTCGCCGACGACCGTCCCGGGGTCGCTTGCGAAGACCGGCAACAGCGGCCTGGCGGTGTTGTTGATGACGGCCTCGCTGCTGATGGTCGCCGGCTACGCGATGACCCGTCTGCGCCGGTATCACCTGTGATCGCGCCGCCGGCGGGCGTCAGCCCGAACCGGCCCAGCCGGTCACGGCCACGATCCGCAGCACCAGCAGCCGGGCGAACGGCCGGCGCCGATATTGCGGGAACGCGCCGGCGAGCCGGGCCGCCAACACCTCCTGCCGGTCGGCGTCGACCTCGTCGTGACGGAGCATCTCGGCGCGCACCCACCACAACTGCGACCAGTCGTCGCGGTTCCAGTGCTCGACCAACAGCGTGGCGCGGGGGTCGGCGGCGAGGTTGCGTTCGCGCTGCAGCAGCGTCGCCGACTTCGGCTTGACCAGGTCGACCGGCACGGCCACGAAGCCGTCGTCGACGGCGTAGACGACCGGCACGGCGTCGACGCCGCGCCGGGGGTGCACCGTGCACAACGTCCCGTGGTCGTGGGCCGCCAGCCTGGCGCGCGCCGCGTCGTCGGTGAGCCTCATCGGCACCTCATGGCAGCAGTTCGTCGTCGGTCGGCATCGGCGTCGCGGTGGGTCGGGTGCAGCCGGTCGCGACCGGCCGAACCGAGCGTAGTTGCCCGGCGCTCGCGCACCGCTGCGCCGTCGTCGGCCGGCGGCACCGTTCCGATCGCACGCATGCACGGCGGTACGTTGATGGCATGTCTGCTGGCATGTCGACACCGTCATCCCGTGACGACCTGGTCGTCACCCGGCCCCTCGCCGCCCGATGAACCTGGCCGAGTGGGTGCAACGCCACGGCCGACGCCGGCCCGACGCCCCGGCGCTCGCCGACGGCGACCGTGTGCACGCCGACTGGAGGCTGTTCGCCGCCCGCACCGCCACCATCGCCGGCGGCCTGCGCAACGAGCTCGGCCTGGCGCCCGGCGACCGGGTGGCGATCGTGATGCGCAACCGCCCCGAGTACCTCGAGGCGCTGTTCGCGATCTGGCACGCCGGGCTCGTGGCGGTGCCGGTCAACGCCCGCCTGCACCGCGACGAGATCGCCTACATCCTCGACCACAGCGGCTCGACGGTGGCGGTGACCGACGACGACCACGCCGCCGACGTCGAGGCGTCGGTCGGAGCCGTCGCCACGCTGCGGGCGGTCGTGGTGGCGCCCGGCGAGCGCTGGGATCGGCTGGTGGCGTCGGCGCCGATGCCGATCGTCGCCCGGGGGCCCGACGACCCGGCCTGGCTGTTCTACACCAGCGGCACCACCGGGCGCCCCAAGGGCGCCACCCTCACCAACCGCAACCTGGTGATGATGTCGCTGAGCTACTACGCCGACATCGACCCGGTCGCCGCCCACGACAGCGTGCTCCACGCCGCCCCGCTGTCGCACGGCTCGGGGCTGTACGGCCTGCCCCACGTCGCCCGTGGCGCGGTGAGTGTCATCCCGCACTCCGGCGGGGCGGACGGCGCCGAGATCGCGGCCCTGCTGCCGCGCTGGCCCGGGATGTCGTTCTTCGCCGCCCCGATCATGGTGAAACGGCTCGCCGCCGACCCGGCGATCGCCGCCGCCGACCTGTCGGCGCTCAAGACCGTCATCTACGGCGGGGCGCCGATGTACCTCGCCGACCTCGAAGACGCCCTCGCCGTGCTCGGCCCGCGGCTGGCCCAGATCTACGGGCAGGGCGAGACGCCGATGACGATCACCGCTCTGTCGAAGGCCGACCACGCCGACCGCGATCACCCGCGTTGGCGCGACCATCTGCAGAGCGTCGGGTTTCCGCGTACCGACGTCGAGGTGCGGGTCGTCGACGAGCACGACCGCGAGCTGCCGGTCGGCGAGATCGGCGAGGTCGTGGTGCGCGGCGACGTGGTGATGGCCGGCTACTGGCAGCAGCCCGAGGCCACCGCCGAGACCCTGCGGGGAGGGTGGCTGCACACCGGCGACGTCGGCAGCTTCGACGCCGACGGCTGCCTCACGCTGCGCGACCGCTCGAAGGACCTGATCATCAGCGGCGGGATGAACATCTACCCGCGCGAGGTCGAAGAGGCCTTGCTGCGCCACGCCGGCGTGCGCGCCGCCGCCGTGGTCGGCCGCCCCGACCCCGAGTGGGGCGAGGCGGTCGTCGCCTTCGTGGTGGCCGCCGACGGCGCCCCGGTGCCGGCCACCGACGAACTCGACCGGCTGTGCCTCGACCACATCGCCCGGTTCAAGCGGCCCAAGGAGTACCGGTTCGTCGACGCCCTGCCCACCAACAACTACGGCAAGGTCGTCAAGCGCGACCTGCGCGACCAACTGCGCGCCGAGGCCGGCGAGCGCTGACCAGCCGTGGGGCCGCCGGACGGGCCGGCCGCACGGCGACCGAGGCGGGCAGGTTCGGGTCAGGCGTCGTGCATCCGGTCGGCGAGCTCGACCAGCTCGGCCCGCAGCCGGTCGACCCGGTGTGGCTCGAGCAGCGTTCGGCACCGCACCTCGTCCTGCACGGCGGCGGCCGCCGCCTCGAGCGCGACGCCGGCCGCGGTCAACTCGACGCAGACCACACGCCCGTCGCCGACGCCCTTGCTGCGCTGCACGAGGCCGGCGTCCTCGAGCCGGTCGAGGATCGGTGACACGGCGTGGGTGGCGAGCTGCAGGCGCTCGGCGATCTCGCCGACCTGCCGGGACGGGTACTCCCAGAGGATCAGCAGCACGAGGTACTGCGGATAGGTGAGCCCGATCGCCTTCAGCAACGGCCGGTAGGTGCGGGTGACGGCGTTGGTGGCGGCATACAGCGCGAAGCACAGCTGGTCGTCGAGCCGGCCGGCGGGAGTCACCGCCCCGGTCTGGTTGCCGTCGGTCGTCGGGCGCGTCGGTCGGTCCACTTGCGAAAGTATATCACGCATGATATATGTGGTGGGTCAGTCGATCGTCACCGTCGATCACCGCACAAGGAGGCCCCGATGAAACTCGCCCTGTACCTGCCGAACTTCCGTGACAAGGTCACCGTCCAGGAGCTCGCGGACCTCACCGCCCTGGCGGAAGAGCTCGACTTCGATTCGATCTGGACCCTCGACCGGATCGTCGTCCCCGAGGCCTCCGACCGCCAAGAGCTCCAGTACGCGTTCGGGATGATGGACGCCTTCCCCAAGGCGCTGCCGGTCTCGGCCCGCGGCCAGTGGTACCAGGGCTGGCCGCTGATCCCGTGGCTCGCCGCCATCACCACCAAGTGCCGGATCGGGATGAGCATCACCGACACCCCCTATCGCTCCCCTGGCGTGCTGGCGGCCGAGATCGCCACCGTCGACCACCTGTCGAACGGCCGCGTCAACGTCGGCGTCGGCGCCGGCTGGATGCCCGAGGAGTTCGCCGCCGCCAGCGCCTCGCACATCTTCCCGAAGCGGCACAAGCACGTGCGCGAGACGATCGAGATCATGCAGGGCATCTGGACCAACGACCTGTTCGAGTACCACGGCGAGTTCGCCGACTTCGACCGCTGCGGCTTCGGCGCCAAGCCCCTGCAAGACCCGCACCCGCCGATCTACTTCAGCGGGCTGAAAGACCCCAAGCGGTCGGCGAACCGCATCGCCAAGTACAACCTGTCGGGCTGGATCGGCATCCAGGACACCCCCGAGGAGCTCGCCAGCTGGCGCGGCCCGATCCAGCACGAACTGGAAGAACTCGGCAAGCCGAACGCGATGGACAACCTCGAGCTGTGCAGCATGTACTGGTTCGTGATCACCGACGAGCCCAGCGATCAGAACCCGGCCGGCAAGGCCAGCAACATCCTGATCGGCACCAAGCAGCAGATCACCGACAACCTCAAGCGCCTCCGCGACGTCGGCCTGACGATGCCGCTGATCTGGCCGCCGTTCACCGACGTGCCGGTGTCGAAAACCCTCGACGACCTCAAGGTGCTCAACGACGAGATCCTCCCGGCGGTCAACGCCGGCTGACGCTGCGCCCGCCGTGGGCGGTGCGACCGTCCACGGCGCTTCGCCGGTGTCGCCGCGGCTACGGCCGGTCGGCCACCCGGCGGGACCGCACGTTGCGCCACAACCGGTGGGCGGCGGCGACGCAGGCGATCGCCGCGACACCGCTGAACACGTGCACCCACGCCAGCCCGTCGCGCACCGCGTCGAGCGTCGCCGCCGACGTCGTCACCCGCTCGCCGCCCAACGCGTCGCGGACCGCTTCGACGTCGCCGGTGCGGCGGTCGACGACGAGCAGCAGGATCGCGCCGCCCACCGCCACGCCGTAGGTGATCGACAACGTGCGCACGAACTGGTGGGCGCTGTTGACCCGGCCCATCTCGCCCTCGTCGGCGCTCGACTGCAACAGGTTGAGCCCCGACGTCGACACGAATCCGATCGCCGTGCCCATGAAGAAGAAGGCGGCGAGGATCACCGGCAGCGGCCAGCCCAGCGCGATGCCCACCCCGCCCAGCGCGACCGCCGGGATCATCTGGAGCGACCCGAACAGGATCGCGTCGGATTCGTGCCAGCGTTCCAGCAGCCGGCTGACGATCACGGCGGCCGTCGTCCACCCGACGGTGAGGAACAGCACCGAGAACGCGGCGAACGATTCGGACCGGCCGCGCGTGGTCTGCATGTACAGCGGCAGATAGTTGTCGGCGGCGAGCCCGGCGATCAGCACCAGCCCCGAGGTGACGTGGACGCGCTTGAGCGGGAACCGGGTGATGTGGTCGCGCGTCACCAGCGGCTCGGCGGCCCGCCCGGAGTGCGACCAGAACGCGCCCCCGAAACCGATCGCCGCGGCGGCACCGACGCCCGCCAGCCACCAGCGCACCCCGACCTGTGACACGGTGAACAACGAGGCGGCGACCAGCCCGGCGATCAACGCGATGCCGGGGCGGTCCATCACGATCCGCTGCGGGGCGGCACGCGTGCTCGGCAGGGTGCGCCAGCCGGCGAGCAGGGCGAGCGCGGTGATCGGCAGCTGCACGAGAAAGATCGTCCGCCAGCTGCCCAGCGCCAGCAGCCCGGCGGTGATCGCCGGGCCGCCGAACCCCATCACACCCCACACCAGCGAGATCGCCGCGTAGGCGCGCGGCCGCAGCCGGTTCGGGTAGGCGAGGCCGACGGCGGCGAGCGCGACCGAGATCACGAGGCCACCGCCGATCCCCTGCAGGGCGCGCGCCACGACCAGCAGCACCATGTTGGGCGCCGCGGCGGCCATCGCGCTGGCGAACAGGAACCACACCCCGGTGAACCGGAACGTGCGCCGCACCCCGATGGCGTCGATGATCGGCCCGGCGGTGATGCCGGCGATCGCCGACATCGCCAAGAACGCGGTGATCACCCACGGCAACAGGGCGACGCCGCCGAGGTCGTCGGCGATCGCCGGCAACGCCGCCACCAGCGCCAGGCCGTCGAACGCCGAGATCGCGACGACCGTCAGCGTGGCGAGGGTGACCGGCAGGTACCCGGCGGTCCAGATGCCGCCGCCCGGGCCCTGCTCGTCCAGCGTGGTCACGGGGGCAGGCTACGGCGCCCGCCGGGTTCCGGAGCCGCCGGCGGCGCCGCCCCACCGGATCGGCGGCCGCCCGGGCGCGTCGCGCCGAGCGGCTACCCGCTGCGCAGGGCGGTCGACACCAGGGCGTCGATGTCGATGTAGCAACCCTGCAGCAGCCGGCCCGAACTGGCGTCGAAACCGGTGCGGGCATGCAGGATCCGGCGGTTGTCGAACACGATCGCCTCACCGGCAGCCAACACCAGCTGCACGGCGGTGCGCTCGAGCCGGTCGACGAACGCCTCGAGCGCCGCCGCGAACCGGGCGTCGACCGCGGTGGCGAGACTGCGATGGTTGACCGCGACACCCCGCACCGTGGCGTCGGCGGCGAGGTCGATCACCGTGCGGGTGCAGCGCAGATCGACCCCGGCGTCGTGGTAGCGGAACGTCACCGGGGTGGTGGTGAGCACCGCGAACGACGCCGGGTCGTGGACCCGCAACCACTCGGCGGCTGCCAGGCCGTCCGACAGCACCGTCGCCCCGCCCGCCGCCGCCGGGCGCAGGCAGTGCAGCACCTGCACCGTGGGGGTCGGGTCGCGGTACGGGTTGTCGGTGTGCAACGGCAGGGCGAGCGGGGTGTACGCCAGGTTGCCGGCGTCGGGTTCGGCGCGCACGTCGAACAGCCGCCCGTAGTTGGTTTCGCGGACGAACCCGAGACGGCTCGCGAACCGCAGCACCTCGCCGTCGTCGACCGGGACCCCGCCGACGAACGCGACCCCCATCGTGACGACGTCGCCGGCGATCGCCACGGCGTCGTCGGGGCCGCGCCGCCGGGCGGCGAGGTCGAACCCCGTCGGCCACGGCACCCGCTGATCGGCCGCCGCCGCGACGCCGTCGGGGATCACGGCCCGGTGGGTGTCGCCGCCGCGGGCGAGATCGACCTCGAGCACCCCGGCACCGCGACGGGTGCCGAGCACGGTCCAGCCGACGACGTCGTGGATGTCGAGCAGGTGCTGGTCGGAGACGGTGTCGCGGCAGGCCGAACAGCGGCAGGCGTCGCGGGCCTGCACCGGGTCGACCGGCCCGGCGGCGAGCGCGGCGCGCAGCGGTTCGAGGTAGGCCTCGAGCGGCAGCGGTTCGGCGTCGGTGCGCTTGCCCTGGTCGTCGAACCGGCGCAACGCGACGGCGCGGGCGCCGTGCGGCTCGCGCTGGAACGCTGCGCACTCGGCGGCGTCGAACGGGCCGCCCTGCTGCGCCAGCGTGATCCGCGACGCCTCGCTGAGCCGTTCGGCGTAGCCGGGGTCGCTGCCGACGAGGTAGCGCTTGGCGGCGACGTGCAGTCGGATCGGGTCGGTGATCGTCGCCGGCAGCCACGGCCCGAGGTGCTGGGCCCCGAGCTCGGCGTGGTCGGGGTCGCCGTGGCTGCCGGCGTTGCCGATCAGGTGGCCGACGTCGTGCAGCAGGGCAGCCAGCACCAGATCGTCGTCGGACCCGTCGGCGGCCGCGTTGGCAGCGGTCTGCAGGCTGTGGGCGAGCATCGTCACGTGCTCGCCGTAGGTGTGCTGCTGCGACGCCCGCAGCAGGTCGGCGAGGTGGTCGACGACCGGCCGCTCGCTGCCGATCAGGCTGCTGCCCTGCCATGCCCGCTCGGCGGGCAGCCCGGCGAGGTCGGCGACGGTCGGGGCGACGTCGAGCACCGACGCCGTCTGCCACATCGAGCCGGGCGCGACCCGCGGCGAACGCACCGCGACGAACGTCTGCATGATCTCGTCGACCGCCGTGGCGTGGTGGTTGCCGAGCCCGCCGTGGTCGGTGGTGACGACGAGATCGGTGCCGGCGCCGACGACGTCGACCAGCCGCCCGAACGTGGCGTCGGCGGCCGAGAGCGCGGCGAGGTATCCGGCGCTGCCCCAACCCGAGTCGTGACCGGCCAGGTCGGGTCGGCACAGGTAGACGAACGTCACGTCGGGCATCGGCGCCGGCCGGCGCACCAGCGAGGCCAGCAGGTCGACCATCAGCTCGTCCTCGGTGGGGTCGTAGCCCGAGTCGACGAACAGCCGGAACGTGGCGGCGTCGCGCTCGATCAGGCTGTCGAGCTGTTTCCAGTTGTCGATGCTGGCGGTGGTGCGCCCGGCGCGCCTGGCGACGGCGAGCACCGACGGTGCGTCGGTCGTGATCGCCGCCATCGTGTTGTCGACGAGGCCGTGCTCGGCCGGGTCGACACCGCGCAGCATCGAGGCGTGCACCGGCCGGGTCCAGGGCGGGTCGACGCTGCGGGCGGTGAAGCAGCCGGCGCCCTCGCGCGTCAACGCGCACAACCGGGGCATCCGCTCGGGGGTGACGAAGCGCGGCGCGACCCCGTCGATCGACACCAGCACCACCGGCCGGCGCGCCGTGTGGACCTCGGGGAGCGGTGCGTCGGGCGTCGACATGCGCCGTCACATTACGCCGTCGCCCGCCCGCGGTGTGCCCCGAACTCAGAAGCCGTAGAGCACGGCCGGGTTGTCGACCAGCACCCGGTGCCGCAGTGCGACGGTCGGCAGCCAGCGGTGGCACAGCTCGGCGAGCCGTTGCGGTGACGGTGGTGCGGCCTGGCCGGGATGCGGCCAGTTCGTCGCCCACACCAGCCGGTCGGGGTGGGTGCGAACCAGCTCGTCGACCAGCGGCAGCACGGCTTCGAGGTCGGGTGACGACTCGTACGGCGCCGACAGCTTGACCCAGGTGCGGCCCTCGCCGAGCAGGGCGAGCAGGGCCACGAAACCGGGATGTTCGACACCGGCGGGCGGCATGAAGCGGCCGACGTGATCGACCACCAGGTCGACGGGCAGCCGCCGCAGCCGGTCGAGCCGATCGCCGAGCTCGAGGCCGTTCATCTGCAGCTGGATGTGCCACCCGAACGGCGCGACCCGCTCGGCGACCGCCTCGAGCGCGTCCCATCCGACCGCCCCGCCGGCGAGCATGTGGAACCGCGCCCCGCGCACCCCGAGCGCGCTCAGCCGGGCCAGCTCGGCCCGGTCGGTGGCACCGTCGACCACCATCACGCCGCGGGCCGCCGCGCCGAACGCCGCCATCGCCGCCAGCTGGCAGCGGTTGTCGAGCCCGTAGGTGGTGGGTTGCACCACCACCAGCCGTTCGACGCCGAGCTCGGCCTGCAGGGCGCGGTACCCGGCGACCGTCGCGTCGGGCGGGCGCAGCACCGTCGTCGGGGCGGTGGGGTAGGCGGCGTCGTAGAAGTGCAGGTGGGTGTCGCAGGTGCCCGGCGGCAGCGCGAACGGCCCGCTCATCGCCCGACGAACTCGCGCAGCCGGGTGGCGTGCTCGGCGTTGACGGTGCGCGGCGGCACCTGGCCGGCGTTCATCGCCGCCACCTGTTCGACGCTGCTGGCCGCCTGGGCGTCGGCGTTCTCGGGGGTCAGGCCGCCGAGATGGGGGGTGGCGACCACGCCCGGGCGGGCGGCGAGCGCCGGCGACGGGCGTTGATCGGGGGCCTGGCCGACGTCGATGCCGAGGCCGCCGAGGTGGCCCGAGTCGAGCGCGGCGGCGACCGCCGCCTCGTCGAGCACCTCGCCGCGCGACACGTTGATCAACAACGCGCCCGGCTTCATCGCCGCCAGCTCGGCGGCCCCGATCAGATGCTCGGTCGCGGCGTCGGAGATCGTCAGCGGGAACACGGCGTCGGCGCGGGCCAGCAGGTCGGCGAGCGCGACCTGGGTGAAGCGGGGGTCGTCGACGGTGACGAACGGGTCGCACACCAGCACGTGCATCCCGAGCGCCGCCAGCATCGGCGCCAGGTACGAACCGATCGCCCCGTACCCGATCACGCCGGCGGTGCGGCCGGCGAGCTGGTGCCCGGGCCGCTGCGGGGGCACCCGGTGCGACCGGTAGTCGGCGGTCGAGGCGCTGATGTGGCGCGCCGTGTCGATCAGCAGGCCGAGCGCCAACTCGGCGGTCGAGGCGATGAAGCTCTTGTCGGCCCGGGCGACGAGCACCCCGTTGGCCGACGCGGCGGCGACGTCGATCGTGCTGATGTCGACCGCGCAGCGCAGGAACGCCAGCAGCTCGGGCAGTTGCTCGAACACCTCGGCGTCGCCGGGGGTCGAGCGGTGGGCGACGATCACGTGGCAGCCGGCGGCGGCGTCGATCAGCTCGGCGGTGGTCAGGTCGCGCTCGAGCGGGTTGGTGACCACCTCGGCGATCGCCGCCAGCTCGGGCAGCGCCCGGCCGTAGTAGGCGGCCCGGTCCTCCGGGTTGTGGGTGACGAACACTCGCACGAGACCCAACCTACCGACGCCAGCCCGCCCCGGCCGGGTTCGGATCGCCGCCGGGTGGGCGGCGGTCGAAGGCGCCGACGGCGTTCGTCAGCTGCCGGGCGGGACGCCGACCGACACGACGTCGAAACGGGCGTCCTGGCGGCGCTGAACGGTGAGCACCACCCACTCCTGCCACGTCACGCCCTGCTCGGTGTGTACGGCAGGCAGTGCGGTGAGGTCGAGCCCGACGAGTTCGACCGCCGGCTCACCACACTGTGGTGGGTAGCTCTCCATGACCGCCGCGCACAGCCGGGTCGTGCCGTCGCGGTCGATCACGAAACCCTGCACGGCGATCGCCGTGTCGGCCGACCTGGCGACCAGCTGGGCGACGTCGATCGGTGGGGCGTCGGGCGGGGTGTCGAACCGGGGGTCGGCATCGCCGCAGGCGACCAGCAGGGCTGCCCCCAGCATCGCCACCACCGCCAGCCGCCGGACGTCGCGCGCCTTCACGGCCTCCATGGTGCCAGCCAGCGTGCCGTGTCGCCATCCGTCCAGCGGTGATTCCGGCGGACTCTCCGGCCGGCCGGCCGGGTCCACGGATCACGCTGCCACCGTGTCGGTCGGGTGCCCCGGTCGAGCCTTCCCGCCGCCGGTGACCGGCTCAGTGGTCGTGGTGGGCCCGGTGGCGCGCCAGCGTGTCTGCGAAGTCGCCACGTGGGTCGCGCCACACGGTGTGGACGTGGTTGGCGCCGCGCGCCGTGTTGTCGTACTCGGCGAGCAGGCTGGGGCCGTGCAGCCGGTAGTAGTGCGCCTCACCGGGCTCGAGCCCGCCGGCCCACAACACGTGCACTGCGTCGAGCCGTTCGGCGGCGAACTTGGCACACTCCTCGTCGGCGATCTCGTCCGGGAGTCGGCGGGCGTACCGCATCAGCAGTTCGTCGAGCATCTCGCGCTGCTCGCTGCGCATCCCGGCGGCGGCCAGCCCCTTCGGCTCGGTCGACCACGAAAGTGCGGCGACGTCGCCGGGCGTCAGGCCGGCGAGGTCGTCGGCGGCCGCCTGGATCCTGACCGCCAACTCGTCGAAGTCGGGTGGGAGTCGGCCGCGCCACAGGTCGCGCAGCGCCACCGGGCCGTCGCCGTCGGTCAGGTACGGCCGGTTGACGAGCACCAGATCGGTCGGCGCCCGCGGGCTGACGATGGCGCTGGCCCGCTGGTGCGCGTCGAACGACCGCACCAGATCGCGCGCCAGGTCCTCGACGCCCTCGAGCGGGCGCAGCGGGTGCGGGCCGAGCAACGGTGCCGAGGCGGGGTCGGCGCCGAGGAACAGCGGGGTCGACCCGCCGAGCTCCCCGTCGATGATCGTGAAGTTGAGCGAGAGGTGGTGGCCGCCGATCCTCCACGCCCACGACCCGTCGGCGGAGGGCACGCCGAACAGGCGGACGTAGTAGAGCTGGGGGTCGCGACCGCGGCGGCGACCCCACGAGGTGGTGAAGCCCTCGACGTGGTCGAGCACGTTCTCGAGCCCGATGATCGTCGACGCGGTGACGAACCCGGCGGTGGACATGCCGGTCGCCATCAGCTGGAACGCCATCCGCTGCTGTGGTGGCGTCATGTCGGCCAACGGCAGCCCACCGTGGTCGGTCGGGGTGTAGAACCACCGGGTCCGTTCGTCGTCGCTCGGCCACGCCCATGCGAGGTCGGATCGCTGCGGTTCGTCGACCGCGTCGAGCAGCCGCGCCGCCGCCTCGTACATCCGAACCGCGGTCTGCCGACGCCCGCTCATCAGTTCCCCGGGGCGTAGAGGCCGAAGACGAGATCGGGGTCGCCGGGTACCCAACGGTCGTCGAACTGCGACCGCCGACCGATCGCGCGGGTTCGTGCCAGCAGGGTGCGACCGAGTTCGAGCTGGGGCGCCTCCCAGGCGGCGAGCGCCGCCGCGACATCACCGGGGTGGGCGGCGAACGCGTCACGTAGCGTCCACGCGTCGGCGGCGGCCTTGGCGGTGCCGGCGGCGGCGTGCGGTCGCACCGCGAAGGCGGCATCGCCGATCAGCGCTGCCTTGCCGACCACCATGCGCCCGACGGCGAGGTCGTAGATCACCTGCACGAAGAGGTCGTCGATCATGGCGACCACCTCGGCGATGCATCCCGGCAGGCGTGCGGCGGCGACCGCCCTGGCCTCGGCAGCGTGTTCGTCACGGACCGCCCCCGGTGGCAGCGATACCTCGCGCAACGTGCCCGACCGGTCGGTCATCAAGTCGGCGAGGTCGTCGCCGTCGCGGTAGTTGCGGTACCAGACGATGTTCATCAGCCGGTCGCCCTCCGCCACCGACCCGTCGCGGGCCGGGATCGGGTACACGAGGATGTGGCTGTTCGCGTACACGTAGTAGGTGATCGCGTCGTTCAGCCGTGATCGCGTCGCGGCGCTGAGCTCGACCTCGGGGACGACCCCGCGCCACGCGACGTATCCGGCGTAGTCGGGACTCGCCCCGGGATCGAACGACCGCCTCGCCGCCGACCCGACACCGTCGGCACACACCACCACGTCGGGTTCGACGTGGCTCCCGTTCGCGAACCCGATCCGCGGCGTCGTCGGGTCGAGCACCGTCATCTCGTGTCCGAGGCGGTAGCGGTCGCGGTCGAAGCAGCCCAGCATCTCCCGGTAGACGGTGTTCCACGAGCTGAACAGGTAGGGATGGGCGACCTCGTGGAGCACCGACCCGTCGCGGTGCAGGGTGCGGATGAACGACGTCGCGATCGACACCGCAGCGAGGTCGACACCGCCCCGTTCGCTCACGTAGCGGGAGGTCATCGGGAGCAACCCGATGCCGGCACCGCGTTCCTCCAGCGGCGCCGACGAGCGCTCGTAGACGGTGACGTCATGGCCGTCGTCGGCGAGCAGACACGCGGCGGTCAGTCCGCCGAGGGAGCCCCCGACGACGGCGATCTCCACGGCGCGGGGCTCAGGGCTTGCCGAACGTCGCGATCTGGTCGATGTCGCAGCGGAACAGCACCCGACGCTCGTCGATGCTCGGGTCGCGCAACCCGTACGGCGGCGGCTGCTGCGTGTACTTCGTCCAGATCTTGTCGAGTTGTTCGGTGACACCCGGCCCGCGCACCGGGTCGTCCTCGGAGATCTCCTCGACCACGGTGTGTTTGATGCTCATCCAGTGGTACGAGTTCGCCGGGTTGACGAGCAGGCTCGTCAACCGCGGGTTGTCGCGGATCCACTGCGTCTTGGTGCGGTGCGCTGCGCAGTTGACGAGGATCTGGTCGCCGTCGTAGTCGAACCACATCGGCGTCATGTTGGCACGACCACCGGGGCCCACGATGCCGAGGATCTGGGTCACCGGATCGTCCATCAGGGCTTTGAACGTCGGGTCGAGCTCGTCGAGTGAGTCGATCACCCGCCGATCCCCGACAGCGAACTGTCCTTCTTGCAGGCCTTCCGAAACGTCGCGGAAGACGGCCAACTTGATGCCCATGAGAACCCCCCAGATGCGGTACCGATGTCGATCGAAACCTAGCCGATCAGCCCCTGGTGGCCCGGATCAGGCCGGCGTAGGGCGACGGGTCGATCCGGGCGTCGATCAAACGCGGCCGGTCCCACCCATCGTGGACGAGCCGCTCGACGTGGGCGGTGTCGGTGGCGACGTGGGCCTCGACACCCATCGCCTGCGCCACGCCGGCGAAGTCGACCGGCCGGTACCTCACCGCCCCCTCGCCACCCTGCCCCGGCCGCTGCTTGACCTCGATCAGACTGAGAGCGGCGTCATCGAACACGACGACGGTGATCGGTAGTCGGAGCCTGGCAACGGTCTCGAGTTCGGCGAGGGTCATGCCGAGCCCGCCGTCTCCCACCAGGCACACGACCGGCTCGCCGGGCCGGGCGAGGGCGGCACCGATCGCCGCCGGCAGCGCGAAGCCCATCGTCGCCAGGCCGTTCGAGATCAGCAGCCGGTGGACGGCGGTCGGGTTCCAGAACGGCATGATGGCCAGGAAGTGCGCCCCGGCGTCGACCGTCGCGGTCACCCCGGGCGGTGCCGCCCGGGCGACGGCGAGGGTCAGATCCACCGGGCCGAAACCCGAACCCGAGAACTCGCCGAGGGTGCTACGGGTGCGCTCGAGCGCGACAGCGCCGGCGTCGCGGGTCCAGCCGTGTGCCGCGGAGCCGGCGAGGTCGCCGAGCAACGTCGCCACCGGTCCCGTCAGGGCGATGTCGGCAGGGAGGAACGTCGACGCCGGGGGGAGGTTCGAGATCGACACGACGGGGGCGTCGTAGCCCCAGGGGGTCGGCATCGGTTCGACCGTGTCGAGCCCGACGGCGATCACGAGGTCGGCCTCCGACAGCAGCGGCCGTTCGACCGCACCGCTCGTGTACAGGCCGGCACGCTGCGGATGGCCGGGCGGCAGCAGTCCGACCGCCTGATAGGTGGTGAGCACCGGACAGCCGAGCCGCTCGAGACCGGCCAGCACGGCGTCGGCGTCGTCGACGCACTCGATCCCGGCGATGACCACCGGCCGGGCTGCGCTCGCGAGCAGGGCGCTGACCCGGTCGCGATCGGTTGTCGGGGAGGGGGTGGTCGGCGACGATCGCCCGACCGGTTCGCTCGATCCGGCGGGGTCGAAGTCGAGGTGCACCGCGCCGCGTGGGGCCCGGGCGGCGAGCTCGAGCGCGGCGCGGGCGGTGTCGGCCGCTGCGTCGTCGGCCCCGATGGTGCCCGACCACTTGGTGACCGGCCGCATGACCGACCGCTGGTCGACCCTCTGGTGGGCGACCCGCTCACGGTCGCCGGCCGGCACGCAGTCGGTGACCAGCAGCAACGGGAAACGATCGAGTGTCGCCTGGGCGGCGCCGTTGACGCTGGCGGTGACACCCGGCCCGCGCGTCGCGATCGCCATCGCCGGACGGCCGGTGAGCAGCCCGTACGTGGATGCCATGATCGCCCCGTTGGTCTCGCCGTGGGCGAGCACGAATCGCAGCCCGGCCGCCTGGGCGGCACCGACGAGGTCGAGATTGGCGCCGCCTCCCGGCACCCCGAACACGGTGTCCGCCCCGCGCTCGACGAGTGCGGCGGCGACCTCGCCGGCGAGCTTCACGATGCGTTCCGTCGAATTCGGTCAGGTGTCGCGGAGCGGCGAGGAACCATTGTGGCGAGCGTAGTGACGCCGTCGGGCGCGCTGCGGGTCGGTGACCGTTCGGGCGCACCGCCACCGATCGCCAGCGTTCCGTGTGCCGGTGGTCGGTGCGCGAGCATGAGTCCATGGGTCCGACGCAGGCCGACCTGCCCGACCGGGCGCGGGTCGTGATCATCGGTGGTGGTGTGATCGGTACCAGCGTCGCCTACCACCTCGCCAAGCTCGGCTGGACCGACGTCGTGCTGCTCGAACGCGACCAGCTCACCTCGGGCACCACGTGGCACGCCGCCGGGCTGATCGTGTCGGGCGGCATGACGACCGAGACGTTGGCGTGGATGACGAAGTACTCGACCGACCTGTACCGGGTGCTCGAGGACGAGACCGGGCTGTCGACCGGCTTCCGGGCCTGCGGCTACCTGCAGACGGCGAGCAACCCCGAGCGCATGCACAAGCTGCGCCGCGAGGCCGACTTCATGGGGTTGATGGGGATCGACCGCCACGAGATCTCGCCCCGCGAGGTGGCCGACCTGTGGCCGCACATCGACCCGACCGACGTGATCGGCGGGTTCTTCACGGCCAGCGAGGGCCGCGCCGACCCCTACAACGTGGCGATGTCGCTGGCCGCCGGGGCGCGGGCCCGCGGGGTGCGGATCATCCAGGGGGTGCCGGTCACCGGCATCACCCGCCGCGGCGGCCGGGTCGCCGGCGTCGAGACCACCCACGGGTCGATCGAGGCCGAGTACGTCGTCAACTGCGCCGGGATGTGGGCCCGCCAGCTCGCCGCCCTCGCCGGGGTGGCGGTGCCGTTGCAGGCGATCGAGCACGCCTACCTGGTCACCGAGCCGTTCGAGGGGGTGTCACCCGACCTGCCGATCTTCGAGGACCCCGACCGCTTCGCCTACTACCGCGAGGAGACCGGGGGGCTGATGGTCGGCCTGTTCGAGCCGGTCGCCGCGCCGTGGTCGACGGAACGGATCCCCGACGACTTCAGCTTCGGTGAGATCCCGTCCGACTGGGACCGGCTGGCACCGTTCCTCGAGTACGCGATGGAGATCCTGCCCGGCCTGGCCGACGTCGGGGTGCGCAAGCTGTTCACCGGGCCCGAGAGCTTCACACCCGACAACGGGTTCTTGATGGGCGAGGCGCCCGAACTCGACGGGTTCTTCGTGGCGGCCGGGTTCAACTCGCTCGGGATCCTCACCGGCGGCGGCGCCGGTTCGGTGATGGCGAGCTGGATCGTCGACGGCGTGCCCCCGCTCGACGTCACCGGCGTCGACGTCGCCCGCCTCCAGCGGTGGCAGACCAGCCGCCCCTATCTCACCGAGCGCAGCGTCGAACTGCTCGGCCGCCTGCACTCGACCGGGTCGTGGCCCCACTCGCAGCCGGCCACCGCCCGCGGCGTGCGGCGGTCGCCGCTGCACGAGCGGCTGGTGGCGGCCGGGGCCCGGTTCGCCGAGTCGTCGGGCTGGGAGAACACGTCGTATTTCGCGCCGCCTGACGCGCGGATCGAGTTCCGCTACACGTACGGACGCCCCGACTGGTTCGAGTACCACGCCGCCGAGCACCGGGCGGTGCGCGGCGCCGTGGCGCTGTTCGACATGTCGGCGATGTCGAACTTCCTGGTGCAGGGCGCCGACGCCGAATCGCTGCTCAACCGGCTCTCGGGCGCCGACGTCGCGGTGCCCGTCGGGAGGTGCGTCTACACCCAGTGGATGAACTCGTCCGGCGGGGTGATGGCCGACGTCACGATCACCCGGCTGGCCGACGACCGCTTCCAGGTCGTCGTCGCCGAGGCCTTCCACCGGCGGGTCGCCACGCTGCTGCGGCGCGCCACCCGCGACGGCGAGCGGGTGTACGTCACCGACGTCACCTCGGGCGTCGCCCTGCTCAGCGTGCAGGGTCCCGCCTCGCGGGCGCTGCTCGGCGAGCTCACCACGGCCGACCTGTCGAACGACGCCTTCCCGTACCTGACCGCCCGAGAGATCGACGTCCACCACGCCAGGGCGCTGGCGGTGCGGATGAGCTTCGTCGGCGAACTCGGTTGGGAGCTGTTCGTGCCGAGCGAGTTCGCCGTCGGGGTGTACGACCGGCTGGTCGCCGCCGGCGCCGCGCACGGACTCGTCCACGCCGGCATGGCGACGCTCGAGAGCACCCGCACCGAGGCCGGCCGGCTCGACTACGGGCTCGACGTCGAGAACTCCGACTCGCCGCTCGAGGCGGGCCTCGGGTTCGCGGTCGACTTCGACAAGCCGGGCGGGTTCGTCGGCCGCGACGCGCTGGCGGCGCAGTACGAGCGGCGGCCGTACACGAACCGGCTCGTGCAGTTCCTGCTCACCGACCCCGAGCCGCTGCTCCACGGCGAGGAGCCGATCCTGCTCGACGGCGAACCCGTCGGCTATGTGCGCTCGGGCGCCTACGGGCACACCCTCGGCGGGGCGATGGGCTTCGGCTACGTCGAACACGCCGACGGCGTCACCGCCGACCTCGTGCGCGACGGCCGGTTCGAGATCGTCGTCGCCGGCGAGCGGTTCGCGGCCCGCGCCTCGTTGCGGTCGATGTACGACCCGCGCCACGAACGCGTCCGCATGTGACGCCTCGGGAGCGCCGGGTACCGCGCCCGGTCGGGGTTGCCGACCCGCCGAACGCCCGTCGATCCGGTGCCGGTGCTCGATCCGCCTGGCCGGACGGGTTCGCCTGCCGCGATCAGCTGCCGATCGAACCCCGTCATCGGATCGCACTGTGGACCAGTGGACTTTCGGCCCTTGAGGGTTCGCGCGGCGCTGGTCACAGTAGGGATCATGCGTATTCGTCGGACGTCAAGGACCTACACGAGTCGGGCACTGATCGCAGCGCTCGCCCTCGTGGTCGCCGCCTGCGGGGCCGACGGCCCCGACGCCACCGACGCCACCGACGCCACCGACGCGATCGCGGCCGAGGGTGTCGGTATCGAGGTGCTCGCCGGCGGCGACGACCAGCACGACACCCACCTCGATGGCGACCACGGTGACGGGAACGATGCCGCCGACGCGTCACCGGGCGATACCGACACCGCGGGGCACGGCGACGACGGGGGCATGGAGGCCCACGGATCCGGCATGGCGGTTCCCGGAACCGACGGCGTCGACGAGATGGTCGAAGAGCCGGAGGACGACGGTCAGCACGGCGATGACGACGCGGCGACCGTGACCGACGAGGGCACCGTCATCGAGATCGAGATGGTCGAGTTCGGCTTCGTCGCCGATCTCGGGGAACTGCCTCTCGGCGAGGCGATCACGTTCCGGTTCACCAACACCGGTGTCGTGCCACACGAGGCGATGTTCGGCACCGAGCACCAGCAGGAGGAGTTCGCCGACTCGGCCGATCATGGCGACCACGGCGAAGCCGGGCATCACGGCGACGTGGCGGCGATCACGCTCGACCCGGGTGCCGTCGGCGACATCACGGTCAAGTTCCTCGAAGCCGGTGAGGTGTGGATCGGCTGCCACCTTCCGGGTCACTACGACGCCGGCATGGTCGCGACGTTCGTCGTGGCCTGACGCAGCCGCTCGCCGAGCGGGCCGCTCCGCCGTGCTGATACTTTGCGGCGGTGGCTGTGGCGCAGCGCGGAGACATCACCGTCGTCGATCTCGGCGATGACGAGAACCGGATGTCGCCGCACGTCCTCGCCGAGTTCCACCGGGTGCTCGAGGGCCTCGAGGCCGGCACCGGACCGCGGGCGCTGGTCACCGTCGGCGGTGGGAAGATCTGGTCGAACGGCCTCGACCTCGACTACCTCGACGACCATCCCTCGCAGTTCTTCCCGTACCTCGCCTCGGTCCATGTGCTGCTGGCGCGGGTGATCGAACTCGGCTGTCCGACCGTCGCCGCCGTCACCGGCCACGCGTTCGGTGCGGGCGCGCTGCTCAGCCTGTGTCATGACGTCACGGTGATGCGCGCCGACCGCGGCTTTTGGTGCCTCCCCGAGGTCGATCTCGTGATGGACCTGACCGCCGGTGAGCACGCCCTGGTCGCCGCGAAGCTGTCGCCGGCCACCGCCAACCTCGCTGTGACCACCGGC
Source organism: Ilumatobacter sp. (assembly GCA_036526035.1). GTDB lineage: Bacteria > Actinomycetota > Acidimicrobiia > Acidimicrobiales > Ilumatobacteraceae > Ilumatobacter. The sequence continues at coordinate 5,850 of DATCZG010000026.1, read as the reverse complement.
CACCGGTTCCCCGCCGAGCAGGCGCTCGCGGCGGGAATCGTGCACGAGGTCTGTCCGCCCGACCGGGTCGTCGATCGCGCCCTCGAGATCGCCGCGCAGCGGGCGCCGAAGGCGGTGGGGTCGCTCGCCGGTCTCAAGCGCGGGATGTACGGGCACGTCGCCGACGCGCTGCGGCGGGACGCCGCCGACGGCCTCGACGAGGCGTCCGACCTGTGAACGCCGCACCCGCGACCCTCGGGGCGCCCCCGTCGGGCACGGTGTCGTTCCTGTTCACCGACATCCAGGGATCGACCGCCGCCTGGGAGCGCGCCCCCACGGTGATGCCCGGGCTGCTCGCCCGTCACGACACGCTGGTGCGGGCGGCGATCGAGCGGCACGGCGGCCACGTGTTCGCGACCGGCGGCGACGGGTTCGCGGCGGCGTTCGCCGGTGCCGGTCGGGCCGTCGCGGCGGCCGTCGACGCCCAGCGGGCGTTGCGGTCAGAGCCCTGGCCCGCCGAACTCCCGATCCGCAGCCGGATGGCGATCAACACCGGCGAGGCCGACGAGCGCGACGGTGACTACTTCGGGCCGGCGGTCAACCGGACGGCTCGCCTGATGGCGATCGCCAACGGCGGCCAGGTGGTGCTGTCCGAACGCGCTGCGGCGGTCGTCGGGCAGTTCCCCGACGGAGCGATCACCGAGCCGCGCGGCCATCACCTGCTCAAAGACCTGCGGCGGCCCGAAGTGGTGCACGAGCTCGTGATCGATGGTGAGCCGGGGCTACCGCTGCGCACCGCGCCGACGGCGTCCGACGGCCTGCCCGAGATCCGCACCTCGTTCGTCGGCCGCCAGCGGGAGCTGTCGGCGCTGACGAGGCTGGCGGCCGATCACCGGCTGGTCACCGTGGTCGGCACCGGCGGCGCCGGCAAGACCAGGCTGGCGATCGAGCACGCCGCCGAAGTCGTCGGTGGCCTCGCCGACGGCGCCTGGTTCGTCGATCTGTCGACCGCCGGCACCGACGACGTCAAGAACCGCCTGCTCGCCGCGCTCGGCCTCCCGGCGAGCGGTGACTGGGGTGCGCTGCGGGGCTGGAACGCCCACCTCGTGATCGACAACTGCGAGCACGTCGTCGACGCCGCCGCCGAGATGGTCGACGACCTGCTCGCCGAGTGCCCGGGCATCCGGATCGTCGCCACCAGCCGCGAAGCGCTCGCGCTGCCCGGTGAGCAGACCCTGCCGCTGGGGCCGATGCCGGTGGCGACCACCGATCCGCCGTCGGCTCCCGGCCAGGCCGGCGGCGGGCCGGGCAGCGATGCGATCCGGCTGTTCGTCGACCGGGCGCGGTCGATCGACCCGCATTTCGATCCGTCGCCGGCCGAACTCGAACGGATCACCGACGTCTGCATCGCGCTCGACGGGCTTCCGCTGGCGATCGAGCTGGCCGCGTCGCGGATCGCGACGTCGGGCATCGCCCAGGTGGTGTCCGACCTGCTCGGCCCGTCGTCACGCCGTGATCGGCGGCGGGTCGACCGGCACCGCTCGCTGCGCTCGACGATCCAGTGGAGCGTCGACTTGATGGACGAACCGACCCGGAGCGTGTTCGGCCGTCTCGCCGTGTTCGAGGACGGCTTCACCATCGACGCCGCAGTGCACGTGGCGAGCGACGCGTCGATCGATGCCGGCCGGGTGCGGGCGATCGTCACCACGCTCGCCGAGCAGTCGATGCTGCAGACGGGTCGGACGCCGGCCGGGCCCCGCTTCTCGATGCTCGAGACGGTGCGGGCGTTCGCGTTCGAGATGCTCGGTGACGAACAGGCCGAGATCCGCCGGCGGCACCTCGCCTGGATCACCGAGTGGTCGCGTCGGCACGTCTTCGACGTCGACGTGCCCGGCTGGCTGAGCCCCACGAGCGAGGTCGGCAACCAGCACGCCGCGTTGCGTTTCGCGCTCGAATCGGCCGACGGCCGGGCCGCGGTCGACGTGTTCGCGCACTCGGCGTGGGCGCTGATCGGGGCCGGCCGGTTCGACGTGATCAGGTCGGTGATGCCCGAGTTGCGGCAGCTCCCCGCCGTCGCCGAGCCCGAAACGGCCGAGCAGCTCGCGCTCGCCGAGATGCTGGTCGCCGAGGCCTTCGGTGACTTCGAGACGTCGCACTCGATCGCCGAACGGTTCTGCCGCGCCGACCACGAGCTGCGGTGGCGGATCGGGTGCGCCCTGCGGGTGCACCATCTCGCGGCGACCGCTCCGGCCGATGCGAATCGGGCGCTCGGCGAGTTCGAGGCCCGCATCGGTGCCACGGCGATGTCCGCCTACCTGCGGGCCGAGATCGCATTCGGTGGCGCCGACCTCGCCGCGGCGGCCGAGGCGCTGTTCGTGGCGCTCGGTGTCGACGATCTGGTGGGGGTCGAGCGGCGGCTGCGCGGCCGCCTCGACGGCGACCCGATCCTGGTCGGCGACCTGGCGGTCGCCCTGCACCTGCTCGGCCGCAGCGACGAGGCCGTCGCCGCTGCCGAGCTGCTGGCCGACCTGCCCGGTCCGCGCTTCACCGCGTTGTACGTGCCGTTGCTGCGGGCGGTCACCGGCTGCCGGACGGCGCCGCTCGACGAGCTCGTCGCCGACCTGCGTGCCGTCGCCCGGTTCGAACGCCGCTGGGAGCCGCCGCTCGTGGTGTTCGACTGTGTCGTGCTGGCTGCGCTGGTGGCGGCCGAACGCGGCGCGGCCGTGGCGGCCGCCGAGGCGCTCGGCGTGACCAAGCGGATGCCGCAACGTTCGTTGAGCGGGTTCGCGGTGCGCAGGGTGCTGCGCAACCGGTTGGTCGCCGAACTCGGCGCCGACGGCTGGACGGCCGCCCGCGAGCGGGGCGCAACCCGCCAGCCCCGCGCCGCGCTCGACCACCTCATCGACACGCTCGCCGCCTGACGCGCGGCCCGGCTGGCTCGGGTCGCGCCGCCGCCGTGTGCCAGGCTGGTTCGGCAGATGACCGCACACGGTCCGCGGCCGGCGCGCTTCGGCCCCTCGACGAGCAGTGGGAGCATCCCCGATGAGCGACACCCGAATGGCCCGAGCCCAGAGCATCCCGGTTCCGGACGCCGATTTCCGCACCCCCGAACAGGAGATGGCCGAGATGGGCGCCGAGGCGCCCGACGCCGCCGACCTGGCGATCGAAGACATCAACCCGGCGAACCCGCACCTGTTCGCCGCCGACCGGTGGCACCGCCATTTCGAGCGGCTGCGGCGCGAGGACCCGATCCACTTCAACGAGATCGCCACCGCCGGCCGCTACTGGTCGGTCGTCAAGCACGAGGACATCAAGACGGTCGAGAGCGACTGGCAGACCTACTCGAGCGCGGCCGGGATCACGCTCGGGTTGCCGGTCGACCGGCTGCCCCCCGAAGAGCAGCGGATCATGACGTTCATCGCCATGGACCCGCCCGAACACCGCGAGCAGCGCCGCACGGTCACCCCGTCGGTGCAGCCCCGCAACCTCCAGAACGTCGAGCCGATGATCCGCGAGCGCACCGTCGAGGTGCTCGACTCGCTGCCCGAGGGTGAGACGTTCGACTGGGTCGACACGGTGTCGATCGAGCTGACCACCCGGATGCTGGCGACGCTGTTCGACTTCCCGTTCGAGGACCGCCGCAAGCTGACCCGTTGGTCCGACGTCGTGTTCGCGATCCCCGAGCCCGGCGGCATCGTCGAGTCGCACGAGCAGCGCCGCGAAGAGTTGCTCGAGTGCGTCCACTACTTCTCGCGGTTGTGGGAAGAGCGCCGCGAGAACCCGGGCCACGATCTGGTGTCGATGCTGGTCCACGGCGAGGCCACCAAGGACATGACCGCGATGCAGCACCTCGGCAACCTGCTGTTGTTGATCGTCGGCGGCAACGACACCACCCGCAACACGATGTCGGGCAGCGTCTACGGGCTCAACCAGTTCCCCGAGCAGTACGACAAGCTGATCGCCAACCCCGATCTGATCCGCAACATGGTGCAGGAGATCATCCGCTGGCAGACCCCGCTGGCGTACATGCGGCGCACCGCCACGTGCGACACCGTGCTCGGCGGCAAGCAGATCCGCAAGGACGACCAGCTGCTGATGTGGTACCTGTCGGCGAACCGCGACGAAGACGTGTTCGACAACGGTGACGTGATCGACATCGAACGCCCCAACGCCGACCAGCAGCTCGCCTTCGGCTACGGCATCCACCGCTGCATGGGCAGCCGGCTCGCCGAGATGCAGTTGCGGATCCTCTGGGAAGAGATCCTCGAGCGGTTCGAACGCGTCGAGGTGGTGGCCGAGCCGACCCGCACGTTCTCGTCGTTCGTCCACGGCTACACCGAGCTGCCGGTCCGCGTCACCCGCACGTGACCGCGCCCGGCCGCCGCCGGTCAGCCCGGCGACACCGGATGCAGGTTCGGTGCCCCCGACCACCGGCGGGTGATCGCCCCGATCTCGGCGACCGTGTCGGGGTCGAGGTCGATCTCGTCGGCGCGCAGGTTCTCGGCCATGCGGACCGGATCGTGCACCCAGGTGCTCGTGGCGACGTTGGCGAGCCCGTGCAGCCAGGCCAATGTGACCTGGAACGGTGACCCGCCGGACCGGGAGGCCGCCCGGCGGATCTCTCGGATCTCGCCGACCACCCCCTGCATCATCGGGCTGTCGGCGACGACCCAGTAGCCGTGCTCGACGGCGTGGGCGCGCAGTTCGCCGGCCGGCCACAGCGGGTGCAGCTCGGTGAGATGGCCGAACATCGGTGTCGCGAGGTGATCGATGAACGACCCGACGTCGGCGAGCGACATGTAGCGGGCGCCGACGTGCGTGACGAGCCCCGACTCGACGAGGGAGTTCAACGCCGCCGCGGTACCGGCGACGTCCCAACCCGGGAGGGGAGCCGACACGAAGACGGCGTCGAGGTGGTCGAGCCCGAGCCGCTCGAGGCTGGCGTGGATCGACTCGCGGGTGCCGCGCTCGCCGAGCCGGCCATAGGGCACCACGGTGGTCACGAACAGCTCGTCGCGCCCGACGGCGGCCCGATCGACCGCCGTGCCCAGCACCGCCTCGGTGTCCCACAGCGGGCTGCAGTCGAAGCGCCGGTAGCCGACCCCGATCGCGTTCGTCAGGATCTCGACGAACCACCCGGCGTCGTCGCGGTCGACGTCGATCCAGTGCGTGCTGAACCCGTGCCGGAAGCCCGACGGGCTGCAGCCGCGTGGCGTAGGGGCGGTGTGACCGGTCACGTCACACCCCTCCCGGTTGGTGCCAGGGGTCGGAACGGTCGTCGTAGGCCCGCCACTCGCGGTCGATCGCCGAGACCGCCGCCAGATCGTCGGCCCCGAGTTGCACCGTCGGGCCATGACCCCCGGCGGCGAGGCGGCGGGGATTGGTGCTGTGCACCAGGGTGGCGACGTTCGGCAGCGAATGCAGCCAGGCGATGCTGACCTCGGCCGGGCTCACACCGTGGCGTTCGGCGATCTGGCGGAGTTCCTCGATCTCGCCGACCAGGCCGCGCATGAGTGGGCTGAAGCCGATCACCCAATGGGCGTGCTCGATCGCCAGCGCGTGCAGCTCGCGTTGCTGCAGCAACGGGTGCATCTCGATCTGGTGGGCGAACGGTGGGTGCTCGAGACGGTCGAGCGCGTCGAGCAGCATCCCGGTCGGGAAGTTGCTCAGCCCGATCCGGGCGATCAGGCCCTCGTCGACGGCCCGGTCGAGCGCCGGCAGCGTCGTGGCGGGGTCGTAGGTCTCGACGGGAACGTGGACGTAGAACAGGTCGATGATGTCGACGCCGAGCCGGCGGCGGCTCTCGTCGGCGGTGCGCAGCACGTCGTCGTAGCCCATCACGTCGAGATCGAGTTTCGTGGCGACGAACAG
>DATCZG010000025.1:0-3625 GCA_036526035.1 Ilumatobacter sp. | reverse complement strand
ATCAGATTCGTCATGGACCACGTCGCCGACCTCGACGGCATCGTCTCGACCGAACGATTCGGGCACGTCGATTCGGAAACGATCCACGAGGTGTTGGCCGAAGTCGGCAGGTTCATGGCGGAGGTCGTGGCCCCGACCAATCGGGATGGCGACACGATCGGTGCCACGTGGCAGCCGGACGGCACGGTCGTCACGCCGCCCAGCTTCCCGCCCGCCTATCAGAAGTGGGTCGACACCGGGTTCGGGGCGATGCCGTTCGACGCCGACTACGGCGGAGCCGACTTCCCGTGGATCTCGGCGATCGCCGTGCAGGAGATGCTGACCAGCGCCAACATGGCGTTCTCGCTGTGCGCACTGCTCACCCAGGGTGCGATCGACGCCGTTCACGCCCACGGCTCGGATCAGCAGAAGGCGACGTACCTCCCCAAGATGCTGACCGGGGAGTGGACCGGCACGATGAACCTGACCGAGCCCCACGCCGGTTCCGATGTCGGTGCCGTCACCAGCAAGGCGGTGCCCGTCGAGGGCTCCGGCGACGGCGCCTGGAAGGTCACCGGTCAGAAGATCTTCATCACCTGGGGCGAACACGACTGCGCCGAGAACCTGGTCCATCTCGTGCTGGCCCGCACGCCCGGCTCGCCTCCCGGCACGAAGGGCATCTCGATGTTCCTGGTGCCGAAGTTCCTGGTGAACCCCGACGGCTCGCTCGGCGAGCGCAATGCGGCGCACTGCGTGTCGATCGAGCACAAGCTCGGCATCCACGGATCGCCGACGTGCGTGATGTCGTACGAGGACGCCATCGGCTGGCTGGTGGGCGGCGAGCACGACGGGATGCGCAACATGTTCACGATGATGAACAACGCCCGGCTCTCGGTCGGTCTGCAGGGTCTGGCGATCAGCGAGCGGGCGTATCAGCAGGCGCTGCAGTATTCGCAGGATCGGCTCCAGGGCCGCGCCGTCGGCGCCCCGGCCGGCGTGTCGAGCCCGATCATCGAGCACCCCGACGTGCGTCGGATGCTGATGACACAGCGAGCCTGGATCGACGCCATGCGGTGCCTCGTGTACACCAATGCCGGTGCGCTCGACCGGGCCGACGCGGCCCGCACCGCCGGCGACGTCGACGCGGCGCGGAGTTGGCAGGAGCTGGCCGACCTGCTGATCCCGCTCACCAAGGGTGTCTGCACCGACGTCGGCAACGAGATGACGTCGCTGGCGCTGCAGATCCACGGCGGGATGGGGTACGTCGAGGAGACCGGCGCCGCCCAGCACTACCGCGATGCCCGGATCGCGGCGATCTACGAGGGCACCAATGGCATCCAGGCGGCCGACCTGGTCGGTCGCAAGCTGAGCATGCGGGGCGGCGGTGTGGTCACCGACCTGCTCGACGAGTTCGACGATCGGGCCGAGCGACTGGCGGCCGTCGACGGGATGGGCGGGTTCGGCGACCAGCTGCGACAGGCGGTCGACAGCGCCCGCCAGGCGACCGATCATCTGCTGGTGGTCGGTCGCGACGATCCGCGTTCACTGTTGGGGTCGTCGGTTCCGTATCTGCGGTTGCTCGGCACCACGGTGTGCGCCGGACTGCTGGCGAAGTCGGTGCTGGCGATCGGCGCCGGAGCCGGCGACGACGACGAGTTCCGTGTCGCCAAGCTGACCAGCGCCAGGTTCTTCGGCGAGCAGGTGCTCCCCGGGGTGCAGGGTCTGCTGCCCGCCGTGTTGGCACCGGCGGACGACCTCTACGCGCTCGACGCACAGCAGCTGGCCTGACTCGACACACGGCAGCCGTGCGGCGCCCACGGGGGAGTCCTCCCCGAGCGTCGCCTCCCGACGCCTCCTACCCTCTCAGCGAGTTCGCCGACCACCGGGTCAACGGTCCGCCGATCAGCATCGAGGTGCAGGAGTCGAGGTGTGCCGACTGCCGCCGAGTATCGAGACGCCGCCCGGCGGTACCGGATCACGGGCGAGCACCTGCTGCGGGAAGCCGCCGAGATCGCGCGGTGGGCGATCGGGTTCGTGGCCGCCGGCCCCGTGCACGACACGATCGACGAGTCGCTGAGGCGCACCCGTGGGGCGCTGGTCGCCGCCGGTGACGAGCTGACCCGGATCGCAGCGGTGTGCGACGCACGAGCCGAGGTGTGTGCCGAGTTCGCCCGTTCGGTCGAGCGCTACCGGCACCTCACCCCCGTCGAACAACTGCTCCGACGGCCCCCGACGCGGCCGGCGCGATGGGTCGAACTGTGAGCGCCTCCTGGATCGACACCGATCGTGCTCGGCGCACAGCGGCAGCGTGGGCAGTTCGCGCCGATGCCTGGTTCCGAACCCGGTTCGACCTCGAAGGCGACGTCGTCCAACTGCAGTTGTCGGGCGGCGCCGCAACGGCGGCGGTCCTGCACCACCTGTCGGCGGCCAGCACCGAACTCTGGGTCAGCCTGTCGTTCGTGCGGCTGGTGGCCGATCGGTCGGAGTCGTCCGATCGACTGATCGGCGGCGACCCGGCGACCGTGTTCGAACTGTGGCGCCGAGCCGGTGCCGACGCCCGATCGTTGCTCCCACCCACCGGCGCCGTGGTCGACCCCTCCGCGGCGTTCTCGTCGCGGTTCGGCGACCTCGGTCAGACCTACGACGCCGAACTCCGCTCGCCGTACTCGGTCAGCGGATCGACACCGACCGAACGTGGTCGCAACGTGGTGCTGCGGGCGCTGACCGACATCGGCGGTGAGGTCCAGATCGGCGACGACGAGTTCGGGCTCGTGCGCTTCGCCGGCGGGCACTACCTGGTCGTGCTTCCGGGCGTCACCGACCTGTCGGGGATCGACGTCGGTCTCGACCAGCGCCATCGCACCGTCCGCGACGTCGATCGGTACGCCTACGCCTCCTCGCGTTCGACGTCGGTCGACGACAATCGCTACGCGGCGATGGTGTGGGACGGTCTGCGGGCGGCGGGGGTGCCGATCGGTGCCTCGCTGATGCTCGTCGGTCACAGTTACGGGGCCGACACGGCGCTCGATCTGGCGGCCGACCCGAGGTTCAACGGTGCTGCCGGGTTCCTCGTCACCCATGTCGTCGCCGCCGGCTACCACTCGGCGCCGCAACTGCAGCACGTCGACCCGCGCACCGAGGTGCTGGTCCTGCAGAACTCCCGCGATGCCGTCGTGATCGCCGAAGCGGTGGGGTACGGCCCCGTCACCGCATCGCTCGACGACGCCAGGTCGGCGCTCGGCCACCTGCGTGACCTCGACCCGGCGGGAGTCGTTCGTGACGTCGGCGAACTGGCATCCGATGTCGCCGACGCGGCCGTGGCGGGGGCCGAACTGGTGGCGGATCGAACGACCATGTTGGCAAGCGCGGCGGTCGCCCTGTTGGCGGGTCGGCCGGACCGGGCCGTCGCCGCAGCCGTCGACGCGGTGGCGCTGCGACCGGGTGTCGAACGCGTCGCCGAGCGTCAGGTCGTCGATGTGTTCCGGGGCGGCTTCGAGGGTGTCGGTCACGCCCCGGCCAACTACTCGGCCCACGTCGCCGCCACCGGCGATCCCGACGTCGAGGCGTTCTTCGAGTCGGTGGCGGCCGGCGGATACGCGGCGTCGGGCACGGCCTGGGCGATCGACGTCTCGGTGCCGGTCGACGA
>DATCZG010000024.1:0-2396 GCA_036526035.1 Ilumatobacter sp. | reverse complement strand
CCCGTTGTGCTCGAAGCAGTATCCGCCTCGTCGCCGAACCACGATGCGGTCGAACAGCGACTCGGGGTCGAGCGGCAGCGGGTCGCCGAGTTGCGGCCCGATGCTGGCGAACGGGAACAGCTCGAGATGCCGCTCGACGATCTGATCGAGCAGCGTCAGCGAAGGTGGGCCAGATTCGATGCCGACCCTGGCGAGGTACCGGTCGAGAAGGGAGGCGTCGCTCGTCATCGCCGGGCACAGTACCGGGCGGGCGATCGGCAGGGTGTCCCAGGGCAGCGACGGGCGACCGGTTCGTCAGCGGGATCCAGCGCAACGACCACTCCGCCGCCCAGACCTACATCACGTTCGGACGCGCCGTTCGCCGGTCGGCTCACGCTCCGGGCACCGTTTCGTCACACCTCGATGCCGTAGAGCCGGCGCACGTTTCCGCCGAGGAAACTGGCCCGGTCGGCCTCGCTGTCGATCATGCCGGCCAGCTCGGCGAGATCGTCGATGTAGTCCGGGGTGTGATCGGCGTGGGGGTAGTCCGACGCCCACATGAACCGCTCCGACCCGAAGCGGTCCATCATGGCGGGGATCGAGCGTTCGTCGGGGTCGCACGAGATCCACACCCGCTCACGGAAGTAGTCGCTCGGGCGGTGCTCCAGCGGCACACGCGTCCCGGCGTAGGTGTGGCCATAGATCGCATCCAGGCGATCCAGCCAGTAGCCGATCCAGCCGCCGCCCGACTCCAGCACCACCCACCGCACGTCGGGGAACAGGTCGAACACCCCGTAGTCGAACAGGGTCGTGAACTGCTGACGCACACCGTCCGACGCTGTCACCGACGGCAACAGGCGCAGCTCGCGGTGGTACTCCGGCGCGATCCGCGTCCCCGTCACCGACAACGGCTCGAACGTCGGATGGATCGCGAACGGCACCCCCAGCGACTGCGCCGCGGCGAACACCACGTGATGATCCGGATGTCCCAACGGCTTGCCCGTGATCGCGAACGGCGCCACGTACGCCCCCCGGGCCCCTTCGCCGACTGCACGCTCCAACTCGGCCGCAGCCGCCGCCGGGTCGCCGAGCGAGAGGTGGGCGGTCGGGATCAGCCGTGGCTCGTCGGCACAGAACTCGCAGATCCATCGGTTGTACGCCCTGGTGTACGCCTGCGACAACTCCGGGTCGTCCAGCTCGGATTCCCACAGCAAGCCGACCGTCGTGTACAGCACCGCCGCGTCGACCCCCTCGGCGTCGAGCAGCCGCACGCGCTCGCCGGGATCCATCGCCCCGAACGCCGCCTCCGTCGTATAGGTGCGGGCAGGGTCCTTCATCAAGGCCGGCAGGTCCGGCTCACCCATCGCCCCCAGCGCCGACGGGTACCCCCTGCGCGACCGCTTCGAACGGCGGCCGCCGATTTCGAGCTCTTCCAGCCCGTGCTCGTCGAGCACGAACCGCAGCGCCCGATCCCGGTAGGGCGGGTCGATGTAGTCCTCCCACAACGTGGTCGGCTCCAACACGTGCCCGTCCGCATCGACGGCGCCCGAGTAGGGCAGCTTGCGAGCGTCGTACATCTGCTTGGTCATGAGGCAGTCTCGCGGCGCAGATCGGGCCAGCGGCGAGTCGGACCGCGAGCCGATCATCACCGCCGAGCCGCGGCGCGCCGACCCTGCCACCGGAATCGGTCGGCCTCACACGCCGGCGGCTCGACCGCGACCACAGGCGGGCACGGGCAGGCACCGGCCGACACCGGGGCGCCCCGCCCACGCATTTCGGGTTGACCGGGTGGTGTCGGGGGCTCGACGGCGCGACGATCGAATGGTCACAGAGAACGACGCGACCGATCCGACCCGGTTGCCACGAACAGTTCGAGAGGACCCCATGTCACGCCGAGACAACAAGTTCTACCGGGATACGAACGACCAGAAGATCGGCGGCGTGTGCTCCGGTCTCGCCCGCTACTTCGACCTCGACCCGCTCCTGGTGCGGGTCGCATTCATCGCCGCCTTGTTCATCGGAGGTGGATCGGCGCTGGCCTACATCCTGTTGTGGTGGCTGGTCGACCCCGCCCCCGACGGCTACTGGACCGAGGTGTCGAACGACACCTTCCCGGCGCCGACCGGTACCGCGACCTCCGACGAGCAAGCCGCCTGACGCCTCGGGCAGGTCAAGAGGACCGGGCGTTCCGATCAAGGCGTTCTGGTCGGCACCGACCGCGCGAGACTCTGGGGATGGCCTACATCAATCGTCGCCGCGTGCATGACGCCGACGCCCACATCATGGAGCCGCCGACCTGGTTGCGGGACCACGCCGACCCCGATGTCCGCGACCGGATCGCGATCCCCACCTACGCCAACGAGCTGACCCAGACCGGCGACGCCGCCGCCGGTGACGCCCCCGACCCGGCCACGCTG
>DATCZG010000023.1:0-34954 GCA_036526035.1 Ilumatobacter sp. | reverse complement strand
CGGCTCCGACCTCGTGCGGTCTGCTGGCGAATCTTGCCACAACCTGCTCCGATTCGGCGATCGAAGGCTTCACCGACGGCGCCGCTGACACGACGCCGTCTACGTGGCCGACTGGTGGCACGAATGTCGTCACCTACACCTGGAACGACTCCGAGGAGTTGTTGCCGACCAATCCGTTCACCCGGATCGGGTTCGCCGCCGGCGCCATCGAAGATAAGGTGGGCGGTCATACGAACCCCACTGCCGTGTACCAGGTGGTTACGCTTCCCTGAACACCTGAACAACTGACAGCGGGTTCGCCCGCTCGATGAGTGAGAGGAGGCCCCGGGCGCAACGCCCGGGGCCTCCTCGCGTCACCACCCGCGATCCGCACGCGACGCCCGAATCCGGCTACACTCGCGGCTCATGTGGGCGATCGGAGGGGGTGAGCGGACGCCATGACGTTGACCGTCGACGACGCCGACCTGATCCGCTCGTTCAAACTCGGTGACGACACCGTCTTCGAGGCGATCGTCCACGAATACCGGCCCGAACTGTTGCGCCACGCCCGGCGCCGCACCCTCGACGACGGCACCGCCGAAGACCTCGTACAAGAGACCTTCGTGCGTGCCTACCGGGCGTTCCACCGTCTCCGCGACGACAGCTGCGTGCGGCCCTGGCTGCACCACATCCTCGCCAACGTGTGCATCGACGAGGCCAACCGGGCCCGCAGAGAACACGACAAGGCCGCCCGCGCCGCGATCGACCCGCTGCTGCACCCGGTGGTGCCCGGCGCCGACCACCAGCTCGGCCTCGACATCGACAGCGACTCGCTCGGCCGTGCGCTCTCGCGCCTGCCCGACACGCACCGCGACGCGCTCACGATGCGCTTCGTCGACCAGCTCGACTACGACGAGATCGCCGCCCACACCGGCGTCTCCGAGCTCAACGTCCGCGCCCGGGTCAGCCGGGCCCGCACCGCGATGCGCCACGCCCTGCAAGCGGCCGGTGCCGCCGTCGTCGCCGGCGTCATGGTGCTGCGCCGCGGCGCCCGCACCGCGGCCGCCGCCTCGGCGTCGCCCGACTCGGCCGGCGCCGCCGCCGCGTCGGGCAGCGCCGGCCACGCCGGCCGCCTCGCCACCACCCTCGCCCCGGCGATCGAGGCCGCCAACGCCGTCGCCACCACCGGCCAGAACACACTGCCGCTGCTCGCCAAGGCCGCCGTCGGCGTCGGTGCCGTCGCCGCCGTCGCCCTGTCGGCCGGGCCCGAGCAACCCGTCGAACGGGTCGCGCCCGTCGTCGTCGAGGCCGAGGCGTCCACGCTGGCCGCCGACTTGACGATCGACACCCCGATCGTCGTCACCCCCGCCCCGCGCCCGACGCCCGCCGCCGGCATGTCGGCGCTCACCGGCGCCGACGACCCGGCCACCGAACCGGCCGCCACCGACACCGCCGAGCAGGCCGCCGCCCAGGCCGCCGCCCAGGCCGCCGCCGAGACCGCCGCCGCCGAGACCGCCGCCGCCGAGCAGGCCGCCGCCGACGAAGCCGCCGCCGACGAAACCGCCGCCGACGAAGCCGCCGCCGACGATGGGGCCAACGACGAGGCGCCGGTCGACGAGGTGGTCGCCGTGCCGCTGCTCGGCGGGGCGCTCGACGCCACCCTCACCGTCACCGTCGCCGGCCCCCGCCTCGACGTGACCGGCCCGGCCACCCTCACCGTCGGCGACGTCACCGTCTCGGGCACCCTCAGCGGCCGCCTCGGCATCGAGGCCCCCGCCCCCGACGGCACCCGCCGCCTCTCGGGCGTGCTCACCCTGCAGCTCGACACCGGCACGATCGAGCTGCGCCTCGCCGGCTACGCCACCACCGACGACCCGGCCGCCGCCACCGAGATCCCCGCCTCGATGACCCTCACCGGCGTCTACCGGGCGGCGGGCACCACGGGCGAGCTGGCCACCGCCGGCACGTTCCACGCGTCGCTGTCGGGCGGCACGTTGACGCTCGCCCTGGCGCCGTGACCCCGCCGGTGCCGTGACCACCCCGGCCCGCGCCCGCCCCGTGCACCGCCCGCAGCGCGCCCGCCGGGCCCTCGTGAACCGCCCGGCCCGCGTGCTCGCCGTCGCCGCCGCGCTCGTCGCCGGGGCCGCGGTGCCCGTCGTCACCGGGGCCACCGCCGGCGGGGTGCCGGCACCGTCGCAGTGGCCGTCGTCGAGCGCCCTCGCCCCCACGATCGAGACCTGGACCAACGCCATCCGGTTCGCCGGCCCCGACCGCGAACAGACCGCCCTCGCCCTCGTCCTCGGCCTGCGCGGCGCCGGCGACTACCCGTTCGACACCCCCGACCCGTCGTCGGGTGGGGCGCCCACGCTCGGCGCCGCGGATGACTGGTGGGGCGTCGGCAGCTGCCCCCGCTCGATCATCGTCGTCGCCGGCGACGTGCCCGCCGACTCGCTCGCCGCCGCCGCGCTGTCCGACCCGAGCGACCGCTCGACCGAGCCGTACCTGCGGCGCAGCGCCTCGGCCGACCCGCTGTTCGACCCGGTCGGCGGGTTCAACCGGGTCGACACCGAATCGGCACCGATCATCGTCACCCGTTCGGCCCGCGCCGGCGCCACCGGGCTCGGCACCGCCGCCCGGCTCGCGGCGCGCGACCTGCGCTCGGGCGGCTGCACGCTCGCCCGCCAGGCGATCATCGTCGGCGGCACCGCCGCCGTGCCCGCCGGCGTCGACGCCGAACTCGTCGGCCTCGGCTACGACGAGGTGTTCCGGGTCGGCGGCGCCGACCGCTACGCCACCGCCGCCGCCGTCGCCGCCGCGCTCGGCACCGGCACCGCCACCACCACCGCCACCCCCTGCGACGACCCCGCCGTCGACGACGGGGCGGCGCGGATGGGCTTCTACGGCAACGCGGCGATCGAATGGCGCACCAGCGCCGCCCAGTGCCGCGTGTTGCGCCGCACCGTCGTGCTCGCCGACGGCATCACCGGCGCCGACGCCCTCGCCGCCGGCTGGTGGACCAGCTTCTGGCAGGTGCCGGTGCTGCTGCACGACGGCAGCGAGCAACTGCCCGCCGCCACCGTCGCCGCGCTCAGCACGCTCGGCGTCGACCACGTCGTCGTGCTCGGCGGGCCGGCCCGCATCCCCGTCACCGTCGCCGACCAGGCCGGCGACCTCACCGGCGGCACCGTCGAACGGCTGGCCGGCAGCGACCGCTACGCCACCAGCGTCGAGATGGCCCGCCGCCTCGGCGGCTGGTGGCCGACCGGGCGGGCCGACGAGTACAGCGGCTCGCTGGTGTGCCTGGCGGCCTCGTCGGGCAACGGCCCCGGGGCCCGCGGCTGGCCCGACGCCCTCGCCGCCGGCCCGTGGTGCGCGGCGGCCGGCGGCGCCGCCTCGCGGGCGACCGGCCCGCTGCGGGCGCTCGGCCCGCTCACCGGCGAGGCGCCCGGCGTCGTCAGCGGCGCCGTCCCGGCCCACGACGCGGTGCCCGTGTTGCTGGTGCCCGCCGGTGCCACCACGCTGCCCGCCTCGGTCGCCGACTTGCTGTCGTCGGCGTTCGAGCCGACCGACTCGTTCTGCTCGAGCGTGCAGGCGCCCAGCGGCTGCACCAAACCCGGGTTCGTCGTCGCCGCCGGCGGCCCCGCCGTGCTGCCCGCCGCGGTGATCGCCGCCGCCGCCCGCCACGTCGCCGGCGGCACCCCCGCCGACGGCACCGTCATCCCCGGCGCCCTGATCGAACCGTTCCACACCGCGCTCGACCTGTCGCCGGTGTACGCCTCGGCCGCCGCCCCCGACCACGTGTGCGTGGCCCGCGGCGGCTACGCCGACGCCCGCTGGCTGGCCGTGCTGGGCGCCCCGTCGGCCCCGGCGGTGGTCACCGCCGCCGACGCCATGCTCGCCGGCCGCTACGTCCGCGACGCCGACGGCGTCACCCGCTCGCGTGGCGTCGGCGCCCCGCTGTGCACCGCGTTCGACGCCGGCACCCGGCCGACGGTGCGCGCCCGGGCCGTCGGCATCGCCGGCCGCACCGGGCCCGAGCAGACGTTCGCGATCTCGGCCTCCGACCGGCTGCGGCTGACCGCACCGGTCACCGACGACGGCCCCGACTCGGCGAGCGGCACGTCGTCGTCGACCGACGACTCCGCAGGCGGCACCACCACCCAGACCTACGTCACCGTCGCCCCCACCGCCGCAGCGGTGTCGCGCGGCAGCGCCATCGCCATCGCGTCGGCGGCGATCACGTTCACCATCACCCGCGGCACCGACGGCCCGTCGGCGACCGGCATCGACCGTTACACCGCGGCGATCACGATCGACACCCCGAGCGGCACGATCACCGCCACCAGCAGCGGCGAGGCGCTGCTGGTGGGCGGCGTGTGGCGCCTGCGCGGCCGAGTCGTGATCACCGGCGGCACCTGGAACCTCACCGCCGGCTCGGGCGGGTTCACCGCCGACCTCGACCCCGGCGCCACCACCGACCCGGGCGACGACACCATCTCGTGGCGGCTCGACGCCGTCGCCGACTGACCCACCCCGGCCACGCCCGCAACCCGCCGTGACGGCGTGCGGGTCGCGAGCAGCCGACCCGGTACCGTTTCGTGCGATGAGCGGCAAGCCGACGGCGATCATGTGCACCAGCAACGGTGTCGGCCTCGGGCACCTGTCGCGGGTGATGGCGATCGCCCGCCACATGACCGACGACTTCTACGTCGTCATCTTCACGCTGTCGGCCGCCGTGTCGATCCCGGTCGCCGAGGGCTTCACCACCGAATACCTGCGATCGCACGACGGGAGCGGCTTCGACCCGTTCGACTGGAACCGGCTGCTCGAGCAACGCCTCGACCACCTCCACGAGCTCTACTCGCCGGCGCTGGTCGCCTTCGACGGCACCCACCCCTACGCCGGGCTGGTCGGCCACCTGCGGCGCCACCGCGCGACCACCCGGGCCTGGGTGCGGCGCGGCATGTGGCGCGCCGGGCACGGCAAGGAGTCGATCGGCCGCACCCGCTACTTCGACCTGGTCGTCGAACCCGGCGACTACGCCGCCGAGTACGACGTCGGCGCCACCGTGACCGCCACCAAACGCGTCCACCGCGTCGCCCCGATCCAGTACGGCGGCCGTCGCCTCACCCGCCACGAAGCCCGCACCGCGCTCGGCCTCGACCCGTCGACGCCCGTCGCGCTGGTGCAGCTCGGCGCCGGACAGATCAACCAGGTCGGCTCGCTGATCCGCGACACCGTCGAAGCGCTGCGCGCCGCAGGCGTGCACGTCGTCGTCGCCGCCAGCGTGCTGGCCGACACCCCGCAGATCGACCTCCCCGGCGTGTCGGTGGTGCAGCGCTACCCGATCTCCGACTACTTCGACGCGTTCGACCTCGGCTTCTTCGCCGGCGGCTACAACTCGTTCCACGAGGCGCTGGCGCTCGGCCTGCCCGCCGCCTTCGTGCCCAACCTCGACACCAAGCTCGACGACCAGGCGGCCCGCACCCGGTTCGCCCACGACCGCGGCTACGGCCTCGACTGGAGCGACGGCCGGCGCAGCACCCTCGACGGGCTCGTCGCCCGCCTGCTCGACCCCGCCGAGCGGGCGGCGATGCGAGCCAAGATGTCCGAGCTGCCCCCCGCCGACGGCGGGGCCGAGGCCGCCGCGCTGCTGCGCGACGCGGTGGGGCGGCGGTGACCGCGCCCGCCACGCCGGCGACGGCCCGGCGCCCACCCACCCACAGCTGGCCGCGCCGCGCCGTGCAGGTGCTGCCCGGCCCGCTGCGCACCACGTTGCGCTCGGCGTGGTGGTGGGTGCAGGTCTCGCTGCTGCACCGCACGCCGACCCCGGTGCGGCCCGCCGGCGACGGCCCGATCGTCGGCATCGACGCCCGCGGCCACGACTGGCCCGACGTGCTGGCGGCACTCGCCGGCCGCCGCGAGCGGCCCGAGCGGCTCGTCGTCGTCACCGACCGCCCGGTGATGCACCTCGCCCGGGCGGTCGACTGGGTGGTCGAGTTCCTGCCGCCCAGCCCGATCGACGGGCTGGCGACCGCCCGGCTGGCCGAGATCGACCGGGTGTACGACATCGAACGCTGGGACCCGTTCCCCGACCCGTCGGCGCCCGACGAGGCGGCGCGGTGACCGCCACCGAACCGGCCGCTGCCGGGCCGTTGCGGGTCACCGTCGTCACCGTCGCCCACCGGCCCGACGACGCCCGCATCGCCTTCCGCCAGATCGGCGCCCTGCGCCGCGCCGGCGCCGAGGTGTGCTACGTGGCACCCGGCCCTGCCACCGTCGCCTGGGGGCCCGATGTGGGGCCCGTCGAACGGGTCGTGGTGACCCGGGCGACGGGCCGGCGACGGCTCCGGCCGTGGTGGCAGGCGTTCCGCGCCGTGCGCCGCCGCCGCGGCACCTGCGACATCGTGCTGGTCCACGACCTCGAGGCCGTGCTGCCGGTGCGTCTCGCCCGTCCCGGCTGCCCGGTCGTGTGGGACGTCCACGAGGACATGGTCGCCAGCGTCGACGATCGGCGCTGGATCCCGGCCCGGGCGCGGCCGTTGATGCGGTGGGTCGTCGGCCGGTTCGAGCGCCTCGCCACCGCCCGCTCGCCGCTGCTGCTCGCCGAACACTCGTACCGCGACCGCTTCGGCGACTGGCCGGTCGTGCCGAACACCACCACCGTGCCCGCCACCGTGCCCGCCGTCGCACCGGCATCGCCGCCGTATGCCATCTACGTCGGGCGGATCTCGCAGGCCCGCGGTGCGGCGGCCATGATCCGGCTCGGCCACGACCTCGGCGGCGACGCCCGGGTGGTGCTGGTCGGCCCGGCCGACGACGACGTGCGCGCCGACCTCACCGCCGCCGCCGAAGCCGGCGCCGTCGACTGGCGGGGCCCGCTGCCCAACCCCGAAGCACTCGCCCTCGTCGAGCACGCCGCGGTCGGCCTGTGCCTGCTCGAACCGATCGCCAACTACGTCGGGTCGATGCCGACCAAGGTGTACGAGTACTTCGCCCGCGGCGTGCCCGCCGTGGTGTCACCGCTGCCGCTCGCCGTCGACGCCGTGCACCACGCCGACGCCGGCACCGTCGTCGACCCGCACGACCCGGCGGCGGTCGCCGCGGCGGTGCGGGCATACACCTCCGACCCCGACCACGCCCGCGCCGCCGGCCGGCGCGGCCACCGCTGGGTGCAGGCCCACCACGACTGGAACGTCGACGGCGAACGGTTCGTCGCGACCCTCACCGACTGGGCGGCCACCCGGCGCTGACGGCGTCGACGACGCCGAACGTCCGACCCGGCGTCACCTCGCGTGACCCCGCGTCACCTCGCGTCACCCCGCGTCACCCCGCGTCAGCGACGCGGTGAGGCCACGAGGCCGCGCAGCATCCCCACCGCCCACGCCTGGTGCATCGTGACGGCGACGAGCACCGTCCGCCAGGCGCCACGCCGCCGCTGCCGGCCCGCCCCCCACGCCAGCGCGGCGAGATAGCCGCCCGGCACCAGCGCCGCCGCCCGCCACCGCCCCAGCGCGGCGAGCGCGGCGAGCTGCGCCACCAGGTTGGCGAGCGGCACCACCTGGCGAGCCCGCCACGAGCCGGGGTGGGTGCGCAGCACCTCGGCCTTCCACCAGCCGTACTCGAAGTACTGCCGGGCGAGCGCCCGCCACGACCCGCGCGGCCGGTACGCCACCGCCAACTCGGGGTCGAACCAGACCGTGCCGCCGGCGGCCCGCAGGCGGATGTTCAACTCGTAGTCCTGGTTGCGGATCAGCGACGCGTCGAACCAGCCGACGGCGTCGCCCGCCGCCCGGTCGAACACCCCGAGATACACCGTGTCGACCGGCCCCTCGGCGCCGCCGACCCGGTACTCGGCGCCACCGGTGCCGAGCCACGACGTGGTCGCCGCGGCGACCGCCTCCTCGAAGGGGGTCTCGGGCGCCGGCACCTGCCGGCCGCCGACGTTGACCGCCCCGGTGCGCACCATCGTGGCGACCGCCCGGCGGATGTAGCCCGGCGCCAGCTCGGCGTGGCCGTCGACCCGCACGATCACCTCACCCGATGTCGCCGCGACGGCGGCGTTCAGCCCGGCGGGCGTCACCCCGGCCGGGTTGGCCGTCACCGTCACCCGCGGGTCACCGGCCGCCAGCGCGGCAGCGACCTCGGCGGTGGCGTCGCCGGACGGGGCGACCGCCAGGCACACCTCGAACGGCACCGGGTAGTCCTGCGCCAGCACCGACGCCACCGCCCGCGCCAGGTGGGTGGCCTCGTCGCGCACCGGCATCACCACCGACACCGACGGCCAGCCGTCGCCGTCGAGGTCACGGCCGTACACCGTCGCCCGCGTCATCCCCGCCACCGCTCAGACCCGGCGGCTCAGCACGACCCACACCGTGCGCAGCAGGATCTGCACGTCGAGCACCAACGACCAGTTCACCAGGTACTGCAGGTCGTAGCCGAGCTTGTAGGCGGGATCGGTCTCGTAGCGGCCGTTGATCTGGGCGAACCCGGTGATGCCGGGCGGCAGCTCGTGGCGGCGGGCGTAGCCGGCGACGTCCTGCTCGAACAGCTCGATCAGCTCGGGCCGCTCGGGCCGCGGGCCCACCAGCGACATCTCGCCGCGCAGCACGTTCCACAGCTGCGGCAGCTCGTCGGCCCGGGTGGCCCGCATCCACCGCAGCCCGGCCACCACCCGGGGGTCGTGGCCGGTCGCCAACTGCGGGCCGAGCGCCTCGGCGTCGCGCACCATCGTGCGGAACTTGACCAGCTCGAAGCGCCGCCCCTGCATGCCGACGCGCACCTGGCGGTACAGCACCGGCGACCCGGCCCGCACCCGCACGTACCCCGCCAGCAGCACCAGCACCGGCACGGTGAGCGGGGCCGTCAGCAGCACCACCGCCAGGTCGAACAGCCGCTTGAGCCGCAACTGGTGGGCCGCCATGGCGTGGGTGCGCATGCGGGTGAACGGCATCCCGGCGATCTCGCGCACCGACTGCAGGCCGAGCAGCGTCTCGCGGGCGCTCACCCGCTGGTGCACGCCGACGCCCTCGCGGTCGAGCGCGGTGAGCGGCTCGGGGAACGCCGACGAGAACGCCGACAGGTCGAGCAGCAACACGTCGGTCGCCCGGGTCGCGTTGACCAGGTCGAACAGTTCGGCCGGACGCTCGAGCGTGGCGACCACCTCGGCGTTGGGCACGTCGGCGAAGTGGCGGGTGGCGAGCGCCACCGCCTCGCCGTGGCCGACCAGCAACACCCGCGACGGCCCCTGGCGCCGGTCGGCGAAATGGCGGCTGATCGCCCGGTTGGCCGAGAGCGCCAGCGAGGCGACCACCAGCAGGATCGCCAGGTTGACGCGCGGCATCAGGTAACGCTCGGTCAGCACGGCGGCGAGCCCGTCGAACGCCACCCCGATCGCCATCGCCACCGCGATCCGCGGCAGCCACGGGCGGTAACCCAGCCGCGGCTCGCGCTCGTACAGCCCGGCGAAATAGTTGATCGTGAGGTGGATCGCCGTCGCGATCGAGAACCCGACCCAGTAGTGGCTGCGCGGATAGGTGGGCCACGTCCAGCCGAAACGGGCGAAGTTGATCGCCACCATCGACCCGAACAGGGCCACCGCGTCGAGCACGAACAGGAACCGGAACCCGCGCCGCCACATCCACCCCAGCGGCCGCCCGGCCTTGCCGATGGCGCGTTCGAGCGGGTGGGGGAACGGCTGGGCGTCCGGTGGGGACGTCGCCGACGGTGAGTGCGTCAGTTCCGCCATGGCGTCGACCGATCGTACCCCCCACCGGCACCCCGGCGCTGCCAGACGCCGGCTGTTGCTGCCGCGGCGCTGCCGGGCCAGGCGTCAGGCCGGTTCGTCGGTCGCCGTCGGGCGCGGCCGCTGGGCGATCGCCCAGGCGAGCGCCACGGTCGCCGCGGCGTGCGCCGCCAGCAGCACCACCACCGGCAGCGGCGTGTGCGGCGTGTCCCAGTTCCACGGCCGCAGCGAGCCCTGCAGGCCGACCCCCCAGCGGCGGGCGGCGGCCCACGCCCCGGCGTTGAGCAGACCGAGCGCCGTCAACCCGGCGACCCGGGCGAGGCGGCCGTCGCGGACCGCCGGGGCCAGCACGATCGGCACGCCGACCAGCAGCGGCAACGAGTAGCGGCCCTGCCAGTAGGTGCCGCTCGTGTTGCCCTGCAGCAGCTCGAGCACCCACGCCGTGGTGACCGCCAGCGCCACCACGGCGACGGCGACCAGCGGGCGGCGGGCCTCGGACTGCAGCGCCCCGGCCGCCAGCACCCCGACCAGGGCGACCCACCCGGCGACCACCAGCCACGGCAGCGGCGTGTCGAGCCACCCCAGCACGCCGACCGCCTCGACCAGGTGGGTACCGGTCTTGCCGACCACCAGGCGGGCGAGCTCGCCGTCCCATCCGCCCGGACGCCGGCCGAGCGCCACCACCGCAGCGCCGGCCGCCAGCGCCGCCCCGGCGGCGACCAGCGCCGCCCGCGCCCGGGCGTCGCGGGCCCGCGCCCACACCGGCCGGAACGCCTCGGCGGCAACCAGCACCAGCGGGCTCACCGCCACCCAGCGCGCCACACCGCCGGCGGTGACCCCCCACACGACGGTCGCCGCCGTCGACGAGGCGATCAGCGCCTGCGGCCCGAATCCCATCGACCGCCACCGGTCACGGCTCGACCAGCCCATCGCGAACTGCAGCACCACCACCAGCAGCACCGCCCACACCAGCCCGTCACGCCGCGACAGCGACATCGCCGCCCACCCGGCGGCGAGCAACCAGTTGCCCGGGCGCGGCCACGGCCCGGCGCGCCCGGCGACGCTCCACACCGCGACGGCGCCGGCGATCACGAACGTCGACGGGTTGACGGTGGCGAACGTGCCGAACGCCATCGGGGTCAACGCCACGACGACGCCGACCCGGGCGGCCTCGGAGCGGGCCAGCACCAGCGCCGCCCCGACCAGCGCCACGACCGCCAGCGCCCCGATCGCCCGCGCCCACCACACCGCCGCCGGGCCGGGCAGCAACGTCGCGAGCCCGTACACGAGGTGCGGCCAGACCTGGTACTCGTCGGCGCGGGTGGCGACCACCACGTCGGCGCCGGTGCGCACCACCGGCGGGGCGCACCCGACCGGGACGTCGCTGCGGAACGCGTAACACGTGTCGGGCACCAGATAGGAGTCAGGCAGCACGTGCGACTCGAGGCTGATCACGCCGACGTCCTCGCCCGACCACTCGCCGCGGATCACGGCCCCGGCCCGCACCAGGTGGGAGTGCTCGTCGGCCCCGGCCCCGGGCGGCACGAGCAGCGTCCAGCACGCCGTCAACGCCGCCAGCGCCATCACGATCGCCGCTGCCGCCGCGGGGGGCGAGAGCGGCGGCCGGCGCATGCGCCGAGTGTACCGACGCGACGCGCGCCGCCCGGGACGCCCACCCCCGCACATCGCCCACCGGGGCACCCGGCCCGGCCGCGCCCGCCGGGATAGTGTTCGCAGCGTGGAACCCGCCACCGGCCACCCGGCACCCGGGCCCGAGGCCCCCGGCGGGCGGGCCGACCGCAACGACACCGTCGCCACACGGGTCACCGCGGCTGCCGTCGCCGTCGGGCTGGCGATGATCGTCGGGGCCCGGTGGTGGGCGCTCGGGGCACCCGGCGGGCGGGCGCTCGCCGGCGGGGCCGTCGCCGTGGCGGTGCCGACGGCGGCGATCGCCTGGTGCCACCACCGCGGTCGGCCCGTCGCCGCCGCCGCACTCGCGCTCGCCTGCTCGGCCACCGCGCTCGCCGCCGCCTCCGACGGGCGCTGGCAGGGCGTGCTGGCGTTGGTCGTCGCCGCCGGTGTGGTGGCCGCCGCGTTCGGCGGTCGGCCCGCCCGGGCCGGCTTCGCCGCGCTGGCCGCCGTCGCGCTCGCGCTGTGGTGGCGCTCGGGGCTCGACGAGCCGGGCGCGCCCGGCCCGGCGTGGACCGCGATCGCCGGCGACACCGGGCACGTCGTGCGGCGCGCCGTGTCGTCGGTCGGCCTCGACGAACTGCGGATCCCGCCGTCGGGCGAGATGGCGTGGTGGCTCGGCGTCGGCGTCGTCGCCGCCGTGGCGCTGCTCGACGGCAGCCGATTGCGGGCCCTGTGGGTGCCGCTCGGGCTGGCCACCCTGGTCGGCGGGATCTGGACGATCGGCCTGCTGCGCGGCCCGGTCGCCCCGCTCGGCGGCACCTGGGTGCTCGCCGCGGCGATCATGCTGGCCGCCGTCGGCCCAGTCGCCGGCCCGGTCGTCGGCCGCCGGCTGGCGGCCGCAGTGGCGCTGCTCGGCACCGCCACCTGGGCCGTGGCGTTCGTGCGCGAGCTGCGCGACCACCGCGTCGCGGCGGCGGTCGTCGCCGCCTGCGGTGCGCTCGTCGTGACGCTGGCGCTGCTCGGCCCCTGGTTCGCGACCGCCCCCGCCGGGCGGCCCCGGCCCGCCACCGACCAACCGGTTCGCAGCCCCCACGGATAGTCTCCGCGGTGATGGAGAACGACCCGGATGCGATCGAGGCCCGACTCGACCGGCTGCAGGCCGAGTCCGAGCGGCGGCGGGCCGAACTGCGCGAGCTGGCGGCCTCGCTGCCGGCGGCCACCAGCCGGCGGGCCCTGGTGAGGTCGATGTTCGCCAGCGTGGCCAGGGCACCCGACAAGCCGCTCGTCGCCAAGCGCACGATCCTCAAGGTGCTGCGCACCCCCGCCGACCTGTGGCGCCGCCTACGGGCCCGCTGACCGTGCGCGACCTGAACGTCTTCGTGGCGCCGGCCGGCAACGCCTTCATGCGCGACATCGCGGCCTGGCTGGTCGAGGCCGGCCAGCAGCTCGGGCGCCGGGCCACCCTGCGCGTCGACGGCTCGCCGCCCGACGACCCCGACGCGATCAACCTGGTGGTCGCCCCGCACGAGTTCTACCTGCTCGCCGACTTCGACGACGCCACGATCCACCGCGCCGCGGGGCTCAGCGTGCCGGTCTGCACCGAACAACCCGGCACCCCGTGGTTCGACATCTCCGAGATCACCGCCCGCACCAGCCCGATGGCGCTCGACATCAACGCCCACGGTGTCGCCGCGCTGCGGGCGCGCGGCGTCGACGCCCGCCACCTCCGTCTCGGCGCCGTGCCGAGCATCGACGCCGCCTCGGCCCCACCCGGCATCGACCGCGACATCGACCTGGTGTTCCTCGGCAGCCGCACCGACCGGCGCGGCGAACGCCTGGCGGCGATGGCGCCCGTGCTGTGGAACCACGACGTCGACCTGCGCCTGTTCCCGTTCCACGAGCCGGTGCTCGACGGGGCGCCCGGCCTGGTGTTCGGCGCCGACAAGTACCGGCTGCTGGCCCGCAGCCGGATCCTGCTCAACATCCACCGCGACGCCACCCGCCCCGGCTACTTCGAGTGGGCGCGGATGGTCGAGGCGATGGCCAACGGCTGCTGCATCGTCACCGAACCGGTCACCGGCTACGAACCCTTCGTCGCCGGCGAGCACTTCGTCGAGACCGACGACCTCGAAGGCGCGGTCACCGAACTGCTCGCCGACCCGGCGGCCTGCGAACGGATCGGCCGCGCCGGCCGCGAGGCGGTGCTCGGGTCGTTCCCGATGACCGCCTCGCTCGACCCGGTGCTGCGCGAACTCGACCGGCCGTTGCAACCCGTCGACCGCCGGGTGCCGCGCTACCGCCGCCGGATGACCGTCGCCCAGCAGCACCCGCTGCTGCCGGCGTTCGAGCACGCCGGGGGCCTGCGCCAGCGGGTGTACCGGGCGCTGATCGCCGAGACGACGCTGCAACGCGAGATCGAACGGGTGCGCTGCCTGGTGCGCCACGGCACCGACGACCACGTCGAGCGGGTCGAATCGGCCGCCTACGCCGCCGCCACCCCCGAGGTCAGCGTCGTCGTGACGCTCTACAACTACGCCCACCTCGTCACCGAGACGCTCGACTCGATCGTCGCCAGCGACGGCGTCGACCTCGAGATCGTCGTCGTCGACGACCACTCCACCGACGCCGGCCGGGCGACCGTCGGTGAGTTCATCGCCCGCCACCCGGGCGTCGCGATCGTGCTGCTCGGCAGCGACATCAACCGCGGCCTGCCGGCGGCCCGCAACCTCGGCTTCGAGGCGGCGCGGGCCGACAAGGTGATGGTGATGGACGCCGACAACCTCGTCTACCCGAACGCCCTGCGACGGCTCGCCGACGCCCTCGACCGCGACCCGTCGGCGGCGTTCGCCTACGCCGGCCTCGAGGAGTTCGGGGTCACCACCGGTGTGCGCAGCGCCTACGACTGGCACGTGCGCTGGCTGTGCAAGGGCAACTACATCGACGCCCAGGCGATGGTGCGCAAGCAGGCCTGGCGCCGCCACGGCGGGTACCGCACCGACGACGACCTCGTGTTCGGCTGGGAGGACTGGGAGCTGTGGCTGCGGTTCGCGGCCGCCGGCGAACACGCCGTCCACGTGCCCCAGCTGCTCGGCCGCTACCGCACCCAGGCGCAGTCGATGATCAGCACCACCAACCTGGTCGCCGACCACATGCGGCGCCACCTCGGCACGCTCTACCCCGACCTGCCGTGGCCGGCCGACGGATGACCCGGCAAACCGGCCCGGCCGACGAGTAGCCTCCCGGGCATGTCATCGGCGAGTGAACTCGTCGCCCGCCGCGAGCTGTTGTGGAACCTGACGCTGCGCGAGTTGCGCGGCCGCTACAAGCGCAGCCTGCTCGGCTGGGGCTGGTCGCTGCTCAACCCGATCGCGTTCATGTTGGTGTACACGTTCGCGTTCTCGGTGATCCTCGAGGCCAGCCCCGAGCCGGGCTCGCCGAGCGGGCTCAGCTCGTACGCGTTCTACCTGCTGTGCGGCCTGCTGCCGTGGACGTTCTTCAACGTCTCGGTCAGCACGGCGATGGGCAGCGTCGTCGCCAACGGCGCCCTGGTGCGCAAGGTCGCGTTCCCGCGCGAGCACCTGATCATCTCCACCGTCGTCGCCGGGCTGTTCACCCTGGCGGTCGAGCTGACCGTGCTGTCGGTGGCGCTGGTCGTCGCCGGCAACATGGTGCTCGTCTGGCTGCCGCTGGTGGTCGTGACGTCGTTGCTGGTGGCGGTGTTCGCAACCGGGTTCGGCCTGGCGCTGGCGGCGGCCAACGTGTACTTCCGCGACATGTCGTACCTGTGGGGCATCGTCGTGCAGGCCTGGTTCTTCTCGACACCGATCGTGTACCCGATCGACCTCGTCGAGAGCCGGCTCGCCGACCGGCCCACGATCCTGCGGATCTACAACGACCTCCCGATGACCGTCGTGGTGCGGATCTACCGCCACCTGCTGTACGACCTGCGGATGCCCCGCCTGGTCGACCTCGGCATGTTGACGGCGTACGCCGCCGTCGCCGTGCTGGCCGGCTGGTGGATCTTCGACCGCCTCGAGGGGCGCTTCGCCGAAGAGCTCTGAGCGGCCCCGCTCAGGCCAGGTTCCAGGTGCCGCCCATCGTCACCAGGCCCTGATCGCTCGTGTCGCCCTTGAGCACGTCGAACCGCACGAACCGGCTGCGCACGTCGTACTCGCGCTGGCCGGTCTCGTCGGCGACCGCGCACGTCATCTCGTAGGTGCCCTCGGTGAGCGGCAGCGCGTCGAGCTCGAACCGGATCGACCGCACGCCGTGCACCTGGTCGACCAGCGCGTTGCGCGACCGCGTGCTGACCTCGCTGACGAGGATCGCGTTCTGGTCGAAGATCGAGATCGTGACCTCGGGGGCGATCACCGGATGCTCGGCGCTGAGCTCGAGCCGGATCGCGTGCGGCCGGCCCGACGTGGCGACCCGCACCGGCTGCCCGGCGGCATCGAGGATCTCGACGGCGGCGATCTGCACCTCGCCGGTGCCCCAGCGCAGGCCGTCCTGGTAGCGCAGTGACCGGCCCTCGTGGGTGGTGTCGAGGTAGGCGTCGGTGATGTCGAGCGGGTTGCCGATCATGCGCATCGCGCCGTGGTCGATCCACACCGCCCGCTGGCACAGCCGCACCACATCGGGCATCGAGTGGGTGACCAGCACGATCGTCTTGCCGCGGTCGCGGAAGTCGGCGATCTTGTCGCCGCACTTGGCCTGGAACTCGGCGTCGCCGACCGCCAGCACCTCGTCGATGATCAGCACGTCGGGGTCGACGTTGATGGCGACCGCGAACCCGAGCCGCACGAACATCCCCGACGAGTAGTTCTTGACCGGCGTGTCGATGAACTGCTCGAGGCCCGAGAACGCGACGATCTCGTCGAAGCGCTCCTCGATGTAGCGCCGCGGCACACCCAGGATCGCGGCGTTGAGGAACACGTTCTCGCGGCCGCTCAGCTCGGGGTGGAACCCGGCGCCGAGCTCGAGCAGGGCCGAGATCGAACCGTCGACCGTCACCGTCCCCTCGTCGGGTTCGAGGATCCGGGTGAGGCACTTCAGCAGCGTCGACTTGCCGCTGCCGTTGTGCCCGATGATGCCGAACGTCTCGCCGCGGGTGACCTCGAAATCGATGTCGCGCAGCGCCCAGAACTCTTCGTAGTTGCTGCGCCGCAGGTTGAGCAACGACTGCTTGAGCGACTGGTGCCGCTCGTGGAACAGGCGGAACCGCTTCGACAGGTGCGAGACGCGCACGATCGTGTCGCTGGCAGCGGGGGCGACGGACATCGCACCCACGCTACCGCTCGCGACCAGCCCCGGACCGCCGCCCGGCCCCGGCGGCCCGGCACCCGGCGCCGGGCACGCACCCGGCACGACATCCGTCGGGCGCGGCGACCCGGGCCGTAGGCTGGAACGATGGGGTCACCAGACGAGTTGCCCGCCGGGGCGGCCGGCGAGCTGGAGCGGCTGCGGGCGCTGGTCGGCCCGTCCGAGGTGGCCTACGAGGCGCTGCGCGCCGACCGCGACGCGGCCGTCGAGGTGGCCCGCTCCGCGCTCGCCGAGGCCGGCGAACTGCGCGGCCAGATCACCGAGATGAGCGTGCAACTCTCGCGCGCCCGCCAAGACCAGGACCTGTTGCAGCGGCGGGCCCAGATGAGCGTCGGCCGCCTCGTCGGTGACCGGGTCGCGCACCGCTGGCGGACCTCGGTGGTGCCCCGGGCGCAGCGGCTGCGGTTCTGGGCGCGATGACCCCCCGCTTCTCGGTCCTCACCGCGGTGTTCGACCCCGAACCCGAGCACCTCGCAGCGTGCCTGGCGTCGGTCGACGCCCAGACCGACGACTCGTGGCAGCACGTGCTGGTCGACGACGGCTCGCGCCGGCCCGACGTGCGGGCGCTGCTCGACCGGGCCGCCGACGACCCTCGCCGCACCGTCGTGCGCCGGTCGGCCAACGGCGGGATCGTGGCGGCGAGCAACGATGCGCTGGCCGCCGCCACCGGCGAGTTCGTCGTGCTGCTCGACCACGACGACGTGCTCGCCCCGGGCGCGCTGGCGAGCGTCGCCGCGGCGATCGACGACCGGTGCGACGTCTACTACAGCGACCACGACCTGTTGCGGCCCGACGGACGGTGCGCGACCCCCATCTTCAAGCCCCGGTTCTCGCTCGAGCGGCTGCGCAACCACAACTACATCACCCACCTCGTCGTCGCCCGCCGCCGCACCGTCGAGCAGGTCGGCGGGTTCCGCCCCGGGTTCGACGGCGCCCAGGACCACGACCTGCTGCTGCGCCTGGCCGAGGTGGCGGCGCCGTTCCGGCACATCCCCGAGATCCTGGTGCACTGGCGGCAGTCGCCGGCCAGCGTGGCGAGCGACCCGACCAGCAAGCCCGCCGCCTACGCCAACGGGGCGCGGGCGGTCGCCGAGCACCTCGGGCGCTGCGGCGTGACCGCCACCGTCGAGCCCGGCACGCCGCTGGGCGTCTACCGCATCCACCGCGCCGTCGCCGGCCGCCCGACCGTGTCGGTGATCGTGCCCACCCGCGGCTCGCGCGGCCGGGTGTGGGGCGCCGAGCGGATCTTCGTCCACGACGCCGTCGCCTCGCTGCTCGCCGCCGGCGGCCGCTGCCGGCTCGAGGTGGTCGCCGTGATCGACGCCGGCACCGACCCGCTCGTCGAACGCGGCCTGCGCCGCATCGTCGGCGACGACCTCGTGGTCGTGCCCTACGAGGCGCCGTTCAACTTCGCCGACAAGATCAACCGCGGCGTCGCCGCCAGCAGCGGCGACTACCTGCTGCTGCTCAACGACGACACCGAGGTGGTCCTGCCCGGCAGCGTCGACGAGATGGTCGGCCTCGCCCAGGACCCCACCGTCGGCATGGTCGGGGCGAAGCTGCTGTTCGACGACGGCCGCCTGCAGCACGCCGGCCACGTCTACGCCGGGTGGGCCTCGCACGCCCTGCTCGGCTGGCAGGGCGAGCACAACGGGCCACACAACCTGCTGCGCGTCGAGCGCGAATGCGTCGGGGTCACCGCCGCCGCGGCGCTGCTGCGGCGCACCGTGTTCGACGCCGTCGGCGGGATGAACGAAGACTTCGCCGTCAACTACAACGACGTCGACTTCTCGCTGCGCATCGGGCGCGCCGGGCTGCGCATCGTGTGGACGCCGCACGCCTGCTGGTACCACTTCGAGCAGCGCTCGGGCGCCCACCCGATCGCCCCCGCCGAGATCGAACTGCTCGAATCGCTGTGGGGCCCCGAGATGCGCAGCGACCCGTACTACAACCCGAACCTCGAGATGTGGCGCTGCGACTGGCTGGAGCGGCCGCTGATGTCGGGCGCCCCGCCCTACGAGGTGCTCGACGACGGCCGGGTGTCGTGGGGCTGAGCGCCCGGGCGCGCCCGGCGGTCAGCCCAGCCGGCGCCTGATCGCCCGCCGCACCCGCCGGGCCTGCCGGCCGAGGCGGCCCCGCAACGGGGGCGTCAGCAGCGCGTCGCCCGGCGCCAGCGACCAGCGCCGGAACACGACCACCGTCTCGATCCGGCCGGTGCCGTCGCCGACGGCGGGCGGGATCGGCACGACGACATGGCCGGCGGCGGTCTCGACGTAGCGCCGGGCATCGGTCCGCCAGGCGGCGACCCAACCGAGGTCGCCCCCGGCGAGGTCGACGTCGACCGTCACCGGGTCGCCCCCGGCGGGCTCGAGCGTGATCGACCAGCGCAACACCTCGACCAGCGCCGGGGCGGTACCGGCGTCGAAGCGCACGCTGCGCAGCGACGGGTAGCTGCCGGTCAGACGCAGCACCGACCAGCCGTCGACGGTCACGCCGAGATGCTGCTCGGTCTGCACCCACGCCAGCTCGGAACCGATCGGGAACGCCGACAGGCGGCTCGGCCCGGTGACCGCCCCCGGCACGAGGTGCTCGATCGAGATGCCGGCCCGCTCGGCCTCCATCTGGGCCGCCAGCGCCGGGTTCTCGATCGCCGCCAGCCCCTCGGTCCAGGCCCGTTCGGCCTGCCGCAGCACGTGCAGTTCGCGAGCGGTGATGTAGGGCACGATCGCGGCGGTCGACGTGCCCCCGACCGGGCGGGCGTCGGTGCCGGCGACGTCGTCGTGGGGCCAGTCGACCAGCGCCGCCGCCAGCTCGGGCGCCGGCTGGGTGATCGAGCGTGCCAACCCGGCGGCGAGCGCCGCCCGGAACGCCGGCGAACCGAGCCACACGTCGTCGTCGAACCCGTCGGCGGTGAGCTGCGCCGCCAGGTCGAACACGCCCTGCTTGGCGGCCAGCAGGCTGGCGGGGTGCGGTTCGCCGGCCGGGGCGGTGACCGGTGTCCCGTCGTCGGCGACGTCGACGAACGTGCCGGTGGTCGGCATCAACAACCGCTCGACGGTGTCGGCGTGGTGGGCGGCGAGCTTGCTGAACCGCGCCCCCTCGGGGTCGTCGGCGTCGGCCGGCAGGTACGACCGCACGGCCAGACCGCGCGCCTGGCGCTGCTCGCCCGGCTCGGACAACGCCAGGTACAGCCCGACCAGTTCGACGTCGACCCCTTCGGCGCGCAGGATCCGCTGCAACCCGGCCTGGATCGTGGCGCCCCAGCCGACGTCGCAGATCACGAGCGGCGGGGCGCCCGGTTCGAGCGCCCCGGGCTCGAGCTCGCGGCGCAGCTGACGCATCACCCGCGCCCTGAGCCGTGCCGTGTGGGCGACGATCGCCGCCCGCAGCGCCTCGTCGCCCGCCAGCGCCTCGCACCCCGCCCAGAACCCTGCCAGGTCGGGCACCTCGGGCGCCCCCCACACCCGGCGCACGTCGGCGGGGTCGACGCCGAGCGCGTCGGCGACGTGTTCGGCGGTGATGCGGCCCCGCCGACCGAGCGCCTCGGCGAGTTCGAGCGGGGTGCCGGCGACGATCGCGGCCCGAAGGTCGACCCACCGCGAGGCGTGCACGAGACGGGCCGGCGGGCCCTGCGGGGCGACCGTCGCCACCAGGTCGGCGATCGTCGCCCCCTCGCGCAGCAGGTAGTGCACCGACGTCGCGCCGAGTTCGGTGGCGGTGTGCGCCACCCAGCGGGCGAAGCCCGCGAGGGCGGGCCCGGCCGCTGCCAGGCCGAACTGGTACGGGGCGGCCGCCCCCGCCGGCGGGCCGGCCTGCAGCGCCGCCGCCCGGGCGGCGGCGGTCAACCCGCCGTCGGTGCCGTGCAGCGACGAGAACCGCTCGAGCTCGGGCGACGGCATCGGCACGAACCGTTCGGCCCGCGCCGTCGCGACCTGGATCGCCCGGGCGCCGGCCCGGCGGGCGGCGGCGATGTCGGCCTCGTCGTTGTCGCCCAGGTGCAACACCCGGCCGGGCGCCACCGCCTCATCGGCGATCACCACGCCGATCAGCCCGTCGAACTTGCCGCGCCGGTGGTCCGACGACGTCACGATGCGGTCGAAGCCCGCCGTGTCGACCCCGCACCCGGCGAGCACCCGCGCCAGCTGCACGCCGCTCAGGTAGGTGTCGCTCACCAGCACGACGCGGATCCCGGCCCGGCGGGCGGCGGCCAGCGTCGCCAGCGCCGGTGCCAGCGGCCGGAGGTGGCGGATCTCGTGCTGCAGTTCCCGCTCGACCATCGCCTCGACGGGCAGCCGCCAGGCCGACGGCATCGCCCGCCAGATCTCCTCGATCGTGCACTCGGGCAGCCGGTCGCGGTCCTGCTCGGCGACCGCCGTCCGGGCGGCCTGCTCGGCGGCCCGGCGGGCGAGCGCGAACCGCCGTGGGGTCACGCCGGCCGGCAGCAGGCCATCGTCGGCGAGCGACCGGCCGAGCAGGACGAACAGGTCGGCCGGGGTGGCGACCGGTCGGGTGACGAGGGTGTCGAACACGTCGCAGGTGACGAGGTCGACGGCGCCCGCCGCCAGCAGCTCGCCGGCCGCCGCGAGCGGTGCCGGCCGGTGGTGCTGCAGCCCGGTGGTGTCGAACCGCTCGCGCACCCCGCCGAGGCGTTCGGTGCACGCCGCCCAGTCGGCGGCGACCGCCGCCGGGTCGTGCTCGATCGACAGGCACTCGACGGTGAGCCCCACCGCCGGGGTCGACACCGTCGCCGACCCCTGGCGGCGCATCCGCTCGGCGAGTTCGGCGAGGCCGGCGTCGAGCCCGACATCGGTCGCCAGCCCGCCGGCTGCCCGAGCTGCGGCGACGTCGATCAGGGCGCCCTCCGGGGCGACCGCCCCGACCTCGCGCGTGACCAGGAACGATCCCCACGGCCCGACGCCCCAGGGTTGCCCCGAGAAGGCGTCGGTGAGCGTGGGTGACACGAGCCGACCGACGCTGGCGATCGAGTTGTCGGGGTGCAGCAGCGCCGGACCGACGATGCCGATCCCGGCGTGCGCCGCTTCGGCCGCCAAGGCGGCGGCGGTGTCGGCCGGCTCGTCGCCGATCGCCAGGTACAGGTACGGGCGGTCGCTGGCGGCGAGCCGCTCGGCCACGTCAGCTGGCGACGACATCGCAACCCGCTCGATCAGGTCGATCGGCGGCGACGGATACGTGATCTGCATGTTCGTCGTCGGCAGGCCGTCGATCTCGACGGGCCGGACGTCGGCGTGCAACCCGCGGCGTGCCAGCGCGTCGG
Source organism: Ilumatobacter sp. (assembly GCA_036526035.1). GTDB lineage: Bacteria > Actinomycetota > Acidimicrobiia > Acidimicrobiales > Ilumatobacteraceae > Ilumatobacter. Next base: position 13,004 of record DATCZG010000023.1, on the reverse strand, counting down.
CCACGGTGCGGGCGACGGCGGCGGCGACGCCGGGCTTCTGGGCGGTGTGCTTGGCGATCGACCCGTCGATCGCCCGCCAGCCGTAGAGCGTGCGGGCGATGTGGCCGACCGTGCGGCCACGGGCCGCAGCCGCCTCGATCACCCGCAGCGCGAAGTCGAAGTCCTGGGCGGGCTCGAACTCCTGGCGCACCCGCAGGTCGCCGATCGCGTCGCGGCGCATCGCCAGCAGATGGCACAGGTAGTGGTGGCCGAGGTGACGGATCGGGGAGTAGTCGGGCTTGTGGTACGCGAAGATCACCCGACCGTCGGCGTCGATCAGTTCCTCGTCGGAGTAGACGACGTCGACGTCGGGCCGCCCGGCGAAGTGGCCGAGCAGTTCGGCGGCGGCCTCGGGGTGGACGACGTCGTCGTGGTCGGCGAACGCGATCACGTCGCACCGGGCGGCGTCGATGCCGCTGTTGGTGGCGGCCGCGATCCCGCCGTTGACCGCCCGCGACACGACCCGGAACCGGGGGTCGCCGGCCGCCCACCGTGCCAGCGTGGCGGCGACGGCGGCGTCGGTCGACCCGTCGTCGACCAGCACGCACTCCCACGCCGGCTCGGTCTGGGCGGCGATCGACGCGAGCAACCCTTCGAGCACCGTGACGGGCGGGTCGAACACCGGCACCACGAAGGACAGGCGAGGTGGCACGCCGGCACGATCGAGCACCGCGTGAGGGTATCTCAGCACCGTCGGCGCCCGGCGTCCCGCCGGCGAACGGTCAGCCCATCTGGCGCAGGTGCCAGCGGTAGGCGGTCGCCAGGATCTCGTCGAGGCCGTGGCGCGGGTGCCAGCCGAGCGCGTCGCCCGAGCGCCCCGGATCGGCGAACGTCGCCGCCGGGTCGCCGGCGCGGCGGGCGACGGTGCGGTGGGGCACCGGCCGGCCGGCGATCCGCTCGATGCCCTGCAGCACCTCGCGCACCGACGAGCCCACACCGGTGCCGACGTTGAACGCCGCGGTCGGCCGGCCGCGGTCGAGGTAGCCGATCGCCGCGAGGTGGGCGGCGGCGAGATCGTCGACGTGGATGTAGTCGCGCACGCAGGTGCCGTCGGGTGTCGGGTAGTCGTCGCCGAACACCTGCAGCTCCCGGTCGCCGGTGAGCAGCGCCCGGATCGCGACCGGGATCAGGTTGAGGGCGAAGGTCCAGTCCTCGCCGATCGTGCCGTCGAAGCTCGCCCCGGCGGCGTTGAAGTAGCGCAGGCTGACGCTGCGCAGGCCGTGGACGGCGTCGTACCAGTGCAGCACCCGCTCGACGATCGCCTTCGTCTCGGCGTACACCGACTCGGGGTGGATCGGCTGCGCCTCGTCGACCGGCACGCTCGCCGGGGTGCCGTACACCGAGCACGACGACGAGAACACGAACTTGGCGACGCCGGCGCGGCGGGCCGCTTCGAGCAGGTGCACCGTGCCGTCGACGTTGTTGTGGAAGTACTTCGCCGGCTGCTGCATCGACTCGCCGACGTTCTTGTACGCCGCGAAGTGCACGATCGTGTCGACCCGGTGGTCGCCGCAGACCTGTTCGACGAGCGCCTCGTCGGCGATGTCGCCGACCACCAGCGGGGTGCCGAGCACGGCGTCGGCGGTGCCGAGCTCGAGGGTGTCGAGCACCACCACGTGGCGGCCCGTCTGGCGCAGCGCCCGCACCGTGTGCGAGCCGATGTAGCCGGCACCACCGGTGACGAGCACGCCGGTCGTGCCGGGCGTCGCGGTGTCGGTCACCGGGCCGATGCTAGCCGCCGTCGCCGCCGGCCCGCTCGAGGCGGGGGCGTCCCGGGTCGGGCGCTCTGCCATCATGGGGGCGTGTCCGAACCCCGCCTGGTGATGGTGCTGTCGCCCTACCAGAACGTGTTCTTCCACGAGATCGCCGAGGTGCTCGCCGACGAGCTCGCCGCGGCCGCGGTGGCGGTGATGGTCACCACCGAGCCGGACCGCCACCCGGTGCAGCCCGACGACGTGTTCGTGCTGATGCCGCCCCACGAGTACGCGGCGCTCGAGGGCACCGCGATGCTCGACGACCCCGCCGTGGCGGCCCGCACCCTCGGCGTCTCGGCCGAGCAGCCACACCAGTGGTTCTTCGCCAGCAACGCCGAACTCGGGGCCCGGCTCGGCGGGGTGCTCGACTTCAGCGCGTTGGCGGTCGACGCCTACCGGCGGCTCGGCATCGCGGCGACCCACCTGCCGTTCGGCTACACGCCGCGCTGGGACCGCTACCGCCCCGGCCCGGCCGCCGCCGGCCCGCCGCGGGTGCTGTACCTCGGCAACAAGCGGCCCCGCCGGCTGGTCCGCCTCGCCGAGGCCGCCCCGGTGCTCGCCCGCCAACAGGCCAGGCTGCTGATCTCCGACAACGCGGTGCCGAACCTGGGCACCGGCGCGGCGTTCGTCGCCGGTGACGACAAACGCGACCTGTTGGCCGCCACCCGGCTGCTGGTCAACATCCATCAGGGCGACGAGCCGTACTTCGAGTGGCTGCGGTTCGCCGAGGCGGCGCACTGCGGCACGCCGGTGCTGTCGGAACGCTCGCTGCACACCGCCCCGTTCGTCGCCGGCGAACACTTCGCCGAATTCGACGACCACGCCCTCGGCGCCGCGATCGAGGCCCTGATCGACGACGACCGACGCCTCGCCGATCTCGCCGCTGCCGCCTACGCACGCCTGCGCGAGCGGCCGTTGGCGGCTTCGGTCGAGGCGTTGGTGGCGGCGGCGCGACCGCTGCTGGCGGCGCCCCCGCCGGCCGCGCTGCCGGGGCGCACCCGCCACGCCGCGCTCGGCGCCGACCAGCGCGGCGACGTCCCGGTGCTTGCCGGGCCCGGCACCCGGCGCCGTCCCCCGTGGCGGCGGTCGGGTGCGGTCACCGTCGTCGCGTCGGCGCCCGGCGACCTCGCCGCCGCGCTGGCGGCCGCGTCGCACGCCACCACGCTGCACGACCCGGCGGCGTTCGGTGCCCGGCGGGCCCGGGGTGTCGCCGACGGGCTGGTGGTGTTCGCCCCGCCCGGCACGCGCCCGCACGACGGGGCGCTCGACCGGCTGCTGGCGGCGGCGTCGGCCGGCCCGGCCGACGCGGTGGCGTGCTGGTCGGCGGTCGTCGACGGCCACGACGCCGACGGGCAACCGACCCTCGAGGGGATCTGGCCGTGGGAGCCCTGGCGGCTGCGAGCCGGCCAGCACCTCGGACGGCTGGTCGTGGCGCCGGCCGGGGTCGTGCGGGCCGCCGCCGAGTGGTTCGGCGACCCGCTGCTCGGGGCCCATCCGCACCTCGTGGTGCAGGCATGGGTCGCCGCCCACGGCGGTGCCGGCGGCCACGTGGCGACCCCGACGGCGACGGTGCTCGGCGCCCCGCTCGACCCCGCCCAGGCGCTCGCCGACCCGGTCGCCGGGCGGTTGGCGGCGAGGCTCGCCGGGTCGTAGGCCCGACCCCGGCGGTGCTCGCCGGGCGGTCGCTCAGGGCCGCGGCGTCGAGCGGACGACGAACTGGTAGCCGAGGAACTCGCGGATCGGGCCGCGCCGGCGCCAGCGCCCGAGAACGCGCTCGGCGACGGCGCTGCTGCGGGCGCCCGGTCGATCGACGATGCGGAGGTTCACCGACCAGTCGCCGACCGCCAGGCCGGCCCGGTCGTGCAGCGCCAACACGTCGCGCCACGTGAACCAGCGCAGATGGGTGGCGTCGAAGATGCCCCGGTCGCGGCGCGGGAAACGCCCCCGGCAGGCGATGTCGACGAGCGCGCTGACGTGGCGGATGTTGGGGATCGACACGATCACGCAACCCCGGTCGGAGAGGTGGCCGACGGCGGCGGCGAGCACCGCGTCGGGGTCGGGCAGGTGCTCGAGCACGTCGGCGGCGACGATCACGTCGAAACGCTCGCCGGCCAGCACCTCGTGCCAGGCGGGGTCGGTGAGGTCGGCGCGGTGCACGGCGTCGAGGCGCGCCGCGGCGTCGGCCGCCATCGCGGCGTCGGCTTCGATGCCGACCACCCGCAGCCCGCGCTCGCGGAACGCCCCGGCGAAGGCGCCCGTGCTGCAGCCGAGATCGAGCAGCGATCGCGCCCCGTCGGGCACGAGGGCGGCGACATCGGGGCGCGCGGTGGTGTAGGCGGCGGCCCGGCCCGACGGCGGTGGCACGGCCGTCACTCGTCACCCGCCGCGGCGAAGCGCCGGCGCAGTTCGGCGAGGCGTTGCTCCTTGTGGGGCGAGGCCGTGATCCGCCCGGCGGCGCCGGTGCGGTAGATGCTGGCGATCACCGGCAGCGACTGGGGTGGCGTGGTCGCCGCCAGCCGCACGATCAGCTCCCAGTCGATGAAGACGTCGAGCGTCTCGTCGAACCGCAGGCCGGGGAGGGTGCGGCGCACGGCGACGACCCCGAGGTCGATGTAGTTGTCGAGGCGCATCCGTCGATCGTCGTAGGGCTCGACGAACAACAGCTGCAGCCCGGCGACCGAGTGCCAAGGGGCCGTCTCGCCGGGTTCGACCTCGCGGATCTGGGCGCCGTAGAGCAGCTCGCACGACGGATGACGCCCGGTGTACTCGGCGACCGCCCGCAGCCACCCGGCGGCCATCACGTTGTCGTCGTCGAGGAACGTCACGTAGTCGCCGGTCGCCCCGTCGAGCGCCACGTTGCGGGCGGCCGCGGCGCCGACCCCCTCGGTGCGGCGCACCACCACCCGGGGGTCGTCGTACCCGGCGAGCAGCTCGGCGGTGCCGTCGGTGCTGCCGTCGTCGGCGACGACCAGCTGCCAGTGCGGGTACGACTGTGCCAGCACCGATTCGACGGCGGCCGGCAGCAGGGCCGCCCGGTCGCGGGTGGCGAGCACGACGCTGATCGTGGGCGTGTGACGCAGCGGCGCCGCCTGCGACCACGCCGACGCCGTCGCCAGCCGACCCCAGGCGGCGTCGGCCTCGGCCGCCCCGACGCGGCGGGTCAGCTCGGACAGCTCGTGGCGCAGCGCCCCGGCCTCGTCGAGCAGCGCCGCCTGCGTGGTGCGGAGGCCGCCGACCTCGGCGTCGAGCCGGTCGGCCTGGCCGGCGATCCGTGACACCCCGAGGCGGTCGATGATGCGCTGCTTGACCGTCTCGAACATCCCGTCATCCTGCCCGAGCCGCGACCCCGGCATCAACACGGTCGACCGACCCGCCCGGAGACCGACGGCGATGCCGGCGGCACGGCGGTGGTGGCCGCGCGCCGAACTAGCATCCGTGCGATGACGCCCGACGCTGGACCCGGCGCACCCGCGTCCCCCGGCGCCACCGGCGTTCCGCCGACCGCGGTGGTCGTGGTCACCTACTCGATCGCCCCGGACGCCCTCGCGACCTGCGTGCGCGCCGTCGCCGCCGCCGGTGGCGCCGATGCCGTGATCGTGGTCGACAACGGGGGCGAGGCCGAACTACCGCCCGGGGTCGCCGCCGAACTGATCCCCACCGGCGGCAACCGCGGCTTCGGGGCGGCGGCCAACCTCGGCACGGCGCGGGCGATCGCCGCCGGCTGCACCCGGATCGCGCTGCTCAACGACGACGTCGTCGTCGCCCCCGGCTGGCTCGAGCCGTTGCACCGGCGGATGACGGCCGACCCCCGGCTCGGCGCCGTGCAACCCAAGCTGCTGCTCGAGGGCACCGACCCGGTGCTGGTCAACAGTGTCGGGGTGACGATCGGCCCCGACGGCGCCGGACGCGACGTCGGCTTCGACGAGCCCGACGGGCCGCCCTTCGCGGCGGTCCGCGAGATCGACGCGTTCACCGGGGGAGCGGTGCTGTTCTCGGCCGACTTCCTGGCCGACCTCGGCGGTTTCGACGAGCGGTACTTCCTCTACTACGAAGACGTCGACCTGGCGCTGCGGGGGCGCGAGCGCGGCTGGCGCTACGCGTGCGAGCCGGCCGGTGTCGTGTGGCACCGCCCCGGCACGAGCACCGCGCGGATCGGCGATCGCCTCACCGTGCTGCGCGAGCGCAACCGGTTGTGGTCGGCGGTGCGCTTCGCCGGCCCCGCCGTGATCGCCAGGGCGTTCTGGCTGTCGGTTCGCCGGCTGCGCCACCCGCCGCGCCGGGCCCACCTGCGGGCGCTCGTCGCCGGCCTCGCCGGCGCGCCGCGGCTGCTGGTGGCACGCGCCCGTGCCACCCGGCGAACCGGTCAGGCGGTCGTCGGGTCGGGCGCGTCGGGGTTGATGCCGTAGCGGCGGATCGCGTCCTCGACGACGCCGGCATCCACCTCGCCGGTCTCGAGCAGGCCGGTCAGCGTGGCGACCACGACGTGACCGGCGTCGATCTCGAAGTGGCGGCGCAGCGCCTCGCGGGTGTCGGAGCGCCCCATGCCGTCGGTGCCCAAGATGTTGAACGGGCGGCCCCGCGGTGCGAAGCGGGCCACCTGCTCGGGCACCGCCTTCATGAAATCGCTGACCGCCGTGATCGGCCCCTGCGACTGCGCCAGCAGCTCGGTGACGAGCGCCACCTTGCGGGGCTGCGACGGGTGCAGGCGGTTGTGGCGCTCGACGGCGAGCGCCTCCTCACGGAGCTTCTTGTAGCTGGTGGCCGACCACAGCTCGGCCGCCACGTCGTAGTGCTCGGCGAGCTCGGCGGCCGCCGTTCGGGCGGCGGCGTGGGTGACGCCCGAGAACAGGATCGTCGCCCGCTTGCCGGGGCCGGCGGGAGCCGCCGCCCAGCGGTAGAGGCCGCGCACCGCACCGGCCTCGAACTCGGCGGCGTGCTCGGGCTCGAGCTTGGGCATCAGGTAGTTCTCGTTGTAGAGGGTGATGTAGTACATCACGTCCGGGTCGAGGTGGCCGCCGTTCTCGGTCGAGTCGGGCCCGTACATCTGGTCGAAGCCGGCCTTGATGATCGCCCCGACCTCGTACGCGAACGCCGGGTCGTAGGCCTGCACCGCCGGAACGGTCGACGCCAGCACGAGGCTGTGGCCGTCCTGGTGCTGGAGGCCTTCGCCGAGCAAGGTGGTGCGCCCGGCGGTGGCCGCCATCATGAAGCCGCGCGCCCGGATGTCGGCGGCCTGCCAGATCAGGTCGCCCGTGCGCTGGAACCCGAACATCGAATAGAACGTGTAGAACGGCACCATCGGCACGCCGCGGGTCGCGTAGGCGGTGCCGGCCGCGATGAAGCTGGCCATCGAGCCCGCCTCGGTGATGCCCTCCTCGAGGATCTGGCCGTCGCGGTCCTCGGTGTACGACAAGAGCAGGTCGTGATCGACCGGTTGGTACTTCTGGCCCTGGCTGGCGTAGATCTCGAACTCGCGGAACAGGGCGTCCATGCCGAACGTGCGCGCCTCGTCGGGGATGATCGGCACGATCCGCTTGCCGACCTGTTCGTCGCGGCACAGGCTGCGCAGCAACCGGGTGAACCCCATCGTGGTCGACACCGCCTGGTCGCCCGAGCCGGCGCGCATCTCGTCGAAGGCCGACGGCAGCGGGAGCTGGAGCGGTTTGCGGGCCTTCGTGATCCGTTTGGGGATCGAACCGCCGAGCGCCTTGCGCCGCTCGACCATGTACTGGAACTCGATCGAGTCCTCGGCCGGCCGGAAGTACGGCGGGTTGTCGGCCTGGATCGACTCCTCGGGGATCTCGTCGTGCAGGTGCAGGCGGTCGCGCAGGTCGAGCAGCTGCTGCTTGGTCATCTTCTTGATCTGGTGGGTCGCGTTGCGGCCCTCGAACCCCGGCCCGAGCGTCCACCCCTTGACCGTCTTGGCGAGGATCACCGTCGGCCGACCGCTGCCGAGGTTCTCGGTGGCGGCCTTGTAGGCGGCGTACAGCTTCTTGTAGCTGTGGCCGCCGCGGGGCAGGTGGCGCAGCTCCTCGTCGCTGAGGTGCTGCACCATCTGGCGCAGCCGGGGGTCGGGCCCGAAGAAGTTCTCGCGGATGTAGTTGCCGTCTTCGACGGCGTAGCGCTGGAACTCGCCGTCGACGGTGGTGTTCATCTTGTTGAGCAGCACCCCGTCTTTGTCGAGGGCCAGCAGCTCGTCCCATTTCGAGCCCCACACCACCTTGATGACGTTCCAACCGGCGCCGCGGAAAGTGGCCTCGAGCTCCTGGATCACCTTGCCGTTGCCGCGCACCGGGCCGTCGAGGCGCTGCAGGTTGCAGTTGACGACGAACACGAGGTTGTCGAGCTCTTCGCGCGAGGCCAGCGAGATCGCCCCGAGCGTCTCGGGCTCGTCGCACTCGCCGTCGCCGATGAAGGCCCACACCCGGCTCTCGCTCGTGTCGTCGAGCTGGCGGTTGTGCAGGTAGCGGTTGAAGCGGGCGTGGTAGAGCGCCGTGATCGGGCCGAGGCCCATCGAGACGGTCGGGAACTCCCAGAAGTCGGGCATCAGGCGGGGGTGCGGGTAGCTCGACAGGCCGCGGCCGTCGCGCCCGATCTCCTGGCGGAAGTGGTCGAGGTCATCCTCGCCGAGGCGGCCCTCGAGGAAGGCGCGGGCGTACACGCCCGGGGCGGCGTGGCCCTGGAAGTAGACGTGGTCGCCGGGCTTGTCGTCGCGCCCCCGGAAGAAGTGGTTGAAGCCGATCTCGTAGAGCGATGCCGAGCTGGCGAACGTCGAGAGGTGACCGCCGATGCCGTCGGCGTGCTTGTTGGCCTTGACCACCATCACGGCGGCGTTCCAGCGGATGTAGGCCCGGATCCGGCGCTCGATGTGCTCGTCGCCCGGGAACCACGGCTCGTGCTCGCGGGGGATCGTGTTGACGTAGGGCGTGCTCACGGTGGCCGGGAAGCTGACCTGGCTGGCGTTGGCCCGGTCGAGCAGCTTCGACAGCAGGAAGCGGGCCCGCGCCTTGCCGTGGGTGTCGACGACGGCGTCGAGCGAGTCGAGCCACTCGCGCGTTTCGGTCGGATCGATGTCGGGCAGCTGGTGCACGTGGCCGTCGAAGATCATGGGTCGCAGTCTCGCACCATTACCTGGGGCTACCACCCGGGCCGGTGGGAAATCCGCCGCCCGGCGATGCCGGTGTCAACCGTTCGACCGGCGCTCGAGGTCGTCCATCTCGGCGAGCACCTCGACGATCCGGGACCGGGTGACGGCGCTCAGCGTGGGGTCGTCGAGCTGCCGCTCGAGCTCGAGGCGGACGTCGTACCGCCCCTCGAGGGACACCGTCGGTGGATCGTCGTCGGGTGGATCGCCCGCCGGGTCGCCGCTCGCCAGCGACGGCGGGTAACCGAACGTGCCGGGCAGCGGCGTGCCGTGGTGGGTGAGCTCGGTCGCCGTGACCAGCTCGTAGCCATTGGCGAGCGCGTGGTCGATGATGCAGGGCAGCGCCTCGGCGGTCTGGCGGTGGGCGCCGCCGTCGTGGAACAGCGCGAACGCCCCGTTGCGGTGCGAGCGGGCGAACAGCGAACAGAGCTCGGCAGCGCTGTAGCGCGGGTCGACCGCGTCGTAGCCGGCCATGTGGGTGTGGCATTCGTACATCCCCAGGGCACGGCACTCCTCGAGCACCGCCGTGCCCTTCGCGAGCCCGGGGGTGCGGCTGACCAACGGCGTCACGCCGGTCGCCGACCGGATGATCTCCTGGTTGGGTCGCATCTGCTGCGCCAGGCTGGGCGCGTAGTACGGCGTGTGGTACACGCTGTGGTTCCCGATCTCGTGGCCCTCTTCGGCGACCTGCCGGGCGAGATCGGGGAACGAGCGCACGTTGACCCCCACCATGAAGAACGTCGCGGTGACCCCTCGCTCGGCGAGCGTCCGCAGCACCGACGCCGTGTAGGCGGGGATCGGCCCGTCGTCGAAGGTCAAGGCCATCATCGGGCGGTCGCCCTCGATCGCGACATGGGTCACGAAGTCGCCGGGGCTCCACCGGTAGGGCCACCCCCACGGTGGCGTCGCCTGCAGGTCGGCGCCGCGCCGGGCGGACCGCTGCGCCGACGCCGGGCCGTCGATCGACGGATAGCCGAGGGCGCCGATCCACGGTGCCGCGAGATGCGTCGCCGACCAGCCGATCGCACCGGTCGCGGCGGCCCCCACCAGGAACCGACGCCGCCCGGTCAGATGGCGGCGCGCGCCGTCGGCGGGGGGTGGGTCCCGTGCAACTCGGCCGCCCGTGGACCGATCGTTCACAACTCGAACGTACCACCGGCCCCCCGGGCGTGCCCGGAAAGCTCACCCGCCGACGGGCCACGACGGACCCCCACTGCAGGCCTACACTGCGGGCGCCGCACCGCATCCGGTGCCGGCCGCCGCCCCATGAGCACGACACCCGCCACGACACCCGCCGCGACCGAGCCGATCGTCGTGTACACCGACGGTGCCTGTTCGGGCAACCCCGGTCCGGGCGGCTGGGGGTGGGCGGTCGCCCCGGGCGGCGAGCCGCGCGGCGCCGGCGGCGAGCGGTCGACCACCAACCAGCGGATGGAACTCGTGGCCGTGCTCGAGGCCCTGACGGCGCTCGGCGTCGGGTCGGAGGCCGGGCCCGTCGAGGTGGTGTCCGACTCGACCTACGTCGTCAACTGCTTCCGCGACCGCTGGTGGGCGACCTGGCAGCGCAACGGCTGGCGCAACGCGAAGCGGCAGCCGGTCGCCAACGCCGACCTGTGGCAACCCCTGGTCGAGTTGGTCAACGCCGGCGACGTGCGGTTCCGGTGGGTGAAGGGCCACTCCGGCGACCCGATGAACGACCTCGTCGACCAACTCGCGGTGGCTGCGATCCCGGCGCGCTGACCGGCGCCCGCCGTCGTCGGTGCACCCCTGCAGCCGGCGGCGTTGACGAAATCTTGACGATCGCTTCAGTCGGCCGGTCGACGCGCCGATGAACGAGGGTGACATTACGAACCGATGACGGCTCAGTAGGGTGGGCGCCCGTGAGGGCTCTGGTGGCGGTGATGCTCGGGGTGCTGCTGCTGCCGTGGGCCGGGCCGAGCTCTCCGGTGGCCGCGGCACCGACCGACGACGAGGTGATCGCGTTCGTGGTCAGCGGTGTCGGGCTCGGTCACGGCAGGGGCCTGAGCCAATGGGGCGCCTACGGGCGGGCGATGGACGGCCAGTCGTGGCAGCAGATCGTCGACGCCTACTACGGCGGCACACAGGCCGCCGAGCGCACCCAGGCGAACCTGCGGGTCCGCCTGCTCGAGTGGCGCGGCGCGGCGACCGTCGGGGTCGTCTCGCACACCGGCACGGCGCGCTGGAACACCTCACCGACCGACTACACCTCGTTGTACGCCACCGAGACCGCCCCGAACCGTTTCGACGTGTACGGCCTGGCGTCGCAGGTCGCCTGCCCGGGCCCACTGATCCTGCCGATCCCGGCGGTCGACCTGGCGCTCGGCGACAGCGGCACCGCGGTGCGCCAGATGCAGCAGTTCCTGACCTATTTCGGCTACGACCCCAAAGGCGTCGACGGCACCTTCGGGCCGCTCACCCAGACGGCCCTGCAACGGTTCGAGAGCGACGCCGGGATCCCGGTCGACGGGTTCTGGAGCGCCGGTGTCGACGCCCCGGCGGCCTCGGCGATGGTCGCCGCCGAGTCGGCATCGGGGCCCTCGTGGCAGCTGCTCGAGGCGAACGTGGTGGGCCCGGTCCGCTTCTCGACCACCGTCGACGCCCGCACCGCCCAGCCCGGCGACGTGCTCGGGGCGTGCCGCAGCGGTGGCTCGATCCGCCACTACCGCGGCGTGCTCGAGCTGCGCCACGAATCGGCCGGCAACGAACTCGTCAACGAGCTCGACATCGAGCACTACCTGCGCGGCGTGGTGCCCAAGGAGGTCTCGACCCGCTGGGGTGGTGACGGCGGCGGCAAGGGCATGAACGCCCTGCGGGCCCAGTCGGTGGCGGCGCGGTCGTACGCCTTGGCGCAACGCAACTACACCTACGCCGAGACGTGTGACTCGTCGGCGTGCCAGGTCTACGGCGGGGCCGCGTCGCGGGTGTCGCCCGACGCCGCGCCGGTGCCGGTCGAGCAGGCCTACACCGATCGCGCCATCGCCGACACCGCCCGCAGCGTGCGCATCTGGCCGGGCACCGGCAGCATCGCCCTGACCGAGTTCTCGTCGTCGAACGGCCCCCGTACGGCGGGCGGCAAGCGCACGCCCGAGGGGTATTCCTTCGCGGCCGTCGACGACCCGTGGGACGACGTGGCCGGCAACTCGTACCACGAGTGGACGCGCATCATCGACGCCGACGCGATCATCGCCAAGTACCAGCTCTCGAGCGCCGCCCTGGTGGCGACCGTGGCCGACACCGACTCGCCCTACGACGGGATCTGGGCCAACGAGGTGACGCTCGGTCGCGGCGCCCCGGTCAGCGCCTGGACGTTCCGCAACGACTTCGGCCTGCCGTCGCCGGGCTTCACCCTGACCCCGGTGCGGCGCACCCAGACGGCAGCCGGCAGCTTCGCGCTGATCGGCGATTCGGTCGGCGAAGGCGTCGCCGGCGGGGCCGGCTCGAACCTCCAGGTGCTCACCGACGGGGTGTTCACGTCGGCCCGCTTCGAGGCCCTGACCGGTCGCCGCACCGTGGGTGGCACCGTCCCCGACGGCGTGTCGATCGCCCGCACGGTGCCCGTGGGCACCGACCTCGTGGTGGTCGAGTTGGGGTACAACGACGATCCCTCGGCGATGGCGAGCCGGATCGACTCGATGATGACCGTGCTGCGCCAGCGCGAGGTCGCTGTGGTGGCGTGGGTCAACCTGTCCGAGCGTCGTTCGCAGTACCGCACCACCAACGCCGCGTTGCAGGCCGCCGGCTCGCGCTGGAGCGAGCTCGTCGTGCTCGACTGGGAATCGGCGAGCGACTCGGCCGCCGCCGACCGGTGGTTCAGAGACGGTGTGCACCTGACGTCGACCGGCAACGCCGAGTTCGCGTCGTTCCTGCGCGAGCACATCTTGACGTTGCTGGCCGGCGGCTCGCTGGCGGGTTCGGGGTATGGGGCGTTGTCGCCGGTGCGGTTGTTCGAGTCGCGGTCGGGGTATGCGACGGTGGATGGGGTGCAGCAGGGTGTGGGTCGGCTGGTGGGTGGGGTGCCGGTCGAGGTGGTGGTGGGTGGTCGTGGT
>DATCZG010000022.1:0-15656 GCA_036526035.1 Ilumatobacter sp. | reverse complement strand
GGCATCGTGTGGGCACTCGACCTCGCCGGTGGGCGCAACATCACCTTGCTGACCGGATTCGAACAGGTCACCGCCGTACGCACCGGCCCCGACGGCGAGCTCTACCTCCTCGAAGCCCCCGGCAAGATCCACCGCCTCATCCCCGGCTGAACCCGCCCCACTCAACTGACCCGTTCGGAAACGCCTCCCTGACGCCGTTGTCGGCACGGATGCGGTCGAGGCCATGAGCCATCGACCCGGCAGCCGCACCAGCCAGACGCACGGTCAGCGGCGCGCCCCCATGAACATCCCCTTGAGCGCGTCGTAGTGCTCGATCACGTGCCCGGCGCCCAACACGACCGCCTCGAGCGGCACGTTCGACATCCGCACCGGCACCTGGGTCTCGATCTCGATGCGCTTGGCGAGGCCGCGCAGCAACCCGCCGCCACCCACCAGGTACATCCCGCGCACCAAGAAGTCCTGCGACAGCTCGGGCGGCGCCTTCGACAGGCACCGGATCACCGACGACACGATCGACGACACGACGTCGTCGATCGCGAACCGCACCTCTTCGGGCGTCAACACGACCGTCTTGGGCAGCCCGGTCATCAGGTCGCGGCCACGCACCTCGGCCTGCGACTCGCCGGGCATCGGGTGCGCCGACCCGATCGCCATCTTGATCTCTTCGGCGGTGCGCTCGCCGACCGCGATGCCGTGCTCGCGGCGGATGTAGTTCTGGATCGCGGCGTCGATGTCGAACGATCCCACCCGCACCGCCTCGAGCGCCACGATGCCACCCAGGCTGATCACCGCCGTCTCGCTGGTGCCGCCCCCGATGTCGATCACCATGTTGCCGACCGGCTCGTCGATCGGCAGATCGGCGCCGATCGCCGCCGCCATCGGCTGCTCGATCAGGTTGGCATCGGCAGCGCCCGCCCGGCGGGCCGCATCGGTCACCGCCCGCCGCTCGACCTCGGTGATCGCCGACGGCACGCAGATCACCACCTTCGGCCGGGTGAACCGACTCACACCGACCCGCTGCAACAACAGCCGGATCATGCGCTCGGTGATCTCGAAATCGGTGATCGCACCGCCCCGCAACGGCCGCACCGCAACGATGTAGCCAGGGGTGCGCCCGATCATCTGCCAGGCCTCGCGCCCGGTGGCCAGCACCTCGCCGGTCTGGCGGTTGAGGGCGATCACCGACGGCTCGTTGAGCACGATGCCGCGACCCTTCATGTAGACCAGCGTGTTGGCCGTGCCGAGGTCGATCGCGAGGTCACGCGCCATGCGCACCATCCTGCCCGTCGCCATCACCGTCGTCGGCATCGGCGTCGGCGTCGGCGTCGGCCGCCGGATCGTCGCGGTACATCTGGTCGATCAACGGGCGACGCGCCTCGGGCGAAAGGGCGTCGATCTGGCGGCGGAACGAGTCGACACCGTCGACCGAACGGCGCGACCGCACCACCAGCAACCCGACGGCGACCACGGCAACCACGACCGCGACGGCGACGGCGGTCGAGCTCACCGCTCGGCCCTGTGCTGCCCGCGCGACGACGCAGCGCCCGGCTGGGCGGGGCTGGCGACCTCGCCGGCCTCGATCAGGTCGGCGGCGTTGGTGCCCCAGTCGGCGCCGTCGCCCCACACCTCACGCTTCCACACCGGCACCGACACCTTGAGGGCGTCGATCGCGAACCGTGCCGCGGCGAACGCCTCGGGGCGGTGCGGCGCCGACACGGCCGCCACCACCGAACTCTCGCCCAAGCCGAGCCGCCCGACACGGTGCACCAAGGCGATGCGCCCCAGCTGCGGCCAGCGGGCACGCGCCTCGGCGGCGATCTCGGCGAGCTTGGGCACCACCATCTCGTCGTACGCCTCGTACTCGAGGTACTGCACGTCACGACGGCCCTCGGCATGGTCGCGCACCGTGCCGCTGAACAGCACCACCGCACCACAGTCGGGCCGCACACACCACTCGTACAGGGCACCGATCGGCAACTCGGCGTCGGTGAGACCGAGCCAGTCGTCGCCGTCGCCAGGTGTGTGCACACGGGCATCGTAGCCGTCGGCCGTGACGGCCGACGTCCGCTCGTGTTGCGCCTTCACTACGATCTGCGCCCGTGGAGCGCGGACCTCTTCCCCCGCACGAGCGAACGTGGCGTCACCCGTCCGAGCTCGCCGCCGACGAACGCGCCGCCGTGCGCGCCCAGGCCGCGGCGCCGTCGATGCGGGTGATGGCCCTCGCCACCGGCACCGCCGGGCTGGTCGGCGTCGCCGTGATGATCCTCGCCCTCACCCCCCGGCCACTCGACGCACCGATCGCCATCAGCGCCACCACCACCGCCGCCTCGTCGGCCCTGACGGGCGGTTCGCCCGCCGCGCCGGTGCCCGCCGCCGGAGCGTCCACCGACGGCCCGGCCGCGCTGGCGGCCCGGGGCGTCACCGCGGCACCACCCACCGCGTCGGCGCCCGGCCCGGCCACCTCGGCAGTGCTCGCCACCCCGATCGGCGACGAAGGCCTGGCGCTGATCACCCCCGCCGCCGGCGACCCCGACGACGGCCGGGTGATCGAGGTGCAGCTGCCCTCCGGGCGGCTCGACAGCGGCGAGGTCGTCGGCCGGGTCGGCGCCGCCTGGGTGGTGCTGCTCGACCACGCCGAGACCGGCCACCAGCTCGCCGCCCGCGCCCCCGCCGCCGGTGAGATGGTCACCGTGCTGGTCAAGCCGCCGGTCACGGTCGCCTACGCCGACATCGACACCCTCGACATCGCCGAAGGCGTCGCCGTGCTCGACGGCGACGGCCGGCTGGTCGGCCTGTGCAGCCGCCGCACCGGCGACGGCCGGGTCGAGGTGGTCGAGGTGGTCGAAGTCAGCGCCGAGCTCGACGGCGCCACCAGCGACGCCCCATGACCGTGCCGGTCACCCCCACCGCCACCAGCACCGCGACCAGGCCGCCGAGCGCGATCTCCTGACGCCGTTTGGGCGTCACCAGCGTCCACCACTTCGCCTCGGTGCCCTCGACGTAGGCCTGCTCGTTGGTGACCGTCGGCACCCACCCCTCGGCCCGCAACTTGTCGTTGGCGACGATCCACGGCGCGCGGGTGTACGACCGCAACCCGGGCGGGATCGGGCCGCGCTGGAACCGCCACCGCAGCGCGCCCACCACCTCGGCGAGACGGTCGGGCATCGGCACACGGGCCCGCTGGCCCGACAGGGCACGCACCCGGTCACCCGGGATGCTGCCGTCGGGCGCCACGTTGTACACACCGTCGAGACACCGGTCGACCGCCAACGCGACCGCGGTGGCGACGTCGTCGTGGTGCACGAACTGGGCGCCGGGCGCCGTCTCGCCGAACCGTCCGCCGAACCCGGCGCTGAGCGCACGGGCGAGCGACGACGTGCCGTCGGCGGCGATCGGCACCGCCGGGCGCAGCATCGCCACCCGGCGCCCCGGCCGGGCGGTGCGCCATGCCTCGATCGCCTCCTCGGCCGCCGCCAGCTGACGGGCGAACACGAACGTCGTGTCGGGCCGCAGCACGGCGTCTTCGGTGAGCGGCACCGGGTTGTTGGCCAACGCGCCGTACACCATCGCCGACGACAGCACGACCAGCTGCTCGGCGTCGAGCACCTCGGCGTCGGCGAGCAGGGCGTGGGCGCCCTCGGTGACGCTCGCCCCGCGGCGCCCCAACAGGTCGTGGTCGGCGACCCCGACGTCGACGATCACGGCGAACGTGCCGGCCGACGCGTCGGCGGGCTGGTCGCCCGAGGCGATCACCGCCTCGACCCCGGCGACCCGGGCGACCTCGTCGGCCACCCGCCAGCCGAGCGGGCTGCGCACCCCACGCACGTAGACCCGCCGCGTCGCGCCGGCAGGCGCGGCCGGCTCGCCGGTGCGCTCCGCGAGGGCGGTGTCGAGGCTCACACCGACGACGCTAGTGGCCTGCCGCGGCGGACGCCTCCCCCACCGCGGCTGGCAAACCCGCCGCCTCCACGTAACATCGGGACATGGCCGACGGCGCGACCCCCGACGGCGACCCGCGCGACCCGTTCGCCGGGCTGCCGATGTTCGCCGACATCGCCCGCGCCCTGCAGGGCCAGGGCCCGCTCAACTGGGACGCCGCCCGCCAGTTCGCGACGCTCGGCGCCACCCAGGGCCAGGTCGAGCACAACATCGACCCGGCCGTGCGAATCGCCTACACCGACCTGGCGCGCATCGCCGCGATGCACGTCAACGACGTCACCGGCACCGACACCACCTACCCCGAGCCGCGCATCGTCACCCGCAGCACCTGGGCGACCGAGACGCTCGACGCCTATCGCCCGCTGTTCACCGAGATGGCCACCTCGCTCGGCCGGCAACCCGACACCGACACCGACGCCGCCGACCCGATGATGCAGATGATGGCCGGCCTCAGCAAGATGATGGCGCCGGCGATGATGGGCATGGCGGTCGGCTCGATGGTCGGGCAGCTCTCGCAGCGGGTGTTCGGCGTGCACGACCTGCCGATCCCCCGCGACCGCCACGAGGTCGTCCTGATCGCCCGCACCATCGACGAGTTCGCCGGCGGCTGGGAGATCCCCCTCGACGAGATGCGCCTGTGGGTGCTCGCCCACGAGCTCGCCGGGTTCCAGGTGTTCGGCATCGGGCACCTGCGCGACGGCATCGCCGACCTCGTGCGCGCCCACGTCGGCGCGTTCCGCCCCGACCCGGCGGCGATCGCCGACAAGCTCGGATCGTTCGACCCGCTCGGCGGCGGCGACGCCGGCGACCCGATGGCCGCCGTCCAGCAGCTGTTCTCCGACCCCGAGATCCTGCTCGGCGCCGTCGAGTCCGACGCCCAGCGCGAGCTGCGGCCGCGCCTCGACGCCGCCGTCGCCGCCGTCGTCGGCTACATCGACTGGGTCGTCGACGCCGTCGCCGTGCGCGTGATCGGCGGCGACGCGCTGCGCATCGCCGAAGCGGTGCGCCGCCAACGCGCCGAGCGCACCGCCGACGACGTGTTCGTCGAACGCCTGCTCGGCATCCGCGTCGGCGAGGAACAGGTGCGCCGCGGCAAGGCGTTCGTGCAGGGCATCGTCGACCGCGCCGGCGAAACCGGCCTGACCCGCATCCTGCAGATGCCCGACTCGCTGCCGACCCCCAGCGAGGTCGACGCCCCCGGGCTGTGGATCGCCCGCGTCAGCGGCGCCTGACCGGCCCTCAGCGCTCGGGCACGCCTCCCTCGGGCGCGGCGGCGACGCGCACCCCGGCCGCGTAGTTCACCACCGCCGCAGCGCCGATCACCCCCACCAACAGGTACCCGACGCTGCCCGGGATCACCAGCAGCACCGGCAGCGTGGCGGCGATCACCCAGCCGAGCTGGAACCGGATCTCGAACCGGGCGAACGCCTCGCCGCGGTTGGTGTGCGGGCCGTCGCGTTGCACGAGGCTCTCGAACGACAGCCTCCCGATCGCCGCCGCGAAGTTCACCACCACCGCCACCGCGATGCCCGCCCGCGGTCCGCCCACCAGCGCCGCCACCACCCCGGCGACGGCGACCAGGCCGAGCGCCAACGTGATCATCCGCTCTTCGTGCAGGATCCGGCGCAAACGCGGCGCCGACGCGTTGCCCGACATCGTGCCGAGCGACGACAGGCCGACCGCCATGCCCAACAACACCTTCTCGTCGGGCATCCCCCGGAACAGGAACGCCAGGTGGAACAACGTGAACCCCACCGACCCCCGCAGGGTCAGCATCGCCACCCACGCCAACTGCAGGCTGGTTGTCGCTGCGATGTGGCTCGCCGCCGACGGCGCACCCGGGCTGTCGGCGGTTTCGCGGGGCAGGCGCACCGCCCCCAACAACGCCACACCGAACAGCAGCGCCCCGTAGGCGAGCGGGCCGGCCGGCCCGACCACCAGCTGCAGGCCGGCCGCCGGCACCACCGCCACCGCCCCCGCCAGACCGGCGATCAGGCCGAGCTTCGAGTTCGCCTCGACCAGCTCGCGTTCGCTGCGCACCACCGAGGGCACGAGCGCCGACTTCGACACCGCGTACGTCTTCTGCAGCACGAGCGCCACGAACACCAACGGGAACAAGGCGATGTCGTCGACGAAGCGGATCATCACGAACTGCACGACGATGCGCGCCGCGGCGACCGCCTGCACCATGAACCGCCGCCCGCCGCGCACCCGGTCGATCGCCGGGCCGATCATCGGCGCCACCAGCAGGAACGGGGCGAAGCTGACCAGCAGGAACCCCAACACCTTGCTGCGCGCCCCGCTCGGGTCGACGTCGAAGAAGAACGAGTCGGCGAGCGCCACCACCATCGCCGCCTCGCCGCCCATCATCGCCGCATGGGTCACGGCGAGCTGCTGGAACTTCGAGGGGCGGGCCGCGCTCACGGCCCGATCGTAGGTGGTGGCCGCCCGGCGCGGCGGTGGATCCGGTGGACGCGACAACCGGGGCAGGGCGCGGCGGGGCGCCGATCAGCCGGCGGCCGGCGACGCCGGGCGCTCGTACCTGTAGCCGAGTCCGCGGATCGTGACGATCCGCTCGGGCGACGCCGGGTCGCGCTCGACCTTGGCCCGCAACCGCTTGATGTGCACGTCGAGGGTCTTGGTGTCGCCGACGTAGTCGCTGCCCCACACCCGGTCGATCAGGGTCTCGCGGGTGAGCACCCGGCCGGCGTTGGCGAGCAGCAGGTGCAACACCTCGAACTCCTTGAGCGGCAGCGCGACGTCGGCGCCGTCGACGGTGACCCGGTGCTCGTCGGGGTCGAGCGCGACACCGCCGACGCGCACCACCCGCCCCACCGGCCGCTCGGCCTCGGCGGTGACGTCGGCGCCGGCGCGGCGCAGCAGCGCCCGGATCCGCGCCACCAGCTCGCGCACCCGGTACGGCTTGGCGACGTAGTCGTCGGCGCCGACCTCGAGACCGACGACGGTGTCGATCTCGCTGGTCCGGGCGGTCACCATGATGATCGGCACCATGCTGGTCTGGCGGATCTGACGGCACACATCGATCCCCGAGATGCGCGGCAGCATCACGTCGAGCAGCACGAGGTCGGGTTGCAGCTCGGCGAAGCGCTCGAGCGCCTGCACGCCGTCGGTCGCCACCTCGACCCGGAAACCTTCGCGGCCGAGCCCGATCTGCAACGCCTCGACGAAGCTCGCCTCGTCCTCGACGACCAGGATCATCGGATCGCTCACGCCGCCCCCTCGCCGGCGGCCGGGCCGGCGAGCCGCACCGGCAACCGCAACGTGAACGTGCTGCCCTCGCCCTCGACCGAGGTGACCTCGACCTGGCCGTCGTGGTTGGTGGCGACGTGGCGCACGATCGACAACCCCAACCCGGTGCCGCCCGTGGCCCGGCTGCGGGCCCGGTCGACCCGGTAGAACCGCTCGAAGATGCGGGGCAGATCGCGTTGGGGGATCCCGACCCCCTCGTCGATCACCGCGATCTCGACCACGTCACCGACGGCGCTGACCGCGACCTGCACCAGGCCGTCGGGCTCGCTGAACTTCACCGCGTTCTCGACCAGGTTGCCCAGCGCCGACACCAACTGGCGGCGGTCGCCGACGATCACCACCCGGGCCGGGTCGCCCCCGCCGTCGGCGGCCGCGTCGGGGGCGACGATGCGCACCCCGCGCTGCGCCGCCAGCTCGGTCACCCGGTCGACGGCCGCCCCGACCACCTCGGCGATGCGCACCTCGCCCAGCTCGCGCTCGCCGCCCAACTCGATGCGCGACAGCTCCATGAGATCGTCGATCGTGCGCGACGCCCGGTCGGCCTCGCCCATCAGGCGCTGCGCCACCCGCTTGATCGTTTCGGGGTCGGTCTCGCCGTCGAGCGTCTCGGCCAGCACCGACATCGCCCCGACCGGGGTCTTGAGCTCGTGCGAGATGTTGGCGACGAAGTCGGTGCGCACCTGCTCGATCCGGCGGCGCTCGGAGATGTCGTCGATGAACACCACCGCGCCGCCGTCGGGCGTCGGCCGGGCGGCGAGCGCCAACACCGTCTTCGGCGGCCCGTACAGCTCGAGCACCTCGTCGCTGCGGCCACCGGCGCGCGCCGCCGCCACGTGGCGTTCGACGGCGGCGTCGAGCAACACCCCGACGTGGGTGCCGCCCATCGCCCTCGCGGCGGCGTTGCGGAACGTGATCGCACCCCCCGGCGCGGCGACCACCACCCCCGACGGATGGCCCTCGACGAGCTCACCGAACGACGGCGCGAACTCGGCCTGCTCAGGCGGCGGAACGTCGCCGACGGCGGCGCGCTCGGCCCGCCGCCACCGGCGCTCGGCCCGCCGCCCGGTCACGAACCCGGCGCCGAACCCCATGACGATCGCCGTGACGATCGCCGTGACGATCCCCGCGACGACGAGGATCGACACGGTCAGGCCTCGCCCTGGGGCCCGTCGCTCGTGCCGGGCCCGCCGGCGCCCTGCCGCTTGACGGCGTCGTGCTGGGGCAGCCACCCCGACGCGATGTACACCACCCGCTGGCTGATGTTGACGGCGTGATCGCCGAGCCGTTCGTAGAACCGGCCGACCATCGCCAGCTGCACGGCGACCTGCAGGTCGATCGTGCCCTGGGCGTGGCTCTCGAAGATCTGGTGGATGAACTGGCGGTGCAGGTCGTCGAGCGAGTCGTCCATGTCGCGCAGCGCCGCCGCCCGGCTGTGGTCGCCGGCGACATAGGCCTCGACCACCTGCTTGTACTCGTGCTGGGCCTGGTCGCTCATGCGCTGCAGCAGGCCGCGCAGCTTGGGGTCGAGCTCGTGGCCGTAGACGCGCCGCGCCGCCTTGCAGATGTTGCAGCACAGATCGGCCGAACGCTCGATCTCGGGCGCCAGCTTGAGACACGCCGCCACCCGCCGCAGGTCGCCGGCCACCGGCGCCTGCAGGGCGAGCAGCTTGAGCGCCCGCTCCTCGATCTCGAGCGAGCGGGCGTCGAACTCGTCGTCGGCGCGCAGCACCGCCTCGGCGCCCTCGAGATCCTGCCGGAGCAGGATGTCGGTGACCCGCGGGATCAGCTCGACCACCGCGGCGGCGAGCCGGGCCACGTCGGCAGCGAGCTCGTCGATGCCGCCGTGGAACTGGGTGCGTAGGTCGTGGTGCTCAGCCATCAGCCGAACCTCCCTGTCACGTAGTCTTGGGTCGCCCGCTGCGACGGGTTCGAGAAGATCACGTCGGTGGCGTCCATCTCGATCAGCCGGCCCGGCTTGCCGGTGCCCTCGATGTTGAAGAACGCGGTGCGTTCGCTGACCCGGCCGGCCTGCTGCATGTTGTGGGTCACGATCACGATCGTGTACCGGTGCTTGAGCTGCAGCATCAGCTGCTCGATCGCCAGCGTCGAGATCGGGTCGAGCGCCGAGCACGGCTCGTCCATCAACAACACGTCGGGTTCGACGGCGATCGCCCTGGCGATGCACAACCGTTGCTGCTGACCGCCCGACAGGCCACCGCCGGGGGCGTCGAGGCGGTCCTTGACCTCTTCCCACAGGTTCGCGTCGCGCAGCGCCGATTCGACCACCGCGTCGGCCTCGTCCTGCTTGATGCGGCGCTGGTTGAGGCGCTTGCCGGCCAACACGTTCTCGGCGATCGACATCGTCGGGAAAGGGTTCGGCCGCTGGAACACCATGCCGACCTTACGGCGCACCTGCACCGGGTCGATCCGCGGGCCGTACAGGTCGACGCCGTTGATCTGCACCGACCCCTCGACACGGGCGCCCTCGATCACCTCGTGCATCCGGTTGAGCGACCGCAGGAACGTCGACTTGCCGCACCCCGACGGCCCGATCAGCGCCGTCACCGACCGCGGCTCGATGTCCATGTCGACGTCGGCGACCGCCTGGAACGCGCCGTAGAAGATGTTGAGGCCGCGCACCGTGATGCGATGGTCGACCACCGCAGCGGCGGGCGCCGTGGGCGGTGCAGTGTGGGTGTCGGTGTCGGTCATGTCGGATCCGGTCGCTGAGTCGGTGGTGGTCATCGCAGCCCTTTCGGCTGGAGCACCTTCGCGATCACCCGGGCGATCGTGAACAGCACCAGCACGATGATAATGAGGGCCAGCGCGGCGGCCCATCCCCGGTCGTAGCCGGCCTCGGGCGGGAACCCGGGCGCCACGTACCCGTAGTACGACACCACCGGCAAGGTGGTCATCCGGCCGCTGAACGGGTTGAGGTTGGTGTCTTGGGCCAGCCCGCTCGCGATCAGCAGCGGCGCCGTCTCGCCGATCACCCGGGCGATCGCCAACGTGACGCCGGTCAGGATGCCCGCGATCGCGGTGGGCAACACGACCTTCACGATCGTGCGCCACTTGGGCACGCCGAGCGCGAACGCCGCCTCGCGCAGCTCGTCGGGCACGAGGCGCAGCATCTCCTCGGTGGCGCGCACCACGACCGGGGTCATCAACACGCTCAGGGCGACCGCCCCGGCCAGGCCCGACCGCGCCCCCGGGCCCTGGAGGAGCACGAACAGCGAATAGGCGAACAGGCCGGCGACGATCGACGGGATCCCCGTCATCACGTCGACCATCGTGGTGATCATCGTCGACAGCCGGTTGCGCTTGCCGTATTCGACCAGGTAGATCGCCACGAAGATGCCGACCGGCACCGACAGCGCGGCGGCGATGCCGGTGACGATCAAGGTGCCGATGATGGCGTGCTTGGCGCCACCGCCGGCGCCGACCACGCCGCGCATCGTCTGGGTGAGGAAGTCGGCGTCGAACCGGGCCGCGCCACGGTCGATCGTGGTCCAGATCACCGACACCAGCGGCACGACGACCAGCGCGAACGCCGCGGTGACCAGCGCCGTCATCAGCCGGTCGAACGCCCGCCGCCGGCCCTCGACGCGGCGCGACACGACATAGACGGCGACCACGTACACCACCCCGGCGAGCAGCACGGCACGGACCGGCGCGACACCCCCGGCGACGGCCGCCAACGCGACGCCGGCGAGCAGCGCCCCGGCGCCGAGCGCGGCGCGGGCCCGGCCCGACAACGACGCACCGACGATCGAGTCGGCCGTGAACGCCCCGACGCTCGCGACCGCCATCAGGCGACCCTCCGGCGGGCGATGCGCCGCGACATGACGTTGACGACCAGCGTGATCACGAACAGCACCAGGCCGGTGGCGACCAGCGTGTTGACCTCGAGACCGGTCGATTCGGGGAACTGCAGGGCGATGTTGGCGGCGATCGTGTTCGGGTTCTGGCTGGTGAACAGCTGGAAGCTGTAGACGTTGGCGGGCGCCAGGATCAGCGCGACGGCCATCGTCTCGCCGAGCGCCCGGCCGAGGCCGAGCATCGCCCCGCTGATCACACCCGACTTGCCGTACGGCAACACCGCGACGCGGATCATCTCCCACCGCGTCGCCCCCAGCGCCAGCGCCGCCTCCTCGTTGAGCCGCGGCGTCTGCAGGAACACCTCGCGCGAGATCGCCGTGATGATCGGCAGGATCATCACCGCCAGCACGATGCCGATCGTCGCCATCGACCGCCCGCTCGCCAGCACGTCACCCGAGAAGAACGGGACGAACCCGAGCCGGTCGTTGAACCACGGGTACACGTTGTCGGCCACCAGCGGGGCCAGCACGAAGATGCCCCACAACCCGTAGACCACGCTGGGGATCGCCGCCAGCAGGTCGATCACGTACCCGAGCGAGCGGGCCAGCCGCCGCGGCGCGTAGTGCGAGATGTACAAGGCGACCGCCACGCCGAAAGGCACGGCGATCAGCAGCGCCAGCAACGCCGCCCACACCGTGCCGAACACGAGCGTGCCGACGTACGCCAAGAACCCCTTGCCGTTGCCCTCGTTGCCGCCCGGGCCGACCTCGTTCGACGGGGCGATGAGGGCGGGCACCGCCTGCCACACCAGGAACGCCGTGACGCTGGCCAGCGTGACCAGGATCGCGACGCCGGCACCACGCGACAACCCGAGGAACACGCGGTCGCCGACCCGGCCGACCGGAGCGCCCGACCAGCCCTCGACGAGCGGCTCGTCGGCGTCGCTGCCGGGTACGCCGGCGATCGTGGTGTCACTCGTCACGGGGCAGGGCTCTCGGGGTAGGGGGAGGCGTCGATGGTGCGACCGGCCGGGGGGTCTCCGGTCGCACCATCTTCGCAGACTCCCACCACTCGCACGGCGGCCGACGGATCAGCCGGCGACCGAGATCTGGCTGATCGACTCGAGCAGCTGGGCCCGCAGTTCGGCCGAGATCGGCGCCGAACCGGCGGCCGCCGCGGCGGCGTTCTGGCCCTCCTCCGAGCCGACGTACGCCATGAACGCCTGGACGAGGTCGACGGTGGCCTGGTCGCCGTACTGGAGGCAGACGATGTGGTAGCTGACGAGCGTGATCGGGTAGACGTCGGGTGCGGTGGTGGTGCGGTCGAGCGCGAACCCGAAGTCGTACGGGCTGCGCCCGCCGATCCGACTCGACACGTCGACCGACTTGGCGGCCGCCGCCGGGCTGTAGGCGACGAACGTGTCGCCGACCCCGATCAGCGCCACCGACAGATCGCCGACCTGCGAGGCGTCGGCGTAACCGATCGAACCCTCGCCGGCCTTCAGCGCCGCCACCACCCCGGAGGTCTGGGGGGCACCCTCGCCGCCGATCTCGGGCCACGCCTTGACCCGACCGTGGGTCCAGACGTCGGGTTGCACAGCCGCCAGGTAGTCGGTGAAGTTCTCGGTGGTGCCCGACTCGTCGGAGCGGTGCACCGGGTTGATGGCCCGGTCGGGCAGGGCGACGCCCGGGTTGGCGTCGGCGATCGCCGGGTCGTTCCAGTTGGTGATCGTGCCGGCGAAGATGCCGGCGACCGCCGCCGGGGTGAGGTTGAGCGCCGCCACCCCCGGCAGGTTGTAGGCCACCGCGATCGGCGAGATGTAGTGCGGCAGGTTGATCGCGCCCTGGTCGCCGGCGCAGCGCTCGATCGACTTCTGGTACTCGTCGTCGTTCAGGTAGGCGTCGGACCCGGCGAGAGCGGTCGCCCCGGCGAGGAACTGCTCACGGCCGCCACCCGAGCCGATCGGGTCGTACTCGACCGTCGTGTCGGGGTAGGCGGCCTGGAACCCGGCCTGCCAGGCGGCCATCGCCGCCGCCTGCGCCGAACTGCCGGCACCGATCAGGGTGCTGCCACCGCCACCCCCTCCGCTGCTGCCACCGCCGCCGCAGGCGGCGAGGGCGAAGGCGGCGACCACCGCCGCGGCGAGATGCTTGGAGAGGTTCGTCACGCTGTGCACTCCGATCGGGAACCGCCGGTCGGGAGCGACCGGGACGGTGAAGTCGTCGTCATCACCGGCGACGGTACGCGGCCCGGGTGAACGCCAGGGGGGCTGCGAGGTGAACAACACCTGAACTCTCGTCGCCCGGCGAAGCGGGGCGCGCCCGGCCGGATGGCAGGCGGTCAGCGGCGGACCTGGTGCTGGTGCTCGACGGTCCAGCGGTACATCCGCTCTTGCGCGTCGGGCTCGAACGCGTCGAGCGGGCCGCAGCGCTGCCAGCGGTCGTCGGGCTGCAGCTCCCACCGCACGATGTCGTCGGCGAGGTCGAACTCGAGCACCTGGTCGAGCCACTCGCGGTGCTTGGGGTGCTCGATCGGCACCAGCACCTCGACGCGCCGCACGAGGTTGCGCGGCATCAGATCGGCCGACCCGATCAGGTACATCGGCTCGTCGTGGTCGTCGCCGTGGGCGAACCGGTAGATCCGGCTGTGCTCGAGGTAGCGGCCGAGGATGCTGCGCACCCGGATGTTGTCGGACAGGCCGGGCACCCCGGCGCGCATCGTGCAGATGCCGCGCACGACGCAGTCGATCGGCACACCCGCCGCGCTGGCGGCGTAGAGCGCCTCGACCACGTCGATGTCGGCGATCGAGTTGCACTTCAACACGATGTGGCCGTCGGGGCCGAACGTCGCCTCACGCTCGATCAGGTCGAGCATCTGGCGCTTGAGATCGCGGGGCGCGACCAGCAGCGTCGAGTACTCGACGCTGCGGCTGAAGCCGGTGAGGTGGTTGAAGAGCTGGGTGGCGTCGGCGCCGATCTCGTTGCTGCACGAGAACAGACCGAGGTCCTCGTAGACGCGGGCGGTCTTCGAGTTGTAGTTGCCGGTGCCGATGTGGCAGTAGCGCCGCAGCTGGTCGCCGTCGTCACGCACCACCAACACGACCTTCGAGTGCGTCTTGAGCCCGACCATGCCGTACACCACGTGCACGCCGGCCCGCTCGAGTTGCTTGGCCCATTGCACGTTGTTGGCCTCGTCGAAGCGAGCCTTCAGCTCGACCAGCACCGCCACCTGTTTGCCGCGCTCGGCGGCCGCGATCAGGCTGTGGACGATCGGGCTGTCGCCGCCGGCGCGGTACAGCGTCATCTTGATCGACTGCACCCGGGGGTCGTTGGCGGCCTGCGCGATGAACACCTCGACGCTGCTGGCGAAGCTCTCGTACGGGTGATGCACCAGGATCGCCCGGTCGCGCATCACCGAGAACATCGAGCGGTCGTTCTCTTCGGCGACGAACAGCCGCCCAGCGGTGAGCGGTGGCCAGGCGCGGTCTTTGAGGTCGGGCCGGTCGACGGCGTGCAGGTGCCACAGGCAGCTCAGGTCGAGCAGGGCGCGGTGGCGCGACACGTTGCGGCGGTCGAGCACGAGCTCACGCACGAGCAGGTCGAGCAACTCCTGACCGATCGTGTCTTCGACCTCGAGCCGGATCGCCCGGTTGAAGCGCCGCTTGCGCAGCTCGAGCTCGACGGCCTCCAACAGGTCGTCGGCTTCCTCCTCCTCGAGGGTGAGGTCGGCGTTGCGGGTGACCCGGAACGCCGCCCACTCCTCGACCACCATGCCCACGAACAGCGTGTGGAGATGGGCGGCGATCACCTCTTCGGCGGGCACGAAGCGGCCGTCGCCGAGCGGGATCAGACGCGGGAACAAACCGGGCACCTTCAACCGCACGAAGCGCCGCTCGGCGGTCTCGGGGTCGGCCACGTGGGCGGCGATGCTGAACGCCAGATCGGAGATGTAGGGGAACGGATGGCCGGGGTCGACCGCCAGCGGGGTGAGCACCGGGAAGATGCGGGCGTCGTAGTACTCGCGCATCGCCGCCCGGTCGTCGGCGCCGAGCACGTCCCACGTGACGATCGCGATGCCCTCGGCGGCGAGCGCCGGTGCGATGTGGTCGAGGAACAGCGACTCGTGGCGCTCGATCATCAGCGGCACCCGGGCCGAGATCTCCTCGAGTTGCTGCAGCGGGCTGCGCCCGTCCCACGTGAGATCGTCGATCCCGGCGGCCACCTGGTCGCGCAGGGCGGCGACGCGCACCTGGAAGAACTCGTCGAGGTTGGTGGCGAAGATCGCGCAGAACTTCGCCCGTTCGAGCAACGGGATGCCCGGCTCGGCGGCCAGGTCGAGGACGCGGTCGTTGAAGTCGAGCCAGCTCAGCTCACGGTTGAGCAGCCGGTGCACGGGCTCGTCGCCGGCATCGGTCACGCCGGCATCGGTCACGCCGGCATCGGTCACGTCGGGATCGGTCACGTCGTCGAGCCGCCTCGTCGAGCCCGTCGCAGGGTCACTCCGCGTCGGGGTCGGGGAGGCCGAGCTCCCACTCGAGCGAGATCAGTTCCCGCTCGGCGTCGCGGTTGATGCGCTCCTTGTTGCGTCGGAACTGCGGGTCGTCGCGGGGCAGCAGGACCAGTCGGGCG
>DATCZG010000021.1:0-2378 GCA_036526035.1 Ilumatobacter sp. | reverse complement strand
CGACGAGGAGTTCGACGAGGGCGACCTCGATGTCGACGACGAGGGCGACCTCGATGTCGACGTCGACGACGACGACGATGCGGTTGCCGACGCCGACGACGACGACGACGAGGACGACGACGACGACCGAAGCGCTCGGGCCCGCAAGCGCAAAGCCGGCGACGACGAGGACGACGACGACGACGAGATGCTCGCCCCCGACGACGTCGAGGCCGATCTCGACACGATCCTCAAGGATCGCATGGTCACGGTGACCGAAGACGACGACGAGGACGACGACGACGACGAGATCGCCGTCGAACGCGCCGACGGCGCCGAGGGCCTGCAACCCAAGCGGGCGAACGAGATCCTGTGCAACAGTTGCTTCCTGCTGGTGCGGCCGAATGCCCCGGGTTGCCCGGTCGAGGACGACGCCTGCCCGATCTTCACGTAGCGATGACGGCCGGCCGTGCGCCCGTCGACCGTGTGCTCGACATGACCGTCGCGGTCCCGGTGTGCCCGCTGACAGCGGCCCGACGCGCCGCCGCGCTGGTCGCCGCCGCGCCGCGCGACCGCGACCTCCGACGTCGTAGCGCGGTTCTTGCGGTGCCCGCTGCCGCCGACTCTGGCCGTGCACCCGGCGGCGGATGGTCGAGGTTCGATCTGCCGATCGCCGACCGCGAACGCCGGGCCCGTGGCAGCGTGCTCGCCCGTGCGGAGCAGTTGGGCGCATGATCGATCCTCACGTCCGGGTGGCGGTCGGCTCCGACGCGCCCCAGCTGCGAGCGCTCGAGTCGTTGGCGAGAACGACGCTCGAGACGCAGCGCGGGGGGCTGCGATGGTTGGCGACCCACCCCGAGGTCGCCGACGGGTGGGTTGCGCGCCTGGCGTCGACGCCGGTGTTCGTGGCGCACATCGACGGCGTCCTCGTCGGCTATCTCGCCGCCTCGCAAGACGGCGAGGTGCTGCGGATCGACGACGTGTTCGTGCAGCCCGAGGCCAGGGAAGTCGGGTTCGGCGACGAGCTCCTCGCAGCGGCGATGTCGACGGGCCGGCAGCTGGGA
Source organism: Ilumatobacter sp. (assembly GCA_036526035.1). Classification (GTDB taxonomy): domain Bacteria; phylum Actinomycetota; class Acidimicrobiia; order Acidimicrobiales; family Ilumatobacteraceae; genus Ilumatobacter. Next base: position 1,335 of record DATCZG010000021.1, on the reverse strand, counting down.
TGCCGCCTGCTCGAGGGAGAGGCGTTGCCCGGCGACCGCGACACGAAGAACCTCTACGAGCGCGCCGGCATCAAGGCTCGCTTGATCACGGTGTCGATCGAACTCTGAACCGTGGTGGGGCGGTTCAGCGGCCGGTCCAGTTCGGGGCTCGCTTGTCGATGAACGCTGCGAGACCTTCTCGAAGGTCGTCGGACGCCATGACCCGCCGGAGGGCGTCGTTCGTCATCTCACGCAACCTGTCGTCGGTCTCGTAGGCGGCCGCCCGCACCACGGCCCGTGACTCCCATACGGCGAGCGGCGCACATGCCGTGATCTGGGCGGCGAGCGCGATGGCTTCCTCGAGGGCGTGACCGGGCTCGACCAGCCGTGAGACCAGCCCGAGCTCGAAGGCGCGCTGGGCGCTGAACGGCTCGCCGGTGAGGATCGCCTCCATCGCTGCGGCCTGACCGATTGCCCGGGGGAGTCGGAACAGTCCACCGGCTCCGGCGACCAGGTTGCGCTTCGCCTCGGCGAGCCCGAACGCGGATCGGGTCGTCGCCACCACGAGATCGGCGGCGAGCACCAGCTCACAACCACCGGCGGTGGCGAGGCCGTCGACCGCGGCGATCACGGGCTTCTTGCGCTCGCGATACACGAACCCACCGAAGCCGCCCCGTTCGGTGTTGAGCGCCCCGGCCTCGCCGCGATTGATCGCCTTGAGGTCGGCACCTGCACAGAACACGGGCCGTTCCTGCCCGCTGGTGTCGGCCGTGAGGATCGCCACCCAGATGTCGTCGTCGGCTTCGAGCCGGTCGATCGCCTGCTCGATGCCGATCGCCACCTCGCCGTTGACCGCATTGCGGGCCTCGGGGCGGTCGAGGGTGATGATCGCGACGCGATCGCGGGTCTCGTAGCGCACGGTGTCGGCCATCTGCGCAGCGTATTGAGCCGATGCCCCGCCGGGCGAGGCCGGCGGTCAGCCGGGGGCGGCGCGGGAGTCGCCGGTGTCGCCGGTGTCGGCCACCTCGGGAGCTGCAGCCTCGGCGTCGGGTGCTTCGGCCGGTGCGTCGGCGGGTGCGGCGGCTTCTGCTGCCTCGGCGGGTGCGGCGGCGGGTGCGTCGGCGGGTGCGGCGGCGGGTGCCTCGGCGGGTGCGTCGGCGGGTGCTGCGTCGGCGGGTGCCTCGGCGAGTGCGGCGGGTGCGGCGGCGGGTGCCTGGGCTTCTGCTGCGTCGGCGGGTGCCTCGGCGGGTGCGGCGGGTGCGGCGGCGGGTGCCTGGGCTTCTGCTGCGGCGGCGGGTGCCTCGGCGGGTGCGGCGGGTGCGGCGGCGGGTGCCTGGGCTTCTGCTGCGTCGGCGG
>DATCZG010000020.1:0-17377 GCA_036526035.1 Ilumatobacter sp. | reverse complement strand
AGCCAGTCGCCGTCGGACACCGCCGCCGCGGTCGACCCGGCCGACGGCGCCACCACCCCGACGGCGAGCACTGCCGCCGTCACGGCCAACACCCGCCGCACCAAATGCTTCGACGTGCGCGCCCGCAGCGCACGGAACTGTCCGACGGTCACGGATGGCCCGTCGAACGGGCCGGGGCGTACGTGTGCAACATCGATCCGGCTATTGGAAGATGAGGCATTGTGAGAAACGTACACGTCGCTTGGCAGTTGTCAAGCGAACTCCCGACATCGTCGGTCGAACCTGGTCGGCGGTGCGGTTCGACGGTTCCACGCCCGGGTGGGGGGACGGATTCTGCGGCGCTTGCTGGTAGGTCGTCCTTCATACAGTCTGTCGGGCGCAGTGTCTCGAGGTGCTCCGGCCCGAGTGGTCGGCGAGCGACACCGGCCTGCCTGGCGCCGTGGAGTGCTCGTCGTCATCGCTCGATCCGGTTGCGGATGCGATGACATGTTACTTGTCGGATGTGAAGCGGGGAGCCGGTCCGCCGGCGGGTTGATCCGCGGCGCCATGCGGGAGGAGGGCTGCGGGCGACGCACGATCCGCAGCACCGGACGCCGCTCGGCACGTTGGACGAGTCATCGCTCGACCGGCACGGCCGTGGGTGGTCACGTCGCGGCGGATTCGCGCCGCCCTGCCGATCGGGTCGTCGACACCGCAATCGCGGCCCGCCGGGGAGCGACCTGGTCGACCGGTCGGTGCCCTAGTCTCGGGGCGTGGACGCCGCTCGGACCATGTGGGTGGGACTGCTGGTGGCCACGCTCGGCGGGTGTGCCGGGGGCTCCGGCCCGGCGCCCGATGAAGGGCCGGCCGCCCTGGCCGATCAGATCGGGGGCGGCCCGTCGACCGTCGCCGCGGCGACCGTCGCGTCGCCACCCGAAACCTCCGACCCGTCGGGCGACCTGCGACCGGGGACGACGGCCATCCCGACCGACACCACCGCGCCGGTCGCCGGTGGCCCGGTCGGCGACCGCCGCTATCCCGAACTCGGCTCGACCGGGATCGACGTCACCCACTACGACGTCCGACTCGACTACGACCCCTCCGACCGGTCGCTCACCGGCACGGTCGTGATCGCCGGTGTCCTGATGGCCGGCGAGATCGCGCTCGACAGTCGCGGTCCGCAGGTGTCGGCGGTGCGGTTCGACGGCCGCCCGGCGACCTTCCGTGTCGAGCCGCACGACCTGGTCGTCGTCGCCCCCGTCGGCACGCGACTGGGCGCGCCGGTCGCGATCGAGGTCGACTACCGGGCGGTGGTCACCGGGGGGAACTTCTTCGCCGACGGTGCCGGGCTGTTCACCACCCCCGACGGCCTCTGGTCGGTGAACGAGCCCGACGGTGCCAGCACCTGGATCCCGCTCGACGACCATCCCACCGACAAGGCGACCTGGGCCTTCGAGATCACGGTGCCGTCAGGTCTCACCGCGGTGGCGAACGGGGCGTTCGTCGCGGTGGTCGACGACGCCGGGTCGAGCACCTGGTCGTGGCACCAGGGCGAGCCGATGGCGTCGTATCTCGTGTTGCTCCTCGTCGGACGCTACGAGTTCGTGAGCGACGGTTCCAGCCCGAGCGGCGTGGCGCTCGACCACGTGGCGCTGAGTTCGGCGCGTCCGTCGCTCGATCCGTATCTCGACCTCACACGGCAGCAGCTGGCCTTCTTCGAGTCCGAGTTCGGCCCCTACCCGTTCGACCGGTACGGGTTGGCGATCACCGACTCGACCCCCGGGTTGGCGATGGAGACCCAGGGCCTGTCGCTGTTCAGCGCGGGCGACCTCGACGGCACCGTCGGAACCTGGCAACAGGCGTTGCTGGCGCACGAGCTCGCTCACCAGTGGTTCGGCAACGCGGTGTCGCCGGCGCGTTGGGACGACATCTGGCTCAACGAGGGACTCGCCACCTACGCCCAGTGGATGTGGTTCGAACAGACGGGTCTCGGGGCGGTCGACGCCACGGCCAGGGCGACGCTCCAGCGGTTGCCGGCGCAGGGCTGGCCGCTCACCCGACCCGAGCGGCTGTTCGGCCCGGTCGTGTACGACGGCGGCGCCGTCGCCCTGCACGCGCTGCGGCTGACGATCGGCGATGTTGCCTTCTTCGCCGGGTTGCGAACCTGGGTGAGCACGTATCTCGACGACTCGGCGACCAGCGACGACTTCCGGGCGGTGATGGAGGACGCGGGCGGCGTCGATCTCGGGGCGTTCTTCCGCGACTGGGTGGAGGCCGAGACGATCCCGACCCGGTTGCCGGGCTGACGCCCGCCGGCCGGCTCAGCGGCCGAGCAGCCGGTCGATCGTGCCGCTCCACAGCGCGCTCTCGCGCCCGGTGCGCTGCTCGTGGAGGTCGGCCCGCTTGGCGGCGAGTCGACCGGCGTTGACCCCGACCCAGCGCAGCGGTTCGGGCTCCCACCGTCGCGACCGGTGCCCGACCCACGGCAGCAGGGTCAGCTCGTCGACTTCGCTGCGGTCCCCGGCGATCAGGGTGGCCAGCGTCCTGCCGGCGAGGTTGGTGGTGGCCACGCCGTCGCCCACGTAGCCGCCGGCCGACGCCAGGCCGGTCGCCCGGTCGAAGCGCACCGCACAGGTCCAGTCGCGCGGTGCCGCCAGGACGCCGCCCCAGTGGTGGGTGACCGCGATGTCGCCGAGTTGGGGGAACAGGTGTCGCAACGACGAGTCGAGCAACTCGCGGATCGTGGTGTCGGTGTCGAAGCCGGGCCGGATCGCCGAACCGAAGTGGTACGCCGCCCCGCGCCCACCGAACGCGAACCGGTCGTCTGGCGTGCGTTGGCCGTAGATGACCATGTGGCGGGCGTCGGCGAAGGTCGGCCGGTCGTGCAGCCCGATGCGCTCCCACACCTCGGCGGGCAGCGGCTCGGTCGCGATCATCAACGAGTAGATCGGCAGGTAGCTGCGGCGCTCGCCGCGCAGTTGCGGGGTGTAGCCCTCGGTCGCCCGCACGATCACCTTCGCCCGCAGCTCGCCGTGAGCGGTCGTGACGCGCCCGGGTCCGATCGCCTCGACGGCGGTGTGCTCGTGGATCGTGACCCCGGCCGCGAGCGCGGCGCGGGCGACGGCGTGGGTGAGCCGCAACGGGTGGACGGCCGCGCAGTGCGGTGTGGAGAGCGCCCCCGACACCCCCGAGGCCGCCGCCACCGCGCCGGCCTCGGCGGCGTCGAGCCAGCGCCAGTCGTCCTCGCCGAAGCCGTACCGCCGGTATTCGTCGAGTTCGGTGCGCAGGCGGTGCTCCTGGGGGGCCGTGCGGGCCATCGTCAGCGTGCCGCCGCGGTGGAAGATGCCGGGTGCGCCGTGCCGGGCGACGAACTCGCCGACCTCGGCGACGGTCTCCTGCATGGCGACCATCATCCGGTGGGCGGCGGGGGCGCCGTGGCGGGCGGCGATCTTGTCGGGGCTCATCGGCAGCAGGGCCGAGCACCACCCGCCGTTGCGGCCGCTCGCCCCGAACCCGATCGTCTCGCGCTCGAGCACGGCGATGCGCAGACCGGGATCGCGTCTGGCCAGGTACCACGCGGTCCACAGCCCGGTCAGCCCGGCGCCGACGATGATCACATCGGCGAGGTCGCCCCCGACACCGGGCGGCCCCGGATGTCCGGCGGCCACCTCGTCGGCCGGCATCGTGTCGGCCCACAGCGAACGACCCTCGAGCACGGGTCTACGCTAGGCGGTGCCGCCGCACACCCGGCGAATCGCGATGAGCGCCCTCCCACCTCCCCACCTGCCCGCCGCCGGCTGGTACCCCGACCCGGCCGGCCCCGGGCGGCGCTACTTCGACGGCCGGGCCTGGGCGCCGCCGGCGCCGCAACTCGACGACGCTGTCGGGCACCCGAACCTGCCGTTGACGGTCGCGCTGGGGGCGCTCGGCATCCTGACCGCCTCGCTCGTGGTGGGCAAGCTGGTGATCGACGCGTTGGTCGACCGCGGCTGGCCGCTCGCGGTGTACATCGCGATCTCGGTGCTGGTCTCCTACGGGCCGTCGGTCGCCTGGGGTCTGCGCGTCCGTCGGCGCTGGGGCGCCGGACGGTTGGATCCGCTCGGTTGGCGGTTCCGATGGAGCGATCTCGGGTGGGGCCCGCTCACCTGGTTCGCCGCCGTCGTGTCGCAGTTGCTGGTGACTGCCCTCGTGCTGTGGGCCGACGTCCCGCTGAGCAGCAACGTCGACCCGCCCGGCACCTTCGACCGCGACCGGGCCTACCTCGCGGCGACGCTGCTGGCGGCCGTGATCGCCGCCCCGGTCGTCGAAGAGGTCGTGTTCAGGGGGCTCGTCCTGCGCGGCTTGCTGAGCCGGATGGGTGCCGTCCCGGCGGTCGTCGTGCAGGGGGTGCTGTTCGGCCTGGCCCACGCCGACCCGACACGCGGCCGGGGCAACATCGGGCTGGTGATCGTGCTGTCGGCGGTGGGGATCGCCCTCGGCGCCGCGGCGTTCTTCACCCGCCGCCTCGGGCCGAGCGTGATCGCCCACGCGATCTTCAACGCCATCGTGTTCGTGATCGTGCTGGTGGGGCAACCGGCCGCCGCCGAGCGCGGGATCGGCGTCGATGCCCGCTCAGCGGCCGTCGAGCACCCGGTTGTCGATCAGGCGCACCTCGCCGAACCGGGCGGCCACCAACATCACGGCGGGTCGGTCGACCACGTCGAGTGGCCGGAGGTCGGTGACGTCGACCACCGCGACGTACTCGAGTCGGGCGGCCGGCTCGGCGGTGATGCCGCGCTCGACGGTCTGTCGCAGCACGTCGGCACGGCGTTCGCCGGCGGCGTGGGCGGCGGCACCGGCGGCGAGTGAGCGCGACAGCACGACCGCCGCGGCCCGGTCGGCAGGGCTGAGACGCACGTTGCGACTCGACCGCGCCAGCCCGTCGGCTTCGCGGGCGATGGGCACGGCGACGATCTCGGTGCCGAGGTCGAGGTCGGCGGCCAGGCGGCGCACCACCGCGAGCTGCTGGAAGTCCTTCTCGCCGAACACGGCAAGGTCGGCGGCGGTCGCCCCGAACAGCTTGGTCACCACCGTCGCGACGCCCCGGAAGTGCCCGGGGCGCGTCGCTCCCTCGAACGGCTCGGCGAGCGCACCGGGCTCGACGTGGGTCTGGAAGCCCGCCGGGTACATCGTCGCCGCGGTGGGCGCGTAGACGGCCGCGACGCCGAGCGACCGGCACACCTCGATGTCGTCGTCGATCGGGCGGGGATAGTGCTCGAAATCGGACGACTCGTCGAACTGCAAGGGATTCACGAAGATCGTCACGACCACCCGCGTGGCCCGACTGCGGGCGGCCTCGATCAGCGCCAGGTGCCCACCGTGGAGGGCGCCCATCGTGGGCACCACGGCGACCGTGTGGCCGCCGTGGTGCTGCTGTCGCGACCACGCCCGCATCGCATCGGCCGACGTGAACACGAGCGGGGCGTGCGGATCGTCCGGCATGGCGCGAAGGGTAGTGGTCACACTCGGAACGCCGATGCGCACAGATCGCGGTACGAGGGCGTGCCGGGGTGCCCGGTCGCCGTCACGAGCGCATCGGCGCACGACGTCTCGAACACCGCGGCGGCGGCCGCGAACAGCTGGTTCAAGCGGGCGGCGCGGCTGTCGATGCCGCGCCCGATGCCGTTCGCTGCGTCGCCCGGCGCGTCGATCGGGTGCCGGCCGGTCGACAGCCCGAACACGGTGTCGCCGTCGAACAGCGCGTGGGCCGGCCGGACGGCCCGGGCGAGGCCGTCATGGGCCGACTGGGCGAGCCGTCCGGCCTCGGGCCGCGTCAGGTCGGCGTCGGTGGCGACGACGCCGATCGTGGTGTTCAGCGGTGCCGGCCGGCTGGCGGCGATCGCGTCGAGCACCGCCCGGCGCTCGTCGCGGCTCGGCCGGCGCAGCCCGCCGATCGCCGCCCACGGCAGCCCGGTGGCGGGGTCGATCATCGAACCGGACGCATTGACCACGGCGAGTGCGGCGACGGTCACCGTCAACGCGCCGATCGCGACCTTGGTCGACGCCATGCCCACGCCGCCCTGCAAACCGGCGGTGCGGGCACCGGTGCCCGCACCGAGCGCGCCGCGTCCGGCGCCGCGCCGGGCGCCGGCGGCGGCGCGCCGGCCGAACCCGGGGTCGGGGCGGTTGGCGAAGTTGCCGCCCCGGCCGAGATCGAAGATCACGGCGGTCGGCACGACCGGCACCACCTCGTGGGGGTGCTCGCCGACGGGCACCCCGAGCCGGCGACCCTCGAGGTGTGCCATCACCCCGTCGGCGGCCGCCAGGCCGTAGGCGCTGCCACCGGTCAGGCACACGGCGTGGATCCGGTCGACGAGGTTGCGGGCGTCGAGGGCGTCGGTCTCGCGGGTGCCCGGGCCGCCGCCGCGGACGTCGACACCGGCGACGACGCCCCCGGGGGCCAGCACCACCGTGGTGCCGGTTCGCCAGCCGGCGCCCCGCCGCTGGTGGTGGCCGACCAGCAGCCCGGCGACGTCGGTGAGCGATCCGTGCCCGAACGGGTCGTCGTGGTGCGCCACGGGACGGACCGTAGTCAACCGCAGCGGCCGGCGAGCGCTCCGAGCACGCCGGCGAGGCGCCGCCGACGCGGCGTGCCCGACAGACCGGCAGTAGCGTGCTGGCGATGCTGGGCCGCGAACTCCCTCCTGCCACCGGCCGGGTCCGGGTCGTCGGTGCCGCCAAGCGGGCGGTCGGCGAGGTGGTCAACCGCCTCTACGACACCGCTGCGCAGTGGGCGGCGATCGGGCCCGACACCGTGCGCGGCCGGCGGTTCGGCAGGTTCGGGTCGGGCAGCGTGATCTGTTTCCCGCAGGTGACGCTGATGAACGAGCGCTACATCCACATCGGCACCGGCACGATGATCGGCCCGTACGTGGCCCTGTCGGCGGGCATGCTGCCCGGCCAGGAGTGTCTCACCGACCCGGTCGTGTCGATCGGCGACCGCTGCCTGATCGGGCGCGGCAGCGGCATCGTCGGCCACCTGTCGATCGAGATCGGCGACGACGTCTGGACCGGCCACCACGTCTACATCACCGACCAGAACCACGGGTACGCCGATCCCGACCGGCCGATCTCGCAGCAGGTGCAGCCCGAGCGTCCCGTCAGCATCGGGTCGGGCTCGTGGTTGGGCCACGGCACCGTCGTGTTGCCGGGCGCCCGGATCGGCCGCCACGTCGTGATCGGGGCGAACAGCGTGGTCACCGGCGAGATCCCCGACTATTCGGTCGCCGTCGGCGCCCCGGCCCGGGTGATCGGGCAGCAACGCCCCTGATCGGGTGGTGGGCGCGGTCAGCGGGTCAGGTCGAACGGCGGCGCGCAGGCCGCCATCTCGTTATCCCCGGCGAACGTCGCGATCCGCTCGCTGATCGGGATCCCATCGACCTGCGACTCGTAGAACGCGCTGTTCTCGCCGGCGGCCCGCAGCGTGGCGGTGTAGTTGCGCCGGTCCTGCAGGTAGGTGCGGTAGTCGGCCTCCCAGGCCGGCACGATCGCCCGGCCCTTGGGGTCGGCGGGGGCGACGGCGACGATGTCGTCGACCATCCGGTCGAGGATGTCGGTCGCCCGATCGACGATGTCGGCCCGCTCGAGCACGAGTTCGGGCACCGCCTCGGTGATCGGGCGCAGGTCGACCAGCTCGAGTCGCGCTGCGTCGGCCTCGATGCAGATCTGCTCGGCCCGCGCCGCCCAGGCGACGTCGTCGATCTTGTTGACGGCCTCCTTGGAGGCGAAGAACAACGCCCAGGCCCAGAACGTGGCGAACGCCGCGATGCCCACCAACATCAGCGCCCCGGCCGCGAACCGGCGGGCCGCGATGCGGGCCGGGTCGGGGGTGTCGGCAGGGGGCGGGTCCTGGGGGGCCATCCCCGCCACGCTACGGCTCGCCGCGGCCGATCAGCGTTCGACCGGATCGAGTTCGATGCCGAACGGGAACGGACCGTTGACGATCAGTGCGGGGACGCACTCGGCCAGCACGGTGCCGGCGCGGACCCGCGCCGACCACTCGGCGGTGCCGCCGGGAGGCAGTGGGTCGAACTCGACCACCGCGAGCTCGCCTCCGACGTCGACGAACAGGGTGTAGCCCCGCTCGCTGCGGCTGCGGTTGGTGAGGGTGCCGGTCACTGCTGCCTCGCGCCCGTCGAGGCGGCAGTCGGTCACCTCGGTCTCGACCGGGCCGGGTTCGACGAAGTCGCTGACCGCCCGGAACATCACGACCGACAGCGCCACGCCGACCACCGCCAGCACCATCGCGAGGCCACCGGTGACGATGCCGGTGATCGCCATCGCCCTGCCGCGGCCGACCGCCTGCGAACGCCGCAACCCGCTGATGCCGAACACCAGCGCGAGCACCCCCAGCACGACGCCGATCGCCACGACGAACGGGACCCAGGCGATCGCGACGGCGATGATGCCGCACGTCAAGGCGGCGGTCGCCCGACCGTTGCCGGTGTCGCCGCCCGGCGCGGTGCCTCCCGGACGGGTGCCGAGCGGGTCGATCAGGCGACGCCCGCCGTCGCTCACGTCGGACGTCCAGGCGACGCCGTTGAAGTAGCGGTACTCGTGGCGGCCCAACGGGTCGGGGAACCACCCCGCCGGGACGCTGCCGGGCGGGTTGGGAGGCGGGTGGCTCACAGGTGGGCAGAGTACCGTCGGCCCGGTGGAGATCGTGTTGATCCGACATGGCCAGCCCGAATGGGTCCGCGACGGGTTGAACGTCACCGATCCGCCGCTGACCGATCTCGGACGCCGCCAGGCCGAGGCGTTGGCGGCGCGGCTCGCGGCCGAGCCGTTCGACGAGATCCTCGTGTCGCCGCTCGAGCGCGCCCGCCAGACGGCGGCTCCGTTGTACTCGGCGGTGGCGCGGGCCGAGCGGATCGACCCGTGGCTCGAGGAGATCCGTGACCCGCTCTGGCACGGCACGCCGGCCGAGAAAGCCGAACAGGCCTATCGTGAAATGCGGCAGCGCCCGGTCGAGCAGCGCTGGCACGGGCTCGACGGCGGCGAGTCGATCCGCGAGTTCACGGCCCGCATCCACCGCGGGGCGACGTCGTTCCTGTCCGAGCGCGGCGTCGAGCGCGTCGACCACGACCTGCCGATGTGGTCGATCGCCGATCCCGGCCGCCGGATCGCGCTCGTCGCCCATGCGGGCACCAACTCGGTGACGATCGCCCACCTGCTCGGGCTGGCACCGACGCCGTGGGAGTGGGACCGTTTCGTGCTCGGACACACCTCGGTCAGCCGCCTCGAGGCGATCCCGGTCCACGGTGGCTACACCTTCAGCCTCACCTCGCTGTCGAACGTCGAGCACCTCGAGGCCGGCTGGCGCACGCGCTGACACCGTGGCGGCGGGTCGAGCGGCCGCCACCGGTTCGACTACCTTCGGCCCCGATGGCCGAGAACCTGCAGATGTACGTCGACGGCGGGTGGGTCGATGCCCGCTCCGGAGCCACGTTCGACACCACCGATCCGGCGACCGGCGAGGTGCTGGCGAGCGTGCCGCGCGGCGGCCACGACGACGTGGCGCTCGCCGTCGCCGGCGCCCGGCGGGCGTTCGACGGCGGCACCTGGGGGAGCGCGGTCGCCGAACGCGATCGCGCCAGGATCCTGTTCGAGATCGCCCGCCTCGTCGGCGAACAGCAGCGAGAGCTGGCCGAACTCGAGGTGCGCGACTGCGGCAAGCCGATCGCCGACGCGATGGGCGACATCGCCGAGGTCGCCTTCATGTTCGAGTACTACGCCGGGTGGGCGACCAAGCTGGCGGGTGAGATCCCGCCGGTCGGCCCCGACGCCATGAGCCTGGTGGTGAAGGAGCCGGTCGGTGTCTGCGGGCTGATCGTGCCGTGGAACTACCCGATGCTGATGGCGGCGCAGAAGGTCGCCCCGGCCCTCGCGACGGGCTGCACCGTGGTGCTCAAGCCGGCCGAGCAGACGCCGCTCACCGCGCTGCGCCTGGCGGCGATCGCCGAGCAGGCCGGGTTGCCGAAGGGCGCGCTCAACGTGGTGACCGGCTTCGGGGCCGAAGCCGGCGCGCCGCTGCTCACCCACCCCGGCGTCGACAAGATCTCGTTCACCGGGTCGAAGGCCGTCGGGCAGCTGATCCAGCGCACCTGCGCCGACCAGCTCAAGCGGGTCACGCTCGAGCTCGGTGGCAAGAGCCCGAACATCATCTTCGCCGACGCCGCGCTCGACCGGGCGATCGACGGGTCGGCGCTCGGAGTGTTCGGCAACCAGGGCGAGGTGTGCTCGGCGGGCAGCCGGGTGTTCGTGCACCGCTCCGTCTACGACGAGGTGCTGCAGGGCATGACCGACTTCGCCGCCGGGATGAAGCTCGGTTCGGGTCTCGACCCTGCCACCACGATGGGTCCGCTGGTGTCTGCCGCGCAGCGCGACCGGGTGCAGGCGTACATCGACGCCGGGCCGTCGGAGGGGGCCAACCTCGTCTACAGCGGACACCGGCCCGACGACCCGGCGCTCGCCGGCGGCTACTTCGTGCCGCCGACGATCTTCGAGGCCACGAACCAGGTGCGCCTGGCGCGCGAGGAGATCTTCGGCCCGGTGGCGGCGGTGATCCCCTTCAGCGACGTCGACGAGGTCGTGCGGCTGGCGAACGACACCGAGTACGGCCTCGCCGCCGCGATCTGGACCCGTGACATCGGGTTGGCGCTGCGCACGGCGCGTGCCGTGCGCGCCGGGGTGGTGTGGATCAACGACAGCCAGCCGGCGCCGAGCGAGACGATGTGGGGCGGCTACAAACAGAGTGGGATCGGGCGCGAGCTCGGCCCGTACGCGCTCGACGCCTACCTCGAGTCGAAGCAGATCTACATCAACCTCGGCTGAACCGGCACCATCCGACCGAACACGGCACGGGCGGCATCGCTACGGTTTCGCCATGAGCGACGCACAGGCTCCCCACGACCGGTTGCGGATGTTCACCTTCCAGGTGTTCTCCAAGCTCGAGGGCGCCGTCACCGCCGGGATGATCCACCTCGGCGACCGGCTCGGGCTCTACCGCGCGCTGGCGGTGGCCGAACACCCTCTCACCAGCGACGAGCTCGCCGAGCGGGTCGGCCTGCACGAACGGTGGGTGCGCGAGTGGCTGGCGAACCAGGCGGCGGCCGGCCTCGTCGAGCACGACACCGACGGCCACCGCGACCGTTTCTCGCTGTCGGGCGAGGGCCGTGCCGTCTTGGCCAGCCCCGACCACCCGGCGTTCGGCATGGGGATGTTCCACCGGTTGCCGGCGACGATGGGGGCGTTGGCGCTGATGCCCGGCGCCTTCGAATCCGGCGTCGGGCACGACTACGACAGCCACGGGCCCGAAGGGGCCGAGGGGATCGAGCGCAGCTTCGAGCCGTGGAACCGGGCCAACCTGCTCCGCAAGGTGCTGCCGGCGATGGACGGTGTCGTCGACCGGCTCACCGCCGGTGCGGCCGTGGCCGACGTCGGCTGCGGCGCCGGGGGAGCGGTGCTGTTGATGGCGGCGGCGTTCCCCGACAGCACGTTCGTGGGCTACGACATTTCGCGGTATGCGCTCGACCGGGCCAACGAGAAGCTCGCCGCGTCCGGGCTGCGCAACGCCCGGTTCGTCGACCCGCGCACCGAACCGCTGCCCGCCGACGGCACGCTCGATCTCGTCACGACGTTCGACTGCATCCACGACATGGCCCACCCCCAGCCGGTGATCGAGGCGATCCGCGGCGCGTTGCGCGACGACGGGCACTGGCTGCTGGTCGACATCCGGGCCGCCGAGACACTGGCCGGCAACATCGAGAACAACCCGATGGCCTCGTTGCTGTACGGCGTGAGTGTGCTGTCGTGCATGTCGTCGGCGCTGTCGGAGCCCGGTGGTGCCGGGCTCGGCACGCTCGGCCTGCCGGCGTCGAAGGCGGAGGAGATGGCCAGGCAGGCCGGTTTCGGCCGGTTCGCGACACTGCCCGTCGAGCACCCGATGAACGCGTTCTACGAAGTGCGCCCCTGACGCGGCCGCGACGGGACGTCGCTGGGTGCGGTGGCCGGGCAGGTCGCGCGGCGGGCGGCGTAGCCTGGAGGGGTCATGGTGATCTCCGCCCGCCGTTACCAACACATCGCGGTCGCCGCGCTCGCCGCGCTCTCGGTGATCATCGTCACCGGGGCGGCGGTGCGCCTCACCAACAGCGGCCTCGGGTGCGACGACTGGCCCAACTGTTCGAGTGACCGGCTCGTCGACGTGTCCTCGAAACACGCCGCGATCGAACAGATCAATCGCCTCTTCACCGGCGTCGTCGCGGTCGCCGTGATCGCGGCGGTGCTCGGATCGTTGGCGAGGGCCGGCGAGCGGCGGCGCGACCTGGTGCGCCTGTCGTGGCTGCTCGTCGTCGGCGTGGTCGCCAACGCGGTGCTGGGTGGCGTCTCGGTGCTGGTCGATCTCCATCCCGTCGCCGTGCAGGGTCACCTGCTGTTGTCGATGGGTCTGATCGTCACCGCCACGGTGCTCGTGCGGCGCAGCGGCGAACCCGACGGCGTCGGTCGCCGGACCGTCGTGCACCACCGCACGCGGTGGCTCGCGTGGGCCCTGTTCGGGCTCACGTGGCTGGCGGTCGTCACCGGCACGGTGGTGACCGGTGCGGGGCCACACGCCGGTGACGAGAACGCCCGACGGCTCGACGTCTCGATCCCCGCAGTGGCCCGTGTCCACTCGATCTCCGTGATCGCCGCGATCACCGTCGCACTGGCCCTCGCCTGGCGGGTGCGCCGTTCGCCCACCGACCGCGCCGCGCTCGCCGACGTGCTCACCGGGTGGATCTTCGTCGGGTTGCTCCAGGCGGCCATCGGCTACGTCCAGTATCTCAACGACGTGCCCGCACTGCTCGTGGGGATCCATGTCGCCGGGGCGACGCTGGTGATGCTGATGAGTACCCAGGTGGTGCTCGACACGTCGCGTCCGATCCGGCCCGCCGGCTCGGACGGCAGCGGCCCGGTCGATCAGGGGTCGCTCGCCGGCCGCACCTGAGCCGGCGCCACCGGCCCGGCGACAGATGTGGCCGCCAACCGAGGGTCTGTCTATACTCCGCCACGATGTCGGGGCGCAATCACCAGCGATCCGTGCGCCGATTCACGGCGTCGGCCATGCGGTTCGTGTTCGTCCTGTTGGCCGTGCTGGGTGTGGCCGCCGTTGGCCAGACCGCCCACGCCCAGGACAGCGAGTTCTTCATCCAGGCCCAGGTGAAGGAACTGCAACGGGATGCCAACGGGCGACCCGACAACCAGCCCGTGGTCGGGGTCGTCATCACCGTGCTCGGTGTCGACGGCACCGAGATCGGTTCCGCCACGACCGACGAGCGGGGCATCGCGCTGATCCCGGTACCGGCCAAGGGTGACTACGTCGTACGCCTCGACCAATCGACGTTGCCCGACGATCAGGCGATCGCCGCCACGTCGGCCGACGAGCAGCGCATCAGCGAAGACACGTTCCGCACCAACCGGCAGATCATCAACTTCTTCACCGGTGAGAGCCAACGCGTCCAGCTCGGCTTGTTCGACCGGGCCGCGCAGCGCGTCGCCGACGGCATCCGGTTCGGTCTCATCATCGCGATGTGTTCGGTCGGCTTGTCGTTGATCTTCGGCACGACCGGGCTCACCAACTTCGCCCACGGCGACATGGTCACCTTCGGCGCGATGTTCGCCTACCTGCTCAACGTCCGGGGCCTCGCGTTCCTCGGCTTCCTCGGTGTGCTGCCCCTGATCGACGACATCGGACGCTTCCACGTGGTGGTCGCGACGCCGCTCGCGGTGGCCGCCGGCGGTGTGCTCGGCTATTGCCTCGACCGGTTCGGCTTCGCGCGCCTGCGCCTTCGCGGTGTCGGCCTGATCTCACAGATGGTGATCACCGTCGGCCTCTCGATCATCATGAAGAACCTCTTCTTGTTCTTCTTCGGCGGTCGCCGCAAGCCCTATCGCAACTACACGCTGCAGGAGGGCCTCGAGCTCGGCCCGGTCACGATCACCCCGCGCGACTTGATCATCACCGGCTTGTCGTTGGTCGTGTTGGTGGTGGTCGCCCTCACCTTGCAGCTCACCCGGCTCGGCAAGGCGACCCGGGCGGTGAGCGACAACGTCGACCTGGCCTCCGCGACGGGCATCGACACCAGCAAGGTCATCCGGCAGATCTGGGTGGCGGGCGGGGCGCTCGCTGCGCTCGGCGGCGTCTTCTTCGGCCTCGACGAACAGGTCGGGTTCGACATGGGCACCCAGCTGCTGTTCCTGATGTTCGCCGGTATCACGCTCGGCGGTCTCGGAAGCGCCTTCGGGGCGCTCGTGGGCGGCTTCGCCGTCGGCGTGTTCGTCGAGACGTCCACATTGTTCGGGGTGCCCACCGAACTGAAGACCGCTCCGGCACTGCTCGTGCTCATCCTCGTGCTCCTCGTGCGCCCGCAGGGCATCCTGGGGCGGGCGCAGCGGGTCGGATAGGAGGCTCCATGGACTGGTCACTGATCTTCTCCAACACGTTCCGTCAGATGGTGGGCACCGACGCGATGTACTTCGCGATCGCGGCGCTCGGCCTCAACGTGCAGTTCGGCTATACGGGCCTGCTCAACTTCGGCCAGGCGGGCTTCATGGCGGCCGGCGGCTATGGCCTCGGGATGACGGCGTGGTACTTCGAGATCTCGCTCTGGTGGGGCATCCCGATCGCGATCGTCTACTCGCTGATCCTCGGTCTGTTGATGGGCGTTCCGACGCTGCGCCTGCGTTCGGACTACCTGGCGATCGTCACCATCGCGGCGGCCGAGATCATCAGGCTCGTCGTGCGATCGGTCCGCTTCAAGACCCAGTTCGGCGGCACCGACGGCATCGGCGAGTTCGCCACCCCGTTCCGCGACGTCGGCTCGCGGGTCGGCATCGAGCAGGGCAACAAGTACGGGTTCTGGGTGTGGGAGTACACCGGGCGGCAGTTCTGGACCCTGGTCGTGGGCTGGACCCTCGTCGTGATCTTCGGATTCGTCGTCTACCAGCTCATGCGCAGCCCGTGGGGCCGGGTGCTCAAGGCGATCCGCGAGGACGAGGACGCGGTGCGCAGCCTCGGCAAGAACGTCTACAGCTACAAGATGCAGTCGCTGCTGTTCGGCGGTGTGCTCGGCGGGTTCGCCGGCATGATGCTGGCGCTCGACCGCGGCAACGTGCAGCCCGACAACTACAGCCGTGACCTGACCTTCTACGTGCTCACCGCCCTGGTGCTCGGCGGCATGGCCAAGGTCTCGGGTTCGATCGTCGGGCCGATGATCTACTGGGCGCTCTACGTCTTCATCGAAGGCGTGCTGCGCGGTGTCACGAGGAACGGCCCGTTGCAGATCGGCGACTTCACGATCGTCCAGTCCACGCAGGTCGGCCCGGTGCAGCTGATGCTGGTGGGTACCGGCCTGATCCTGCTGATGACGTTCCGGCCCCAGGGTCTCTTCGGCAACCGGGAGGAGATGGCGTTCGATGACCGATGAACCGCTCCTCTCCGACGACCGATCGGATGCCGATCTCGACGAGCAGCACGACCCACAGCTGGGCCAGTCCGAGACGGCGCGGGCGGCGCGGGCGGCGCTGGCGGGGGTCGAGCCGCTGCCGGGCGCGTCCAAACCCGACCCGATCCTGATCGCCCACGAGGTCCGCCGCAACTTCGGTGGCATCGCAGCGGTCGACGTCGATCACCTCGAGGTCCAGCGGGGCTCGATCACGGCGTTGATCGGCCCCAACGGTGCCGGCAAGACAACGTTCTTCAACTTGATCACCGGATTCGACAAACCCAACCACGGTCGCTGGACGTTCGACGGTCGCGAGATGGACGGCGCCTCCCCGCACAAGATGGCGGCGCTCGGCATGGTCCGCACGTTCCAGCTCACCAAGAGCCTGACGAAGCTCTCGGTGATCGAGAACATGAAGTTGGGGGCGAAGCACCAGCGCGGCGAGCGCTGGTGGAACGGGTTGTTGCCGTTCCTGTGGCGAAACCAGGAGACCGCGATCGAGGCCCGCTCCGACGAGCTGCTGCGCCGCTTCAAACTCGACCAAATGCGTGGCGAGTATGCGGGAGCACTGTCGGGTGGCCAGCGCAAGCTGCTCGAGATGGCACGCGCCCTGATGACCGACCCGACGCTGGTGATGCTCGACGAGCCGATGGCCGGGGTCAACCCGGCCCTCAAGCAGAGCCTCAACCGGCACGTGCGCGGGCTGCGCGATCAGGGCATGACCGTGCTGTTCGTCGAGCACGACATGGACATGGTGCACGACATCTCCGACTGGGTGATCGTGATGGCCGAGGGTCGCGTGATCGCCGAGGGCACGCCCGACCAGATCTCGTCGAACGTCGACGTGATCGACGCCTACCTCGGGGCGCATCAGGGCCAGACGCTGCTGGAGGACGAACGATGACCGACGAACACGCGGCGTCAGCACCGCCCGACGAGCGCAAGCAGGTCCTCTCGGCGTCCGACCTGGTGGCCGGCTACGTGCCCGAGGTCAACATCCTCAACGGGTGCAACCTCGAGGTCTACGAGGGCGAGTTCGTCGGCATCATCGGTCCCAACGGAGCCGGCAAGTCGACGTTGCTCAAGGCGATCCTCGGCCAGTGTTCGGTGAGCGGCGGCGCCCTCCGGCTCGGCGACCAGAACATCACCGGTTTCAAGGCCCACGAGCTCGTCAAGCTGGGGGTCGGCTACGTCCCGCAGGTCAACAACGTGTTCCCGAGCCTCACCGTGCGGGAGAACCTCGAGATGGGCTGCTATCTCGATCCGTCGCTGTTCGCCGAGCGCTACGAGTACGTCATCGGCCTGTTCTCCCGCCTCGGCGACCGGGCCGGGCAGCGGGCCGGTGCACTCTCGGGCGGCGAGCGCCAGATGGTGGCGATGGGCCGGGCGCTGATGATGCACCCGAAGTTGTTGCTGCTCGACGAGCCGTCGGCCGGTTTGTCGCCGGCACTGCAAGACGAGGTGTTCGTGCGGTGCCGCCGGATCAACGAAGAGGGCGTCGCGATCTTGATGGTCGAGCAGAACGCTCGGCGTTGCCTGCAGGTCGTGCACCGCGGTTACGTGCTCGACCAGGGCCGCAACGCCTATACCGGTCGCGGGCGCGACCTGCTCGCCGACCCCGCGGTGATCGAGCTGTACCTCGGAACGCTCGCCAAGTCCACCGGCGGCTGACCCGCCCGCCCGGCGCGCTCGGCGGGCCGACGCTACTGCGACCCGCTCGTGTCGGTGCCGAAAATTGGAGGAGCCCCCCGATGGTGGTCGGGGGGCTCCTTCGTTTGTGGTCAGGGTGTGGTGGCCCTGGTGGGGTCAGTTGCCGGCGTCGAAGTCTTCGCCGGTGGCGTTGCCCATGTTGCCGTCGGTCCCGTAGAAGTTACGGG
>DATCZG010000019.1:0-26735 GCA_036526035.1 Ilumatobacter sp. | reverse complement strand
GCGCCCGGTCGACACCGTGGTCCAGGCCTCGACCAACTGTCGGAGCGCCAGCTCGGTGGCGTCGTCGTCGACCAGGGTTCCGTTCTGGGTGGCGGTCACCGCCCGCAACGTGCCCGACGCCGGTGGGTCGGGGTGCTGTGCCCCGGCATCGGTGTACGACGAGAGCGGGTAGTCGGGTTCCCAGCGTTGGATCGCCACCGGGATGTCGAGCACGGGAGGCAGTTCGGCCAGCGTGGCGGGGTCGATCGCTTCGCCGCGGATCGAGCGTTCGTGGGCGACGAACAAGCTGATCGGGACCGGGGCGAGGTGAGGAGCCAACTCGGCCCAGGTGTGGTGGATCGCCACCACCTCGGACAGCGGCCCGATCGTGAAGCGCCCGGCCTCGCCGTCGAGCACGGTGGCCGCCCACTCGGGCGGAGCCGACAGCGCGAGCCGGTACTCGGCCAGGGTGGCGGCCGGCCAGAGCTGGCGTCCGGTCGCGCGGGTGGCGGCCAGGCAGCGGTCGCGCAGCCGCAACAACCCGGCCCAGTCGTGGCGGTCGCAGCGCTCGCCGACGGTGCGGATCAACCCGTCGAGGTCGACGGCGTGGATCAGGTCGTCGAGTTCACGGTCGCGGGCACCCTCATCCATCGGCCGGCGGCTCCGTGACGTGGGGGTGCGGGTGCCGCCCACCGGCACCGTTCACACGAGCGGCCATGGGTACCGGTGCCCGTGTTCGTCGGCGGGGAGCACACGCTCGGTGACCAGCTTGGTGGCCCGGTGCCGCATCGCGGTGATCTCGTCGGCGGAGAGCAGGGCGGCGATCTCGTCAGGGACGCGCTCGACCATCGGGGCGATGTGGGCGAGCAGTTCGTCGGCGATCGCCTCGCCGCCGAACTCCCAGATCACGGTGCGCAGCTTGTACGGCGAGCTGAAGCACAGCCCGTTGTCGATCGCCCAGACGCGGTCGTGCGCCAACAGGCAGTGCCCCGACTTGCGGTCGGTGTTGTTGGCGAGGATGTCGAGCACGGCGATCTGGCGGCACTGGTCGTGCAGGTGCCCGAACTGCTCGAAGATCGTGAAGTAGTGCTCGCGGTGGTCGGCGTCGACGAACCACTGGAACGAGCCCTCGCCGAGCGGGCCGTCGCGGATCACCGTCGGCGGTACCACGCCGACGCCGAGATGTTCCGACAGCAGGTAGGCGGCCCGTTCGCGACGGTGGAGGCCCGGCTCGAAGTCCCACAGCGGACGTTCGCCCCTGACCGGCTTGTAGATCGCCTGCTGCTCGATGCCGTCGAGCCGCATCGTCACCAGGAACGTGGCGTTCGAGCTCCACGGCATGCGGCCTTCCAGCTCGGGCTCGGCGTGCATCAGGAACGCCACCGGATCGGGGATCCGCTCGCTCGCCAGCACGCTCAGTTCATGCGTGGGCATGGGTGACCGTCGGGATCGATCGGGAGGTCGCACCACTGGCACTCGGGGCGACCGGCGGCGACCACCCGCTCGGCGTGTTCGCAGAACGCCGCCGCCTGGGCGCGGGTGACGTACAGCCGGATGTGCCCGTCGCGCCCCTCGATCTCGACGCCGTCGGCGTCGACGGCTCCGATCTCTTCGAGCTGCACGATCAGGCGGTCGGCGCCGCGGTCGTAGCCGAGGCCGATCGGGCCCAGCACGAACGCCTGCTCGACGGGTTCGGCCAGCTCGAGGGCTCCGGACATCGGGCGGTCCTCGGGCGGGGGGAGGTCGTGGAGCACGCGGCGCAGGTACTGCACGATCGCCGACACCTGTTGCTTCTCGCATTTCACGGCGACCCGCCGGCGGCCGTGGCGGGCCTGCAGGAAGAACACCCGGGCGCCCGGCCTGCCGATCGCCCCGGTCGTGAACGCGTCGACGTTCTCGAACTCGAAGAACACGCTCATGACGGCGTCAGTTCGGAGAGCGGGCCACCGGTCGAGTTGACGGTGAGCGCGATCGGGCCGTCGGTCGACCAGGCGATCGCGCTGATCGAGCACGTCGAGATCACGATGCGCTGGAACAGGTCGATGTGGGTGCCGAGCGCGTGTGCCATCGCGGCCTTGATCGGGTCGGCGTGGCTGACGCAGACGATCACCCCGCCGGGGTGCGCGGCGCGCAGCCGGTCGAGGGCGCCGACGATGCGCACCTGCATCTCGGTGAAGCTCTCGCCGTTGGGGAACCGGAACGTCGACGGTGCCTTCTGCACGGTGCGCCATTCGGGCAGCTTCATCAACGCCGCCAGTTCGGCGCCCGTCCAGTCGCCGAAGTCGCACTCGAGCAGCCCGCGATCGACCTTGGGTCGCATCCCGATCGCAGCGCCGATCGGCGCCGCCGTCTCGCGGGCGCGTTCGAGCGGCGAGCAGTAGATCGCGTCGACCCGGGCCAGCTCGGCGATGCGCTCGCCGGCCCGTTCGGCCTGCCGCACGCCGGCCTCGGCGAGGTGCAGGCCGGGGGCCCGGCCGGGCAGGAGCTTGCCCGTGGTCGGCGTCTGGCCGTGGCGCACCAGCAACACGGTGGTGGGCTTGGGGCCCGTCGCCGCGCCCCGCTTCGCGCCGCGCCGGTTCGTGCCGGTCGTCGTGGTTCTCGTCGCCATGTCGCCGATCAACCTACTGTCGATCCTCGTGACCCGTCATGCCGAGGGACTGATCGAACTCGAACAGGAGGTGACCGGCTGTCGCGCCTGTGCGCGCCTGGTCGCCTGGCGCGAGCAGGTCGCCGTCGACAAGCGGGCGTCGTACCGCGACGAGACGTACTGGGGCCGCCCGATCCCGGGGTTCGGTGATCCGGCGGCGGGGGTCGTGGTGCTCGGGCTCGCGCCGGCGGCGCACGGGGCGAACCGGACGGGTCGGGTGTTCACCGGCGACCGCAGCGGCGACTGGCTGTTCCGGGCGATGTTCAGGGCGGGGTTCGCCAACCGGCCCGAATCGGTCGCGGTCGGCGACGGCCTCGTCCTGACCGGCGCCTGGGTCACCGCGGCGGTCAAGTGCGCGCCGCCCGCCAACCGCCCGCTGCCGGCGGAGCGCGACGCGTGTGCACCGTTCCTGCAGCGGGAGTTCGAACTGCTCGAGCGGGCGACGGTGGTGGTGTGCCTCGGCGGCTTCGGCTACGACGCCGCCTGCCGGCATTTCGGTGTGCGGCCCCGGCCGCGGTTCGGGCACGGCGTCGAGGCGGTGACGGCCGGCGGCGCGACGTTGCTGTGCTCGTACCACCCCAGCCAGCAGAACACGTTCACCGGGCGGCTGACCGAGGAGATGCTCGACGCGGTGTTCGCCAGGGCGGCCGAGCTCGCCGCCTGAACCGGCGGGACGTCAGCGCGAAACGAACCGCACGATCGCGTCGGCGACCGCCTCGGTCGACAGCGGGTCGCCGAGCGTCGTCAGTGCCGAGTCGACGACGGCGTCGCCGATGCGGTCGCGGCGGCTCTCGTAGAGCGCGGCGACGACCGAAGGGGAGTATTCGGGGTGACCCTGCACCGTGAACGCCCGCTCACCGATCGACATCCCGGCGATCGGGCAGTAGTCGGACGTGCTCCACACCTCGGCGTCGGGCGGCAGCTCGACCACCTGGTCCTGGTGGGAGGCGAGCAGCGTGATCTCGTCGCCGGCCGCGGGGAAGAACGGCAGCGGGCGCACCGTGGTGTACCGCTTGGCGCCGATGCCCCAGCCGCCGCCGGCCCGCTCGACGCGTCCACCGAGCGCCCGGGCGACGAGCTGATGGCCGAAGCAGACGCCCACGAGCGGCACCTCGGCGGCGATCGCGGCACGCACCAGTTCCTCGCCGGTGCGGATCCAGTCGAGGTCGTCGTTGACCGAGGCCGGGCTGCCGCTGATCACCCAGCCGTCGCAGTCGTCGATCGCCGCCGGGGTGGCACCCTCGTGCACCGGCACGTCGAGCAGATCGACACCGTGGCGCTGCAGCAGCCGGGCGTAGTGGCCGAACATCGACCCGAGCGGGCGGGCAGCGGCGGGCATCTCCGCCATGCGCAGCAGGCCGATGCGAGGTGGGGTCGAGGTCACCGCCACAGCATGCGCCCGCTTCAGCGGAACGAAAACACCGGCGCCTCGGAAGTCGGCAGACCCGGGAGGTGCCCCGACGCCCGCAGCAGCGGCATCACGCCCTCGCCGAACCAGTAGGCCTCCTCGAGATGCGGGTAGCCCGACAGGACGAACGCATCGAAGCCCAGCTCGTGGTACTCGACGATGCGGTCGGCGACCTCCTGGTACGAGCCGACGAGCGCGGTGCCGACCCCGCCGCGCACCAACCCGATGCCGGCCCACACGTTGGGGTGGATCTCCATCCTGCCGCCGGCGTCGGCGGCGGCGGCCGCCAGACCGGCCTGGCGGCGCTGCCCCTCGGACTGCGTCGCCGCGAAGTCGGCGGCGGCGGCGGCGCGGGCCTCGGCGGAGATGCCCGCCAGCAGCTCGTCGGCGGCGGCCCACGCGGCCTGCGAGGTGGGACGGGTGATGACGTGGAACCGGATCCCGAACCGCAGCGTGCGGCCGGCGACCGCCGCCAGCGCCCGGATCCGGTCGAGCCGCTCGGTCACCATCGCCGGCGTTTCCCCCCAGGCGAGGTAGACGTCGACCCCCTCGGCGGCGACCTGCTCGGCCTCGGCGGAGGCGCCGCCGAAGTAGATCGGCGGGGTCGGGTCGGGTGGTTCGCGGGTCGTCGCCCCCTCGACCCGGTAGTGGGTGCCGGCATGGTCGGCCGGTTCGCCGCTCCACGCGGCGCGCATGATCTCGATGAACTCGCCGGTGCGCTCGTAGCGGGTGGCCTTGTCGTCGTAGACGCCGAAACGGGCCAGTTCGGCCGGTTCGGCCCCGGTGACGATGTTGATCAGCAGCCGACCGCCCGACATGCGCTGGTAGGTCGACGCCATCTGAGCGGCCAGCGTGGGGGTCAGCAGGGTCGGCCGGAAGGCGACGAGGAACTTGAGGTGCCGGGTCAGCGGCAGCAGCGAGGCGGTGGCGACCCAGGCGTCCTCGCAACCGGTGCCGCAGGGTGTGAGCACCGCTTCGAACCCGAGCTGGTCGCAGGCCTGGGCGACCTGTGCGAGGTAGGCGTGGTCGGGCCGCCGCCGGTGGGCGCCGCCGGAACCGGGCAGCACGTCGCGGGAGTCGCCCCCGGTCGGCAGGAACCAGTCGATCTCGATCACGGCGAGATTCTGCCAGTCACCGGGCTTGGCCGATAGCCTCACGGCACTGTGAGTGCTCGTCGTCGTCTCGTCGCTGTTGCCGTGTTGTCGCTGTCGGTGCTGACCGCCTGCGGCGCGGCGGCCCCGCCGGCCAAAGAGCTCGCCGACGAGTTGATCGACACGCTCGACGTCAGCGACGAGGTCAAGGCCTGCATGCACGATCGGGTGGCCGGCTTCACGCTCACGCCCGACCAGGCGACCGGCTTCAGCGACCTCGACGACGTCGCCGCCAAGGCCGCCGGTGGCAACGAGCTGGCGATCGCGATCCTGGGCGATTTCCAGGCTGCGCTGGCGAGCTGCAACAACTGACCAGGGGCAACCACCGAGCGGTCAGTCGGCCGCTGCGGGTGCGGCCGCCTTCTTCTTGGGGGGCGGCACCCCGATCGCCGGGTTGGGGTCGGCGTCCTGCGGCCAGCGCCGCCGGCTGACGATCGACAACAGGCGCAGCAGCCGCATCGCGGTCTCGTCGGTCTGGGCCGGCTTGGCGATGATCGAGCCGTCGGCGATCATGCGCTCGATCACCTGCTCGCCCAGCTCGGTGCGCACGATCGTGAGCGTCCAGTCGTTGTCCTCGCCGATCCCGCCGGTCGACACGTCGGCGTGCTCGGCGGCGAAGTCGGGGCAGTGCACGCACCCCTTGCGCGTCCAGCCGTGGCACTCCTTCAGATCGATCTCGTGGTACGAGCCGTCCTTCATCCAGATCTGGAAGACGCCCTTGATGTTCATCTTCACCATGTCCTGTTTCCTGAGGCCGTACTTGGCCTCGAACAGCTCGGTGAAGATCGCGTCGTCGAACGTCTTCGAACACAGCAGCCCGATGTTGAACAGGAACGGCTTGCTCACCTTGCCGGCCTTGCGGTCCCACATGGTCGGCGGCGACGAGGTCTGGCAGCCCATGCCGACGAGTGCCAGGCGCTCGAGGCCCCGCGCTTTCGCCTCGGGGAGCGCCATCGGGTTGGCGCAGTAGGTGTAGCGGCTGCCGGCGGTGGCGAGGATCTCCTCCCTGGTCACCACGACGGCCGGCTTGGCCTTCCAGGCGTCGTCGTCCTCGACCCCCGACACGAGGGCGGCGTCGATGTAGTCGTGCTCGCGCAGCCAGATCAGCATCGCCGACACGAGCCCGCCGTCCTGGCCCATCTTGTGCACCATCTCGTCGCTGGCCCTGGTGAGGTACAGCTGACGCCAGATGCCCGCCATCTCGTCGGGTTCGCGCTGGCGGCCGAACAGGTGCATGTCGGCCGACGGCTCCCAGGCCCGAAAGCGCGGGCACGCCCTGGTGCAGGTGGTACACCCCTTCTCGCCGTGGATGCAGTTGTCGAGGCCGAGTTCTTCTTCGAGGTGGAACGGGATGTACTTGCCCTCCTCGTGCTCGTAGCCGATCACGTCGTGGGGACAGGTCACGACGCATCCGGCGCATCCGGTGCACAGCCCGGTCGTGATGACCTCGCTGTACAGCTCTTTCCACTGGGCAGTCCAGCGCTCCTTCTTGGCGGGAGCGGCAGTGTCGGTGACCGTCATGCCCCAGACCGTAGGCGATCCGGCGGTGTCGCCGCCTGGTCGGCCCGGCTCACGTGCGGTCGTCGCGCTCGGGCCGCCGGCGATGGCGTCGGATCACGGTGCTGGCTGGTACCGGGACGGGCGGCGGTCGCCCTCGCTCGCGACCGGCGTTCCACGATGCACCGGGCCGCTCCCGGTGCGGACCGCCACGGATCCGCGGCCGGTCAGACGGCGTCGGGGCCTTCCTCGCCGGTGCGGATCCGCACGATCCGGCTCACGTCGGTCACCCAGATCTTGCCGTCGCCGATCTTGCCGGTGGCGGCGGCGCGGGCGATCGTGTCGACCACCAAGTCGGCCTGGTCGTCGTCGACGACCGACTCGAGCACCACCTTGGGGACGAAGTCGATCTGGTACTCGGCGCCGCGGTAGGTCTCGGTGTGACCGCCCTGCCGACCGAACCCGCGCACCTCGCTGACGGTCATGCCGGCGATGCCGGCTGCCTTGAGCGCGTCTTTCACCTCGTCGAGTTTGAACGGCTTGATGACGGCGGTGATCAGCTTCATGAGATCGGCTCCTCGCGGATCGGGATCGACAATGGACAAAACGAGTGTGGCATCTCCATCATGCCTGATACGCCGATTCGGAGTGCTGGCTCTGGTCGAGACCGAGCAGTTCGGCGTCGGGTTCGACCCGCAGCCCGACGGTGCGTTCGACGCCGAACGCGATCAGGTACGACAACACGCCCGAGAAGGCCATCACCCCGAGGGCGGCGACCACCTGGTCCTTCAACAGCTCGCCACCGCCGCCGTAGAACAGCCCGTCGGCGCCGTCGGCGTTGATCGCGGTGTCGGCGAACAACCCGAGCAGCACCGTGCCGAGCAGGCCGCCGACCAGGTGGACGGCGATCACGTCGAGGCTGTCGTCGAGGTGCAGCTTCGCCTTGATCTGCAGGGCCAGGTAGCACACGGCGCCGGCCGCCAGGCCGATCAGGATCGGCGACAGCTCGCCGACGAAGCCGGCGCACGGTGTGATCGCGACGAGGCCGGCGACCGCACCCGAGCAGGCGCCGAGCGTGGTGGCGTGTCCGGTCTTGAACCGTTCGATCAGCAACCAGCCGAGCATGCCGGCCGCCGCTGCGAGGTGGGTGTTGACCACCGCCTGGGCGGCGATGCCGTTGGCCGCCAGCGCCGAGCCGGCGTTGAACCCGATCCAGCCGAACCACAAGATCCCGGTGCCGAGCACGGTGAAGGGCAGGTTGTGGGGCGGCATCGGCTCGGTGCCGTGGCCTCGACGGCTGCCGATCACGGCGACCACGGCGAGCGCCGCGATGCCGGCGTTGATGTGGATCGCGGCGCCACCGGCGAAGTCGAGGGCGCCCATGTCGAAGATCCACCCGCCGGCGTCCCAGACCCAGTGGGCCACGGGCGAGTAGACGAGCACCGACCAGATCGCGATGAAGACCGCGTAGCCCTTGAACTTGAGACGGTCGGCCGTCGCGCCGGTGATCAGAGCCGGCGTGATGACGGCGAACATCATCTGGAACGCGAAGAACGCCGTGCCGCCCGACGGCAACTGCGCGCTGTCCGCGATGTCGTAGGCGAACGCGAAGTCGAAGTTGCCGATCAGTGCGCCGTCGCCGCCGAACGCCAGCGAGAACCCGATCAGGGCCCAGATCACGCTGATGATGCCCATCGCGAAGATGTTCTGCATCAACATGCCGAGCACGCTCTTCGAGCGGACCATGCCGCCGTAGAAGAACGCCAGACCGGGGGTCATGAACAGTACGAGCGCTGCCGAGGTCAGCAGCCAGGCGGTGTCTCCGGTATCCATATGTTCGGCGAACCTAGGCAGCGTTTGTTTCCGAAGTGTGAACGCCCGGTGTGGAGCGCGTGAGCAATCGTGGGTCGGCGCGCGACACCGCGGGCACCCGAGGTGGTGGCCGCCCCCGGCGGTCGCGCGCGGTGGCGGCGGGAGGAATCGCGCGGATGTTCGGTTACGGTGCGTGGTGCTTCGGTCCCGATGAGGGGCCGTCGGGTTCGCAGACGGGTCTGGTTCCTTCTGTCATCGTGAGCCACTGAACCCCCGAACCCCCTGACACCGTGCCCGCGAACGTCGCGGGCGGAAAGCGACACCATGTCCCCCTCCTTCGCCCAATTGGGCGTCCCCCCGTTCATCTGTGATGCCCTCGCCGAGCGCGGCATCCACGAGCCCTTCCAGATCCAGGCGGCGACGATCGCCGACGGCCTCGCCGGACGCGACGTGTGCGGGCGTGCCCCGACCGGCTCGGGCAAGACCCTCGCCTTCGGCGTGCCGCTCGTCGCCACCACCGCCGAGCTCGGCCGATCGGCGCCCCGCCGCCCGGCCGCCCTGGTGCTGGCTCCGACCCGCGAGCTCGCCGAGCAGATCACCAACGAGCTGCGCAGCTTCTCGGGCGGAGTGCGCGTCGACGCCGTCTACGGCGGGGTCGGCTACGGCCCGCAGCTGACCGCTCTCAAGCGGGGCGTCGACATTCTCGTCGCCTGCCCCGGACGGCTCGAAGACCTCATCGAGCGGCGCGACGTCGATCTCAGCCGAGTGCGCCACGTCGTGCTCGACGAGGCCGACCGGATGGCCGACATGGGGTTCATGCCGGCGGTACGACGACTGCTCGACCAGACCCCGGCCGACCGGCAGACCGTGTTGTTCTCGGCGACGCTCGACGGCGACGTCGCCAAGCTCACCGCCCAGTACCAGCGCGATCCGGTGCGTCACGAAGTCGGTGAGGAGACGCCCGACATCCGGTCGGCCACCCACCGCTTCTGGCGGGTCGACCGCACCGAGCGCAACCCGATCGTCGCCGAGGTGGTCAACGCCGCCTGGCCGTCGATCATCTTCACCCGCACCCGGCACGGCGCGGATCGTCTCGCCAAGCAACTCGACAAGTTGGGGTTCGTCGCCGCGCCGATCCACGGTGGTCGTAGCCAGAGCCAGCGCAACCGGGCGCTCGACGACTTCAGCAAGGGCCGGGTGCACGCCCTCGTCGCCACCGATGTCGCCGCCCGCGGCATCCACGTCGACGGGGTCGCCTCGGTGATCCACTACGACCCGCCGGAGGACCACAAGGCCTACGTGCACCGTTCGGGGCGCACCGCCCGCGCCGGGGCCGACGGCCTGGTCGTGTCGTTGATCAGTTCCGAGCAGGTCAAGGACGCCCGCAAGATGCAGCGCATGATCGGGCTCGACCACGACATCACCGAGCCGGTCCGCGGCGGGATCGACGACCACGTTCCGGCTGGGGCATCCGCCCGCGACCGCACCCTGGCGCCGGCCGGTCCGCCCCAGCGCGAGATCAGCGACGGCAACGGCCCGGCAGCGTCGCGGCGGTCGCAACGCAAGCACGGATCCGGGCGCGGCCCACGCGCCCGAACCTCACGGCCCGACGACGGTCAGCGGGCCGAGCGCCGGCCGGCCGAGGCCGGCCAGCAGTCCCGCAGCAGCGGCGACCGGACCCCTTCGGGCGTCGGTGCCCGTGCGGGCGGCTCGGGCAACCGCAAGAACCGTCGGGCGCACCTGCAGTCCGGCCAGGGCCGCTGACCGACTCTCCGGCCGGCCCTCTGGCCAGGGTCGCCGAGTTGGTGCGGAACGCCACCAACCCGTCGGCCCCGGTGCCCGGGCCGCGCCGGCACCGAGCGGACCGATGGGATCGGTGGGATCGGTAGGCCGGTGACCGCCTAGCTTTGGGGGATGCACGTCGGACTGTCGGTCATCTTCCAGAACCCGGGGCGTCAGCGCCCCGACCACGAGGTGTACGCCGTCGACCTCGGGCTCGCCCGGCAGGCCGAGCCGCTCGGTTTCGACTCGGTGTGGAGCGTCGAGCACCACTTCACCGACTACACGATGTGTCCCGACGTCCTGCAGTTCCTCACCTACATGGCGGGTTGCACCGAACGGATCCAGCTCGGGTCGATGGTGTGCGTGCTGCCGTGGCACGACCCGCTGCGGGTGGCCGAACAGATCTCGATGCTCGACGTGGTGTCGGGGGGACGCGTGATCCTGGGCATCGGTCGCGGCACCGGCCGGGTCGAGTTCGACGGCTTCCGGGTGCCGATGCCCGAGGCGCGGGGACGGTTCGCCGAGGCCACCGACATGATCCTCACCGGCCTCGACCGGGGCTATGTCGAATACGACGGCCAGTACGTGCGCCAGCCGCGCGTCGACCTGCGCCCGTCGCCGCCCCGCACGTTCCGGGGGCGCACCTACGCGGCGGCGATCTCGCCCGAATCGGCCGAGATCATGGCGAGGATGGGCGTCGGCATCCTGATCGTGCCGCAGAAGCCGTGGCCGGTCGTGCGCCACGAGCTGGCGACCTACCGGGCGACCTTCCTGGCCGCGACCGGCGAGGTGGCACCACCCCCGCTGTGCGCCGGGTGGACCTTCGTCGACGAGTCGGCCGATCGGGCCGAGACGATGGCCCGGCAGTACATCGGCGGCTACTGGGACTCGGTCGTGCGGCATTACGAGTTCGACCAGGACCACCTCAGCAAGACGCCCGGGTACGAGTTCCACGGGCAGATGTTCGAGCGGCTCACCGCACCGGGCGGGGCCGAACGGATGGAGGAGTTCTTCCTCGGGCTGCAGGTGTGGGGCACCCCCGAGCAGGTGTACGACCGCATCGTCACGATCCAGGACAACACCTACGCCGACGGGTACATGGCGGTGTGCTCCTACGCCGGGATGCCCGCCGACGAGGCCGAGCGCAACCTGCACCTGTTCGCCCGCGAGGTGCTGCCCGAACTCAAGGCGTTGCCGCCCGCCTACGACCGTCTCGGCGTCCCCGACGACCGGGCCGCATCACCGGACGCCGAGGTGCCGATCGCAACTTGACCCGCGGGTCAAGGCCCGGGGCAGAATGGTCCGATGGACCTCACCTACCCCGCCGAAGCCGAGGAGTTCCGGGCCGAGATCCGCGCCTGGCTCGAGCACAACCTGCCCGAGGGTTGGTTCGACGACGGGTTCGAGATGACCGAGGACGAGCGCCGCCGGTTCAACGCCGAGTGGCCGCAGAGGCTGTTCGAGGGCGGCTGGATCTGCGCCACCTGGCCGGCCGAGTACGGCGGCAAGGGGCTCACGACGATGCAGGGCGTGGCACTCGCCGAAGAGTTCGCCCGGGCCAAGGCGCCGATGCGCGGCGACTTCTTCGGCGACACGCTGGTCGGCCCGACCCTGCTGCAATGGGGCACCGAGGAGCAAAAACGCGAGTTCCTGCCGGGCATCCTGCAGGGCACGACCAGCTGGTGCCAGGGGTTCTCCGAGCCCAACTCCGGCTCCGACCTCGCCAGCTTGAAGACCACCGCCGTGCTCGACGGCGACGAATGGGTGATCAACGGCCAGAAGGTGTGGACCACCCAGGGCCACCACGCCGACTACTGCTTCCTGCTCACCCGCACCGACCCCGACGCCAAGAAGCACGCCGGGATCACCTATCTGCTGGTGCCGATGCGCCAGCCCGGCATCGAGGTGCGCGGCATCACCCAGCCCGACGGCACCGCCGAGTTCTGCGAGGTGTTCTTCGACAACGCCCGCTGTCCGAGACAGAACGTCGTCGGCGGCGTCAACAACGGGTGGAAGGTCGCCAACTCGACGCTGGCGTTCGAGCGCGGCCAGTCGGCCACCACCGGCTACCGCCGCTTCGAGGAGGAGTTCCGTCTGATGCGTGAGGCCGCCGAGGCCAACGGGCGGATCGACGACGCCGACATCCGTCAACGCCTGGCGCAGTACTACACCAAGATCCAGATCCTGAAGATCAACGGGCTGCGCAACCTCACCTCGACGTTGAACAACTCCAAGGACATGGGCACGATCGCCCTCGGCGCCACCAACAAGATGTTCTGGTCGGAGATGCACCAGCGGGCGATGGAACTCGCACTCGACATCTTCGGGGCCGACTCGATGCTGGTCGACACCGGCCCCGAGACCCGCTCGTGGCCCGGGTCGGGTCGCGACCGCCGACGCGACGGGTACCCGGTGAGCCCGATGATGTCGTCGTTCTTCTTCTCGCGCTCCGAGACCATCTGGGGCGGCACCAGCCAGATCCAACGCAACATCGTGGGTGAGCGCGTACTCGGGTTGCCCAAGGAGCCGCGCCCCGGCTGACCGACCGGGCTCGACGCTGCAGGCGTGACACCGCTTCGGCGGGAGCCACGGCGCTCGCGGACGCCTGGTGCTCGGTGTGGACGCCTGCGGCCGGAAGGGTCGACGTCGATCCGACCAGCGGGCAGCTGCGGGTGGACGACCACGCCACCTCCGAGGAGCTGTCGGTGTCGGTCGACGTCACCGGACCCCGCCCGTCAGGCCCGATGTGACCCACGACCACCGGCCGGTGGGGAATCGGATGCCGGGCGACGGGGTTCGTTCCACCAACATGTCGACGATGCCCGAGACGACCGACGCCGAGCCGGCGACGCCCGACCCGGCGGTGCGAACCCGCCTGGTGACGCGACCGTTCGCCTCGGTCACCCTGACGGCGTTCGTGTTCTTCTTCTACATCGGCATGGTGCTGGTGACGGTGCCGCGCTTCATCGAGGACGAACTCGGGCACGGCGAGTTCGGGATCGGGCTGGCGATCTCGACGTTCGCCGTCGCGGCCGTCGTGGCCCGGCCGTTCCTCGGCCGGCTCACCGAACGTTTCGGCCGTCGGGCGCTGATGATGGCCGGCGCCCTGCTCGCCGCATCGGCCGGCGCGGCGATGGCCGTCGCCACCGCGCTGTGGCACGTCCTCGTGCTGCGGGCGGCGATGGGCCTGGGCGAGGCGGCGTTGTTCGTCGCCTCGGCGACGCTGATCGCCGACCTCTCGCCGCCCCACCGGCGCGCCGAGGCCGCCAGCTACTTCTCGGTCGCCGTCTACGGCGGCATCGGGATCGGGCCGTCGCTCGGCGAGTGGGTGCTCGGCGACGATCGCTACTCGGCGACGTTCCTCGTCGCCGCCGGCTTCGCGGCGTTGGCCGCCGTGACCGTGCTCGGGGTGCCCAGCCGGGTCGACCGGTCGTCGGCGCCGGCGATCGTCGGCAAGCTGCCGCTGTTCCACCGCTCGGCGCTGCGACCGGGCCTCGTGCTCGCCAGCGGGATCGCCGCCTTCTCGGTGTTCTCGGCGTTCATCCCCGACCACGCCCGCACGGTCGGTCTGGCCGGCTCGGCGGGCCTGTTCCTCGTCTACAGCGTGATCAGCCTGAGCCTGCGCCTGTTCGGCGCCACGTTGCCCGAGCGTCTCGGCGAGCGGCTGATGGTCAGCATCGCGCTCGGCGCGCTGACCCTCGGCCTGCTGCTGCTCGGCGCCGTCGCCGAGCCGTGGGCGCTGTGGGTCGGGGCCGCCCTGATCGGGGTCGGCATGGCCTTCTTGTACCCGTCGCTGATGGCCAACGTCGTCAACCGGGTGCCCGACGGCGAACGGGCGAGCGCGCTCAGTTCGTTCACCATGTTCTTCGAGGTCGGCACGATCGTCGGCGGCGTGGCGCTCGGGGCCGTGGGCGAGATCTTCTCGAAGCGGGCGGGCTTCCTCGGCGGCGCCGTGATCGCCGTGGCCGGGTTGGCGATGCTGCGCCGGGCCGTCGCCGTGCCGGCGCCGGTCGACGACCGGCGCAGTGCGGGGGCGTCCGCACCCCACTAGCCCGGTGCCGCAGCACCAGCGGCCGGCGAACCGGGGCCCGTTCGCCCGGCGCCGATCGCCGATCACGGGCCGTGACGCCGCGGCCCGCACCGGTGCCGGTGGCGACCGGCGCGCTACCGTCACCGGCATGACGACTGATTCGAGCGATACCCCCGTCGACATCAAGCCGCGGTCGCGCGACGTCACCGACGGCATCCAGAAGGCGGCCGCCCGGGCGATGCTGCGGGCCGTCGGCCTGACCGAGGACGACTGGGTCAAGCCCCAGGTCGGCATCGCTTCGTCGTGGAACGAGATCACGCCTTGCAACGCCTCGATCCGGCGTCTCACGGCGGCCGCCAAGGAGGGTGTCCGCGCCGCCGGGGGAGTGGCGCTCGAGTTCGGCACGATCACGGTCAGCGACGGCATCTCGATGGGCCACGAAGGCATGCGCGCCTCGTTGGTCAGCCGCGAGATCATCGCCGACTCGGTCGAGGCCGTGATGCACGGCGAGCGACTCGACGGGCTCGTCGCCACCGGCGGGTGCGACAAGTCGATGCCCGGCATGATGATGGCGATCGCCCGGCTCGACCTGCCCGGCGTGTTCGTCTACAACGGCTCGACCCACCCCGGCTACCTCAACGGCAAGGCGCTCGACATCACCTCGGTGTTCGAGGCGATCGGGGCCTGCGCGGCGGGCACGATCACCGAGGAGGAACTGTTCGCGATCGAGAAGAACGCCTGCCCCGGCGAAGGCGCCTGCGGCGGCATGTTCACCGCCAACACGATGAGCTCGATCGGCGAGGCGCTCGGTCTGTCGCTGCCCGGTTCGGCGTCGCCGCCCGCGGTCGACCGCCGTCGCGAGGACGACGCCCGGCGGGCCGGCGAGGCGGTGATCAACATGCTGCGGACGGGTCTGCGTCCGCACGACATCCTCACCAAGGGCGCCTTCGAGAACGCGATCGCGCTCGCCAACGCCCTCGGTGGGTCGACCAACGCCGTGCTCCACCTGCTGGCGATCGCCAACGAGGCCGGCGTGGCGCTCGACCTCGACGACTTCAACCGGGTCGCCGGCCGGGTGCCGCACTTCGCCGACATGAAGCCGGGCGGCAAGTTCCACATGACCGACCTCGACCGGATCGGCGGCGTCCCGGTGGTGCTCAAACACCTGCTCGAGGAAGGGATGTTGCACGGTGACGAGATGACGGTCACCGGCAAGACGATGGCCGAGAACCTCGCCGAGATCGATCCGCCGGCGCCCGACGGCACCGTCGTGTACCCGATCTCGAACCCGATCAACCCCGAGGGCGGCCTCAACATCCTGACCGGCACGCTCGCCCCGAACGGCTCGGTCGTCAAGGTCGCCGGCCTGTCGAAACAGCAGCGCTCGTTCGAGGGGCCGGCCCGGGTGTTCGACGGTGAGGACGGCGCGATGGCGGCGGTGATGGCCGGAGAGATCGCCCCCGGCGACGTCATCGTGATCCGCTACGAAGGCCCGAAAGGCGGCCCCGGCATGCGCGAGATGCTCGCCATCACCGGTGCCCTGAAGGGCGCCGGGCGCGGCGCCGACGTGGCGCTGATCACCGACGGCCGGTTCTCGGGCGGCACCTGGGGCTTCTGCATCGGCCACGTCGCCCCGGAGGCGGTCGACGGTGGCCCGATCGCCTTCGTGCGCGACGGCGACATCATCAAGATCGACGTGCCGACGTTCGCGCTCGACCTGCTCGTCGACGACGCCGAACTCGCCGCCCGCCGCGCTGGCTGGCGGCCCAACGCGCCGCGCTACACCACCGGCGTACTGGCGAAGTACGCCAAACTCGCCCAGGGCGCCGAAAAGGGCGCGATCACCAACATCGTCTGAGGCCCGGCACCGTGCGCCCGACCCGACGCTCCACGCTGGCCACCGCGCTCGGCTGGGTGATCGTCGCGATCCTCGTCGTCTGGCTGTTCGGCGTCGTGATCGGGGTGATCCGGTTCGTACTGCGGTCGTTGCTGGGGTTGGTGGTCGTGGCGGTGCTGGTGGGCGCCTACTTCGCCCTGAAGACACCGCCCGACGACTGAACCGCCGCCAGCAACGCCCGCCAGCCGACGAGACCGGCGCCGAGGAACAGCGTCGCCACCACGACGAAGGCGGTGGCGGTGCCCCGGTCGAACACGAGCCGGCGCACCACCATGCCGGCCAGCACCGTGACCGGCCAGATCGCGAGCCCGGTCGCCACGGCGGCGGGTCGCCGCCACGCCCGCACCAGGCCCCACGCCGCGGCGAGCCCGATCAGCAGCGGTGCCGCGGTGGCGAGGGTCCCCGTCAACGCCGAACCGGCGTCGTGGGTGCGCCGGCCGATCGCGACGAACAGCACCACGACGAACACGTCGACGCCGATGGCCAACTCGAGGCGCCGGTCGGGCTGCATCGCTCCAGTGTGCCGCCGGATCGGCTCAGTCGAGCCGGTAGACGCGTCGGGCGGTGCCCGAGAACATGGCGGTCTGCTCGTCGGCGGTGTACCGGGCGGCGATCTTCTTCAGCCCGTTCCACAACGTGCGGTACGACAGCGAAGTCCGGTCGACCGGGAAGTTGCTCTCGAACATGCAGCGTTCGGGTCCGAAACACTCGATCGTGTGGTGGTAGTAGCGCTGCTGGGCGGCGACGAACTCGTCGGAGGTGGGCGGGCGGTCGGCCGTGTGCCACCCGAAACCGTTGTCGGGCATCGCCAACCCGCCGAGCTTGGCGACGACGTTGTCGCAGGCCGCCAGCCGTGCGATGTCGGCCGCCCACTCGGCGAAGACCTCGTCGCGGCGGCCGGCGTACATCCCCACACCGAGCGGGGTGCCGAAGTGGTCGAGCACCATCATCGTGTCGGGGACGGCGCGGGCGAGCTCGAGCAGTTCGACGTTCTGGTGGTGATAGTGCCAGGTGTCGTAGGTGAGGCCGCGGCGGCCGAGTTCGGCGACCCCGGCGCGGAACGCCGGGTCGAGCCAGCGATCGGCGGCCGCCCGGCCGGGGATCGTGAGCGCCTCGGGTTCGAGCGGTCGCGACAGCGCGTCGCGGATGCCCCGGAAACGGCCCCCGGCGGCCTGCTCGTGGGCGTCGAGCACCTCGCCCAGTCGGTCGCCGAGCGCCAGGTCGGCGTAGGCGACGATGCCGGCGATCGGGGCGGCGTGCGGGTACCGGGCGGCCAGTTCGTCGGCCTGGGCGGCGACGAACTCGGTCTCGCCGACCGGGCGGAGGTGGTCGGGGCCATCGGGACGGTAGGCGGCGCGGCATTCCATGAACATCGTCGCCACGACGTGGTGGCCGTCGGCGGTGTCGGCCACGAGGTCGTCGATCGAATAGGGGATGCGGCCGCCCGCCGGCCAGAGGTGGTGGTGGGGGTCGACGATCGGTACGTCGGGGTCGACGACCGGCTCGACCACCTGGTCGTACCACTGCGGGGTGCCGGGGGTGAACATCAGCCCTCGGTCACGAAGCCGCCGAGGGTGCCCTTGAAGAAGAGCAGGGGCAGCGGGCCCTCGCCGTTGTGGTCGGCGTCGAGCGCGACCACCCGGCCGAGCACGAAGTAGTGGTCGCCCATCTCGATCACGTCCTCGACCTCGCAGTCGATCCAGGCGACGGCACGGTCGATGATCGGTGAGCCGCTCGGCGCCGGGTGCCAGTCGACGTCGGTGTACCGGTCGGCCTCGTTGCCCGACTTGGCGAACTTCCAGCACAGGTCGGCCTGGTCGCGGCTGAGCACGTTGACGCAGAACGAACCGCTCGCCGCCATCGCCGCCCAGGTCACCGAGTCCTGCATCGGCAAGAACCCCACCAGCGGGGGGTCGAGCGACACCGACGTGAACGACCCGATCGTGAACCCGACCGGCCGGTCGCCGTCGAGGCCCGACACGATCGTGACCCCGGTGGGGAAGTGCCCGAGCACCGTGCGGAACTGCTTGGCGTCGAAAGGGTGGTCGTTCGGATCGCTCATCGCAACCGACACTAGAGTCCGCGGCGATGGAAGACCGGATCGACGCCAAGCGGGCGCTGCGGGCCGAGATGCGGGCGCTGCGGCGGGGTCTGCCCGACCAGGCCGGCCGTTCGGATCGGATCTGGTCGACGGTGCGGTCGCTCGACGCCGTCGCGCGGGCCGCCACGGTGATGGTGTTCGACTCGATCCCCGGCGAGCCGGTCACCGAGGGGTTCATCGAGTGGTGCCGGGCGGCCGGCAAACAGGTCGTCGTCCCCGCCGGCGACCGGGCCGCCGCCCCGCCCGACGACCCGGGCGCGATCGACGTCGTGATCGTCCCCGGGCTGGCGTTCACCCGCCGCGGCGACCGGCTCGGTCAGGGCGGCGGCTGGTACGACCGGGTGCTCGCCGGCGTGCGCGACGACTGCGTCACGATCGGTGTCGCGTTCGCGCCGCAGCTGGTCGACGAACTGCCCGTCGAGCCCCACGACCGGCCCGTCGACCTCGTCGTCACCGAGCACGGCCCGGCCGTCTGAAGGCCGTCGGCCCGGGCGGTCAGCCGACCTCGGAGTGCGTCACGGGCTGCTCACCCATCCACTCGCGCAGCGTGTTCTTGAGCTTGGTCTGCTGGATGAACAGGTCGTGTTCGATCGCCGCGTCGCCGCGCTGCTGGGGGGCCTTGAGGTAGAAGCTCAACCACTCCTGCACGCCCGACTCGCCGGCACGCGCCGCGAGGTCCATGAACAGCGCCAGGTCGAGCACGATCGGCGCCGCGAGGATCGAGTCGCGACACAGGAAGTCGACCTTGATCTGCATCGGGTAGCCGAGCCACCCGAAGATGTCGATGTTGTCCCAGCCCTCCTTGTTGTCGCCGCGGGGCGGGTAGTAGTTGATCCGCACGACGTGATCGATGTTGCCGTACAGATCGGGGTACACCTCGGGCTGCAGGATCGTGTCGAGCACGCCGAGCTTCGAGACCTCCTTCGACTTGAAGTTCTCGGGGGCGTCGAGCACCTCGCCGTCGCGGTTGCCGAGGATGTTCGTCGAGTACCAGCCGCGCATGCCGAGCATGCGGGCCTTGAAGCCCGGCGCCAGCAGCGTCTTCATCAGCGTCTGGCCGGTCTTGAAGTCCTTGCCGGCGATCGGTACCCGGCGGGTCTGGCTGAGCTCGATCATGCACGGCAGGTCGACGGTGAGGTTGGGGGCGCCGTTGGCGAAGGGCACGTCGGACTGCAGCGCGGCGTAGGCGTAGATCTGGCTCGGCGCGATGTTGTCGTCGTCGTCTCGGAGGCCCTGCTCGAAGGCGGCGACGGTGGCGTGCACCGCGCTGGGCTCGGTGTACGCCTCGGTCGACCCGCACCACACCATCACGAGCCGGTCGCAGCCGTTGGCCTCGCGGAAGTTGGCGATGTCGTCGATCAACGCCATCGCCTGGTCCCACTTGTTCGGGATGTCCTTGACCCGCACCCCGTCGAGCCGCGACACCCAACGCTGGTCGAACACGGCGTCCATCGGGACGATCCCCTCGAGTTCGCCCGAGATCGCGTCGAGGTCGCGTCCGTCGAGCACGCCGGCGGTCTTGGCGGCCTCGAGGACGTTCGGCGAGATCGGGTCCCAGCCGCCGAACACCAGGTCGTGCAGGTCGGCGAGCGGCACGAACTCGCGGATGCGCGGGTTGCGGCCCTCCTCTTTGCGGCCGAGGCGGATGTGGGCCATCTGGCTGACGGAGCCGATCGGCGGGCTGATGCCGTCGCGGGCGGCGAAGACGCCGGCGATGAAGGTGGAGGCGACGGCGCCCATGCCGGGCATCAGCACCCCGAGCTTGCCGGTCGCCGGAGCGATGTTTCGTGCGGTCATGGAGAGGACCATAAGGTTTACTTGCGCGATCTCTGTAACAGTTCAGAAACTCTGAACTAATGTGTGCGGGGTGCGGCACCTCCCCGACGTCTCGATCCGACAACTCGAATACCTCGTCGCGGTCGCCGACCACGCCACCTGGGCGGCCGCCGCCGAGGCCGTCGGGGTCAGCCCGTCGGCGCTGTCGCAGGGCCTCGCCGAACTCGAGCGTCGCGTCGGCGTCGAACTGTTCGAGCCTGCCGGGCGCCGCCGGGTGATGCGCCCGTCGGCCGGCCCGGTGCTCGACCACGCCCGTCAGGTGGTCTCGCTGACCTCCGACCTGATCGCCTGGTCGGAACGGCTGCGGGCGGCCTCCGCCGGCCGGGTCCGGCTCGGCATGGTCGACGTCGCCGCGGTCGACCACCATCCCGACCGGCTGCGGGCGTTCCGCGCCGACCATCCCGACGTCGAGCTGACGATGTCGGTCGCCCCGTCGGCCGACCTGCTCGTCGATCTGCGCGCCGGAGCGCTCGACCTGATCGTGTGCGTCGAGCCGCCGGTGTGGCCGCCGGGCATCGAGGCCGAGGCCCTGCTCACCGAGCCGATCGTGGTGTACGCCCCGCTCGGCACGGCGATCGGCCCGCCGGCGTCGTGGGGGCCGTGGGTGCTGTTCCCGCCCGAGTCGCACTCGCGCCGTCAGATCATCGACGCCCTCCGGGCGGTCGGGGCGCCGCTGCAGGTGGCCGCCGACAGCCACCAGTCGAGTGTGCTGCGCGAGATGGTGGCGCTCGGTCTCGGCTGGACCGCCCTGCCCGAGGCGTCGGAGCGAACCGGCGAACAGCTCGAACGCGGCCCGACGCTGTACCACCGCCGGCTGGTGCTCGCCCGTCGCACGGGCTCGGTCGCCGACCCGGCGGTGGCCGAGCTGGCGGCGCGCCTGCGGGCCCGCCCCGGCGTCACCGGCGGCGGGTGACGGCCACCCGCCCACGGCCGGGTACCTTCGGCGCATGCAGCTCGGGGTGCACATCGGACAGCAGAACATGACGATGGACGAGATGCGCACGCTCTGGCGCCGGTTCGACGCCGCCGGCATCGACTGGATCTCGGTCTGGGACCATCTGTACGAGGCGCCGAACGCCGGCGGGACGCAGCCCCATTTCGAGGCCGTCGCGTGCCTCGGCGCGCTGGCCGCCGACACCTCCCACGCCCGGCTCGGCTGCCTCGTGTTCTACGTCGGCTACCGCAATCCGGGCCTGCTGGCGAAGGCGGCGACGACGATCGACCACATCTCGGGGGGACGCTTCGAGCTGGGCATCGGCGGCGGCTGGCACGAGTGGGAAGCCAGGGCCTACGGCTACGACTTCCCGGGGGTCGGGGCCCGGCTCGACATGCTCGCCGAGGCCGCCGGGCTGATCACGAGCTATTTCGCCAACGAGCGCACCACCCACGCGGGCACCTATTTCCGGGCCGACGACGCCTCGATGCTGCCGGCGCCGGTGCGCGGCCACCTGCCGCTGTGGATCGGTGGGGTCGGGGAGCGGCGCACGCTGCGGATCGCCGCCGAGTACGCCACCGGGTGGAACGCCGCCTACATCTCGCCGGCCGAGTTCGCCCGGTTGGGCGCGGTGCTCGACGAGCACTGTGCGGCGGTCGGGCGCGACCCGGCGACGATCGAGCGTTCGATCAACCTCCTGTTCAATCTCGGTGCCGACGGGGCAGCGGCGGCGCGCATCGAAGCGGACATGGCCGCCCAGTGGGGTCCGATGTGGTCGCGGGTCGCCGGCGGCGCGCTGCTGGGCACCCCCGAATCGGCCGTCGAACGCGTGCTCGAGTACCGCGCCGCCGGCGCCGACATGGTCAACATCGCCCTGCGGGCGCCGGTCGACCGGGACGTGATCGAGGCCTACCTCGAGCACACGGTGCCGGCGGTGCGAGCGGCGACCCGCTGACCGCCGCCGGATTCGTCAGCCGAACCGGTCGCCGACCGCGATCGTGCCGGGGGTGGCGACGGTGGCGCCGGTGCCCAGCCGGTTGCCGCGCTCGCGGATGAGCCGCCCGAGCAGTGAGCGGTCGGCGGGCAGCCCGGGCTGGGCGCGGGTCACCATCACGCAGCGGTCGATCGGCCGGCGGACCCTGAGGGTCGCGGTGCCCACCGCGACCTCGCCGGCCGGCGGATCACCGTCGGCGCCGGCGAGGATCAGGTTGATGCGGAACCGGCGTGGGTCCCAGTCGCCCAGCTCGCGGCGCGACACGAACGAGATCTTGGAGCCGCCGTCGTGGTAGGTGCCGCCGGTGCTCTGCCAGCTGACCCAGTCGGTCTCGTGCTCGGCGTCGAGCGGGTTCTCGAACGTCGCCGGCCCGGCGCTCGCCGGCCGCAGCACGACCGGGCGCCCCATCCAGGCCGACAGGGCGTCGTCGCCGGCCAGCTCACGGCCGGCGTCGCAGGTGATCACCGGCCGTCCGTCGACCAGCCGGGCGCTGAGGAACAGCAGTGCC
Organism: Ilumatobacter sp.; assembly: GCA_036526035.1. Taxonomy (GTDB): domain Bacteria; phylum Actinomycetota; class Acidimicrobiia; order Acidimicrobiales; family Ilumatobacteraceae; genus Ilumatobacter. The sequence goes on along the minus strand of DATCZG010000019.1, from coordinate 4,159 downwards.
GGCTCGCGGCGGGCGGTGAGCACCATCGCGGTGGCGGGGTCGAACAGACCCCACGCCCGGTCGCCCCGGATGCCGTGTTCGTCGACGTCGACCGCGTCGACCCGTTCGCCACCCATCGACTTCACCGGGTACCGCCAGATCTCGTCGACGAGCATGCGGGCGAACCTACCCGGCCGGTGCGGTGCCGGTGGCGGACGGGCGGGCTTGTGTTTCGACGTCTGCTCTGGCAGACTCTCAGGCGATGCGTGCCGGCACCAGCACCCTCGTAGTAGTCATCGACTAGCGCACCAGGCCCCCTCGCCGCGTGCGCCCCGACCTCCCAGACGGGAGGTCGTTTCGTTTTTCGCTCACCCCTCGCCAACCACCCCCTCGCCAACCAGGAGACAGACATGACCAGAATGACGGGAGCGCAAGCTCTCATCAAAGCGCTCGAGATGGAGAACGTCGACACGATCTTCGGGCTGCCCGGCGGATGCATCCTGCCGGCCTACGACCCGCTGCTCGAGTCGCCGATCCGGCACGTGCTGGTGCGCCACGAGCAGGGCGCCGGCCACATGGCCGAGGGCTACGCCCATGTCACGGGGCGGCCCGGCGTGGCGATGGTCACCTCCGGCCCGGCGGCCACCAACCTCGTGACACCGTTGATGGACGCCTTCATGGACTCGATCCCGATGGTCGGCATCACCGGGCAGGTCGGCACCGGGGCGATCGGCACCGACGCCTTCCAGGAGTGCGACACCGTCGGCATCACCCGCTCGTGCACCAAGCACAACGAGCTCGTGATGTCGGCCGAGGACGTGCCGATGGCGGTGCGCCAGGCGTTCCACATCGCCACCACCGGCCGGCCGGGCCCGACGCTGATCGACCTGCCCAAGGACGTCCTGCAGAACGAGATGACCTGGTACTGGCCGAGCGACGACGAGGTCGCGGCGTCGCTGCCCGGCTACCGGCCCACCACCAAGGGCCACCCGCGGATGATCAAAGAGGCGGCTCGGATGATCCTGCAGGCCGAGCGCCCGCTGCTGTACGTCGGCGGCGGCATGCTCAAGGCGCGCGCCGCCGAGGTGCTGCGCGAGCTGGTCGAGTTGACCGGCATCCACGTCGTGACCACCCTGATGGCGCGCGGCGTGTTCCCCGACAGCCACCCGCTCAACCTCGGGATGCCCGGGATGCACGGCAACGCCTACACCACCACGGCGATGCAGCAGAGCGACCTGCTGATCGCGCTCGGGGCCCGGTTCGACGACCGGATCACCGGGCGGATCGCCTCGTTCGCCCCGCACGCCAAGATCATCCACGTCGACATCGACCCCGCCGAGCAGGGCAAGGTCCGCAAGCCCGACGTGCCGATCGTCGGTGACTGCCGGCTGGTCACCGAAGAGATCGTGAAGGCGATCCGCGACCTGCTCGACGGCGGCACCGTGCAGGCCGAACTGGCACCGTGGAAGAGCCGGATCTCGGGCTGGCGCGAGCAGTTCCCGACCACCTACGAGCAGAGCGAGCCGGGCCGGGCGCTCAAGCCCCAGTACTGCCTCGAGCAGCTGCGCGACCTCTCCCCGAAGGGCACGATCCTCACCTCGGGCGTCGGCCAGCACCAGATGTGGTCGTCGCTGCACTGGCAGTTCGAGGAGCCCTACACGTGGGTCAACTCGGGTGGCCTCGGCACGATGGGCTTTTCGATCCCGGCCGCGATCGGCGCCAAGATCGGCCGGCCCGACCGCACCGTGTGGGCGGTCGACGGCGACGGCTGTTTCCAGATGACCGCCCAGGAGCTGGTGACGGCCACGGTCGAGCGGATCCCGATCAAGGTGGCGCTGTTGAACAACAGCTACCTCGGCATGGTCCGCCAGTGGCAGGAGATGTTCTACGACGAGCGCTACAGCGAGGTGCATCTGAGCCACGACACCCCCGACTACGTGAAGTGGGCCGAGGCGATGGGCTGCATGGCGCTTCGGGTCGAGGCCCCCGAGGAGGTGGCCCCCGCCATCGCCAAGGCGAACGAGGTCGACGACCGGCCGGTGGTGCTCGAGTTCCGCACCGATCCGTCCGAGAACGTGTTCCCGATGGTGCCGGCCGGCAAGAGCAACTCCGAGGTCGTGGTCGACCCGAGCCAGCAGGACCTGCCGCGATGACCGACTCGGAGAAGTACCACACGATCGTCACGACCGTGGAGAACAAGCCCGGCGTGCTGGCCCGGGTGGCCGGTCTGTTCTCGCGGCGGGGGTTCAACATCGAGAGCCTCGCGGTCGCCCCGACCGACGACGAGGCGTTCTCCCGGATCACGTTCACCGTCGATGTCGAGTCCGCGCCGCTCGAACAGGTGGTGAAACAGCTCAACAAGCTCATCAACGTCGTCGAGATCCGTGAGCTGGCGCCGACCGAGTCGGTCTCGCGCGAGCTGATGCTGGTGACCGTGTCGGCCGACGCCGCGCACCGGGCAGCGCTGATGGATCTGATCGACGACTGGCGGGCCTACGTGCTCAACGAGAACAGCGAGCAGGTGATGCTGTCGTTCTCCGCCCGACCGGCCCGCTTGGACGAGTTCGAGGAGCAGCTGCGACCCTTCGGGATCGTGGAGCTCCAACGCACCGGGCGGGTGGCACTCCCGTCCCTCGACACCTGAACACACCAACCAGACACAAGAGAAAGAGTTCCGCCGTGGCGAACATCTACTACGAAAAGGACGTCGACCGCTCGGTCATCGCCGACCGGACGGTCGCGATCCTCGGGTACGGCTCCCAGGGCCATGCCCATGCCCTCAACCTGAAGGAGTCCGGCATCGACGTCCGGGTGGGTCTGCGAGAGGGGTCCTCCTCGGTGGAGAAGGCGGAGGCCGCCGGGCTGCGGGTGCTGTCGATCGCCGACGCGACGGCCGAGGCCGACATCGTCATGATGCTGATGCCCGACACCGAGATGGCGTCCATCTACGAGCAGCACGTGGCCCCCCACCTCTCGGACGGCGACGCGCTGTTCTTCGCCCACGGGTTCAACATCCGCTTCGGACTCATCGAGCCCGCGGAGGGGCTCGACGTCTGCATGGTCGCGCCGAAGGGTCCCGGCCATCTGGTGCGCCGCACCTACACCGAGGGCGGTGGTGTGCCGTGCCTGATCGCCGTCGAGCAGGACGCGACCGGCAACGCCAAGGAACTGGCGCTCGCCTACGCCGACGCCATCGGTGGCGCCCGGGCGGGTGTGATCGAGACGACCTTCACCGAGGAGACCGAGACCGACCTGTTCGGCGAGCAGGCCGTGCTGTGTGGCGGGACCACCCGGTTGGTACAGGCCGGGTTCGAGACCCTCATCGAGGCGGGGTACCAGCCCGAGGTCGCCTACTTCGAGTGTCTCCACGAGCTGAAGCTGATCGTCGACCTCATGTACGAGGAGGGCATCGCCGGGATGCGGTACTCCGTGTCCGACACCGCCGAGTGGGGCGACCTCACCTCCGGACCCCGGGTGATCGACGACAAGGTGAAGTCGACGATGCAGCAACTGCTGACCGAGATCCAGGACGGGTCCTTCGCCGAGAACTGGGTCGCGGAGAGCCGGTCGGGCCGCGAGCGGTTCCTCGCCCTGGAACAGGCCGGACACGAGCACCCGATCGAGAAGGTCGGGAAGGAACTGCGGGCGATGATGCCGTGGATCTCGGCCGGGAAGCAGTCGGTGGCCGAGACCTCCGGCGGCCAGGGCATGGGCTGACCACCCGCCGTGGTCCCCGGGGAAGGACGCTCGGGGCGCTAGGGGAACAGACCGCGGAGCAGCGACAGGGCGATCAGCGTCAGCGCCACGATGAAGGTGCCGGGGATCGCCCAGAACAGGCTCCACGCCGCCCACCGGAACCAGGTGGGTCGGTCGGCCAGCGGCCGCCGGTGGTACAGCGCGTCGAGGGCATCGGCTTCGGTGTCGCCGATCCCGTCGCGCAGCAGGTCGCGGGCGTCCTCGGCGACCTCCTCCCGCACCACGATCCGGAACATGCGCTCGGTGACGTGGTGGGGCGCGACGGAGTGGGCCGGGTCGCCGAGGATGGCTCCCTCGAGCCCCGCGTCCCACAGCATGGCCACGGCGACGTCGGCGTCGAACCGGCTCACGTACTCGGCGACGACCGCCATACCCGGGAGCGGATCGATCCCCCTCATACCCCGAGTCTGCCCGCCCGCCCGCC
>DATCZG010000018.1:0-66049 GCA_036526035.1 Ilumatobacter sp. | reverse complement strand
CGGCCGGGCCCGGCCGCCGCCGAGCCGGCGCCGGCCGCCGCACCGCCTGCGGTCGAGGCCGTCCGCCCGTCGGCCGTGTCGGTGCCCGACGCCTGGGAGCACACGGTCAAGTCGCAGGTCAAGCCGCTGGTGCGGGCGCTCTACTCGGTCGGCTCGTTCACGGGGCACCAGGGTGACACCTGGCAGTTCGCAGTGCCCAACGAGGCCCACGGCGCCAAGTGCAACGAGCACCGCCCAGCGGTCGAGGCGGCGCTGGCCGCCGCCGTCGGGGGGCCGATTCGCATCGAGTTCGTCGTCACGAGCCGCCCCCACGACGATCCCGAGGCCACCCCGGCACCGGGTCGCACCGCCTCGCCGGCCCCCCGCGAGGCGGCACCGGCACGGCCCCCGGCCGACCCGAGCGGCACCGCGTCACATCAACCGGCCGCCGACGACGAGATCGACCTCAGCGATCTCACCGACGCGCCGCCCGAGTCGGTGAAGACCCCGATCGACCGGCTGGCCGAGGCCTTCCCCGGCTCCGAGCTGATGGCCGACGACTGAGCGATGGCCAGCGCCTACACGCCCCCCGTCCAGGCCTTGATCGACGAACTCGGGCGTCTGCCCGGGATCGGCCCGAAGTCGGCTCAGCGCATCGCGTTCTACCTGCTCAAGGTGCCCGCCGACGACGCCCATCGCCTCGCCCACGCGATCCGCGAGGCCAAGGACAAGGTGCGGTTCTGCGAGCGCTGCTTCAACGTCAGCGAGGGCGAGCTGTGCAGCTACTGCAGCGACGACCGCCGCGACTCGTCGATGATCTGCGTCGTCGAGGAGGCGCGCGACATCGTCTCGATCGAGCGCACCGGCGAATTCCGCGGCCGCTATCACGTGCTGCTGGGGGCGATGAGCCCGCTCGAGGGCATCGGGCCCGAACAACTCAAGATCCGCGAGCTGCTCGAGCGGCTCGGGCCCGAGGCGGTCGAGGAGGTGATCGTGTGCACCAACCCCAACACCGAGGGCGAGGTGACCGCGATGTACCTGGCGCGCCTGCTCAAGCCGCTGGGTCTGCGGGTCACCCGCATCGCATCGGGCCTGCCGGTCGGTGGCGACCTCGAGTACGCCGACGAGCTCACCCTCGGTCGGGCCCTCGAGGGGCGCCGCCCGATCGACTGAGCGCCACACCCCGGCGCGGTCCAACCGGCGCGGTCGTCACGGGACGCGAACGAGGCGCCCTCCACGCCGGGCCGGAGCGGGCGGACGGACCGGGCCGGTGGTGGATGGCGCCTCGTGCTACGGCGGGGGAATCGGGGGGAAACCCCGCCGTATATGTCGGTATTGTTACAAATATGACGACTACGTGTCAAGTCAGGGCGAGCGCACGATGATCGCGTCGCCCTGGCCGCCGCCGCCGCACAGCGCCGCCGCCCCGAGTCCGCCGCCGCGGCGACGCAGCTCGTGCAGCAGGGTCAGCGCCAGCCGGTTGCCGCTCATCCCGATCGGATGGCCGAGGGCGATCGCGCCGCCGTTGACGTTGACGATGTCGAGGCCGATCCCGAGTTGGCGGGCCGACGCGATGCCGACGGCGGCGAACGCCTCGTTCAGTTCGAACAGGTCGATGTCGCCCACCGTCAGCCCGGCCTTGGCCAGCGCCTTGTCGATCGCGTTCGCCGGCTGCAGGTTGAGCGAGGCGTTGTCGGGGCCGGCGACCATGCCGTAGCTGACGATCTCGCCGAGCGGCGCGACGCCGGTGGCGGCCGCTGCCGCCTGCGACATCACGACCACCGCCGAGGCGCCGTCGCTGAGCTGCGAGGCGTTGCCGGCGGTGATCGTGCCGTCGGGGTCGAACGCCGGGCGCAGTCCGCCGAGGCTCTCGGCCGTGGTGCCAGGCCGCACGCCCTCGTCGTGCTCGACCAGCAGCGGGTCGCCGCGGCGTTGCGGGATCTGCACCGGCACGATCTCGTCGGCGAGGATGCCGTCCTTGGTGGCCGCCGCCGCCCGTTCGTGCGACGCCGCCGACACCTCGTCCATCTCGGCGCGGCTGATCGAGTCGCCGGTATAGCGGTCGGTGCCGAGCCCCATCAGACAGGCATCGAAGGCGCACCACAACCCGTCGCGGATGATGGCGTCCTCGAGTTCGGTGTTGCCGTAGCGGAAACCGCCACGCGCCCCCTGGGCCAGGTACGGGGCATGGGTCATCGACTCCATGCCGCCGGCCACGACGATGTCGGCGTCGCCGGCTCGGATCATCTGATCGGCCAGGTAGATCGCGTTGAGCCCCGACAGGCACACCTTGTTGACGTTGACCGCCGGCACGCGCATCGGGATACCGGCCTTGACAGCGGCCTGCCGGGAAGGCACCTGACCCTGGCCGGCCATCAGCACCTGGCCCATGACCACGTGGTCGACCTGGTCGGGGGCGACCCCGGCGCGTCGCAGCGCCTCGGCGATCGCCAGGCCGCCGAGGTCGGCGGCGGAGAGGGACGACAGGGCGCCCGACATCTTCCCGATGGGAGTGCGGGCGCCGGCGACGATGACGGTTCCGGACATGACCCAACGCTACCGCGCGGGCCCGGGTCGACGGGGGGTCGGACCCGGTCGGGCCGGCAGCTTGCGAGCCCGCTTGGCACCCGTGGGTTACCGATCAGTAACGTCGCGGGCATGCAGCAGATCCTCGAGGCGATCACCGCCGGGGCGTCCGGCGACGAGATCGCCGGCCTCCCGATCCCCGAGTCGTTCCGGGCCGCGTTCGTCAAGCGCGACGAGGTCGACATGTTCGAAGGCGTCGACTCGAGCGCCAAGGACCCGACGCGGTCGATCCACATCGGTGAGGTGCCGACCCCCGAACTGGCGCCCGACGAGGCCTACATCGCCGTGATGGCCAGCTCGATCAACTTCAACACGGTCTGGACGTCGATCTTCGAACCGTTGCCGACGTTCGGCTTCCTCGAGCGCCTGGCACGCGAGTCCGAGTCGGCCCGGCGCCACGACCAGCCGTTCCACGTGATCGGTTCGGACGCCTCCGGCGTCGTGCTCCGCGTCGGCAGCGCCGTGCGCAACTGGCGACCCGGCGACCGGGTCACCGTGCACTGCAACCACGTCGACGACCAGGACCCGAGCGCCCACAACGACTCGATGTTGGCCGCCAACCAGCGGATCTGGGGGTTCGAGACCAACTACGGCGGCCTCGCCGACCTCTCGGTCGTGAAGGCCAACCAGCTGATGCCCAAGCCGACCCATCTGACGTGGGAGGAAGCGGCGGTCAACGCGCTGTGCAACTCGACGTCGTACCGGATGCTGGTCGGCGACCACGGCGCCCGCATGAAGCAGGGCGACAACGTCCTCATCTGGGGTGCCACCGGCGGCATCGGCGGCTATGCGGTGCAGTACGTGCTCAACGGCGGCGGCACCCCGATCGGTGTGGTGTCGTCGCCCGAGCGGGCCGCGCTGCTCGAGTCGATGGGTTGCGAGGCCGTGATCGACCGGCGCGCCGAGGGCTACCGGTTCTGGAGCGACGAGCACACGCAGGACGAGAGCGAATGGCGGCGGTTCGGCAAGAAGATCCGCTCGCTCATCGGCGACGACCCCGACATCGTGTTCGAGCATCCCGGCCGCTCCACGATGGGCGCCTCGATCTTCGCCGTCAAGCGGGGCGGCACCGTCGTCACCTGCGCGGCGACGTCGGGTTACATGGTCGAGTTCGACAACCGCCACTTCTGGATGAAGCTCAAGCGGCTGCTCTCGTCGCACTTCGCCAACTACGAGGAGGCGTGGGCGGCCAACCGGTTGATCGACCAGGGCCGCATTCAACCGCTGCTGTCCGACGTGTTCACGCTCGACGAGGTTGGCCGGGCGGCGTTGATGGTGCACCGCAACGAGGCCGAGGGCAAGCTCGGCGTGTTGTGCCTGGCACCCGCCGAAGGCCTCGGCATCGACGACCCCGCCAAACGCGAACGGGTCGGCGAGGACAAGATCACGCGCTTTCGCACCAGGCGCTGATCGCCCGGCGGGCCGCCCCGCACGGCGATCGCGCCGCGCGGCGGGCAGAATGGGCCGATGATCCTCACCGAGATCGATCACATCGCCATCGCCGTCCGCGACCTCGAAGCCGCGATCGACTACTACCGACGGGCGTTCGGGGCCGAGGTGCACCACCGCGAGATCGTCGAGAGCGACGGTGTCGAGGAGGCGCTCGTCAAGGTCGCCGACAGCTACATCCAACTCACCGCCGCGACCCGGCCCGACTCGCCGATCGCCAAGTCGATCGACAAGCGCGGCGAGGGCCTGCACCACGTCGGCTACCGGGTCGACGACTGCGCCGCGGCGCTCGCCGCGATGGTCGCCGCCGGCGCCACGGCGATCGACCAGGCACCGCGTCCCGGCAGCCGCGGCACGACGGTTGCGTTCGTGCACCCCAAGGGCAGCTTCGGCACGTTGATCGAACTCGTCCAGGAGTGAGCCAGGCCGCCACCCCGGCCCGTGCCCGGTTGCCCGCAGCGGTGCTGTGGGACATGGACGGCACGCTCGTCGACACCGAGCCCTACTGGTTCGCCGCCGAGCGCGACCTCGTCGAGCAGTTCGGCCACCACTGGCCCGACCACCACGCCCTCGCCATGGTCGGGTTCGACCTGCTCGACTCGGCGGCCTACATGCAGCAGCACGGCCACGTCGACCTGCCCGCCGACGAGATCGTCGGCCGCCTGCTCGACGGGGTGATCGCCCGCCTGCACCGCCGGATCCCCTGGCGGCCGGGGGCCCGCGAGCTGCTCGCCGACCTGAACGCCGCCGGGGTGCCGTGCGCCCTCGTCACGATGTCGTGGCGGCGGTTCGTCGATCCGATCCTGGCGGCGCTGCCCGACGGCAGCTTCGTCGACACGATCGTCGGCGACGAGGTGCCCGTCGGCAGGGGCAAGCCGCACCCCGACCCCTACCTGCTCGGGGCGGCGGCCTGCGGCGTCCACCCGGCCGACTGCGTGGCGATCGAGGACTCGCCGACCGGCGTCCTCTCGGCACGCCGTGCCGGATGCCGGGTGCTCGGCGTGCCGAACGTGAAGGAACTCACACCCCAACCCGGACTCACCCTCGTCGACTCGCTCGACGACGTGCGCGTCGACGACCTGGCCGGGTTGTTCGACCGGCCGGTCGCCGAGCGTCACGGCACGAGCCGCCGGCCCGACCGGCGGCAGCTCGCGCTGGCGGGGGTGGTGACCGCGGTCGCCGTGCTGATCGCCGCCGTGTTCGGGCTGGCGCGCGGTGGCGATGATGCCGAGGCGCCGCCCCCGCCGGCGGCGGTGGCGATCGACGTGTGGGCCCCGTACTGGACCCTCGTCGACACCGCCGCCGATCTCGCCACCCGGTTCCCCGAGATGCGCGAGGTGTCGCCGTTCTGGTTCGGCGCCCGCAGTACCGACGACATCGCCGTCGATCAGAACGTGCCGACCGAACTGGCCGCCGGTTTCCTCGCGCAGGTCGGCGACACCGGCGCCCGCCTCGTGCCGTCGATCCGCGACGAGACGCCGGCGGGCACCATGGCGGCGATCCTCGCCGACCCCACCACCCGCACCCGCCACATCGAGGCGATCCTGCGGTTCGCGGCGGCGATCGACGCCGACGGGATCGACCTCGACTACGAGCAGTTCGCGTTCGCCGACGGGCCGGGCACCTGGGAGACGACGCGACCCGACTGGGTGGCGTTCATCGCCCAGCTGTCCGGCGCGCTGCACGCCGAGGGCCGGACGCTGACGGTCAGCATCCCGGCGGTGTACGACGTCACACAGACCGGTGACCGTGGGTACTGGGTGTACGACCACGGGGCGATCGCCGAGTTCGTCGACCGGATCCGCATCATGGCCTACGACTACTCGGTGGCCGAGGCCGGCCCGATCGCCCCGCTCGGGTGGGTGCGCGCCGCGGTCGCCGGCACCTCGCTGGCGGTGCCCGAGCAGTACCACGACAAGCTCGTGCTCGGGGTGCCGTCGTACGGCCTCAACTGGGTGGTCGCGACCGTCGGCGACTGCCCGGCCGACGCCGAGGGCCGCACCGGCGTCACCGCCCGGTCGGTCGCCGACCTGATCAGCCGCCGCAACGGTGTGCCGGTGTTCGACGAGGTCACCGGCGAGTGGACGTTCGAGTACTCGCTCACCGTCGACGACGGCACCACCGCCTGCGTGCAGAACCGCCGGGTGCACTGGGTCGACGCCGAGGGGGTCGCCAGCCGGGTCGAGATCGCCCGGCGGGCCGGTTGGGGCGGGGTCGCGCTGTGGGCGCTCGGCTACGAGGACGACGCGGTCTGGCGAGCGCTGGTCGATGCCAGCCGCACCGAACTGGCCGCCGAGACGACCCGATGACGGCAACCGGGCGGTCGGTTCGACGCCCGCCACGGACGCGAAGGAGCCCTGCCCATCGGGCAGGGCTCCTTCGGTTGTCAGAGGGGCTGGTCCGGCTGGATCAGCCCCTGGGGGTCAGGCGGCTGGGGCGGCTGCCACGCAAGGCCCGCCGGAGACGGCGGTGATCTCCGAGCCGCTCACGGTGAAGAGCGTCGAGGCCTCACGCAGGAAGCCTTCCGTGACGAGCGTGGCCTGGTCGGTCGGGTAGGAGTTCTCCTGGGCGTAGTAGGCCTCGACGGCGACCGCCAGCGTCGCCTCGTCGGCGGCGCAGGCGCTCTCCTGGCCCTTGTCGGTGATGCCCGACACGGCGAAGACGACCACCGTGGCCAGGATGCCGAGGATGACGATGACGATCAACAGTTCGATGAGGGTGAAACCCTCGTCGTGCTTGTTCATGGATGGTTTCCTTTCGTTCGCCGGCGGTTCGCCGGTTGTCCCACGTGTTGGTTCCCGCACCTCGAGATGGGCTCCCGGCTGCGCAGGAAGTTCTTCGGCGCGTCGGCTCACCGACTTGAGCAGAAATTCGCGCTCCGCGGCGGGCGTCACGTCACCGGCTGGTCCGAACGGCAGGTCGCGTCGGTCCGGCGGTGTGCCGCCGGGTCACCTGACCAGTTCGATCCGGATCCCGCTCTCGTCCCACTCGGGGTCGGCGGGCAGCCGGCTGATCGCCCGGCCCGAGGCCCGGCGGGCGGTCCACAACATCGCCGCCGCGTCGTACATGTGCACCTGCGCGGCGCCTTGGGGCGGCACCCGCGTGACGACGTCGTCGACGCCGGGCAGCTTGGTGCGGATCAGCTCGAGCCGTTCCAGTTGCCCGTCGTCGTGGTACGGCGAGGTGGTCAGCGGCTGGTCGCCGTTCATGTGCTGGAACGACAACGCCGCGTTGGCGCTGTACACCGAACGGCTGTGGAACGGCTGCACCGCGGTCGCCGCCTCCCGCATCCAACGGAAGTGGCGGTAGTCGTTGCGCGTCAGCCACGGCTCGACCGCGCAGGCACCCGCGAAGCTGCCGGCGAACAACGCCGGCCGCGACGGGACCGGGCGCAGGTTGACCAGCCGTGGCCAGCCCACCATCTGCCTCGCCTCACGGTCGCACGGCCGGTACGGGTCACCCGGCTGCTCCGGGTACCCGAAGGGGATGTTGACGGCGGCGAAGTCGAACTTCGGGCGGTAGTCCAAGACGTCGAGCAGGGTCCGCAGCACGAACGCCTCCTCGGCGACGACGGTGACGCCGGCCAACCGGGCGGGCAGCACCAGCCAGCCGGCGGGGCACGGGGTGACGCCGCCGATCGACTGGAACGGGTTGCGGTTGGGCAGCGCCATCGCTCACCGCACCCCGACGGGCTGGGCGGGGCGGCCGGCCCCGTTGGGGCCCTGACCGGCCCGCTCGCCCGACCCCGAGGTGGCGCTCTGGCCGGAGGCCGTCGTCGCCTGGGCCTGGGCCTGCGCCCGCATCGTCGACACCTGCGCTTGGACCTCGCTCGGGAACGCCGAGATCGACTGCGCCATCTCCATGGTGACCAGGCCTGACGACACCAGCCGGGCGAGGTCCATCTCGATCGTCTGCATCCCGTCGGGCCCACCGGTGGCGACGATGTTGCGCAGCTGGCGGCTCTTGCCTTCTCGCACCAGGTTGCGCACCGCGTCGGTCGCGATCAGCACCTCGTACGCGGCGACCCGGCCACCGCTCACCCCCGGCAGCAGACGCTGGGAGATCACGCCCTGCAGGGCGCCGGCCAGCATCGTCTGGATCTGGTCGCGCTTGTCGCTGGGGAACACGTCGATCATGCGGTCGAGTGCCTGCGACGCGTCGTTGGTGTGCAGCGTGGCGAACACCAGGTGACCCGTCTCGGCGAGGCTGAGCGCGATCTGGATCGACTCGAGGTCGCGCATCTCGCCGAGCAGGACCACGTCGGGGTCCTCACGCAGGGCGCTGCGCAGCCCTTCCTCGAACGAGATCGTGTCGGTGCCGACCTCGCGCTGGTTGACCATCGCCACCTTGTGCTGGTGCACGTATTCGACGGGGTCCTCGATGGTGAGGATGTGCACCGGCTTGGTCTCGTTGATGCGGTCGATCATCGCCGCCAGGGTCGTCGACTTGCCCGAACCGGTCGGACCGACGGCGAGCACCAGCCCGTAGGGGCGGTTGAGCAGCGTCGTCGTGGCGCGCGGGGCACCGAGTTCCTCGAGCGAGCGGACACGGAACGGCACGACGCGCAACGCGAGCGCCATCGTCCCACCCTGGTGGAACGCGTTCGCCCGGAACCGGCCGAGGCCCGGGATGCCGAACGAGAAGTCGACCTGGAAACGTTCGGCGTACTCGGCCCGCTGGCGGTCGTCGAGCAGCGACATCACCATTCGTCCGGTGTCGTCGGCGTCGAGCACCTTGACGTTCTCGAAGCTCACGAGCGTGCCGTCGCGGCGCGCTGTCGGTGGACGCCCCACCGTGATGTGCAAGTCGGAGGCGCCGGAATTGACCGTGGCCTGGAGCAGGGTGACGAGCACCGGATCTGGATCGAACATGGAATTACCTTCCTCGCGAGGCGTCAGGGCCTAGCGTGCTGGACACATGGAGTCGACACTGGTGGTTGTCGCGTGCGCCGTCGCGGGTGTGCTGATCGGCTCGTTCCTGACCGTGGTGGTCGATCGGGTGCCGACCGGCGGTTCGGTGGTGCGACCGCCGAGCGCATGCGGAACCTGCAACAACCGGCTGACGACGCTCGACCTGGTGCCGATCGCCAGTTGGGTCGTGCTGCGCGGCCGCTGCCGGCACTGCGGCACGCGGATCGGCGTCGAACCGCTGATCCTCGAGCTCGCCACGGCGACACTGTTCGTGCTGTTCGGCCTGCGGTTCGGTGCCGACCCGGCGCTCCCGGCGTTCTGCATCCTGGGCGCCGCGCTGGTGGCGTTGGTCTGGATCGACATTCGCGAGTTCCGCCTGCCCCGCGCCATCAGCTACGCCGCGTTCGTGCTGAGCTCGGTGGCCCTCACGGTCGCCGCGCTGATCGAGGGCGAACCGCAACGGATCGCGATGGCGGCCCTCGGCGCCGGCCTGGCGTTGGTGATCATGGTGGTGATCTACCTGGCCAGCCGGGGTGGCATGGGTGACGGCGACGTGCGTCTCGCCCCGCTGCTCGGGCTGCACCTCGGCTACCTCAACCCCGGCATCGCGCCGGTCGGGCTGTTCCTCGGGTTCCTGATCGGCGCCGTGGTCGGCGTGATCGCGATGGCGATCGGCAAGGCCGGTCGCAAGACCGCGCTGCCGTTCGGGCCGTTCCTCGCGGCCGGCACGGTGCTGGCGGTGTTCATCGGCCAGGACGTCATCGATCTGATCTGGCATTCCTGATCACCCTGCGACTTCCTTGACGCCGCCCAGCACGCCGTACATCGCCGACACGAGGGCGATCGCGACGAACCCGACGACGACGCCGACGAAGATGATCATGATCGGCTCGAACAGCGTGGTGAACGTCTTGATGCGGTATTCGAGTTCCCGGTTGAAGTACTCGGCGGCGACCTCGAGTTGCTCGTCGAGGGTGCCGGTCTCCTCGCCGACCCGGAACATCTGGCGCGCCGCGCCCGGGAACAGCTCGGTGTCGATCAGCGGCTGCGTGAAGCCCGAGCCCTCGAGCATCTGCTGGCGGGCGATGTCGAGTTGCTCGCGGTACACGACGTTCGACACCGCTTCGGTCGTCGTCTCCATCGCCGACGGCACCGACACGCCGGCGTGCAGCATCGTGTAGAGCACGCTGCAGAACCGTTCGAGGATCGCGTACTCGATGATCCCGCCGATCGCCGGGATCTTGAGCGACCAGCGTTGCCACAGTTCCTTGCCGGTCGGGTTGACGGTCAAGAAGAAGATCGCGCCGACGAACATCAACGTCGCGACGGCGGTGACGTACCAGAGGTCGGTGAAGAACCGGGCGACGAACAGCATCAGCCGGGTCGCCACCGGCAGGTCGGCGCCGAGTTCCTCGAACAGCGGCTTGAACTGGGGCAACACGTAGCCGGCGAGGATGACGACGGTCACCATTGCGAGACCCATCACCACCAGCGGGTAGGCGAGCGCACCCACCACCTTCGAACGGGTCTCCATCTCGCGGTTGATGTAGCCGGCCAGCGAGTCGAGCGATTCGTCGAGCCGACCGGTGAGCTCGGCCGACTGCAGGATGCCGATGTAGTAGTCGGGGAACACCTGCGGGTGCTGGGCGGCGGCGACCGACAGCAGGCCACCGTTGCGGAGGTCCTCGACCATCGTGCCGATCGCCCGGCGCAACGCGACGTCGGTCGATTCGTCGCCGATCGTGGTCAGCGCGTTGGTGATCGGGATCCCGGCCTTGATGAACACCGACAGCTGCCGGGTGAAGTTCATCAGGTTCTTCTTCTTGACCTTCTCCTTGGTCAGCTCGAGGTCGAGCAGGCCGCGGGACTCCTCGATCTTGATCGGGAACAGGTTCTGTTCCACGAGGAGCGTGCGCGCGGTGCCGATCGTGTCGGCTTTGGTGGTACCGCCGATCTCGACACCGTTGGCGTCGATGGCTGAATAGGCGAACTTGGGCATCACACGCTCCGATGATCGAACGGGAAGGGGGACAACGGGATCGGTCTCATGTCGCGAACAACGTCCTGACGACCTCGGGGACGGTGGTGACGTCGTCCTCCACGAGCTGCATGGCCTCGCGCAACATGGTGCGCATGCCCTGGGCGACGGCCAACCGGCGCAGCTCCTCGGTGGTGGCCCAACCCACGATCAGACGACGCAGCTCCGGGGTGATGCGCAACAGCTCGTACACGCCGATCCGGCCGTGATAGCCGGTGTTCGAGCAGTAGCTGCAGCCCTTGCCGCGGAAGAAGTGGACCTTCTCGGATCCGCCGCTGTGCTGACGGAACACGGCGAGCTCCTCGGCGGGCGGCTCGTACTCCTCCTTGCAGTTGTCACAGATGCGACGCACGAGACGCTGGGACACCACCGCCACCACGGCGGAGGCGACGAGGAAGGCCTCGATGCCCATGTCGAGCAGGCGGTGCACGGCGGCCACCGAGTCGTTGCCGTGCAGCGACGACAACACGAAGTGGCCGGTGAGCGCGGACTGCACGGCGATGCGGGCGGTGTCGGCGTCACGAACCTCGCCGACGAGGATCACGTCGGGGTCCTGGCGCAGCAGCGCCTTGAGGCCGGTGGCGAACGTCAACCCGGCGCGCTCGTTCGTCCCCACCTGGTTGATGCCGGGGAACACGTACTCGACGGGGTCCTCGATCGTGGTGACGTTCTTGCCGGTCGAGTTGATCTCGAGCAGGGTCGCGTAGAGGGTGGTCGTCTTGCCGGCACCGGTCGGGCCGGCGCAGATCACCATGCCGTACGGGGCGTGCACGATCTTGGAGTACGTGTTGTAGGTCTCGCGCGGCATGCCGAGCTCGCTGAGGCCGACCATCGACTTGCTCTTGTCGAGCAGACGCATGACGACCTTCTCGCCGAACACGGTCGCCACCGACGACACGCGCACGTCGAGGGGCCGGCCGTCGACCGTGGTCGAGAACTGACCGTCCTGGGGGGCGCGCTTTTCGACGATGTTCATCGACGACATGATCTTGAGTCGGCTCACCAGCGGGTTGTGGGCGGTGAGCGGCAACTTGACCGCTTCGATGAGCTGGCCGTCGATGCGGTACCGCACCCGCACCTCCTTGTCGAGCGGCTCGATGTGGATGTCCGAGGCGCGGTCGCGCAACGCCTGGCTGACGATCCGCGACACCAGCTGCACGACGGGTGCCTGGTCATCGAGGCTGACCTCGTTGAGGGCCTCCTCGCCGGCGTGGTGTGCCGCTTCCGCATCCTGGAAGGTCGCCACGAGACGGCCGATGTCGGCATCGGACCGCCACAGCTGTTCGGTGTAGGAGATGATCGTCTTCGGATCGGTCGCCATCCAGACGAAGCGCCGCCCGGCGCTCGCCTCGGCGGCCTCGCGGACGCCCGGCGAACAGTCGGCACCCCACACGGTGAGCTGGTCGCCGTCGGCGGCCGCCGGGATGAAGAAGTACGACCGGGCGACGCGCTCGTCGATCCGGCTCGCCAGCTCTGGGTTGACGGCCGTCGCGCGCGGGTCGGCAACCGGCAGGTCGCACACCGTCCCCAGCGCCGCCGCGTATTCGGCGCGGCCGACGCCGTACTTGGAGAGCACGAGATTGCCGAACGCCCACAGGTCGCCGTCACCGTCGGTGATCGCCTCCGAGACCTGCTCGGCGGTCAGGTGTCCGGCCTCCATCAAGGTCTGGCCGACGGCGACGCATTCCTCCGTGCTCGCCCCGACGCGGTCCGACTTGCGGCGCCCCCAGGGAATGCCGGCGGCAGCTGCGCGGCTCGCCGCGCCGCCGCCCGCCTGGGCCGCGTCCTTGTCGTCTTTGGTCTTGCGCAGCGCCATCAGGCCCAACTTCCATCGGTCTGGATCGAGGGATCGGTGGAGGCGACCGCGTCGCCGCCGTCGTGTCCATCGGCACCACCGGTCGATTTCTTCACCATTTCGTCTTCGTCGCGCAACACGAACTTCGCCGGGTCGAGCGCGAGCAATGACCGTTCGATCTCTTCGAGGCGATCGAGTTGGATCGCCATCGAGGTGTCCATGGTGGCGTCCTGCAGCTGCGACTCGACCTCGGTCATGCGCACCGCGAGCCCGTCGGTCCGCTCGTTGACGCCCTTCTCGAGGCGCTCCATCTCGATCCGCACCAACATCGCCTCGCCGACCGCCGTGGAGAGCTTCTCCTTCAGGGCGTCGAGGGCGTCGGCGTCGATGCCCTCCACCGACGCCTCGACGTCGGCGATCCGGCGGCCGGTCTCGACGAAGCGGTCGTCGAGAGCCGCGATGCGCTCGTTGAGCACCAGCATCGTCTCGTCGAGACCGCTCGCGACCTTGCCGACGTGGGCGTCGATCTCGGCGATCCGCTGCCCCGCGTCCTCCTTCATGCGGCTCTCGGCGGCCAGCAACCGGTTGTTCAGCCGGTCCTCGGCGTCGCTGACCCGCTGGGCGATCGCCTGGTTCGACTCGGACTGGAAGCGCCGCATCGTCGACTCCTGATCGTCGACGAGGCCCTTGAGTTCGCCGATCCGCGTCGCGACATCGGCCGTGATGGCGTCGCCCAGCGCGACCTGGCGCTGTTCGAGCTGTTCGGAGACCTCGTTGAAGTGGGCCACCATGCGACCCGCCTGCTCGTCGAACTTGTGCAACTTGCCGTCGAGGTTCTCGACCCGGCGGTTCAGTTCCGCCTGCTGGTCGGTCATGTCGGACAGCAGCGGACGCACCGCGGCCTTGGCGAGACCCTCGACACCGGCGGCGACGTCGTCGATCCGCCGGGTGGATCGAACCTCGGCCTCGGCGAACCGCTGCTGCAACTCTTCGCGCACCCGATCCGCATGCCCCACCGCACGACCGTCGACGTCGGCCAACCGCTGCTCGAGCACGTGCCCGAGCTCTTCGCGCACCCGATCCGCATGCCCCGCCGCACGACCGTCGACGTCGGCGAACCGCTGCTCGAGCTCGTGGCGGAGGTGGGCGAGGTCGTCGGCTGCGCCGCGGTCGTGGTCGACCAGGGTGGAGAGCGCGGCGATCTGCTCGGCGAACTCGGTGCGCAGCAGTTGGCGTTCGAACTCGCCCTCGGTGCGGAGCCGGTCGATCTCGGCCGAGATCACGGCCGCGTGGCGTTCGAGTTCCGCTTGTACGGCGTTGACCAAACTGGCGTGGAACTCGTCGATCTCCAGAGCCATGTCGCTGACGTTCCTCCTGCTGCACGACCACGGGGAGCGTGGTGTCGGATGCCCACGGCGGGCACCCTCAGGTATCGGCCGCGATGTCGGCAACCTTGAGGATCTGCAGACGATCGACCCGTGCCACCCCGGCCGGGTGCCGGGGTGCCGCCGGTCAGGGCGCGAGGCGGTCGGCGCGGCGCGCCAACTCGGGCGCACCGAGTTCGTCGCACACGGCGGCGAAACCGGGGGTCGGGCCCCGCCAGCGCCAGTCGTCGACGGCGCCGACCGGGACGTCGAGATCGACCGTGGCGATGATGCGGAACAGGATCGCCAGCTCGTAGTCGTCCTGCAGGGTCTTCGAGAGCTTTGCCGCCCCCCGCAGCCCGGCGACGTCCCACCGGCCGGCCTCGGTCGGGATGTTCTCGAGGTGGCCGTACCGGGCGAGCACCAGCGACGCCGACTTGGCGCCCCAGCCGGCGAGACCGGGGAAGCCGTCGGCCGGGTCGCCGACCAGCCCCAGGTAATCGGGGATCGACTGCGGAGAGATCCCGAACTTGGCGCGCACGGCGTCCTCGTCGATGATCTCGCGCTTGCGCCGGTCGTACTGCACCACCCGTCGGCCGCGCACGCACTGGCCGAGGTCTTTGTCGGGGGTGACGATCAGCACCTGCTCGACCCGCTCGTCGAGGGCGGCGACGTGGGCGGCCGCACCCAACGCGTCGTCGGCCTCCCACTCGACCATCGCCCAGGTGGTGACGCCCATCGCGACCAGCGCCCGCTCCATCACCGGGATCTGGTGCAACAGTTCGGGCAACATGCCCTCGCTGGTCTTGTAGCCCGGCCAGAGCTCGTTGCGGAACGACTCGATCACGTGATCGCTGGCGACCCCGAGATGGGTGGCGCCGTCATCGATCAGCTGCAGCGTCGAGGCGAGCACCCCGATCGTGGCGTCGTAGGGGCCCGGTTCCCGGTCGGAGGCCCCGCGCCGGTTGGCGGTGCCGAAGTGCTGCCGGAACAGCTCGTAGGTGCCGTCGACGAGGTGGACCTTCATGACCCCGACCGTAGCGGTCCGGCGCCGACCCGCCGGACGGGCGTCGTGAGGGGGTCGGGGGCCCCGCCGGGTGAGGTGGTGGCCAGGCGATCTGCGGCACACAGGCGATGCCGATGAAGGCTGCTCCATTCCTGGCCTGACCTGGTTCACGGGCGCCCGTTGCACAGGACCCGACCACCACCTCACCCGGCGGGAACCGCCGAGTGCAGTCCAGGTTACCGGCGGGATAGCCTGCCAGGGCACAACACCAGGAGGGGTGCGAGAGCGGCCGAATCGGCACGCTTGGAAAGCGTGTGAAGGGCAACCTTCCGTGGGTTCGAATCCCACTCCCTCCGCCATGCCGGCCCACCCCGATCAGGGCGCCGATCCAGGGGCGTCGTACGAACTTGCGATGCGTCGGGCCCTCGCCGAGGCCCGGGCGGCGCTCGACCACCACGACGTGCCGGTCGGCGCGGTCGTGATCCGCGACGGCGAGGTCATCGCCGCCCGGCACAACGAACGCGAGCTCACCGGCGATCCCACCGCTCACGCCGAGATCCTCGCCCTGCGCGACGCGGCGGCCGCGATCGGCCACTGGCGGCTCGACGACTGCGTGCTGGTGGTCACGCTCGAGCCGTGCGCGATGTGCGCAGGGGCGATGGTGAACGGCCGGCTCGGCGGGCTCGTCTACGGCGCCACCGACCCGAAGGCCGGCGCCGCCGGCAGCGTGTTCGACCTCACCGACACGGCGGCGCTCAACCACCGCGTGCCCCGAACCACCGGGGTGCTGGCCGACGAGTGCGGGCGTCTGCTGGTCGACTTCTTCGCCGCCCGGCGCCGACGCGACTGACCCACCGCCGAGCGAAGCACCGGGTGCCCCGGGGTCACGAGTCGTGACGGGCCAGGCTGTCGATCAACCGCCGCAACGCGCCCACCCGTTCGGTGGACGGTTCGCGTTCGGCGGGCTCTCGCTCGGCCGGTCGGTCGGCGGCGCCGAGCGTGATCGAGGTGGTGAGGTCGAACACGCTCGACGAGGTGTCGCCGCCGGGGCGCAGCCGCTGCCGCGATGGCCCCGCTGGTGGTCCCGCCGGTTCCGGCGGCGGCTCGACCGAGCGGTCGGCGGGTTCGCCGCCGGGTTCCGCCGGCGTCGCGCCGCGCGACCAGTCCGACGCGGCCGGGGCGGCGCCGTCGGAAGAACTCGCCAGGCGGCGCCGCGCGGCCAGGGATCCGGTGCCGATCGAGGCGACCGCCCGGCGGATCGCCAGCTGCGTGTCGGTGTCATCGGCGCCGGCATCGTGGGCCGCGGCGTCACCGGCGCCGGCATCGGTCGCGACGCCCGCACCGACTCGGGAGCCGCCGGCCGGCGCCGGGTCGGGGGCGGCGGTGGTCACCGCAGGGTCGTCCACCACTGCGGGTCTCGGGGATCCGGCGTCGCCGTGGTCGGCCCGTTCGGGGGCGGCGAGTTCGGGGGCGGCCAGTCCGGTGTCGATCAGTCCGGTGTCGATCAGTCCGGTGTCGATCAGTTCGGTGTCGATCAGTTCGGTGTCGATCTGGCCCGACGGCCAGATCACGGCGAAGTGATCGGAGGGCCCGCCGGCCGGGGCCGGCTCGCGCAGCCCAGGGTCGGGCGGTTCGACCGCACCGTCAGCGGCCGCCGACGACGGCGAATGCGCCACGGCGACGGCCGGCACGGACGGCACGACCGGATCGGACGGATACGGCTCGGGGTCCGGCGACCGTTCGTCGCCGGGGAACGCGCCGGCGGCGGTGCCCGGGTCGAGCCAGCGTCGGAAGCCGGCCGACCCGTCGGCCGGGCCGGGGTCGAGCCAACGTTGAACCCCCGCCGGGTGATAGCGGTAGGCGGTGGCACGCAGCGCCGTCACCGACTGGCCGGCGAGCCAGCGCACGCACTCCGCGGTCAGGTGTTCAGCGGTCACCAACACTGCATCGCGGTCGATCGACGGCACCCGTTCGAACAATCGCCCGAGATGGGCGACGCCGCCGACCCGGATGATGCCGCGCTCGAGCTGGGCGGCGCTGAGCGCGCCGTGGTCGACCAGGCGGGCACCCAACGACGGGCCGTCGGTGCGTTCGGCGAGATAGATCCGACCGGCGTCGAAGTAGACGCCGACCGGTGGCGTGGTCTGCAGGATCACTTCACCGGTGAACCGGTGCCGGCGGGCGGTGTCGAGCACCGCCCACCCCGGCTGCGGCAACACGTCGGCCACGCCGAGCGGATCGGGCGACCAGTCGGGCGTCATCGCCGGCCCCCGGTCCGCAACGCCTGGTCGACGGTTCCGACCTGGCCGACCGATGACGGGCACTCGATGTGGGCGAGCAGCTCGGTCAGCGCCGCGACCACCACGGATCGGCAGGCGGACGGATCGCCGAGGTGACAGGGCATCGCCCGCTGGTCGGACCGGGCGCTCAGCCGGTGTGCGATCCGATCGGCCTCTTCCGGCGCGTCGCACCGATCGACCGCCACGACGACGGGCACCTGTAGCTCATTCAGCAGCACCCGAAGCTCGAGCGCAGCACCGATGTGGCTGGCGGGGTGTTGGGCGTCGACCACGTAGACGGCGGCGTCGATCTCGGGCATCGACGACACCGGGTGCCGCCCCGACGCATCGAGCAACAGCAGCCGGACGTCGCCGGCGAGGTAGGTGCCGACCGCGGTCGGCGCCTCACCGAGACCCGCCGGCCCGGTCGACTCGACGGCAGACGCAGCCACGGGCGACTGCGACACCGCCCGCATCAGCGATGTCCTGCCGGCCTCGGCCGGGCCGAGGACGAGCAGCGTGAACTCATGCCGGGGACACGTCGGCGGCGCAGCGCTCACGGTTCCTCCTTCGTGGTCGGCCGGCCCGGTAGGCCGACGGCATGGTTCCGACACGGCCGCACGGGGCGGTGGTTCACCCACCCGACGTGCTTCCGATGGCAAATGTATCGGGCGCGGCCGAGCCGATCTTGAGGGTCCGTTGACAATCGGGTGGGCGGGGCGCCGGGTCGTGACGCCCGGTGAATGCCGCTAGCCTCGCCCGACGGAGAGGTGCCCGAGCGGCCAAAGGGACACGCCTCGAAAGCGTGCGAGGTGCAAGCCTCCGTGGGTTCAAATCCCACCCTCTCCGCCCGATGGACGACCGCCGCGGTGACCCGCTCACCCGGCGGTCGTTCCGCGCCCGTCATCGGGCCGTCACCGGCACTCGGTGCGGTCGGCTGGGGCGTCGAGGTCGATCAGGTAGGCGTTGACGACCGCTATCACACAGGCGTTGACGCCGTAGCCGGTGTGCTGATCGGCCTCGACGATCACGAGCCGCCCGTCCTCGAGGGCGCCGGCCATCCGGGCGGTCGACTCGAACGGCGTCGCCGGGTCGCCGGTGGTTCCGATCACCACGATCGGGCCGGCACCGGCGCCGGTGATGCGGACGCGTGGGTCGAGCGCCGGCGGGAAGAAGGTGCAGAAGTAGCCGCCGGCCGAGCCCTCGGGCACCAGCCGCGGCGCGACCTCATGGAACAGCTCGGCCTGGTCGTCGGTCTCTTCGACCGAGAGCCGCTCGCTGACATCGGCGCACGAGATCGTCTGGAACGCCTCGAGCTCGTTGCCGTAGGTGCCCTGCGAGGTGCGCTGGTAGTAGCTGTCGTTGAGTGCCAGCAGCCCGGTGCCGTCGCCGCGTTGGGCGGCGGCGAGCGAACGCTCGAGCGCCGGCCAGAACGTCTCGGAATACATCGCCTGCACGACGGCGATCGTGGCGACATCGCGGTTGACCGGTGGCCGCAGCGCCTCGGCGGGCACCGGCGCATCGTCGAGTCGCTGCATCAGACGGTCGAAGGCCCCCTCGGCATCGCCCTCGTTGTGGAACGCGCACCGTTCGTCGGCACTGCACCGGGCGAGGAACGTGGCGAGCGATGCCTCGAACCCGGCCATCTGCTGCAGGCTCGACTCGAGCACATCGGCGTCCGGATCGGACGCGCCGTCGAGCACGGCGGCACGCACCGTGTCGGGGAACAGGGTCGCCCAGGTCGCGCCGAGCTCGCTGCCGTAGCTCAACCCGAAGTACGAGATCGTCCGCTCGCCGAGCGCCCGACGGATCGAATCCATGTCGCGGGCGCTGTTGTTCGTGCCGACGTGCTGGATGATCGAGCGGTTCCGGCCGAGACACTGCCGGGCGAAATCCTCGGCCGTGCGCACCAGCCGGTCGTACTCGGCCGGCGAGTCGGGGGTGGAGTCGATCTCGTTGAAGTAGGGGTCGTAATCGTCGATGCAGTCGATCGCCGGATCGCTCTCACCGGTGCCGCGCGGGTCCCAACCGACGATGTCGAACCGCTCGAGCAACTTGCGGTCGAAGATCTGCGCCGCGAAGAACGCCAGGTCGGCGCCGCCGAAACCCGGCCCGCCCGGGTTGACGAGCAGGGTGCCGATCCGGTTCGCCGGGTCGAGGGCGTTGAACCGGGCGACGAACAACTCGAAGCGCTCACCGCCGGGGTCGGCGTAGTCGACCGGAACCTCGATGGTCGCGACGTCGACGGCATCGTCGTAGGGGCTCCACTCGGGCGGCGCCGGCACGTACACCGGCGGGATCGTGTCGCTCGGTGGCGCGGAGGTGTCGGATCCAGCGGCCGCCGTGCCGGGGGGCGCCGCGGTCGGCTCGAGCTCGTCGGCCGACGACGAGCACGCGGCCACGGCGATCGCCACCGCCACGACCACCGGAACCGTCCGACCGAACATCTTGCCAGCGTAGGGCGGTGCGACCGGGCTCCGATGGCGGCCCGGGAATCGTGCGTAGCCTGCAGGCCATGCACATGGGCCCACACTCGATGATGCCGAGGGACACCGCTGCGGTGAAGGACGTCAAGCTGGCGCGCGACACCGCCCGGCGGGTGTGGGGCTTCGCCGGGCCGTATCGCGCCACGATCGCGGTGTTCCTGCTGTCGATCCTGATCGCCGCCCTGCTGGCGCTGGTGCCGCCGCTGGTCGTGCGCCGGATCCTCGACGTC
Organism: Ilumatobacter sp.; assembly: GCA_036526035.1. Classification (GTDB taxonomy): domain Bacteria; phylum Actinomycetota; class Acidimicrobiia; order Acidimicrobiales; family Ilumatobacteraceae; genus Ilumatobacter. The sequence continues at coordinate 45,927 of DATCZG010000018.1, read as the reverse complement.
GCGATCCCCGAGGCGGTCGAGACCGGCGACCGCGGCCCGATCTGGGTGCTCGCCGCGATCGCCGTGACGGCAGCGCTGGTCGACGCCGCTCTCCAGATCGTGCAGCGCTGGTGCAGCGCCCGGGTCGGCGAGGGACTGATCGCCGATCTACGCCAGGCGCTCTACGCCAAGGTGCAGCGCCTGCCGATCGCGTTCTTCACCCGCACCCCGACCGGAGCGATCACCAGCCGGCTCAACAACGACGTCGTCGGTGCCCAGAACGCCGTCACCAGCACGCTGGGCAGCGTCGTCAGCAACGTCATCGTGCTGGGCACCACCCTCGCCACGATGCTGGCGCTCGAGTGGCGGCTCACGCTGTTGTCGCTCGTGGTGCTGCCGATGTTCGTCGTGCCGGCCCGCCGCGTCGGGCGCCGCCTGCAGGCCATCTCGCGCCAGCAGATGACCCAGAACGCGGCGATGAACACCCAGATGACCGAGCGGTTCAACGTCGCCGGCGCGACGCTGGTGAAGCTGTTCGGGTCGCTCGACCGCGAGAACGACGCCTTCGGTCGGCGGGCCGAGGCGGTCCGTGACGCCGGCGTGCGGGCGGCGATGCTGGGCCGGGTCTTCTTCGTCGCGCTGGGCCTGGTGGCGGCGGTCGGCGCAGCGGTGATCTACGGCATCGGCGCCCAGTTGGTGGTGAGCGGTGACATCACCGCCGGCACGCTGGTCGCGCTCGCCGCGCTGGTCACCCGCGTCTACCAGCCGCTGACCGGGCTCACGAACGCCCGGGTCGACCTGATGACCTCGATGGTGTCGTTCGAGCGGGTGTTCGAGGTGCTCGACGCACCCGAGCCGATCGCCGACCGCCCGGGGGCGGTCGACCTCGTCGAGCCCTCCGGCCGGGTCGAGTTCGACGGCGTGGTGATGCGCTATCCGCCGGCCAGCCAGTCGGCGATCGCCTCGATGGAGACCCGATCGATCCCGGGTGCCGACCCCGACCGCGACGTGCTGTCGGGTGTGTCGCTGACCCTCGAACCGGGCGAGGTCGTGGCGTTGGTCGGGGTGTCGGGCGCCGGCAAGAGCACCCTCGCGGCGCTGATCCCGCGGCTCTACGACGTCACCGCCGGGTCGGTGCGGATCGACGGCCACGATGTGCGCGACCTCACGTTGGCCTCGCTGCGGGGGGCGGTCGGCGTGGTGTCGCAGGATCCGCACCTGTTCCACGAGTCGATCGGCGACAACCTGCGCTACGCCGACCCCGACGCCACGCCCGAACGCCTGGTCGACGCCTGTCGTGCGGCACGCATCCACGACACGATCGCGGCGCTGCCCGAGGGCTACGACACCGTGGTCGGCGAGCGTGGCTACCGGCTCAGCGGCGGCGAGAAGCAGCGGGTGGCGATCGCTCGCCTGCTGCTGAAGAACCCGGCGATCATGATCCTCGACGAGGCCACCAGCCATCTCGACAACGACAACGAATCCCAGGTGCAGGCGTCGATCGAGATCGCCTTGCGCGGTCGCACGGCGCTGGTGATCGCCCACCGGCTCTCGACGGTGCGCAGCGCCGACCGCATCGCCGTCCTCGACGGCGGCCGCATCGTCGAGCTCGGCTCGCACGACGAACTGGTGGCGCTCGACGGCCTCTATGCCGCCCAGCTGCGGGCCGGCGAACTGCTCGAACCGACCTGATCACCCGCCGACCGGGGCGGCGGGTGTCGACGGCTCAGTCGTCGTCGGACCCGTCGTCGGACCCGTCGTCGGACCCGTCGTCGGACCCGTCGCCGGCCTCGTCGTGGTGGCGATGGCCGGGCATCACGCCCTCGACCTTCTCGGAGACCTTCTCGTAGGCCTCCTTCGCCCGTTCACCGGCCTTCTCGACGAGATCCTCGACCTTGTCCTTGAGGTCCTCGGCCTTCTCGCCGGCCTTCTCGACGAGATCCTCGACCTTGTCCTTGAGCCCGTCGTGGTGCTCGGCGGCGGGGGCCGCCCCGGCGGACTCGGTGCTCTCGGCGGCCGGGGCCGTCCGCTTGCCAGCGAACAACCCTTTGATCCTGTTCAGCATGGTCGACATCGTTACCTCCGATCGCCAGCGGCCTGGTGGGTCGGCGACGGTGACCTCGCCGACGACTCCACCCTACGGCCGGCGACCACGCCGGCGCCACCCTCGGTCAGCGCTCGGGGATCTCGGCGTGCGCCGCCGATTGGCCGTGGGCGACGAGGTCGTACCCGACCTGGCAGAAACCGTGGTTGCAGTACCCGCCCGGATGTTTGTGCAGATACCCCTGGTGGTAGTCCTCGGCGTAGTAGAAGACGCCGTCGCCGGCCTGGTCGGCCGGGGCGATCTGGGTGGTGATCGTGCCGTGGCCGGCGGCTGTCAGCGCCAATTGGTAGCGCCGGCGCGAGGCCTCGACGGCGGCCAGTTGGGCGGCGCTCGTGGCGAACACCGCCGAGCGGTACTGGGTGCCGACGTCGTTGCCCTGCCGGTTGGGGGTCGTCGGGTCGTGGTTCTCCCAGAACGCCTTCATCAGCGCGTCGACGCCGATCACCACCGGGTCGTAGGCCACCAGCACGGTCTCGGTGTGCCCGGTCTGCGCGGTGCAGGTCTCTTCGTAGGTCGGGTGCCGGGTCCAGCCGCCCATGTAGCCGACGGCGGTCGCGTACACCCCGGGGAGTTGCCAGAAGATGCGCTCGGCACCCCAGAAGCACCCCATCGCGACGTAGATCGTCTCGATCCCCTCCGGGAACGGCGGCTGCAGCGGCGTGCCGAGCACGACGTGCCGACCGGCGACCGGCATCGGTTGGTCGCGGCCCGGCAACGCCTCGGCCGGCTCGATCATCTCGGTCTTCTTCCAGAACGGCATGCGACCAGCGTACGCCGAGGCCGCTGGTCGGGGGCGGTCGTGGGCCGTTGCGGCGCCGGTCAGGGCAGCAGCAGGCGTTCGATCCGGCGGGCGGTGACCGACAACCCGATCAGCGCCATCACCACGAGCACGGCGGTGTGGCCGACGAACGCCCACGACGGCCCACCGAGGTTGAGCGCCCGCACCATCGCGACCCCGTGGTAGAGCGGGCTGATCTGCACCACCCACTGCCAGTCCCCGTAGCTCGACAGCGGGTAGAAGGTCGCCGAGAACAAGAACATCGGCAACATGATCGACGGCACGTACTCGAAGTCGGCCCACGACCGCATGTACGTGGTGGTGGCCATCCCCACCGCGCTGAACGCGAACGAGACCAGGATCGCGACCGGCAGCATGCCGAGCGCCCAGATCGAGTTCGTCATGCCCAACACCACCATCGTGGCGAGGAACGCCGCCGAGTACAGCGCACCACGGATCATGGCGTACGCGATCTCACCGAGCGCCACGTCGCCCGAGGTCAGCGGCGTCGCGAGCGCGGCGTCGTAGACCTTGTCGTACTTCAATCGGAAGAACACGTTCATGGTCGACTCGTACAGGGCGCCGTTCATCGCCGAGGCCGCCATCAGCGCCGGCGCCACGAACTCGGCGTACGGGATCGTGCGACCCCCGTCGGTGACGTCGCCGACCAGTGCGCCGAATCCGATCCGGATCGACAACAGGTAGAACAGCGGCTCGAAGAACCCCGACAGCAGCACCATCCAGCCGCCCGAACGGTTGATGATCCACTGCCGCTCGAGCATCCGCTGCGGGCGCCGGGCCTGGCGCACCGGCACCGGCACGATCCGCAGCCCGAGCGCGATCATGCCGACAACCGCCGGGCGAAGGTGCGACGGGCGACCAGCCAACCGGCCAGCGACAGCGCCGTCAAGAACGCGACGTGAACGGCTGTCGCCGCCGGTTCGAGCCTGCCGTGCACCGCGCCGCGGCACAGCTCGACGCCGTGCCACAGCGGCGTCACCTTGGCGACCGGCTGCATCCAGCCGGGCAGTTGGGCGATCGGGTAGAACGCACCGCCGAACAGGAACAACGGCATCACGATGAAGCGGTTGATCGCCGGGAACGAGTTGTCGGTCTCGCGGGTCGCCGACCAGGCGGTGAGCGGGGCGGCGAACGAGACACCGGTCAGCACCCCGAACGGCACCGCCGCCAGCAGCCCGACCGACCGGGTGCCCGAGAACACCACCAGCACCGCCGCCACACCGGTGACCGCGATCAGCGCCTTCGTCGCGTGCCAGAGCGCGACCCCGCCCGCCACCTCCCCGGGTGACAGCGGTGTCGCTGCCTGGGCGTGGAACACCCGCATCCATTTGAACCCGCCCATCACCGGCCACAGCGCCTCGTTGGTGGACACCATCATCGCGGTGGTCGCCAGCAGACCGGGGGCGAGGAACTCGAAGTAGGTGAGCCCGTCCAGCATCGTCGTCGACCCGGCGCCGCGGTCGACCAACGCCCCGACCCCGAGACCCATCCCCAACAGGTACAGCAGCGGCTGCAGGAACGAACCGAGCACGTTCGACTTCCAGATCGTGCGGTACAGCGTGAGGTGGCTCTCCCACGCCCGGATCGCCGGCGGCGTCGACATGGTCAGTCGACCAACGAACGCCCGGTGAGTCGGAGGAACACGTCTTCGAGCGAGCTGCGCCGCACCAGGGCGGATTCGGGGTGGCTGCCGCGGGCGTGCACCGCCGCCAGGGCGGCCTCACCGTCGTCGGCATAGATCAGCACCCGGTCGGGCAGCACCTCGTGGCGGTGGCCGACCCCGGCGACCTCGCCGGCACGTTGCTCGTTGGTGCCCGCCGGGTAGCGCAGCTCGAGCACTTCGCGAGGCGAGTACTGCTGGATCAGCTCGCGCGGCGACCCCATCGCGACGATGCGACCCTGGTCCATCACCACCAGCCGGTCGCACAGCTGCTCGGCCTCGTCCATGTAGTGGGTGGTGAGCACCAGCGTCACACCGCGCTGCTTGAGCCGGTACAGGCGGTCCCACAGCACGTGACGGGCCTGCGGGTCGAGCCCGGTCGTCGGTTCGTCGAGCAGCAGCAGCTCGGGCTCGTTGATCAGCGCACGAGCGATCGTGACCCGCCGTTTCATGCCGCCCGACAACGGCTCGATCTTGCTCGTGGCCCGCTCGGTGAGCTGCGCGAACTCGAGCAGCTCCTGGGTGCGCCGCCGGCATTCGGCGCGCGGGATGTCGAAATAGCGGCCGTAGAGGATCATGTTGTCGCGCACGGTGAGCTGTTCGTCGAGCTGGTCGGTTTGGGGCACGACACCGATCCGGGCCCGGATCTGCTTGCCGTGGGTCGCCGGGTCGAGCCCGAAGATCCGCAGCCGGCCGTCGGTCACCGGCGAGACACAGCCGATCATCCGCATCGTCGACGACTTGCCGGCCCCGTTGGGCCCGAGAAAGCCGAACGATTCGCCGCGAAACACCTCGACGTCGATGCCGTCGACAGCGACGAAGTCGCCGAACCGCTTGACGAGGTGCTGCGCGCTGATCAAAGGTTCGTCGCCAGTGTGACCCATGCGGTCCTCGACGCTACCGAGCGAGGGCGGCCCGACGACCAGTCGGGAACGTCGACCGGCGGCGATCGACCCACCGTCGCCCGAACCCCGGGGTAGCTTCGCTGCCATGTTGTTGCGCCCCTACCGCCGCGACGACCTGGCGGCGATCCACGCGATCAACGAGGGTGCCGTGCCGGCCGTGGGCACCGAGACGGTCGACGCCCTCGCCCACATCGCTCACCAGTCGGTCGTCGCGATCGTGGCCGAGGCCGACGGCGCCGTCGCCGGGTTCTGCCTGGTGCTGGCGCCGGGGGCCGACTACCGCTCGATGAACTACCGGTGGTTCTCGGATCGTTACGACGACTTCGTCTATCTCGACCGCATCGCGATCGCACCCGAGCACCGTCGCCGCGGGTTCGGACGGGCGATGTATTCCGAGGTCGAACGACTGGCACGTGAACGACAACCGGGGGCCCGCCGCTTCACGTTGGAGGTCAACCTGCGCCCGCGCAACGACGTGTCGCTGGCGTTCCACGCCGAACTCGGCTTCCGCGAGGTCGGTCGGCACGAGACCGACTACGGAGCACTCGTGAGCCTGATGGCCAAGCCGCTCGACGACACCGGCCGATCGACATCCGGCCGGTGACCCCCGCCACAAGCGCCACGACCTTGCCCGCCGTGGTGGAAGCGACCGACGCGGCTGCTAGGTTGCTGCACGCTCTCAACGAGATGAGGCTTCCGGCCCCCATCGTCTAGTGGCCTAGGACACCACCCTTTCAAGGTGGCGGCACGGGTTCGAATCCCGTTGGGGGTGCTGTCAGGAATACCTGACGAACATATATCTCCAGGTCCCGTGGTGAAGTCTGGAGTTCACGCCGGCCTGTCAAGCCGGAGGTCGCGGGTTCAAGTCCCGTCGGGACCGCTACAGGGCCGCCGCGAGGCGGCCCTGTGCACATGCCGCCGCACGGCGGTGGCACACAGCGCGGCGGCCGGTCCACGGCCACCGCCACACGGTCGAGTAGCTCAGTCGGCAGAGCACACGCCTGAAAAGCGTGGGGTCCGGGGATCGACGCCCCGCTCGACCACCGACAAGCCCCCGCCGAGGGGGCTTGTCCAGTTTTCGGCGGTCGCCCCACCGGCAACGCCGGGTCAGCGGCGCCGCAGCGTCGGGCGTGACGCACCGCCGAACACGTCGCCGACCAGGCGGTGGCCGCGCAGGCCGACCAGGCACTGGAACCGGCCGTCGCCCGCCAACCACGCCGCCGGCGACGGGTGGGTGATCGCCAGGTCGACAGCCGCCGCCGACGGTGGGAGCACACGCCCGCACTCGGCCCGCCAGGCAGCCACGACGTCGTCGAGAGCCCGGGCATCGAGCATCGCCACGGCCCGGTCGGCGGGGGCGGCCCGATCGCCCGTCAGCACGCGTTGGAGATCATGGGGCTGCTCGCACGGCACCGGCCGCAGGGCACCGGCCGCAGCGGTCTGCAGCAGGCACTCGCCGACCGCGCCGAAGGGCCAGGCGATCGAGGGGTCGGTGAGGGCGACCAGGCCGGGGGGCCGCGCCGCCACTGCCAACGGGGGGTTCACCGCCGCCACCGGACGTCGCGGCGCCACCGCCCACCCGTCCGATTCGGGAGCCTCCAGCGGCGCGGTGATCGGGAGGTCGGGCCGCACCGGCGGGGCGGGGCCGGCCGACACCACCGGTACGACGACCAGCACCGCCGCCAGCACCGCCGCCAGCACCCCGGCCAGCGTGGTGCCCGTTCGCCGCAGCGCTGCCGACCGGCGGGGGGTGCGCGGCGCCGGTGGACGCGCCGGGCCCGACCGACGACCAGCCGACCCGGCCAGCACCTGGGTCGCATCGGACCCGACGGCACCGGGGTCGTCGGGTGCCGGACGCACACCGGACCGGGCCCCCGGCGCCGACGGACGCACCGGGATGAGCGGACACGAGTCGAACGGGGCGAGCCGTTCGACGAGTTCGCCCGCCGTCGGGCGAGCGGTCGGGTCGGGGTGCAGGCAGGCCGCCAGCACATCGTCGAACGCCGCGGCGAGCGGGTCGGCGGTGGGTGGCGGCACCCACTCGGCGAGGCGCTGGCGCAGGGTCGGGGGTGCGCCGTGGCGGGCATGCAGCAACGTCGCGCCGAGCGAATAGATGTCGGTCGCCGGGCCGACGTCACGATCGTCGTCGAGGTCCTCGGGGCTGGCGTAGCGCACCGACCGGCCACCGGTCGCGGTGTCGAATCCCCACCGCCGCGACAGGACCGCGACCCCGAAGTCGCACAGTTTGACCCGGCCCGCCTGATCGACGAGGAGGTTGTGGGGTTTGACGTCGCGGTGGACGATGCCCGCGCCGTGGGCGGCGGCGAGCGCGGCGGCGGCATCGCGGGCGATCGTCACCGACTCACCGAGCGGAACGGCACCGGTCCGCCGGGCGATCAAGCCGGCCACCGACCCGCCGGGGACGTACTCCATCACCACGGCCGGACCCCGGTCGAGTTCGAGCAGCCCGAGCAGCCGCACGACGTGCCGATGGCCGTCGAGCGTCAAGAGGGCGTTGAGCTCGCGACGCGCCCGATGCCAGGCGACCGAGTGGTCAGAAACGTGGTGCAGCACCTTGACGGCGACCACCGCGCCGGTCGCCGCGTCGGTCGCCCGATAGACCACGCCGAGGCCACCGGCACCGATCGCCGCGACGCCGGTGAAGCCCGGGATGCCGGCCACGACCGGGCAGGTGTCAGGTGCCGGGCGCACGGACGTCGAGCAGGTCGAGGTCGGCATGGGTGACCATGCGCACCGCGAGCGCATGCTCGACCAGCCGGGCGCGGCGGTTGGACGCCAGCCGGCCGGGCCCGCCGTGGACACCCCGCACCCCGTGCAACTCGAGTTTGTGACACACGTTGTCGAGCTTGCGGTTGAACTTGGTGATCGTCCACCCGAGACGACGGGCGGCCTCGTTCGACGTCGGGATCGCGACCGCCGACCGGTTCCCGCTGCGCAGCGCCGGTTCGGCCAGCGCCAGCACCAGCCGGAGCTGATCGGGGGTCATCGCCACGTCGCCGACCGTCGCGTCGCCCGCGATCGCGTCGGGCAACCACTCGGGCGAGGCACCGACCCACCGGCCACCGGGACGGATCGCCACCTCGTAGTTGGTCGGGCCCGCCGTGAACCGCACGACGACGTCGCCCGTGACGAGCGGCACGACCGCGCCGGGGGCGAGGAAGGCATCGAGGCGTCGGTCGGGGTCGGACACCGTCGCGGTGAGACGGTGTCCGACGTTGGCGAGCACCCACACGCCAGAATGCCGCGTCAGGCACAAGAAGCGCCGGTGCAGGAACCGATTGGCGTCGTCGATCGACAGGTCGCCGGCGCGGCCCATGACGAACGGGTCGCGGTCGACGATGACGACCTCACCACAGAACTCGACGCCCGGCCCCGCACCCAGCGTCGCCCGGCCCCCGGTCGCACCGGTCGCCATCGTCTGGTCTCCTTCCCCGCGATCGGTCACCGGTGACTGGCCGCGCCTCGATCGCAATGGGGGCGCGACCGCGGCGACGGGGGAAGATGGCGAGCCGATCGGGCCGGCGCCGCCCGCGGTGGGCGGCGCCGGGCAGGGTCAGCCCAACACCGTCTTGATCGCGGCGTCGATCAGGTCGACCGACACGCCGCAGTCGGCGCCCGCCGCGCGAACCAGTTCGAGCGACGGACCGTCGGCGGCCAGCAGCAACGGGATCAGCACCGCTTCACCACCGCCGCGTTCGTAGGCGGTGACGATCGTGCAGTGGGCGCCGTTGCCGGGCACACCTTGGTCGGTGAGCAGCGTGAACAGCGCCGGCGCGAACGCGCCCTCCGGCGCGGCGTCGGGGAACTGCGTCGGGTCGATCAGCGGGCCGGCGACCGTGGTCTCGGTGGAATCCGACGGCGCCGTCGAGGCCGTCGCATCCTGGCCTGCCGGCACCGTGGTGGTCGGAGGCACCGTGGTCGTGGTGGTGGTCGTGGTCGTGGTGGGCAGCGGCACCGCGGTGTAGACCAAGGCGTCGGCGCCGCCGTCGCTCGTGTCGGCCGAGGCGTACACGCCGCCGGCCGCCACCGCGAAGGCGACGAGCCCGATACCGGCCAGCACCGTCTGATCACCCGGCAGCGGAGCGGCGAGGCGCACCGACGTGCCCGGGTCGACCTGGGCAGCGGTGCCGAGCCAGCCCTTGCTGTCGACCCACACCATCATCGGGGGCATCACGACCAGTGCGGCGAGCAGGGCGATCGCCACGTTGAGGGTGACGATCAGCCCGAAGTCACGCAGCAGCGGGAGCGGCGAGACGACGAGCACTGCGAAGCCGCCGATCGTCGTGACCGCCGACGTGAAGAAGGCCCGTCCGGTGCGGGCGGCAGCGGTGTTGCTGGCGCTGCGGGGATCGAGGCCGCGGTGACGCTCCTCGAGGTACCGGCCGAGGATCAGCACCGAGAACTCGGTGCAACTGGCGATCACCAAGGGTCCCGACACGGTGGTCAGCGGGCTGAGCTGGATACCGATCAGCCCGATGATCAGCGACGAGGCGCCGACCGCGAGGAACACCGGTACCAGTGCCAGCAGCGACCGCGAGAAGCTGCGGAAGCGCAACACCAGGAACAGCCCGGCGAGGCACAACGCCAGGTAGGTCAGGGCCGCCCGGTTCGCCGACAGGTTCTCGAGCAATCCGATCCCGACGGTGGCGAGGCCGGCCGGCGTCACCCGCACGGCGCTCTGCCCCTCCGGCAGATCGGTCAGCAGGATGCTGTCGGCCGGGATGTCCAACGCCGCGATGCGGGCATCGAGATCGGCCTTGAGCTCGTCGACGAACACCGACCGCTCCTCGAGGCTGGCAGCCGCCAGCCGCAGGTTGATCTGGGCCGACGTCTGGTCGCGGCCGACGAGGGCGTGGGCGATGTCCTCGGGCATCACCGCCGCGGCACCGACGATGTCTTCGACCGTCGGCGTCGCCCGGAAGTACCCGCCCTCGCCGTCGGGGATCGTGATGATCTTGGCCATCGTGTTGACGAGGCTCGACGAGCTGACCACCTCGGGTTGCGCCTCGGCGTGCCGCGTGAACTCGTCGATCAGATCGATGACCTGCTGGTCGAACACGTTGTTGGCCTGCACGAGGATGCCGAGCGTGGTGCTGAAGCCGGTGTCGGCCTCGAGGGCGTTGACGTCGGCGACCACCTGGCTGCCCTGATCGATCCACTTGATCGGGTCGCTCTCGATCTTGGTGCGGCCCTCCACGAGGATCCCGCCGACGAACAGGAACACCGACACGATCACCAGCCCGATACCGGTCTTGGTGGGCAGGCCGCCGAGCTTGACGACGACCTGCTCGACGATCGAGGTGCCGCGCCGTTCGGTGGGCGTGGTCCATTCGCGGATGCCGAGCACCGATGCGGTCAGGAAGATCCCGACGAACACCAGCACCAGCACGCCGATCGCCAGCAGCACACCGAAGTCACGGATCATCGGCACCTTCGACAGCTGCAGGGCGAAGAAGGCGACGACGCCGGCGCACGCCGCTGCGATCAGCGGTGGCGCCAGGTTGGCGACCGTCTCGGCGATCGGGTGCTCGTCGTGGTCGAGCACGACCTCTTCTTCGACGCGGTTGTGGATCTGGATCGCGAAGTCGATCCCCAACCCGATCAGGATCGGCAGGCCGGAGATCGTCACCAGCGACAGGTCGATGCCGATCCAACCGAGGAGCGAGAACGTCCACAGCACGCCGACCAGCACCGACAGCAGCGGCAGCAGGCGCCAACGCACCCGGAACATCACCGCCAGCACGATGGCCATCACCGCCATCGCCACCAGACCGAGCGTCAGCATGCCGCCCTTGAGATAGTCGTTGATCTCCTTGAGATAGACGGGCGACCCGGTCACCACCAGATCGAAGTGCTCGAACTCGGCGGTGTCGAGGATCGCCAGCACCTCCTCGGTGGCGGCTGACTGGCTGTCGAGGTCGAGGTTGCCGTCGAGCACCACACCGCCGACCGCGGTGCTGTTGACCGGGCGGCCCTCGACGTTCGGGAACGTGCTGGCGAGCGACAGGCGGATCTTGCGGTCGGCCTCGGCGGGTGGCACCACCTTGCCGTCGACGACCTCGAAACCGTCGTTGCCGAACACGAGCAGGTCGTTCCACACCGGATCGCCGATGACCTGGTTCTGGGCCTCGCCCAGCCGGGCGAGCGCCAACGAGATGTCGGCACCGCGCACTGCGGCACCGTCGATGTCGCGGCTCGCCGCCGAGATCAAGGCGTTGCGCCCGGCCCCGTTGACGAGCGCATCGCTGAACGTGAGCGACACGAGCGGGGTGATCACCGCATCGACGTTCGCGACGCCACGCAACTCGTCGGTGATGCGCTGCATCTCGGTGAGGTTGGCGCCTTCGACCAAGTCGGTCACGTCGACCCCCTCGACGTCGCTGGTGAACAGCATGATCACCGTCTCACCGCCGAAGGTGTCCTGGAACTCGACGTTGTCGAGCGCGACCTGCGAGTCGGGGTTGAGATAGCTGTCCTGACCGGTCGCGAAGTTGATCTTGGTGGCGCCGATACCCAGGACGATGGTGACCACGACGACCAGCGCCATCACGATCTTCCAGGACTTACCCAAACGGACGCCCGCGTTTCTCCAGAAGGATTCCATGATCTCCACGTACGTCCGTCTCCGGCCGGGCAGGCACGCCGGATATGCCGTTCTTCTTGTGACGATCGGCCCTAGCATCCGCCCGCCACGGACGTCTGGCGGGGCTGGTCCGTGCGACCGCGCGGTGCTCTGGGCGTAAGCTCGGCCTATGTCGTGGGAACAGCTGGTCAACGGGGTCGAGTTGCCGTTCGCCGAGGGCCTCGAGATACCCGAGCTGTTCCACTATCCGCTCGACGTGCCGCGCCCGTCGGCGGTGGTCGACCTCGAAGCGGCGGCCCGCGCCGCCGCGCTCGGCGCGTTCGCGTCGAGCGTCACGCCCCAGATGACGATCGCGGTCGGTGCCGGCTCGCGGGGACTCACCGGCCGGGTCGAGCTGGTGCGCGGCACGGTCGCCGCGCTCCGCGAGCTCGGCGCCGCACCCTTCGTCGTGCCCGCGATGGGCTCCCACGGTGGCGCCACGGCGCCCGGCCAGCTCCACATGCTGCACGAGTTGGGGATCACCGAGGAGTCGGTCGGCGCCGAGATCCGCGCCACGATGGACACCGTCGTCGTCGCCCACACGGCGAGCGGCACGCCGGTGCATCTCGATGCCAACGCCGCCGCCGCCGACGGGTTCGTGCCCGTCAACCGCATCAAGCCCCACACCTGCTTCAAGGGCCCGGTCGAGTCGGGCTGCATGAAGATGGCCGTCGTCGGGTTCGGCAAGCAGCCGGGTGCGTCGCTGGTGCACTCGTGCGGGCCGACCGAGATGCGCGACCGGTTGCTCGACGCCTGCGCCGCGTTGCGCGCCACCGGGCGACTGTTGGGAGGGATCGGGTCGATCGAATCCACCGCCGGCGAGGTGGTGCGCGTCGAGGGCCTCGGCGCCGACGACGTGGGCGGCCCGCTCGAGCACGAACTCACCGAGTACGCCCGCACGCTGGTGCCGGCGCTGCCGTTCGAGCAGATCGACGTGCTGATCGTCGAGCTCGGCGGCAAGGACATCTCCGGCACCACGATCGACCCCAACGTCACGGGCCGGTTCTGGGTGCCCGGCCTCGACGACCTCGCCGAGCCCCGGGTCGGGGCGATCGTGTTGCTCGAACTCACCGAGGTCAGCGGCGGCAACGCGCTCGGGATCGGCTTCGCCGACTTCATCCCGGCCTCGCTGGCCAACCGGCTCGACTTCCGCAAGACGTACATCAACTGCTTCACGGCCGGCCCAGCCGGCATGCGCCGGGCCCGGATGCCGATGGTGCTGCCCGACGAGACCGCCTGCATCAAGGCGGCGTTGTCGATGTGCGGCCGCGACCTCGACGAGCCCAAACGCGTCGTGAGGATCCGCTCGACGCTCCACCTGACCGAATGTCGGGTGAGCGCCGCGCTGTTGCGGTGAGGCCGGCCGCGGAGAGTTCCGGCAAGCACGGCTCAAGATCGGCCCGGAACGGCCGATCAGTGAGACATGAGGTCGTGGTCGCACCCCCGTCGTCCCGCGCGGGGCCAGCCGTGGCCCGGGCGCGACCGGGGTGCCACCATGATCGAGATCCTCATCGCCGTGGTGCTCACCGGCGGCGTGGTCGCCGGCACCATGGCGGCGATGGGGGCCACCGTCATCGGTGGCAGCCTTCACCGCGATCACTCCAACGCGCACGGCTGGCTGCAGTCGGCATCCGACATCCTCTACGCCGCACCGAAGGTGATGTGCGATCCCGGCGAGGCCGACAAGGGCGAAGCCGCCACCCGGGCCGCCTACGACGCGGTGATCGACGCCGTGCCCAATCCCCAGGACTGGCAGGACTGGCAGATCGAGATCCTGCCCCCGGTGAAGTTCTGGAACTCCGGCAACCTCGACAGCGACCCTGACCGGGAGTTCTTCTTCGGACCTGGCTGCGACCCCAGCCTCACGCTCCAGCTGATCGAACTCGAGGTCAGGAGCCCCAGCGGCCGGATCATCGAGCGAGTGGAAATCGTCAAATGACCGCTGGCACCCCATCTCGCGACCGCGGCTTCACACTGCCGGAGTTGCTGATCTCGGTCGTGCTGATGGTGATGATCGCCGGGGTGATCGGCGCCGCCATCGTCACCGCTTTGCGGACCGCCCCGACGATCAGCGACCGGGCCGACAGTTCGGTGGCCGTACAGGGTCTGACGACGTTCCTGCCGCCCGACGTCGACTCGACCGAGCCGGACGGTTTCGACATCGAGCCCACCACCGCGTCCGGCTGCGCCGGCACCGACGTCGGCACCAACCTGGTGCGGATGAGCTGGGTCGAGACGTTCTTCAACCAGACCACGACCTATGTCGTCGACTACCGGTTCGTGACCGAAGGCGACGGCGGTGTCATCGTCCGCTACAGCTGCTCGGGCAGCGGGTCGCTCGGCGCGCCGACGACGTTCGAGATGACGGCCAAGATCAGCGCCACCCGGCCGATCGTGACGTTGCACGACGCCGACGGCGACGGCGACGACGACCAGCTCAACTTCCGCATCACGACCTACGCCGGCGACATCGTCTACGTCGACGCGGCGTCGAAGAACCCGGCCGAGACGCTGCCCCCGCCGCCCGAGCGCGCCAGCTACACGACCACCACCACGACCACCACCACGACCACCACGACGACCACCACCACGACCGTGCCGACGGCGACGACCACTGCGCCCTCGGGTACCACGACCACCGCCGTGCCGACGACCACCACCACGACCCTGCCGCCGTGCCGGGTGTCGCAGGTGACCGCCAGCCCGAACCCGGTCTCACTGGCGACGAACGGTGACCAGGGCAAGCTGAAGCGCACCGTCACCGTCACGGTCACCGTCACCGGCGGCTACTGCCTGGGCCTGCGGCTCGAGTACGTGACCGGCGCCCCCAACGGGCAGTACGTGCAGAACCTCGGCGACGGTCCCACCTACGTCGCCCAACTGCTCGGCCACCCGAGTGGCAGCGAACTCTGGAGCGCCGGCGATCACGTCCTCACGGTCAAGGACGGCTTCGGCAACTTCCTCAACTCGACCGTGCTGGTGGTGCAACAGAAATGACCCGTCGAACCGACCTCGTGCACCGGCACCCCGACCGGGGTTCGATCCTGCCGCTGGCGCTCGTCGGAGCGGTCGTGCTGGCCCTCGTCGTGACCGCCCTCGCCTCCCACGTGTTCTCCGGCCTGCGCTACTCGCGCGTGGTCGAGAACCGCGCCGACCGGCTGGCGGCCGCCGACGGCGGCCTGCGATACGCGATCGAGCGGTTGCAGAACTCGTCGTACGCGGCCTGCCTCAGCAACCTGGGTCGCGACGGCTACCGGATCGACTTCCCGGTGGCGGTCAACGGCGCCGACGTCGAGATCGAATGCACCAAGGGCTCCAGCGGCATCGGCGACATCAAGGCCTGGGCGCTGATCGTCACCGGTCAGGGCGTGCCGGGCAGCGAAGCGATCTGGGCCAGCCAGGCCGGCAACGGCGTCCGCAAACTGCTCGGTGGGCCAGTGTGGATCTCGGACCCGGGGCGAGCAAACCTGCAGGCCGACGTCCAGGTCGAGGACGGCGACATCTGGTACCACCGCAGCGACTGCGCGTCGCCGTCGCTGACGCTCCCCAGCCACCTGTCGTTCACGCCGGCCTTCCGCGGGCCGATCTGCGTCGAGAGTCCCTGGAACGAGGTGTACACCGAGCCCGAGAGCGCCCGCCTGCCCGGGCCATGGAACGACGCCGAACGCAACCAGCCACCGACGATGGTCGGCAACTGCATGGTGTTCAAGCCGGGCCGCTACTCGTGGCTGCCGCCGCTCGGCCCCAACACCTACTTCAGCAGTGGCGACTACTACTTCCACGATGTCCGGATCGACATCACCAACAGCACGGCGACCGGCGGCTGGTTCGACTTCGAACGCAACGGCGACCAGCAGTTCATCCCCAACGTGGCCTGCGACGCCGCGATGGCCGCCGACCGCGCCAGCGGCAGCGCACCCGGTGCGACGTTCTACCTCGGCGAGGACAGCCGCATCGAGATCGGCAACAAGGGCAGCCTCGAGATCATGCGGCGCCTACAAGGCAACTCGTTCGTCAGCATCCACGCGGTCAGCCAGGACACCTACCGGATGGCGCGCAGCGATCTCGACTACAACGACAACGTCATCAACACGAAGTCGGGCGAGAACTCCGATCTCGCGATCCACGGCCTGGTGTGGGCACCGCGCGCCCAGCTCGAGTTCGGCAACGTGACCAACCGGGCGAACGGGCAGCTGCTCGGCGGGGCGGCCGTCGCACGGGTCATCCTGCAGGGGTCGGCGTCGGCGACGAACTTCCTGATCCGGGTCGAGACGACCCCGGCGGCCTACGAGTTGCAGCTCGACGCCACCGCGACACTCGACGGCCAGTCGACCACCATGACCGCGATCGTCGAGGTCGACGATCAGGGCACCACCGCGGTCCGGTCGCTGCGGGTGCGCGACCTGTGAACCGGGCTCGCGTCAACTCCGTGTGACGCGATCTGCCGGACCGTGTGAAGCGACCGCAGCACCGGCAGAAATCTCGCCCGTGCCGGTCACGGCCACGACAAGCCTGCTCCCGGGCGGCGGCCGGCCGGCCGATGTCGAGGTGTGGGACGCGACCGACTGCCGGAACCGGGTCACGGCGGCGACGCCGGGGTGACGCTGGTCGAGATGCTGGTGGTGGTCGTGCTGTTGGGGGTGGCGGTGACCGCGATCCTCACGGCCGTGCGCACCAGCACCGCGGCGGCGACCGTCGACGAGGACCACGCGATCACCTACTCGTGGCTGCAGGCGGCCTCCGACGCGCTCTACCGCGCCCCCCGCGAGCCGTGCGACACCCACCACCGCACCGAGATCATCGCCACCTACGACGCCGTCGTCTCGGCCGCCAGCCTGCGACCGACCGCATGGCGCGACGAACCGGCAGCGGTGATCACGGTCACCGACGTGCAGTTCCTCGGTAAGCCGAATGCCGACGCGGCCTACGAGTGGGGGCCTGCCTACTGCCTCGAGGGCGGCGCCTACGCCGCGGCCCCGCAGTACACCCAACGGATCTCGATCGAGGTGACCGCGCCCCACGGCCTGGTCAAGACGCTCCACATGGTGAAGGGGGCCTGATGCCGCCATCTCGGCACCGAGCGCACGGCGACGACGGGTTCACGCTGGTCGAGCTGCTGGTGGTGATCTCGATGCTCGGGATCGTGATCTCGACCCTGTCGCTCGCCTTCGTCGCCGTGCTGGCGACGACACCCGACACCGAGGCCCGTGTCGACGACGCCCGGTCGACCCGTGGTCTGGCGACGTGGCTGGCCCACGACACCACGTCGGCCCCGCCGTTCCTGCCGCCGCGCGACGAGGGCGGGATCGACCTGTCGCACGACGCCGATCGCTGCCGTCTCGACCACGGCGACAACATCGTGCAGTTGACCTGGCGGGAGGTCGGGTTCACCACGACGACCTGGGTGGCGAGCTACCGCTACGTGACCGACGGCGACAGCGCGCGGATCGTGCGGTCGACCTGTTCGTCGCGCGACCAGTGGGGCGAGCGCGCCGCATCGGTCGAACTGACCGCCGGGCTCGACCCCGACCACCCACCGGTCGTGATCGCCAACTACGACGACGGCGAGGTCGTCTCGGTCGACCTGCTGCTCACGTCGGTCAGCGGGGCCAAGGCGCTGATCGAAACCGGATCCCGCAACCCCGTGGAGTACTACCCGTGAACGCCCACCGGCCCGGCCCCGAGCGCGACCGCGGCGTGGCGCTGGTGCTGATGCTGGTCCTCGTCGTCGTGCTCGGCACGGTCACGGTCAGCGTCGCCCGGTACGCGACCGCCAACCTCGTCTACGGCCAGGTGGTCGAGCGCCGCAGCAACCGGCTCACGGCCGCCGACGCCGGCATGCGCTACGCGCTCGACCAGATCAAGCTGCGGGCACGGGGATGCGTCTGGGACGATTCGGTGCACGTGTTGCCCGGCCTCACCGAGGATTTCAACGGATCGACCGCCCGCGTCACCTGTCAGCGGATCACGAGCGGCATCGACGACATCCAGTTGTACGCGGCGGTGATGACGGGCGAAGGCCTGCCGATGTCGGGCAGCGACGCGTTCTTGTTGTCGTCACAGGGCGGCAGCATCAAGAAGGTGCTCGGCGGGCCGGTGTTCATGCAACGCATCGACGCCGCTGCGTTCAGCTTCGACAGCTCGTCCGACGCGGCCGGTGTGCGGATCGAGAACGGACCGCTGCTGTACTACGACCCGTCACCCGGGTGCACGCCGGTGGCGCCCTCGACCGTCGTCGCCCGCGCCCTCGGCAAACTCGACTTCGCCCCCGAGTTGGTGTACGGACCCGAGTGCATCAACCAGACATGGAAGCAGAAGTTCAAGAGCCCGCCGATCGTGCGTGATCTGCGGCTGCTGCCGGTCCGTGACGGGTCGAAGCCGCTCGACGGCCCCGCGGTCACCCTGGCGAGCATCACCACGGCGTCGCTCACCGCGGTGGCGTCGACGGTGGCACCGAACGCGTACTTCGACGTCACCGGTTCGGGTGGTTGCCGCGTGTTCCTGCCCGGCCGGTACACCACCGTGCCGGCCACCGACGGCCACAACGCCTACTTCATGTCGGGCGACTACGTGCTCGATCTGCCCGACGGGTCGGCCGAACTCGTCGCCCGGCAGGGCGTGATCACCGCCGGCCGGGTCAACGCACTGATACCGGGCTCGGTCAACGAACGCCCGAACACCGCGGCGTGCCAGTACGTCCAGGCGTTCGACCCGGCCCTCGACGGCGAAGGAGCGACGTTGTACCTCGGGCGGTCGTCGCGGATCCGCGTCGAGAGCAACGGCGCGCTCGAGATCCACGCCCGCCGCCAGGGTTCGAACTTCGTCAGCGTGCAGACCCTGTGCGACCCCCACGGCAGCTCACAGGGCAGCTGGTGCCGCGACCGCAGCGCGGTCGGGTTCGGCGGCGACGGCGCCCTGGGCGGCTGGAGGCGCAGCACGCTCGACACCACCACGACACCGCAGATCCTGTACACCAACAGCGGCAACGGCAAGGAGTTCGTCGCCCACGCCCTGTTCTACGCCCCGCTCGCGACCGCCGAGTTCGGCAACGTGTCGAACAGCGCCGTGCAGAAGATGCTCGGCGGGCTCGCCGTCGGCCAGCTGGTGCTGCAGTCGTCGACGTCGGCCACCAACTTCGAGATCGCCGTGCCGACCGGTCCGGTGACCGGGCGGGTGCTGGTGACGTCGGAAGCCTCCGACGGCGAGGGCACCACCCGGATCCGCGCCGTGCTGCAGTACCGGCCCTACGAACGCGACGTCGACGACCGGATCCGCATCAACTCGTGGCGGATCTGCGAGGACGACGACTGTTCGTGACGTTCAGGTGCCGTAGGCGAACCCGAGATCGGGCGCCGTGAGCAGCGGCGCGTAGGCGACGCCGGCGTCGGCGCACAACGCCGCGCACGTGCCGCCGCGGTCGACGATCAAGGTCACCAGCACCGGCTCGGCACCGAACCGGCGTACGACGTCGACCGCTTCCATCAGCGAGGTGCCGCGGGTGGTGGTGTCCTCGGTGATCACCACCTTGTCGCCGGGCAGGATCGCTCCGGCGAGCCGCCCCGTCACGCCGTGGTCCTTGGCCTCCTTGCGCACGCTGAAGCTGCGCAGATGACGACGGCGCGTGGCGGCGACCGCTGCCACGCCGAACGCCACCGGGTCGGCACCCATCGTGAGGCCGCCGATCGCGGTCGCCTCGTCGGGGATCACCGCCAGCATCGCGTCGGCGACCAGCAAGATGCCCTCCGGCCGGCACGCCGTCTGCTTCGTGTCGAGGAACCACGTCGACGTGGCACCTGATTTCAGCGTGAACCGGCCGCGCTTGACCGAGTGATCGAGCACGTGGCGGCGCAGGGCGTCGAGGGCGGGCGGCAGTTCGGGCAGGTCGTCCGGGGCGCTCATCGCCAGCGACGCTAGTCGTCGCCCGGCGTCGAACCACGGTGGCCGTTACTCCCAGCGGATCGCGAGGTGGTCGAGGCAGTCGTCGAGCACCTCGTGCACGAGCCGGTCGCGCAGCACCGGGTGCACGAGCGGGGACGCATCGGGAAACGTGGGCGGCGGCGCGCCCGAGGGGGCCTGCAGCATCACCGAGATCTTGTCGGCGCCACGCTCGTCGCGCCGCCGCAACTCGATCACCTCGCCGGTGCGGTCGGCCGCCGACGCCGGCGCGGCATCGGGCCGGCGGGCCGCACGGCGGCTGTCGCGCCAACGCTCGACCAGCAGCGGCTCGAGCGTGACCTCGTCGCTGAGGGCGAACAGGGCGGCCACGGCGTGCTTGCAGGCGTCGGCACCGGTACCGGTGTCGTCGGGGCAGGTGCACTGCACCCATACGTCGCGCCGGGCCGGGACACCGGAGCCGGCCGCCGTCTCGAGCGTCACGACGTACGGCTCGGCCCGGCCGCCTTGCACCTCGGCGGTGACCGCGCCGTGACCGACCACGATGTCGACCACGGCGTCGTCGGCCCAGTACTGCCTGCCGCGCGCCAGACGGCCCTGGTCGCTCATCTCGGCCGCGAGCACCTTGATCATCGTGCCCTGCAACCGGCCCGGCAGCTTGGGCCCGTAGGGCTTGCGGGGGCGGCTCATTCGAGCACCACCAATCGTGCCAGGTCGTCGGTCGACAGTTCGGTCAACCACGCCTCGCCGCTGCCGATCACCGCGTCGGCGATCGCCCGCTTCTCGTCGATCACCTGACCGATCCGTTCCTCGACGGTTCCCTCGCACACCAGCTTGTGGACGTTGACGGTGCGCCGCTGCCCCATCCGCCAGGCGCGGTCGGTGGCCTGGTCCTCGACGGCCGGGTTCCACCATCGGTCGTAGTGGATCACCTGGCTGGCAGCGGTGAGGTTGAGCCCGGTGCCGCCGGCCTTGAGCGACACGATCAGCAACGGCGACCCGGCACCGGCCTGGAACTCGGCGACCATGCGGTCGCGCCCGACCCGCGACACCCCGCCGTGCAGGAACGGGGCCTCGACGGCGAAGCGTTCGCCGACGTGGCGCTGCAACAGGTCGCCCATCTCGCGGAACTGGGTGAACACCAGTGCCCGCTCGCCGACGTCGAACAGCTCGTCGACCAGCTCGTCGAAGCGGTTCAGCTTGCCCGAGCGCCCGGCCAGGCGCGACCCGTCCTTGAGCGCGTGGGCCGGGTGGTTGCAGACCTGCTTGAGACGGGTCAGCGCGGCCAGCACCCGGCCGCGCCGCGCCATGCCCTCGAGATCCCTGGCGTCGACGAGCAGTTGGTCGACGATCTGCTGGTAGAGCGTCGCCTGCTCCTTGGTGAGCCGGGCGTAGGCGACCTGCTCGATCTTGTCGGGCAGATCGGGCAGCAGGCGCCGGTCGGCCTTGGTGCGGCGCAACACGAACGGCTGGGTCAGCCGGCGCAGCCGGGCCGCGGCCTCGGGGTCGTTGTTGCGTTCGATCGCGCTCGCGTAATGCTGGCGGAAGTGCTGCTGGCTGCCCAGCAGCCCGGGGTTGCAGGCGTCGAGGATCGCCCAGAGCTCGCTCAGACGGTTCTCGACCGGCGTGCCCGTCAGCGCGATCTTCTGGCCGGCGGCGAGCTTGCGCACCGCTTTGGCTGCTTTGGTGGCGGAGTTCTTGATCATCTGCGCCTCGTCGAGCACGACCGTGGTCCAGGCGATCGAGGCGAGCGTGTCGAGGTCACGCGGCAGCAGGCCGTAGGTGGTGACGACGATGTCGGTATCGGCCAGGCCGAACAGTGCCGGGTCGGTCGGGATGCGGCCCGAGCCGTGGTGCACCACGACGCGCTGGCCGGGTGTGAAGCGGCGCGCCTCGGCCTCCCAGTTGTGCACCACGCTGAGCGGACAGACGACGAGGTGCGGGCCGGGACGCTCGACGAGGTGCGCCAGGGTGGTGGCCGTCTTGCCGAGCCCCATGTCGTCGGCGAGGCAACCGCCCAGGCCGACCCGGGCCAGGAACTGCAACCAGGCGAGCCCGCGCCGCTGGTAGTGCCGCAACTCGCCGTGGAACGCGGCCGACTCGGTGACCTCGGCGAGCCCGTCGTCGACGAGACCACCGAGCAGGGCCCGCACCCATGCCGGGTCGACGGCCGCGTCGTCGGGCTCGTGGGAACCGGCGGGTTCGTCGAACGCCACCAGCTCGACGGAAGGCTCGCCGGCGGCGGAACCGCCCGCCGAGAGCCGCAGCAGTTCGATCGGCCCGACCCGGGAGCGACGCGTCAGGTGCTCGTCGAGCAACACCCTGGCGCGCCGCAGCCCGGCCGGGTCGATGCGCACCCAGCGGTGGCCGGCGCGCATCAAGGTGGTGCCCGCCGCCGCCGCCCGTTCGAGGTCGGCGGCCGAGAACGCGGTGTCGTCGATGATCGCCGTCCACTCGACGAGCGCTTCCTTGCCGAAGCGGGCCTGGCGGTCGTCCTGGGGCGACTCGGTGGCCGTGCCGCGCACCGTCACCGCGGCCCGCACGAGGTGCTCGGGCCCCAGCAGCTCGATGCCCAGACGATGCAGCTCGTACGACGCCACCTCGATGAACTCCTCGGCCTGCTCGAGGTCGAGCTCGGCGCCGGTGGGCTCGCCCGGCGCGGCGGGTTCGCCGAGGCCGGGCACGTGAGGTGCGGCCGCGTCGAACAGGGCGGTGACCTCGGCGCGCAGCACGCCCAGCCGGCTCACCGAACCGGCGAGGTCGAGCGCCCTCGGCGCCGCCGACCAGACGTCGGCGGCCGTGCACCACTTGCCGGGGTCGGCGTCGTCGACCAGCTCGAGTTCGACGAGCCACGGGTCGAGGGCGTCGTCGGGCAGCGTGAGCCGCACCCGGCCCCGCACGACCGGCTGGCCGGCGAGCCGCAGCCGGTGGCGGTCGAGGATGCGGCCGAGGTCGCCGAGCGAGGAATGGAACTCGTCACCGCCCGAACGGATCACCGGGTCGGGCTTGGCGAGCGCGGCGAACACCGCCCTCGCCGCCTGCACCTCGGCCGATCGTTTGCGGCCCAGGTCGGGCCGCCACCCGGCATGGTGCAGCACCGCCCGGGCGAGACCGTCGACGAGCGCCGCGAGGATCTGGTCGGTGGTGGCGAGCGACCCGTTGCGGCAGATCGCCGGCGCGGTCGCGGCGGCGTGGGCGATCGCCTCGTGGTGTTCGGCATCGAGCACCGGCCGCCAGCGAGCGACCGTGAAGGGCCCCTCGTCGGCGACCTCGGGGGTGACCCGGCGGCTGCCGACGAGGCGGACCGCGAAGCCCGTGAGCGCCGCGAACCAGGCGAGCGACGGCGACAGCGCCTCACCCGCCGGCGTGTCGCTCAGCCACACCGACGCCCCGAACGGGTCGAGCTTGACGGCCGGGACCGAGCGCTGACCGCCGTCGGGCAACTCGATCTGGATCCGGCCCAGCTCGCCGTAGGAGATCGGCGAGTCGTGCCACGCGTCGTCGGCGCCGTCGCGGCGGCGGCCGAAACCGCCGTACAGCCACGCCGCCGACCCCGGCGACTCGCCGTTCCATCCCCACACGTGCAACGCACCGGATCGCCACGTGCCCTGGGCGACGTGGGGGATCCGGTCGCGCGACATACGCCCCGAGAGTACCGACGCGGTCACCCACCCGGGCGCCCCACCACCGGACGGGTGCTCGGCGTCGCCGGTCAGGTGGCGACGACGAGCACCCAGTAGGGGCGGCCGTCGGCGCCGGTCGCCACGGCGGTGCCGACTAAGCGGTAGTCGCCGACCAGGTAGGGGCGATGCGACGGGCTCGCCAGCCACGCGTCGACCAGTACCCCGATGTCGCGGTAGCCGACCGCCAGCGCCTCACCCCACCGGATCCAGGCGAAACCGGCCGCCGTGAGGCGGACACCGGCATCGGATCCATCCGATCCGAGGTGCTCCATCACCAGGCGGTTCGCCATGTCGCGCGCGTGCACGACGGCCGCCTCACCCACCTGGTCGTGCCACATCAGCGCCGGCAGGCCCAGCTGTTGGCGGGCGACGTTGACCGTGGCGGCCAGGTCGCGGGCCGTGCGCTGGTCGGGTGTCAGCGTCTCGGGCGGCGACCCGATGCGCCGGGCGACGCGGCCGACCTCGGCGGCCTGGTCGATCCGCTGGGTGAGCGCCACGCCGATCGAGGCGCCGCCGAACACGAACGCCACCAGCAACCCGGCGACGACGAGACGCGAACGGCGTTCCATCGCCGCGACCGTACCCGACGGCCATCGGCGTCAGGCGGTGGCACACCGGGCACGACGGCTCGCTTGCCCGACGGGTCGGCGCGCCCCGTAACCTGCCCGCGGTGGACGACCATATGACATCGGACGCGGTGTCGCGTTCGATGCACGCCAAGGATGCGTCGGCCGACTCGCTCGGGATCGAGCTGGTCGCCGCGTCGCCCGAGCGGGCCGTGGCGCGGATGGTCGTGCGGGCCGACATGTGCAACGGCTTCCGCATCCTGCACGGCGGGATGACCTTCCTGCTCGCCGACAGCGCGATGGCGTTCGCCAGCAACGCCGACAACGTGATGGCGCTGGCGTCGTCGGCCGAGATCGACTGGCTGGCGCCGGTCGAGGTCGGTCAGGTGCTCACCGCCACGGCCGAGCGACGGTGGTCGAGCGGGCGTTCGACGGTGTGGGACATCGTGGTCACGGCGGCACCCGACGCCGAGTCGGAGGCAACGGTCGTCGCATTGGTGCGCGGCCGCACGCGCCGGGTCAACCGCTCGGTGCTCGACGCGATCTGACGGCCCGGCGACGACGGTCAGGCGAACTCGCTGCCCAGGTAGGCAGCGATCACGTCCGGGTTCCTCTGCACCTCGGCCGGGGTGCCGATCGCGATGCGTTCGCCGAAGTCGAGCACCATCACCCGGTCGGCGATGTCCATCACGAGGCCCATGTCGTGTTCGACGAGCAGGATCGAGATCCCGAGTTCGCGCTGGATGTCGAGGATGAACCGGGCCATGTCCTCGGTCTCCTCGAGGTTCATGCCCGCCACCGGCTCGTCGAGCAACAGCAGCTTGGGCTCCATCGCCAGCGCCCGGCCGAGCTCGACCCGCTTCTGGAAGCCGTAGGGCAGCAACGCCACCGGGTGCTTGCGCCACTGCTCGATCTCGAGGAAGTCGATGATGTCCTCGACCCGGCGACGGTTCTCGACCTCTTCGCGCTTGGCCTTGCCGACCCACAGCGCGCCCGCCAACCACGACGACTGCATGCGGATGTGGCGGCCGGTCAACATGTTGTCGATCACGTTCATCTGCGGGAACAGCGCGATGTTCTGGAACGTGCGGGCGATGCCGAGCTGGGCGACGTGGTCGGGACGGTGGCCCATCAGCGACTGGCCCTCGAACCTGATGTCACCGTGCTGGGGGCGGTACACCTGCGAGATCGTGTTGAAGATCGATGTCTTGCCGGCGCCGTTGGGGCCGATGATCGCGAACAGCTCGCCGGGTTTGACGTCGAACGAGACGTCGTTGATGGCGGTGACCCCGCCGAAACTCAAGGTGATGCCCTCGACATCGAGCAGATTCTCACTCATCACGACCCCCGATCAGCTCGCCCACCGCTTGCGGCGCTTGTAGTGCTTGACGTCCTTGAACGACTTCTTCTCGCCCTCGTCGCCGTGGAGTCCGAGGTAGAACTCCTTCACGTCGTCGTCGGCGAGCAGCTTCTTGGCGTCGCCGTCCATCACGACCTTGCCGGTCTCGAGGATGTAGCCGTAGCTGGCGATCGACAGGGCCATCATCGCGTTCTGCTCGATCAAGAGCACACTGGTCCCCTGCTGGTTGATCTCGACGATCACGTCGCGGACCTGCTCGACGAGCTTGGGTGCCAACCCCAGCGACGGTTCGTCGAGGATCAGCAACTTCGGCTCGGCCATCAGGGCCCGCCCGATGGCGAGCATCTGCTGCTCGCCACCCGAGAGCAGACCGGCGGTCTGGTTCCGGCGCTCGTGGAGCCGGGGGAACAGACTCATCACCCGGTCGTAGTTCTGCTTCTCGTTGGCGCGGTTGGTGAACGCCCCGGTGATCAGGTTCTCGTCGACCGAGAGCTCGCCGAAGATCCGACGCCCCTCCATCACCTGACTGATACCGGATCGAACGATGCCGGACGGGTCGTTGTGGGGCAGCGACTTGCCGCCCCAAGTCACCGAGCCCTTGGTGATCTTGCCCTCGTGCACGTCGAGCAGACCTGTGATCGCGCGGGCGGTCGTTGTCTTGCCGGCGCCGTTCGAACCCAGCAGCGCGACGATCTGACCGTCGGGGATCTCGATCGACAGGCCGCGCAGCACGAGGATCACCTCGTTGTAGACGACCTCCAGGTTGGCGACTTCGAGCACGAGAGAACCTTTCGTTGCGACAGTGCCGGTGGTGGGGCCGGACGGCGATCGTCCGGCCCCACCACTAACGGTTGGTGATCAGGAGCTGGGCTCGATGCAGGGGCCGTCGAACACGTAGTTCTGTGCGACGGACCCGATGTAGTCCTGCTCGATCGGGATCAGACCCGACGAACCCGGGTTCTCCGGGGTGTACTCCGACATCGGGAAGATGTTGAACTTCGTCGAGTCGACGTCATAGATCCAGCTCGACCGGACGACTGCTGCGTTGTAGTCCTGCGGCCAGGACTGGTTGGCGGAGAGACCACCGAAGTCGACCTGGAAGTCGGGCGACTGGCTGATCGCCACCATGTGAGCCCGGGTGAGGTCGCCGTCGTCGATCGCTCGCCTGATCAGCGTCTCGGCCATGATGCCCTCGATCCAGCCCGTCCCGTACGCATCCGAGACGTTGAGCGCCGGACGCCGAGCGACCATCTCGGTCACCAGACGATCCATCTCAGGGATCCCAGCGGTCGCCCAAGGCGCTTGGTAGTAGGACTGGAAGTAGAACTCCGAGAACTCGGCAGCGAAGTCGGACGGCATGTGGACCGGGTAGCTGAACGACGGCGAGTTGCCCGACCAGTACGCCTCGAAACCCTGGCTGACCGAGTTGCCGAAGATGTCCAAGAGCTCACCTGGCGTGAGGGTGGTCCACACGATGGTGGCACCCGAACCGACCAGCTCGGAGATGACAGCTGTGCGGTCGTCGCCGGCAACGGCTCCAGAGCCGTCGTAGACGACCGGGATGCCCAGCGCTTCGGCGGCGAGGAGCGCGCCGGCCGAACCGTCCGCGCCGTACTCACCCGGGCGACCGATGATCGCCAGCTTGGCCTCCATGCCGTCGCTCTCCGCCTTGCCCTTGAGCCACTCGACGCCGTTCATCGACTCGATGCAGTAGGTGGTCTGCTTCTCGAGAATCGCGGCCCCGTACTCGGGGTCGGGCCACAGCGAGGCCCACGACAGCGGAATGACCAGCATGTTGTCGTCAGCCGCATCAGGGGCGACCGCCGAGGTGATCGGCGAACCGGTGTTCTCGGTGATCATCAAGACGCCCTCATCGGACTCCTGAGCCAACTCCTGGTAGTTCTCGATGCCCTTGTCGGTGGCGTAACCGGAGTCGAGGACGACGGTCTCGACCGTCCAGCCCTTGTATCCACCGGCCTCGTTGAACACCTCCCAGTACACCTTCTGACCCTCGACGATGTCCACGACGAGCGCCGCGAACGGGCCCGACAGGTCAGCGTTGAGACCGACTCGGATCACCTTGTTCTCGGCATCGACACCGAAATCGGTCAAGACCTCGGCCGGCTCGTCGGCCGGCTCGTCGGCGGGCTCGTCGGCGGGCTCGTCGGCGGGCTCGTCGGCCGGCTCGTCGGCCGGCTCGTCGGCGGGCTCGTCGGCGGGCTCGTCGGCCGGCTGCTCAGCCGGCTCATCCGACGACGTATCGTCGTCGTCGCCGCCACAGGCCGCGATCACGAGCGAAGCCGCCACCAGCGATGCCAGGGCTTTGGATCTTCTTCTCATTGGTTTCCCCCTGTGTTGGGTTTGGGGGCACCGGTCGGTGCCCACACCTTTGTGTTGCCGTCGCCCTCGGACATGCCGCAGGTCGACCGGATGGCCGGTACTAGTAGCTGAACGGCCAGCCCTTCCAGTAGTTCTTGATCCGTAGCCAGATGCCGAACAATCCGAGGGGCTCGAAGATCAGGAAGACCACGATCAAGACGCCGTAGATCACGAAGTTCCAGAAGAACACGCTCATCGGCCAGCCCGGCGATCCGGTGACCAGCGAGATCGGGCCGAAGTCACCTGCACCGTTGGTGAGCAGCAGGTTTGCGATCCATCCCAGCGGCGGCGCCGCCGCGGTCTGATCGCCGAGCCATTCGGTGAACGTCTCCACCACGTCGGGGATCAGCTCGACGAACACCGTGCCGAGCAACGTCCCGCTGATCGTGCCGACCCCTCCGATCAGCAAGATCGCGATGAAGTCGACCGACAGGAACAACGAGAAGTCGACCGGCGACACCCGCCCGAGCTTGGCGGCCCAGAGTGCACCACCGACGCCGGCGAAGCTGGAGGACAGGGCGAATCCGATCAGCTTGTACTTGAACTCGGGCACCCCCATCACCTCGGCGGCGATGTCCCGGTCGCGAATTGCCTGCAGGGCTCGTCCCGTGCGGCTGCGGATGATGTTCTTGGCGAGAACGGTGAACACGATCACGATCACCAGCAGGAAGAAGAACTGTTTCTGCTCCTCCGAGAGGTGGATCACACCGAACCACGTGCCGTCGGAGCTCATGTCGACCAGCGGCGCCTCCTCCTTCCAGAGGCGCACGTCGAGGCCCGGCCAACGCCGACCCGATTCGAAGTCACCGGCGAACTCGGGCAACATGCGCCCGATGTGCAGGCCGATGAAGACCAGGCCGAGGGTGACGATCGCCAGGTAGAGGCCGCGTACCCGCACGGCGGCGGGCGAAACGAAGATGCCGACCAAGGCGGCGGCGATACCGGACATGGGGAGCCAGATCCACATCGGCAGACCGAGGCCACACTGACCGGTCTGCTCGAGGAGCCCCAGCTCTTCGTGGAACGGCACGCACGCCTTGGCGCCCCCGCTGCCACTGCCGCCGAGCGCCACCCCGGTGTAGGCGCCGACCCCCATGAAGAAGGCGTGGCCGATCGACACCTGGCCGGTCACACCGACGAGGATGTTGAAGCCGAGCGCGGCGATCGCCAGCGGCAACAGGTTGGTGATCGGATTGATCCAGGTCGGACCGAGCAGGCCCTCGGGAAGCCAGGTGAAGATCCCGTTTCCCAGACCCATCAGGACGAGGGCCAGCAGGAACAGCGCCATCGCCCCCTTCTGGAACGCCGTGGGCAACAAGGCGGCATCTTGCTCGTAGGAGGTGCGTAGGAGTGGGCGGCCGAACACGGGTCAGATCACCTCGACAGTCGTCGCGCCCGCTGGCACGTGGTGGAGAATCCAGACGGTTGTCATCGTCATCAGACCCTGCGGATCTCCGGCGTCCCGAACAGGCCGTAGGGCCTCACGAGCAAGATGACGAGCATGACGACGTACGGCACGATCGTCGAATATCCGGACCCGAGGGTGCCGTTCCACTGCGACAGGTACTCGCCGGCGAACACCTCGGCGCCGGCGATCATCAGACCGCCGTACACCGCGCCCGACGCCGAGTCGAGACCACCGAGCACGATGACCGGCAGCACTCGCAGCGCCAGGATCGGATGGATCTCCTGGCTGACCTGGCCGCCCGGAGGGAACGGGGCCATGCCGTACATGATGGCGCCGAGGGCGGCGAGGGCCGCCCCGAGACCCCAGGCGATCGCGAACACGCGACCGACGTTGATGCCCTGAGCCATCGCCGCCTCCTGGTCGAAGGCGACCGCCCGCATCGCGATACCCAACCGGGACCGGTAGAAGGCGATGACGAGCACGCCGGCGATCGATGCGAGGATCATCGCCGCGACGTACGACTTCGGAACCAGCGCTCCCCACAGCGTCCAGGCCTCCGCGCCCCATGGGATGTTCAACGTACGGGCCTGGATCGCCGAGGCGTCGAGGTTGAACGGGCGGATCGCCACCTCGAGGCCCAGCGTGATGACTGCCATCGCGAACAGCGGCTGCCCGATCATCGGGCGGATCGCCACCCGCTCGCAGATCAAGCCGAACAGGGCGGCGATCATCAGCACGACGAGCAGGTTGAAGAACCAGACGAACACGTTGGGATCGTCGACGCTGGGCGCGAACGGATTGTCGAAGGGCAGGAACGGCAGACCACCGTCACCGACCATGATCGCCATGAACATCGCGCCGGCCATCGAGATCGCGCCGGCTGCAAAGTTGAGCACCTGAGTGCCCTTGAAAATGATGACGAACCCGAGCGCGATCACGATGTAGACCGACCCGAGCGCGAGCGATTTCACCAGCGTCTGGAGGAAGATCTGTCCCGAGTTGGCGAGCAGAGCGGCAGCGAACGACATCAGTACATCGACTCCACGAGTTCACCGAACATTTCCAACATCGAACTCCTCTTCAGTTTCTGTGTGGCCGTCAGCTCACCGTCTTCGTGATCGAGCTCCTTGGGCAGGAGCCGGAACTTGCGGATGTTCTCCACCCGTGCGAACTTCTCGTTCGTCGCCTTGACGACACCCTCGATCAACTCGATCACTTCGGGTTTCTCCGAGAGGTCGCGGTACGTGGTGTAGGGGATGTTGCGGCGGAGCGCCCAGTTGCCCACCGTGTCGAGTTCGATCCCGATCAGGGCGCTGAGGTACTTGCGGCCCTCACCGATGACCATCGCCTCTTTGACGTAGGGCGACGTCTTGAGACTGTTCTCGATCTCCGACGGCGAGATGTTCTTGCCGCCCGAGGTGATGATGATGTGCTTGATGCGGTCGACGATGCGGACGTGGGTGCCGTCGACCCACTCGCCGACGTCGCCGGTCATCAGCCAACCGTCGGGGGTGAACGTCTCGGCCGTCTTGTCGGGCTTGTTCCAGTAGCCCTTGAACACGCCGTCGTGTTTGACCTGGATCTCGCCGGTGTCCTCGGCGATGCGGAACCCGATGTCGGGATAGGGCTCACCGACCGTGCCGAGCTTCATACGGCCCACGAAGTTGGTGGTGGCGACCGCGGCGTTCTCGGTCATCCCGTACAGCTCGAACACCGGCACGCCGAGGCCGATGAAGAACTCGAGCACTTCGGGGGCGATCGCCGCCGCGCCCGAGCTGGCATGCCGCACACGCCGCATCCCGATCCGCTCGCGCAGCGCCCGGAAGACGAGCACCCAGCCGATGGCGGCGAGCACCCGGGACACCACGGTGTGGTCACCGTTGTTGGCGACCTTGATCTTGCCGATCCGACCGGCCAGCGCGAGCCCGAACGTGAGCATCTTGCGCTTGAACCAGGTGGCGTCGTTCGCCTTGATCAGGGCGATCGCGTGCAACTTCTCCCAGATCCTGGGGACGGCGAAGAAGATGGTCGGCTGCACCTCGCGCAGGTTGTCGTTGACCGTGTCGATCGACTCGGCGAAGTTGAGGATCGGACCGGCGCCGACCATCGTCCAGGTGGAGAAGATCCGTTCGGCGACGTGGCAAAGGGGCAGATAGGTGACGATCTGATCGTTGGGGTTCGGCGGGCCACCGGGTGCTCGATCCTCCGCCTTGACGATCTTGTCGACGCAGAAGATCGAGTTCTTGTTGGTGAGCATCGCCCCCTTGGGAGGGCCGGTGGTACCCGAGGTGTACACGAGGGTCATCACGTCGTCGGGCCGGGCGGCAGCCATCCGCTGCTTCAACGCATCGGCGTTGCCCACACGGTGCTCGCGACCGAGTTCGAGCAGGTTGTCCCAGAAGAGCAGACGGGGGTCGTCCTTGCCGACCATGCCGCGCGGCTCGACGAAGATGATCTTGCGAAGATCAGGGATCTTCGCAGGGTCGACCTCGAGAGCCTTGTCGTACTGCTCCTCGTCCTCGGCGAGGTGCACGCAGGCCCCACAGTCCTGCAGCAGGTATTCGACCTCGGCGGCCGGGTTGGTCGGGTAGAACCCGACGGTGATGCCGCGCACGGCGACGGTGGCGAGGTCGAGGATGATCCACTCGGGCCGGTCCTCGGCGTGGATCGACACCCGGTCGCCCGGTTCGACCCCGAGCGCCAACAACCCGTGGGCGGCGAGCTCGATCAACTCCCAGGTCTGGCCCCAGGTGTATTCCTTCCAGATCCCGAAGTCCTTCTCGCGCATCGCGACCTGACGGGGCGCCCGGGCGGCCCAGTCACGGGCGAGCGACGCCACGGTCACCGCGCCGGTGGCTTCGGCTGCGGTTGAATGTGTCTGCTCGGTGAGCGTCATGTGATCCCCTCGACGTTTGCCACGATTCACGATGGCCAAGATTCCCCAGTGGCGCCGGACACTGACGTGTGACCGATGACACCCTCTTACGTGTCCCGGCAACCTAGCACCCGCGAACCGACGGCTGTGAAGCCGGGTTTCCTGAGGCGCCCGTGCTGTGACAGCCTGGAGGCGTGAGCGACTACACCCCTCCGCTGCGCGACATCCGGTTCGTCCTCGATCACGTCGCCGAGCTCGACCGGATCGTCGAGGGCGAACGGTTCGGCCACGTCGATGCCGAAACGGTGCACGAGGTGCTCGCCGAAGTCGGCCGTCTGATGGCCGAGGTGGTGGCACCGACCAACCGCGACGGGGACGCGATCGGCGCCACCTGGTTGCCCGACGGCTCGGTGGTGACCCCGCCCAGTTTCCCGCCGGCGTACGCCAAGTGGGTCGAGTCCGGTTTCGGGGCGATGCCGTTCGACACCCGCTACGGCGGCGCCGACTTCCCCTGGGTCACCGCGATCGCCGTGCAGGAGATGCTCACCAGCGCGAACATGGCCTTCTCGCTGTGCGCGTTGTTGACCCAGGGGGCGATCGACGCGATCCACGCCCACGGCTCCGACGACCAGAAGGCGACCTACCTGCCCAAGATGCTGACCGGCGAGTGGACGGGCACGATGAACCTCACCGAACCCCACGCCGGGTCCGACGTCGGGGCGGTGACGACCAAAGCCGTGCCGGCCCCCGACGCCGCCCCCGACGCCTGGCGGATCACCGGCCAGAAGATCTTCATCACCTGGGGCGAGCACGACTGCGCCGCCAACATCGTGCACCTGGTGCTGGCCAGGACACCCGGTTCGCCGCCCGGCACCAAGGGCATCTCGATGTTCCTGGTGCCGAAGTTCCTCGTCGGCCCCGACGGGTCGCTCGGCGAACGCAACGGCGCACACTGCCTGTCGATCGAGCACAAGCTCGGCATCCACGGCTCGCCGACGTGCGTGATGGAGTACCGCGACGCCGTCGGCTGGTTGGTCGGCGGCGAGCACGACGGCATGCGCAACATGTTCACGATGATGAACAACGCCCGGCTGTCGGTCGGGCTGCAGGGCCTGGCGCTCGGCGAGCGGGCCTACCAGCAGGCCCTGCAGTACTCGCAGGACCGGCTGCAGGGCCGCGCGATCGGGGCTCCGGCCGGCACCTCGAGCCCGATCATCGACCATCCCGACGTGCGCCGGATGCTGATGACCCAGCGGTCGTGGATCGACGCGATGCGGTGCCTCGTGTACGCCAACGCGGCGGCGCTCGACCGCGCCGACACCGCCCGTTCGGCGGGCGACGCCGACGGCGCCCGCGCCTGGCAGGAGCGCGCCGACGTGCTGATACCGCTCAGCAAAGGCTTGTGCACCGATGTCGGCAACGAGATCACGTCGCTCGCGGTGCAGATCCACGGCGGCATGGGCTACATCGAGGAGACCGGTGCCGCGCAGCACGCCCGCGACATCCGGATCGCGGCGATCTACGAAGGCACCAACGGCATCCAGGCCGCCGACCTGGTCGGGCGCAAGCTCGCGATGCGCGCCGGCGGGGCGGTCACCGATCTGCTCGACGAGTTCGACCGCCACGGCGAGCAGCTGTGGGCCATCGCCGGCATGGCCGGGTTCGCGGGGCGCCTCGGCGAGGCCGTCACGGCGGCCCGCACCGCGACCGCCCATCTCGTCGCGACCGCCGTCAGCGACCCCCGCTCGCTGCTCGGCGCGTCGAGCCCGTACCTGCGCCTGCTCGGCACCACCGTGTGCGGTGGGTTGCTGGCGAAGGCCGTGATCGCGCTCGACGGCGGTGCCGGCGACGACGAGGCCCACCGGGCGGCGAAGTGCACCAGCGCCCGCTTCTTCGGCGAGCAGATCCTGCCGACGGCGGCGGCGCTGCTGCCCGCCGTGCTGGCCCCGGCCGACGACCTCTACGCGCTCGACGCCGGCCAGCTCGCCTGACCCGACCGGCGCCGCGCTGCGAAGCGCTCCCCATCGAAGCCCGCCGCCGGCGACCGTACGCTCACCGTGCCCGCCGCCGGCGTGCGGGGGCGAGGGGGTCGAGCGATGCCGAACACGCACCAGTACCGCGACGCCGCGAGCAGGTACCGCACTTTGAGCGAGCACGCCCTGCGCGAGGCCGCCGCGCCGGCCGCGGGTGCCCTCGGCTTCGTCGGCGAGGGCCCGGCGCGCGAGGCGCTGGCCGGGTCGCTCGAACGACGGCGGGTCTGGCTCGTGGCGGCCGGCGAGACGCTGCGCCGCCTGGCCACCACCTGCGACGACCGGGCCGAGGTGTGCGCCCGCTACGCGAGCGCGCTCGCCCGCTACCGCGAGCTGTCTCCGCACGAACGGCTGGCGGTTCCCGCCCCGCTGCCCCCGGCGCCGTGGGTCGATGCGTGAGCGCGCTCTGGATCGACCCCGAGCCGGCGCGTCGCGTCGCGCTCGTGTGGGCCGAACGCGGCGACGCCTGGTTCCGGGTGAGCACCGAGCTCACCGCCGAACTCGACCGGCTCCATCTCCACGACGCCGGTGACACCGCCGCCCGGCAGCTCGCGGCGGCGAGCACCGAGAGCTGGGTGTTGGCGTCGCTCACCCGGCTGGTGGCCGACCGGGCGGCGGCAGCCGACGCCGCCGCGCCGGTCGACGCGGCGACGATCGCGCGCTGGTTGCACCGGGCGGGCGCCCAGGCCCAGCTCGCGATGCCGGCGGCCTGCGTGCCCGACTGGGCGGCGTTCGCGTTCTCGCCGGCGCGCGGCGACCTCGGCGAGACCGGCGACACCGAGTTGCGAACGCCGTACCTGATCTCGGGCTCGACACCGGTCGAACGCGGCCGCGCCGTCGTCACCCGGGCGCTCACCGACGTCGGCGACCCGGCCCGGCTGCGACCCGACGAGTTCGAGTTGGTGCGTCTCGACGGCGACCGCTATCTGATCGTGCTGCCCGGCGTGATCGACCTGACCTCCCCCCGCCTGGGCCTCGACCCCGCCAACCGGTCGGTGCGCGACCTCGACCGGCATGCCGTCGCGTCGGCGCGGTCGACGTCGGTGGGCGACAACCGCTACGCCCGCATGGTGTGGGACGCCGTCGTGGCAGCAGGCGTGCCGGCGGGCGCCCGCGTGATGATCGTCGGGCACAGTTTCGGTGCCGACACGGCGCTCGACCTCGCCGCCGACGCCGGCTTCAACGGCCCTGAGGGCTTCTCGGTCACCCACGTCGTCGCCGCCGGCTACCACTCGGGGCCGCAGCTGGCGACGGTGCCCCCGGCGACCGAGGTGCTGGTGCTGCAGAACCGGTGGGATGCGGCGGTGATCGGCGAGATGGTCGGCCACCCCCACGTCGTCGGGGCGATCGACGAGGCGGCCACGACGGTCGCCGCGCTCGGCCGGGGCGACCCGGCCGCCGCCGTCACCGCGCTCGGCGGCCTGCTCGCCGACGCCTCCGGCGCCGCGCTCGACGGTGCCCGCTTCATCGCCGACCAGCGTGCCGCGTGGGCCGGCGCCGCGATCGCGGTCGCCACCGGGCAACTGCCGGCAGCCACTCGCCACGTCGCCGACGCCGTCACACCCCGCCCCGGTGTCCGCCGCACCGGCGAGCGGCAGGTCGTCGACGTGTTCGCCGGCGGGTTCGCCGGCGCCGGACACCATCCCGACCACTACGCCGCGCACCTCGAGTCGACGGACGATCCGGCGGTGGTCGCCTTCCTCGCCTCGGTCGCCGACGGCGGCTACGCCGATCACGGCACGGCGTGGGCCGTCGACGTGTCGGTTCCCGATGCCCGTTGAGCCCCCGGGTGGGCCGCCCGGGGCCACCATCCGTCCTTGCCACTCAGTAATGCTGAGTCGTCTTGTATCAAGTTCGGTGGACGTTGCTACACTTCCCCCATGGCGCTGGATCCGAAGAAGTGGACGGTCAAGACCCAGGAGGCGTTCGCCGCGGCGATCGACCACGCGAAGTCCGAGCACCATCCCGAACTCACCGTCGATCACCTGCTGGCGGCGATCACCTCGCAGGACGGCACGGTCGTCGCTCCCCTGCTCGCCAAGCTCGGACAGTCGCCCGGCATGGTGCGCGACCGGGCGCTCGGCGCACTCGACCGGCTCCCCCAGGCCCACGGCGGCGCCGAGCCGCGCCTGAACCGCGAACTCACCGCGGTCGCCGACCGCGCCGAGCAGTACCGCAAAGACCTCCGCGACGACTACCTCTCGGTCGAGCACCTGTTGCTGGCGATGAACGACCGCCTCGGGGTCGGCAGCGAAGAGCTGCTCGCCGTACTGCGCGACATCCGCGGCAGCCACCGGGTCACCGACCAGAACCCCGAGGAGAAGTTCGCCGCGCTCGAGAAGTACGGCCAGGACCTCACCGCCCGGGCGGCCGACGGCAAGATCGATCCGGTCATCGGCCGCGACGAGGAGATCCGACGCGTCATCCAGGTGCTGTCGCGGCGCACCAAGAACAACCCGGTGCTGATCGGCGAGCCGGGCGTCGGCAAGACGGCGATCGTCGAGGGGCTGGCGCGGCGGATCTGCGACGGCGACGTCCCCGAGGGCCTCAAGGGCAAGCGGTTGATCGCCCTCGACATCGGATCGATGCTCGCCGGCGCGAAGTACCGGGGCGAGTTCGAAGAGCGCCTCAAGGCGGTGCTCAAGGAGATCACCGACGCCGCCGGCGAAGTGATCACGTTCGTCGACGAGCTCCACACCATCGTCGGCGCCGGCGGTGCCGAGGGCGCGATGGACGCCGGCAACATGATCAAGCCGATGCTGGCGCGCGGCGAGCTGCGCATGATCGGCGCCACCACGCTCGACGAGTACCGCAAGCACGTCGAGAAGGACCCGGCGCTCGAACGGCGCTTCCAGCAGGTGTACGTCGGCGAGCCCTCGGTCGAAGACACCGTCGGCATCCTGCGCGGCCTCAAGGAACGCTACGAGGTGCACCACGGGGTGCGCATCCAGGATTCGGCGCTCGTGTCGGCGGCGGTCCTGTCCAACCGCTACCTCACCAACCGGTTCCTGCCCGACAAGGCGATCGACCTCGTCGACGAGGCAGCGTCGAAACTGCGCATCGAGATCGACTCGATGCCGACCGAGATCGACGTCGTCGGGCGCCGCATCCTGCAACTCGAGATCGAGCAGGTGGCGCTCGAGAAAGAGAGCGACCAGGCGTCGAAGGAGCGGCTCGGGGCGCTGCACACCGAGCTCGCCGAGCTCAACGTCGAGCTGGCCCGCATGAAGGGCCACTGGGAGGGCGAAAAGCAGGCGATCGACGCGATCCGCAACCTCAAAGAAGAACTCGAGCAGCTGCGCAGCCAGCTCGAACGCGAGACCGACCTCAACGTCGCCGCCGAGATCCGCTACGGCCGGGTGCCCGAACTCGAACGCCGGATCGAAGAGGCCACCGGGCACCTCGACGAGCTGCAGAGCAGCGAGCGGATGCTGAAAGAAGAGGTCGACGCCGAGGAC
This sequence comes from Ilumatobacter sp., assembly GCA_036526035.1. Lineage (GTDB taxonomy): Bacteria > Actinomycetota > Acidimicrobiia > Acidimicrobiales > Ilumatobacteraceae > Ilumatobacter. The sequence continues at coordinate 8,185 of DATCZG010000018.1, read as the reverse complement.
ATCGCCGAGGTGGTCTCGAAGTGGACCGGCGTGCCGATGACCCGGCTGTTGGAGTCGGAGATGGCCAAGCTGATCCATCTCGAGGACTCGCTGCACCAGCGGGTGATCGGCCAGGACGAGGCGGTGATCGCGGTCTCGAACGCGATCCGCCGCAGCCGGGCCGGCCTGTCCGACCCCAACCGGCCGATCGGGTCGTTCATGTTCCTCGGCCCGACCGGCGTCGGCAAGACCGAGCTGGCCCGCGCCCTGGCCGAGTTCCTGTTCGACGACGAGCGGGCGATGGTGCGCATCGACATGGGCGAGTACATGGAGAAGCACTCCGTCAGCCGGCTGATCGGTGCGCCTCCCGGCTACGTCGGCTACGACGAGGGCGGCCAGCTCACCGAGGTGGTGCGCCGGCGCCCGTACGCCGTGGTACTGCTCGACGAGATCGAAAAGGCCCACGCCGACGTGTTCAACGTCTTGTTGCAGGTGCTCGACGACGGTCGCCTCACCGACGGTCAGGGCCGCACGGTCGACTTCACGAACACCGTGCTGATCATGACGTCCAATCTGCCGGGCGACCCGCACAGCTTCTTCCGGCCCGAGTTCATCAACCGGGTCGACGACATGATCCGCTTCCGCGCCCTCACCGAGGCCGACCTGCGGCACATCGTCGACATCCAGCTCGAGCGGCTGCGGCGCCGCCTGGCCGACCGGCGGCTCACCCTCGAGGTGACCGACGACGCCAAAGAGTTGCTGGCCCGCGAAGGGTTCGATCCGGCGTTCGGCGCCCGGCCGCTCAAGCGGGTCATCCAACGCGAGATCGGTGACCGCGCCGCCGTGTTGATCCTCGAGGGCAAGGTCGCCGACGGCGACACGCTGCGCGTCACCACCGCACCCGGCGACGGCGACGAGCACGTGCTGGTCGTCGAGGGCGCTGCCGGGGGCTGACCGCCGGGGTGCCTCCCGCTGGTGAACCGGCCGTTCAGGCGGCGGGGTCGCCGCGCACCAACCGCAGCCGCAGCCGCAGCGGACGAGGGTCGATCACCTCGAGCGTCGCACCGTCGGCCTGTGCCAGCCGGCGCGCCAGCGGGAGGCCCCTGCCGTGGCGGGCGGCCGGGTCGGCCGGGGCCTCGAACACCGAGTCGAGACGGTCAGCAGCGATGCCGGGCCCCTGATCGACCACCACCACGTCGGCGCCGTCGATCATCACCGTGACCGTGCCGGTGCCGTGGTGCAGGGCGTTGTCGATCAGGATGTCGATCACCTGCCCGAACAGCCCGATCGTGCCGACCACCGGGGGCGCCGGACGCACGACGACCACCGCCAGGTGACGCCGCACCCGGTCGAATCGCGGCCGCCATTCGTCGACGTGGGCGGCGACGACCTGCGTCGCGTCGAACACGACCCGCTGGTCGGTGCCGCGCCGGCGCGCCGCAGCGAGCAGGTCGTCGATCGTGGCGTTGAGCTGGTCGGTCTGCTCGAGGCCGGTGGTGGCCTCGGCCGCCACCTCGCGATCGGGGTGCCTGGTCAGGATCTCGAAGCGCATCGCGATGCCGGTGATGCCGGTACGCAGTTGATGGGTGATGTCGGCGGTGATGTGCCGCTCGCTCGCCAGCATGTCGTCGACCCGCCGGGCGCTGACGTCGAGCGCGGCACCGATGTCGTCGATTTCGGGGATCCCGGTGGGCGCGAACCGCTGGGCGCTGAAGTCGCCGTCGCCGATCCTGCCGGCGCGTGCCGACAGGCGTTCGAGCGGCCGCGCCAGCTGACGCGCCTGCACGGCGGCGAGCGCGGCGGCCGCACCGAGTGCGCCGAGCGCCAGCCACAGCAGCGCCTTCACCTGGCGACGGAAATTGTCGTCGAGCGGGTCGGCGTCGGTGCGCACGGTGATCACGGCGCCGTCGGCGGCGGCCTGCGAGACGGCGCGCGTCGAGCGGGCGGGTTCGGACGCGCCGGCGGTCACGGCCGCGCCGGCGATCGGCTCGATCCGCAAGGCGTCCTGGGGGCCGAGCCGAGCGCCCAACGCCGCAGGATCCGGCACCCGTCCGGCCTCGATCGCCGCCGAGTAGTCGGCCTCGATGGCGACGACCAGCTCGGCGAGACGGGTGTCGAGCTGCCGCTCGGCGGCGTCGTAGACGATCAACCCGATCGGCACCGAGATCGCACCGAGCACCACCGCCACGATCGCGACGGTGGACAGGACGAGCCGGCGCCGCACGGTGGGCCGCCGGTCAGCCCTCGAACCGGAAGCCCACGCCGCGCACCGTGACGACGATGCCGGGCGGGTCGGTGTCGTCACCGATCTTGCGCCGCAACGTCGACACGTGCGTGTCGAGCGTGCGCGTCGAGCCCCAGTAGTTCTCGTCCCACACGGCGGCCATGATCTCGCTGCGGGTGAGGGTGACGTCGGGTCGGCTCATCAACAACGCCAACAGGTCGAACTCCTTCGAGGTCAGGTCGAGCTCGGCGTCGTCGCGAAAGGCGCGGCGTGACTCGGTGTTGACCCGCAGCGGGCCGGCCTGCATCTCGCGCGGGAACCGCCGCCCCGCCTCGACGACCCGCAGCCGGGCCCGGATCCGGGCGATCAGCTCGGCGAGCCGGAACGGCTTGGCGACGTAGTCGTCGGCGCCGGCGCCGAGCCCGACGATCACGTCCATCTCCTCGGCGCGGGCGGTGAGCATGATGATCGGCAGCTCGGGGTGATCGGTGCGGATCCGGCGGCACACGTCGAGGCCGTCGATGTCGGGCAGGCTGAGATCGAGCAACACCAGGTCGGGGTGCCCGGCGCCGACCCGTTCGATGCCGTCGCCGCCGGTGGCGGCGCGCACGACGTCGAACCCCTCCGAGCCGAGCACCCTCAGCAACGGCTCGCTGATTCGCTCGTCGTCCTCCACCAACAGGATCGTCGCCACCCCGTCGAGCGTACGGCACCGCCGGGCGCTCCCGGGCTCGGGCCGGCCGGATCGGCGCTCAAGATCGCGTCAAGATCGACGGTGCAACGCGGCGGCGTGAGCGGGGAATCCCTCGTGGTCGGCGAGCGCGATCACCGAGGGCGCCATGCGGCGCAACGCCGACTCGTCGGCGCGGGCGATCGCGGTGCGCTTCACGAACGTGGCGGCGGTGATGCCCGAACTGACGTGGGCGAAGCCGCTGGTGGGCAGCGACGCCGGGCATCCGATCACGAAGTTGGCGGCGCTGAACGGCGTGTGCTGGCCGACGAGGATCTCGCCGGCGTTCACGACCCCGGCGACGACGCCCTCGACCGCCGCGTCGGCGACCGCCACCTGGAGGTGCTCGGGCGCATAACGGTTGGCGACCTCGACCGCCTCGTCGAGCGAGTCGACCATCACGCAACCACCGTTGACGCCCAGCGCCGACCGTGCCGCCGCGGCGCGCACCGGCGGAAGGTCGGCGAGCTGACGCACGAGGTGGGTGTCGGTGGCCTCGGCGACGGCGCGGTCGGTGCACACCAGCACGACCGAGGTGTCGGTACCGTGCTCGGCCTCGATCAACAAGTCGGCCGCCAGCCGCAGCGGATCGGCGGAGTGGTCGGCGATGACCAGGCTCTCGGTCGGGCCGAGCAGCATCATCGTCGCCAGCCCGTGGCGCTGCATCTCGACCTGGGCGAGCGTGACCGCCGGCGAACCGGGGCCGACCACCATCCGGACCGCCGGGATGCTGGCGGTGCCGAACCCGAGCGCGGCGATGCCGGCCGGGCCGTTGACCCGCACGACGTGGCGCACACCGAGCTTGCGGCACACCACGAGCACCGCCGGGTCGACCGCACCCGACCCGCCCGGGACCGGGGGCACGACCAGCACCAGCTGCGGCACACCGGCCACGGTCGCCGGCACGGCGAGCTGATACGCGACGCTCGGATAGCTGGCCTTGCCCGACGGCGTGAACAGTCCGGCCGACGTGATCGGGGTGATCTTCTCGCCGACGACGAGGCCGCGCTCGGGCTCGAACGACCAGTCGCCGAGCCGTTCCAGCTGGTGCTCGTTGAACGCCCGCAGATGGGCGATCGCGTCGTCGATCGCCCGGTCGAGGTCGTCGCCGACGGCCGCCCCGTCGAGTTCGTCGTCGGTGACCCGCAGCCGGTCGGGGTCGAGGTGCACGCCGTCGAAGCGCGCCAGTGCGTCACACACGGCGTCGTCACCCCGCAGGCGGACGTCGTCGATCAGCTCGCCGATCGACTCGCGCAACGCAGGGTCGAAGATCGCCGCGAGGCCCCGGTCGAGCAGGGCGCTGCGCTGGTCGGCGTCCATCTCGCGCCAGTGCTGGAATCGCAGGACGGTCACGCTCGGCCACGGTAACCGAACGCGCCGGGAGTCACGCGTCGATCCCTGCGCCGGGTGCGGCAGGCGGTAGTGTCGGTGCACGTTCAGTCCGCGAACCCCCGAGGGGTCTCCATGCCCGTCACCGTCGTCGTCGGCGCCCAATGGGGTGACGAGGGCAAGGCCAAGATCATCGACCTGCTGTCGAAGGAACACACCTACGTGGTCCGCTACCAGGGCGGCCACAACGCCGGACACACCGTCGTCGTCGACGATCAGCGCTACGCCCTGCAGCTGATCCCGAGCGGGGTGCTCTACGACCACGTGATCCCGGTGATCGCCAACGGGGTCGTGGTCGACCTGCCGACGCTGTTCAACGAGATCGACACGCTGGAAGGGCGCGGCATCTCGTGCGAGCGGCTGCGGGTGTCGAGCCGAGCCCATCTGATCTTCCCGTGGCACCAGGCCCACGACGCGATCGCCGAGGCGGTGCGCGGCGACGACAAGATCGGCACCACCCTGAAAGGCATCGGCCCGGCGTACGCCGACAAGGCCCGCCGGGTCGGGGTGCGGGTCGGCGAGGTCGCCGACCTGGCGCGCTTCGCCGACACGGTGCGCGCCCGGGCGGTCGCCGAGAACGCCGTGATCGAACAGGCCGGCGCCGCCCCACTCGACGTCGACGAGATCGTCGAGCGCTTCGTGGCGTTCGGGCGGCGCCTCCAGCCCTACGTCACCGACACCGTCACCTTGTTGCACCGGGCGCTGGCCGAGGGTCAGCAGCTGCTGCTCGAAGGCGCGCAGGCGACGTTCCTCGACCTCGACCACGGCACCTACCCCTACGTGACGTCGTCGAACCCGACCGCCGGTGGGGCCTGCGCCGGCAGCGGGCTCGGCCCGCGCGACATCGACCGGATCGTCGGCATCACCAAGGCCTACACGACCCGGGTCGGCGCCGGTCCGTTCCCGACCGAGCTGCTCGACGCCGACGGCGACGCCCTGATCGACATCGGCCGCGAGTTCGGCACGGTCACCGGTCGCCGGCGACGCGCCGGCTGGCTCGACTGCGTGATGTTGCGCCAAGCGGTACGCCTCAACAGCCTCACCGAACTGGCGCTCACCAAGCTCGACATCCTCGACGGGTTCGACTCGGTGAAGGTGTGCGTCGGCTATCTGCTCGACGGTGCGCCGGTCGCCGACTACCCCGACCGTTCCGACGTGCTCGCCCGGGTCGAGCCGGTCTACGAGACGCTCGCGGGCTGGCGGGCCGACCTGTCGACGACCCGCGAATCGGGTGGCCTGCCCGATGAGGCCAAGGCGTTCCTGGCGCTCGTCGAACAACAGGTCGGTGTGCCGGTGCGGGTCGTCGGTGTCGGCGCCGAACGTGACGACTACCTGCTGTGGAACCCGTGAGGCACGTGTGATCTCGCGCTATTCCACGCCCGAGATGACCGCCATCTGGTCGGACGTGTCGAAGTTCGCCCGGTTCGTCGAGGTCGAGGTGCTCGCCACCGAGGGCCACGCCGAGATCGGGGTCGTGCCGGCCGACGACGCCCGTACCTGCCGCCGGCGCCTGCCGGTGGTCGACGAGGCGTTCGTGCAGGCGGTCGTCGAGCGCGAGGCGGTCACCGATCACGACGTCGCCGCGTTCGTCGACGTGCTGCAATCGGCGATCGGCGGCGAGGCCGCCAAGTGGATCCACTACGGCCTCACGTCGAGCGATGTCGGCGACACCGTGCTGTGCTGGCAGATGACCGATGCCGTCGACGCGTTGATCGACGAGTCGGGCCGGCTGCTCGAGACGCTGGTCGGCCTGGCCCGCACCCACCGCGACACGGTGATGATCGGCCGCACCCACGGCGTGCACGCCGAACCGACCACGTTCGGCGCCAAGCTGGCGTTGTGGGCGCTGCAGGTCGACCGCGACCGCACCCGGCTGCGGGCCGCCCGTGACACGATCGCCGTGATGAAGCTGAGCGGGGCGGTCGGCACGTACTCGAACATCCCGCCGTCGGTCGAGACGTTCGTCGGTTCGGCGCTCGGCTTGCGCCCGGTGGCGGCGACCCAGGTGATCGCCCGCGACCGGCACAGCGAGTTCCTGTATTCGTGTGCCTCGATCGGCGCCACCTGCGAACTGATGGCGGTCGAGCTGCGGCACCTGCAGCGCACCGAGGTGCGCGAGGTGCAAGAGGGGTTCAAGCCGGGCCAGAAGGGCTCGTCGGCGATGCCCCACAAGCGCAACCCGATCTCGGCCGAGACGGTCTCGGGGCTGGCGCGGGTGCTGCGCTCGAACCTGTTGGCCGGCCTCCAGGACGTCGCCTTGTGGCACGAGCGCGACATCTCGCACTCGTCGGTGGAACGGATCGTGCTGCCCGACTCGTCGCACCTGGCGCACTACGTGATGCGCCGCATGGGCAAGCTGCTGTCGGGTCTCGTCGTGTTCCCCGACCGGATGCGGGCCAACCTCGACGCCAGCCACGGCCTGGTGTTCAGCCAGCCCGTGCTGTTGGGCCTGGTCGCCTCGGGCATGCCCCGCGACGACGCCTACCGGGTGGTGCAGCGCAACGCGATGCGGGCCTGGGACGAGTCGCTCGACTTCCGAGCGCTGCTCGAGGCCGACCCCGACGTCGACAACGACCTGCTCGACGACGCGTTCGACCTGCGCCGGTCGCTCGGCAACCTGCAGGTCGTGTTCGACCAGCTCGACGCGCTCAGGCCCTGACCGCCGCGCTCAGGGCCGGCGGCGCCGATCAGAGTTAGCAGGCCTCGCCACCGGGCAAATAGGTGTAGCTCACCCGGGTGACCGAGACCACGCAAGCCGAGAAGCTCGGCCTGCGCTGCGTAGTTGTGGTCGTGAACGTCACCGTTCCGTCGGATCCGGTGGAAAGAGTTTGGTCCTGATCTCCCGAGAAATCGCCGGTCCAGCTGATCGTCACCGAGGCCCCTGCGACAGCGGCACCGGAACCGTCGGTGACCGTGACGGTGGCGACGCCGTACTTGTCCCGGCCGCCGGTCGTCGACGTGACGATCGTGGCGGTCATCGCCTGGCTGGTGACGACCGAGATCGACAACTCCTTGCTGGCGGTGGCACCGTCGAAGTCGGTGACCGTGACGAAGAAGGTGAAGCCACCGGTCGCAATCGGCGTCCCCGAGATCGTGCCCGACGTGCCGAGCGTCAGGCCGTTCGGCAACGACGAACCCTCGGTGACCGCCCAGGTGTACGGGGTGGTGCCACCCGACGCCGACAGCTCGGCGGAGTAGGCAGAGCCGACGACGGCGGTGGGCAGCGACGTGGTGGTGATCGCCGGCGGCGGAACCACCCCGTCACCGGTGAGCTCGATCAGGTCGATGGCGACGGAGTCGTTGCTGTTCTGACCGCTCGTCCGGTCGTTGTCGGTGACCCGGACCAAGATCTCGGTGACGCCGGGCACGAAGGGGTTGCTTGTGAGCGTCGTCGGGTCGTCCGTGAGGGTCCCGAGGAGCGTCCAGGTGGTTCCGTCGGACCACTCGACCGTCGCGCCGGTGTCGCGGTCGCCGGCGTCGATCCAGCTGCCGACGACCTTCAAGGTGACCGAGCCGACCGGGACGGGGACCGTCCAGGTGTGGTCGACCAAGTCGTAGCGGTCACGCGGCTTGCCGCCCGAGGAGACTTCGGTGATCGTCTCGACCAGACCGTCTCCTGCTGCCTGGGTGCCGGCGAGGCTGCCGGTGACGCGACCGGCGGCGGTGACCTCGCTGATCGGGGTGGCGACGAGCGAGGGGTGCACCTTCAGGCCGAGCGTCTTGGTGCCGGTGCGTCCGTCGTCGTCGGTGGCGGTCACCGTCACGGCGAAGTCCCCGGCGGTGGTCGGTGTGCCGACGATCGTCGAATCGTTCACGCCGAGCCCGGGCGGCAACCCGCTCGCCGACCACGTGAAGCCGCCAAC
>DATCZG010000017.1:0-66773 GCA_036526035.1 Ilumatobacter sp. | reverse complement strand
CGGCAAGATCTGCGTGATGGTCGGGGTGTGCCCCGGCTTCGTCGGCAACCGGATCCTGTTCCAGCGCCGCATCGAGGCCGACCGGATCATCCTCGAAGGCGCCACGCCGGCTCAGGTCGATCGGGTGCTGTACGACTTCGGGTTCCCGATGGGCCCGTTCGCGATGAGCGACCTGGCCGGCCTCGACATCGGCTGGAAGGCCGAGCACTCCAAGGGCGAGACCTTGCGCGACCTGATGTGCGAGAGCGGGCGGCGCGGCCAGAAGAACGGGCGCGGCTACTACACGTACGACCCCGACACCAGAGAGCCGACACCCGACCCCGAGGTCGAGCAGATCATCAAGACGTTCGCGATCGGCAAGGGCATCGAGCAGCGTGAGGTCAGCGACCAGGAGGTGCTCGAGCGCTGCCTGTACCCGATGGTCAACGAGGGCGCCAAGATCCTCGAGGAAGGCATCGCGATCCGCGGCAGCGACATCGACGTCACCTGGGTCAACGGCTACGGCTGGCCCGTCTACCGCGGCGGCCCGATGCACTGGGCCGACTCGGTCGGCCTGGCCGAGATCGTCGAGCGCATCACCACCTACGGCGCGTCGCTCGGCGGCCGCCACTGGGAGCTGTCACCGCTGCTCGGGCGCCTCGCCGCCGAAGGCGGCAAGCTCAGCACCTACTCGAACTAGCCCTCGAACCAGCCGCCCGGCGGCGCGACCGGCACCAGCCTGACAGGATGTTCTCATGACAGCGCTTCCCGCCGGCACCTGGCCATCACCGGTGACGGCCGCATCGTTGGTGGGAGGCGCGGTCGGCGTCGCCGAGGTCGTGCCCGACGGCGACGACGTGTGGTGGGCCGAGTCGCGCCCCGAGGAGGGTGGCCGCACGGCCCTGATGCGCTGGCGCGACGGCACCGCCGTCGAGGTGACGCCACCCGACGCCAACGTGCGCACGACCGTGCACGAGTACGGCGGCGGGGCCTGGTGGGTCGAGCGCGAGGTGGCGTACTACGTCGAGTTCGGCGACCAGCGGCTGCGCCGGATCGAGGCCGGCGGCGAGCCGGTGCTGCTCACCCCGGTGCCCGACGCGCCACGCGCCCTGCGCTACGCCGACGGCCGCGTCACGCCCGACGGGCGGTGGTACGTGTGCGTCCGCGAACGCCACACGGGCGACCGGCGGGAAGCGCTCAACGAGATCGTGGCGGTCGCGACCGACGGCTCGGGGCGCGTCGAGGTGCTGGCCGACGGCGCCGACTTCTACGCCGCGCCGCGCCTGTCGCCCGACGGGCGGCTGCTCGCCTGGGTGCAGTGGGACCATCCGAACATGCCGTGGGACGCCACCGAGCTGTGGCTCGCCGAACTCGGCGACGGCCACGTCCACGGGGCCCGCAAGCTGGTGGGCAACGGCGACGAGGCGTTGCAACAACCCGAGTGGTACGCCGACGGCTCGCTGATCGTGGCCACCGACCGCACCGACTGGTGGAACCTCTACCGGGTCGCGCTCGACACCGGTGAGCTCACCGCGGTGGCGGGCGGCGAGTACGACATCGTGCAGCCGCACTGGGTGTTCGGCATGTCGCGACACACCGACGGCCTCCACGTGGTCGGCGGTCCGCTCGGCGACCGGCTGTCGTCGGGTGCCGAGACGCCCTACACCTCGATCACGTCGCTGCGGCGGGCCGGCGACACCGCGGTCTTCGTCGGCGCCTCGTTCCAGCGCGAAGCCGAGGTGGTGCGGCTCGTCGGCGGCCACCTCGAGGTGTTGCGCCCGGCGCGCGCCCTCGGTCTCGACCCGGCGTTCCTGCCACGGCCCGAGTTCATCTCGTTCCCGACCGCCGGTGGGGCCACGGCGCACGCCCTCTACTACGCGCCCGCCCATCCCGACGTCGAGTTGCCCGCCGGCGAGTTGCCGCCGCTGCTGGTGTACATCCATGGCGGGCCGACGGCGGCGGCGCGGCGGCAGTTCGCCGCCGGCAGCGGCCACCGCTTCTGGACCAGCCGCGGGATCGCCGTCGTCGACGTCGACTACCGCGGCAGCAGCGGCTACGGGCGCGCCTATCGCAACCTGCTGCGCGGCCAGTGGTGCGTGGCCGACGTCGAGGACGCGATCGCCGCGACGCGGTTCCTGAGCGACCGCGGCGACGTCGACGGCGACCGGCTGTTGATCCGCGGCGGCAGCGCCGGCGGCACCACCACGTTGCTGGCGTTGACCCGGGCCGGCGTGTTCGCGGCCGGCGCCAACCACTTCGGTGTCGCCGATCTCGTCGCGTTGCTCAGCGACGACCACAAGTTCGAGTCGCAGTACACGGTGTCGTTGATCGGCCCGTGGCCGGCGGCGGCCGACGTGTACGCCGAACGCTCACCGATCAACCACGTCGACGAGATCGCCTCCCCGCTGATCGTGCTGCAGGGCCTCGACGACACCGTGGTGCCCCCGGCCCACTCGACCAGGATCGTCGAGGCGATGCAGGCCAAGGGCCTGCCGGTCGCGTCGCTGATGTTCGAGGGCGAGGGCCACGGGTTCCGGCGCGCCGAGACGATCGTGCGGGCGACCGAAGCCGAGCTGTGGTTCTACGGCCAGGTGCTCGGGTTCGAGCCCGCCGACCCGATCGAGCCGGTCACGATCCATCGCCCACCGGGCTGACCGGGCCGGGCCCGCCGGCTCAGCATCGAACGATCACGATGGAGCGGTGGACACGGCGACCGACGGCGCGACGGGCGGCTGGACCTGCCCGGCGTGCGGGCGCCTGTTCGGACGGGCCCGGCAGTCGCACGACTGCGCCCCCGGGTTGACCCTCGACGAGTACTTCGCCACCGGGCCGCCCCACGAACGGCCGGTGTTCGACGCCGTGATGCGCCACCTCGACACCGTCGGCTGGTTCCACGCCGACATCGTGTCGGTCGGCGTGTTCTTGAAGAACCCCCACGAGTTCGCCGAGCTGCGCCCGATGCAACGGTGGGTCGCGCTGTCGTTCTGGCTCGCCCGGCCGGCGCAGCATCGCACGGTCACCCGACGGGTCGAGCGCTACGGCGACACGTACTGGCACGTCGCCAACCTCGGCGGCCCGACGACGTCGACGACGACCTGCGGTCGCTGCTCACCGAGGCGTACCGGCTCGCTGCACCGTGACCCGCCCGGCGGGGTGGGCGGAGCGACGCTGCGGGTGCTACAAACCAGTCCCATGCCGATGAGCTTCCGCGAAGCCTGCGACGCCGTGTGCGCCCCGGGGACGATGTTCGAGATCCGCCAGGTCGACGTGGGCGGGGTGCCCACCAAGGTGTTCGCCGGCACGCCGCCGAACATCCGCACCCTGTTCGCGCTGGCCGCGGCGCGCACCGACGACTTCATCGTGTACGAGAGCGAACGCTGGACGATGCCGCAGGTGCTCGACCTGGCCGGCCGGATCGGCCACGCGCTGGTCCACGAACTCGGGGTGGCCAAGGGCGATCGCGTCGCGATCGCGATGCGCAACTACCCCGAGTGGATCGCGGCCTTCGTCGCGATCACCTCGATCGGGGCGGTCGCCGTGCCGCTCAACGCCTGGTGGGTCACCGACGAGATCGCCTACGCGCTCCACGATTCGGGAGCCGGGGTGGTGCTGGCCGACGAGGAGCGTCTGGCACGCATCCGCCAGGCCGCGCCCGGTGCGATCACCGCCCGCACGATCGTGGTCAGGGCCGGGCAGCTCGACGGGGCGACCCGGCTCGAGGACCTGCTGGTCGACGGCGCCGCGATGCCCGACGCCGACATCGCCCCCGACGACGACATGACGATCCTCTACACGTCGGGCACGACCGGCCACCCCAAGGGGGCGGTGTCGTCGCACCGTGGGGTGCTGAGCGCGCTGATGAGCTTCGCCGCCCGCGGCGCGGTCACCGCGCTGCGCGAGCCACCGGCCCCCGACGCCGAGCCGCCCGGCCAGAGCGTGTTCATGCTGTGCGTCCCGCTGTTCCACGTCACCGGTCTCGTGCCGGTGATGCTCGGGGCGTTCCTCGGTGGCTCGAAGCTGGTGATGACCCATCGCTGGGACCCCGACCGGGCGCTCGAGCTGATCGAGCGGGAGCGGGTGACCAACTTCGTCGGGGTGCCGACGATGAGCTGGGACCTGCTCGAGGCACCCACGTTCTCCCAGCGCGACACCTCGAGCCTGCGCTCGGTCGGCGGCGGCGGCGCGCCGATGCCGCCCGAGCTGGTGAGGCGCATCGACGAGAACTTCTCGAGGGGCCGCCCCGGCCTCGGGTACGGCATGACCGAGACGAACGCCTACGGCCCGCAGAACGCCGGTGACGACTTCCTCGCCCACCCCACCTCCACCGGCCGTGCGGTGCCGATCATGGACCTGCGCGTCACCGACCCCGACGGCAACGAGCTGCCGACCGGTGCGACCGGCGAGATCTGGTTCCGCGGTCCGATGCTGATCAAGGGCTACTGGAACCGCCCCGAGGCGACCGCCGACACGATCGTCGACGGCTGGCTGCGCTCGGGCGACATCGGCCGCATCGACGAGGAAGGGTTCGTCTACGTCAGCGACCGGGCCAAGGACATGGTGCTGCGGGGCGGCGAGAACATCTACTGCGCCCAGGTCGAAGCGGCCATCTACGAGCACCCGGCGGTGTACGAAGCCGCCGTGTACGGCATCCCCGACGAGCGGCTCGGCGAGGAACTCGCCTGCCACGTGATGGTCAAGCCCGGCCGGTCGCTCGACGTCGGCGAGCTGCAGCGCTTCCTCGGCGAGCGCCTGGCGAAGTTCGAGGTGCCCACGACGGTCACGATCGTCACCGAGCAGCTCCCCCGCAACGCGTCGGGCAAGATCCTCAAGCGCGGCCTGCGCGACGCGTACCTCGCCGGCCGCTGACGCCCAGGGTCGGGGCGCCGCCCGTCGGCCGGTTTCGTATGCGGCCCGGACCGCCGCGTACGGTGCGGGGATGGACTTGCGGAACAAGGTCGTCGTCGTCACCGGAGCCGGATCGGGGATCGGCGAGGCGATCGCCCGCGCCGCGCACGGCGCCGGTGCCCGCCACGTGGTCGTCGCCGACCTCGACGGTGCCGGCGCCGAGCGGGTCGCGGCGGCGATCGGCGGCACGGCAGCCCGCCTCGACGTGCGCGACGAGGCGGCGATCGTGCGCCTCGTCGCCGACACCGAGGACGCCCACGGCCCGATCGGGCTGTTCGTGTCGAACGCCGGTTACGTCACCACCGCCGGCGTCGAGGACCCCAACGACTCGATCCAGCAGATGTGGGAGGTGCACTGCCTGGCCCACATCTACGCCGCCCGCGCCGTGCTGCCGTCGATGATCGCCCAGGGCGAGGGCTACCTGCTGAACACCGCATCGGCCGCCGGGCTGCTGACCCAGATCGGATCGATGACGTACTCGATCACCAAGGCGGCCGCCGTCTCGCTCGCCGAGTGGCTGGCGGTCACCCATCACCACCAGGGCATCCGGGTCTCGGTGCTGTGCCCGCAGGCGGTGCGCACCAACATCGTCAAGAACAGCCCGACCAACCTCGAGGGCCGCGACCGCGACCTCGAGGGCGGGGTGGCGAGCGCCGACGGGGTGCTCGAGCCCGACGACGTCGCCCGGATGTGCCTCGAGGCGATCCGCGACGAGCGGTTCCTCGTGCTCCCCCACCCCGAGGTCGCCACCTACGTCGAGCGCAAGGCCGCCGACCGTGACCGTTGGCTGGCCGGCATGCGCCGGTTCCAGAGCGCGCTGTACCCCGAGGGCCCGCTGCCCGGCGACGCCATCGCGCCCCGCCTCTGACCGGCGGGCGGCCGGGTCACGCCGGCGCCGGCGGCGGGCCGAGCACCCGCACGATGACCACCGCGGCCAGCGCACCCGCCAGCGTTCCCGCCAGCGCGTCCGACGGCCAGTGCACGCCCTGGACGGCGCTCGCCAGCCCCGTGAGCACGATCGGCAGCGCCAGCACGCCGGCCACCGGGCGGCGCCGGTGGCGCCAGGCGAGCGCCGCCGCGGTGCCCCACACGGTGGTGGTGCTGAGCGAGTGCCCGGACGGGAAGCTCTTGCTGGTGTGGTGGGCGCGCACCTCGACCTGCTCGACGGTCGGGCGGGGCCGGTCGACGAGCTCCTTGTACACCGGTTGCAGCACCAGCATCGCCAGCAGGGCGACCGCCAGCGCCCCGCCACCGGCGCGGCCGTACCGGGTGATCAGCCAGAACCCGGCCGGCACCGCCAACGCGACCGACGCCTCGGTGCCCGTGGTGCGGCGCACGAACCGCGCCACCGACGGCACCGGCCCCGCCAGGCGCTGCAGGAACCCGACGTAGCGCACCTCGCCGGGCAGGGGTGCCGGATGGGCGAGGACGATCACGGTCAGCGCCACCAGCACGATCGCGGCCGCCGCCGTCCAGCCCGCCACCCGCCGCCGCCCGGCCCCGTCGGGCGCCGCCGACTGATCGCCTCGGGGTGTCGCGTCCACGCCCTGATTCTGGCCCGCCGGCGACGGCCGCCGGGTCACCAACCGAACGTGCCGGGGCCGCCTTTGAACGGGCCGGCCAGCTCGCCCGTGACCCACCCGCCGTAGAACCCGCCCGGCTGGGGGGTGACCGGTTCGTCGTCGAGCAGGCAGCGGAACCGTGCCGGGTAGAACGCGACGTGGTCGACGATCGCCGCGAAGTGCGGCGTCGGGTCGCGGTACGACCAGGCGCCGGCCTCGACCAGTTGGTCGCCCGCCGCCACCGTCCAGTACGACGCCTGGCCCTTCCACTCGCACAACGAGCCACCCGGCGCCGGGCGGAGGTACTGCCAGGCGACGTCGTCGGGGTGCACGTAGTAGGTCGGCGGGTGCGACGTCTCGAGCACCCGCAGCGCCCGGTCGCTGTCGGCGACGACGACCCCGCCCAGTTCGACCCGCACGTGCCGGGCCGACGTCTCGAGCCGGGGCGGGCGGGGATAGTCCCACACCGACTCCTGCCCGGGGCCGACCGGGTCGGGCACCGGGTGTCGCCACCGGTTCATCACGCCGGCCTCAGCCCGCCGGGGCTTCGAGGCGCTGCTTGAGCCGCGCCAGGTTGCGCTTCCAGATCAGCCGCAGCACCGGCCGGGCGAAGAAGGCGCCGACCGGCCCACCCAGGAACCAGGGGAAGATCAGATCCTCCTCCCACCGGAACTCGGTCGCCCCGCCCGCCAGCTCGGCGAGGGTGAACTCGCCGCGGCCCTCGACCAGGCCGACGTGGCGAACCCCCATGCGCCGGGCATCCTCCCACGCGGTGATCTCCATCACGTCGGTCAGCGAGAACGGGCCGACCTTGGTGTCGCACTCGAAGCGGGTGCCGATGCCCTCGCGGGCGTCGGTGAGGAACCGGATCTCGGCAGCGTCCTGCATCCAGGTGACGTGGGAGGCGATGTCGCGGACGTCGGCCCACACCTCGCCGGGCGAACGCCCGATCACGGTGCTCACCACGACCGCCCGCCGGGTGGCGCTCATGGTGCCACCTGCTCGGCCGTTGCGGCGACGGTCGTCGGGTCGGGAAGGTGCATCGGTCGGCGAGCCATACCAGATCTATCCACCGATCCCGGCGAAGTATTCCGGTCGGCGCTCAGGTGAACGATGCGGCGACCGCCTCGCCGCAGCGCCGACCCGAGAACAAAGCGCCCTGGATCGAGGCCGTGTCGCGGTGGTCGCCGCAGACGAACAGGCCGTCGCCGAGGGCCACCCGCCGACGCGGATCGAACGGTGGTTCCTGGCGGGGCTGGCCGTGGAGGATCGCATCGGTGCGCAGGTGGCGCCACGCGTCGACCGCCGGGCCCCACATCGCCCGCAGTTGGGCCCGCACCGCCGGCTCGATCGCCGGGTCGTGGACCCCCGGGCAGGCGGCGGCGATCAAGGCCTGACCGCCCGGGGCGTACTCGGGGGCGACGTTGCTCATCACCGACGTGTTGAGCGCCGGCCCGCGGCCGGTGCCGTCGAGCACGATGTAGCGGCCGTCGATCGGGGCGGCGTCGGCCGCGTACCACACGCACGACGCCGGCTTGGAGCCGACCTCCGGCAGGCCCAGCAGCGCCGCCGCCCGGGGCCCCTCGGTGGCCACGATCACCCGCGGCGCGCCGATGTGGCGGCCGTCGGCGACGGTGACCCCGCCCGGGGCGACGGCGGCGACCTCGGTGCCGAGCCGGACCACCCCGGGGGGCAGGTGACCGGCCAGCTGGGCGGGGATCGCCCCCATGCCCGCCGCCGGCACGGCCACGTCACCCTCGATCAGGCTGCGCAGGATGACGTCGAACATCCGCCGGCTGGTGGCGAGCGCCGGGTCGAGTTGGATGCCGCCCACCAGCGGCCGGAAGAAACGTTCGACGATCCGGTCGCTGAACCCCTGGGCGCGCAGCGCGGCGATCGTCGAGACGTCGTCGCCCCGCAGCAGATCGGGGGCGCCGGAACGGGCGAGACGAACCCGCTGGCGCAGGATGCGCAGCTTGTCGGCGATCGACCCGACCGGTGCCGTGGCAGTTGCGAGGAGCGTGCGGGGGCGCCGGAACGGGTCGCCCACCAGGTGCAGCGACGAGCCGTTCCACACCATCGCCCCCGGCTCGAAGCGCCGCAGGTCGAGCGCGTCGAGGTCGAACTGGGTGTGCAGCTCGGGGTAGGCGGTGAGCAGCACCTGGAAGCCGCGGTCGAGCCGGAACCCGTCGACGACGTCGGTGCGGACCCGGCCGCCGACCCCGTCGGACGCCTCGAGCAGCACCACGTCGCGGCCGGCATCGCACAGCACCCGCGCCGCGGCGAGACCGGCCAGGCCGGCACCGACGATCACGACGTCGGTGGTCGCCGGCAAGGCCGGCTCGGCGGCTCGTGGGGTGGTGGTCACGTCGTCTCCGTTCACGCTGGCGGCAGGGGCCGAAGCCAGTCTGTCCCAAGTCTGCCCCGGTCTGCGGCGTCGCGTCCGGCGGGCGGACCATCAGCCGCCGCGGCCGGGCGACGAGCACGGCACCGATTCAGCGCTGGTTAGTGCACAAAGGTGACCGCAGGCCTACGGTACGGCCGTGGATGCAGCGGCCGAGGAACGAGTCGAGTTGGCGGCGGCCGCCGAACTGCTCGGCGTGCACTACCAGACCGCCTACCGATGGGTGCGCAACGGGACCCTGCCGGCCGAGATGGTCGCCGGTCGTTACCTGGTGTCGCGTTCGGCGGCCGCCGAACTCGAGCGGTCGCGGCGGGCGCCGCAGGCGCCGCCACCGCCGCGACCGGCCCGGATGCACCACGCCGCCGAGCGGATGCACGCCGCGCTGGTCGCCGGCGACGAGGCCGCCGCCGTCCGGATCGCCACCCGCCTGGTCGCCGAGGGCACACCGATCCTCGATCTCGTCGAGCAGGTGCTCGCCCCGTCGTTGCGGGCGATCGGCAGCGCCTGGTCGACGGGCGACCTCACGATCTGGGCCGAACACCGGGCGTCGGCGATCGTCGAACGGTTGCTCGGCGAGCTCGCCCCGAACCCGCGCGGCCGCCGCCGCGGCACCGCTGCGGTGGCCGCGCTGTCGGGCGACCGGCATTCGTTGCCGACCACCATGGCGGCGGTCGCCCTGCGGGCCGACCACTGGCACGTGCACCACCTCGGGGCCGACCTCCCGGCGGCCGAGTTCATCCGGTTCTGCACCGGGAACGGCGTCGACGTCGCCGTGATCACCGTCACCCAGCCGGACGTGGCGGCGACCGCCGCGGCTGCCGCCGGCGACCTCGCGGCCGCGGGGGTCGCCACCCTCGTCGGCGGCGCCGGACAGCCGCTCGCCGACCTGGTCGCCCGGGCTCGCACCACCGTGCGCCGGGCCGCGGACCGGCCGGTGTTCACCGCCGGTGTGCCGGCCCACGGGGAGTGATCCCGGCGAACGACGACGGGAATATCCACCATCGACCGCTGTTCCATCTGGCACGACCGGGTGCGACGCGCGAGCTTCGCCGGCACCCACCCGACCGAAAGCGAGCACCCCCGTGAGCACCAGCGCCGATCCGACCAGCGTCGATCCGACCAGCGCCCCGGTGGTCGACCGCCTGGCACGCCTGCGGCGCTGGAACGTCGGCGTCGGCGTCGCCCACCTCGCACAGGGCGTGCTGATCCTGCTGCTCGGCAACGGCTTCGCGATCGCGGTGGGGGCGCCGGTGCAGGACGGGCCTCCCGGCACCCCGCTCACGATCGAGCACGTGTTCTTCGATCTCCGGTTCTCGGTCGCGATCGCGGTGTTCCTGTTCCTCGCCGCCGCCGATCACCTGCTGATGGCCGCCCCGGGCGTCGTCGGCTGGTACGAGGCGAACCTGCGACGCGGCATCAACGTCGCCCGGTGGATCGAGTACTCGGTGAGCGCCTCGCTGATGGTCGTGCTGATCGCGATGCTGCCCGGGATCACCAACCTCTACGCCCTGATCGGGCTGTTCGCCGTCAACGCCGCGATGATCGCCTTCGGCTGGCTGATGGAACGCACCAACCGGCCCGGCGACCCGGTCGACTGGTGGCCGTTCACGCTGGGCGGCCTCGCCGGCATCGTGCCCTGGATCGTGATCGCGATCGCGCTGATCACCTCACAACGCGAAGGCGACGGCGTGCCCGGCTTCGTGTACGGCATCTTCGTGTCGCTGTTCGTGCTGTTCAACTGCTTCGCCCTCAACCAGTGGCTGCAGTACCGCGGCCGCGGCAGGTTCGCCGACTACCTCTACGGCGAGCAGGTGTACCTCGTGCTCAGCCTGGCCGCCAAGAGCGCCCTCGCCTGGCAGGTGTTCGCCGGCACGCTCGCCGACTGAACGAACGGCGACCGGGCGAACGACGGCTCAGCCGGCGGCGATCGACTCGGCCAGCCGGTTGACGTGGGCCCGCAGGATCATCGTGTAGGTGTCGGCGATCGCCACCTCGCGGTGGCCGTGCTGGGCATCGAGCCGGGCCGGGTCGAGCGCCACGGCCATGAACGCCGCCTTGCTGGGGAACTCGTTGAACCGGATCTGGTCCCACGAGCGGCCGTCGCCCAGGATCGTGCCCTCGACCGCGAACCACCCGTTCAGCCGCACCCCGTGGGGCACCGCCACCCGGGCCGCGGCCTGCTGGTAGGCGACCATCTCGTCGGGTGTCACCGCCGTCGACGCCTGGAACTTCAGCACGTGGATCACCACCACCGGACCGTCATCGGCGGTCGGCGGGTGGGGCACGTCGGCCCAGTCGACCGGATCGCCGGCGGGCAGCGCGATCGGCAGGCAGCCGCTGACGATCGTCGTCTCCATCCCGGCGTCCTTGTGCACGTGGCGGCGCTGGAAGTCGGGCCGGCTCTGCATCTCGATGAACGAGCGACGCGTCGGGTACTTCACGATCGCCACCCGGTCCCACTGCGGCGCGGCGCCGAGCAACTGCTGGTCGACGTCGGCGGCGAACACGACCTCGGCGCCGATCGCGGCGAGCACGTCGAACGGGGTGTAGAGGTCGTCGGCCTCACGGCCGCTGATCGCCGGCCCGCCGCCGTCGCCGTAGTCGGCGTGCTCGCGGTACTTCATCAAGTTGACCATCCAGATCGGACCGTCCTCGTCGGGCGGTGTCGTGGCCAGCCGGATGCCGTAGTCCCGGTCGACCTGTCCGTAGCGGGGGGTGTCGGCCATCTCGCTCCTGTCAGGCCTGCGCCGTGAGCCGGTCGACGACCAGCTTGAGCATCTCGCGGGCCACCATCGGCCCGGCGTTCTGGTTCTGTCCGGTCACCAGGTTGCCGTCGACGACCCAGTGGTTGGCGAACGGGTCTCGGAACCGGCTGACCGATTCGTACGCCGCCCCCATCCGGCGCAGCTCGGCCTCGGGGTGGTGAGGTGTCGACGCGATGCCCAGCTCGCGCACCTGCTTGTCGGACACCCCGGTGACGCGGCGGCCCTCGACGAGCGGGCGGCCGTCGGTGCCGAGTGCGTTGCGCAGGCCGAGCGGGCCGTGGCAGACGCCGCCGATCACCTTGCCGGCGGCGTTCGCCTCGGTGATCTTGGTGGCCAGGGCCTCGCTGAAACCGAAGTCGAACGCCGCCCCCCAGCCGCCGGCCAGGAACACGATGTCGTAGGCCGTCATGTCGAGGTCGCCGATCGCGAACGAACCGGTCACCTTCGCCCGGAAGTCGTCGTCGGCGAGGAAGCGGTCGTCCTCGGCGGTGCGGATCACCGGCTTGAGCGACATCGGGTCGACCGGGATCACGCCGCCGTTGGGGCTGGCGACGTCGACGCTCATGCCGGCGTCGTGGAACGCGTAGTACGGCACGGTCATCTCGCTGGCGAACACGCCGGTCGGCTTGCCGATGTCGAGCGTGCCGTGGTTGGTGGCGACGACGAGCGCCCGCCGCCCGCTGAGGTCGACGTCGACCTCGAAGGGTTCGGTGTCGTCGGGGTGCATGCCGAGGCGCTGCAGCAGCTTCCGGGCGGCGCGCGCCGGGGGTGGCGGCTGCTTGCGCGGCGGGCCGGCGGGCGACCGCCGTGCCGCGTACGGCCACGGCGCGTTGCGTTCGGGCACGGCGCGTGCCCGCTCGGCCTTCAACTCGCCGCGCAGGTGGTCGAACACCGCCGAGGCGGCCGGGTCGCGCCAGCGGTTGACGGCCTCGGCCGGGTCGGCGTCGAGGTCGTAGAGCTCCCACTGGTCGGGCACCGGGCGGGTGCGGTACTCGTCGCCGCCGGGGCCGCTGGCGGCGAGATGGCGGACGCCCGGCTCGGTCCACGTCGCCGGGTCGTCGAACGTGCGCACCAGCTTCCACAGGTGGCCGGCGGCGCCGGGGGCGTCGGCGTCGGCGACCCGCGCCACCAACCCTTCGAAGTTGGCGCCGACGTGGGCGGGCACCCGGATCCGCAGTGGTGCGGGCGGCTTGGCGGTGCGGCCCAGACGGCGTGCCACGCCCGACGCCAGCGTGTCGCCCTCGAGCATGTTGTCGCGGGTCATCAGGTACACCGGGCGGTCGCGGTCGGCCGGCTCGACGGCGTCGACGACCGGCATCAGGTTGCGGCCCGGCAGCGGGTGCACCTCGCTGAACGACTCGCGCAGCACCTCGGCCGCCATCTCGGTGTCGATGCCCGCCGCCGCGAGCAGGGTCGGCACGAGGTCGACGTGCGACGTCGGGGCGTCGGCGATCACCGAGCCCGTGGTGGCACCCGCGCCGACCCGGGCGATCGAGAACGGCACCCGGGTGGCCTCGTCGTAGAGCGTGAACCACTTCTGGTGCAGGCCACCGTGCGCGCCGAGCAGGTCGCCGTGGTCGCTGGTGCGCACGATGACGGCGTGCTCGGACCCGCCGTCGGTGACCGCCCGGCGGACCTGGTCGAGCGGGCCGTCGACCTCGGCGTGCAACCGGTGGTACAGGTCGCGGTACTGCTGGGCACGCTGGTCGTAGAGCCGGGCGACCGTGGCCGCCGGGCCGTACCCGCTGGGATACGACGCCCGGTAGGCGATCTGGGCGGCCGGCTTGGCGGCGAGGTCCTCGCCGGCGGTCGGGGCGGCGGCGACCGGCGGCGGGTCGAGCGGCGACGGCGACTCGAGCGGAACGCCGCGGCGCGACCACAGCGGGAACAGCACGATGTCGTGTGGGTTGACGAAGCTGGCGACGAGCAGGAACGGCCGCTGGGCGTCGGGGTCGCCGGCGCGGCGCCGCTGGTAGCGATCGTGGAGCCAGGCGACGACCCGGGCCGCGATCAAGGGGTCGCGGCGCACGCCGGCGTCGGCGAGCGAACCGCCGTGCGGTTCCGGGCCGACCCATCCCGAGAACCCGTAGGGGTCGAGCGGGTCGGCGTCGAGGTAGCGCTGCACCGCCGCGGCGTCGACGACACCGGCGCTGTCGTTGGTGTCCAACCGGCGGCCGTCGGCGTCGTGCAGATCGGCGTGGGAGAGGTGCCACTTGCCGTCGTAGTGGGTGTCGTACCCGCCGGCCCGGAACCAGTTGCCGAGCGTGGGCACCTCACCGGCGGGCAGCCAGCGCATCCGGGTGTCGTCGTGCATCTTGCCGAGCCCGTCGGTCTGGGTGACCCCGTGCAG
Source organism: Ilumatobacter sp. (assembly GCA_036526035.1). Taxonomy (GTDB): domain Bacteria; phylum Actinomycetota; class Acidimicrobiia; order Acidimicrobiales; family Ilumatobacteraceae; genus Ilumatobacter. Next base: position 52,808 of record DATCZG010000017.1, on the reverse strand, counting down.
GTCGGGGTACTGGCCGGTGAACATCGTCGGCCGGCTGGGGACGCATGCCAACGAGCCGGTGTAGTGGCGCCGGAAGTTGACGGCGTGGTCGTCGAACCAGGCGGCGCCGGTGAGCGTCTCGCGTCGCCATCGCGCCACGTCGTCGGACTCGTACGGGGGCGCGGCGCGCTCCTCGTCGGTCATCAGGATGATCACGTCGGGGCGGGTGGTGCTCATGTCGGGCGCTCCTGTCGTTCGAGGTGTGCGGCGAGTCCGGCGAGCATGCTGTCGCCGGCGGCGCCGAGACGGCGGCCGACGGCCCGGGCGATCAACAGCTGCGGTGGCCGGGGGCCGGCGTCGATCTCGGTGGTCAACACGACGAGCGTGCCGTCGCTCGCCGGCTCGAGCTGCCAGGTGTTGACGACCGAACGCACCACCGGCGGCAGGCCTGCGATCGTGTACGACAAGCCCGAGCCGGCCTGCCAGGTACGCACCGTCTCGGTCAGCACCATCCGCCCGAGCTGCACCCGACGGACGGCTCCGACGCCTGACCCGTGTTCGGTGAGCAGGCTCGAGTGATCGACCTCCGGCGCCCATTCGGCGATGCGTTCGAACGCCGCGAGGACGTCCCACACCCGCTCGCTCGGGGACGCGACCACCCGGGTCTTGACGACGGCGGTCACGCGCTTCGCCTCGCCGCACCCGGCGCCCGGCCGGCTCGACGCGTCGTGCCCCGGCGGCGGCCGGGGTCGAGCGGTCGGGGCTCGTTCACCGGTCGGCCCCGATGAAGCCGAGCAGCACCGCCGCCAGCTCGGCACCCTTGTCCTCCTGGAGGAAGTGGCGGGCGCCCTCGATCGTGACGTGGGGCTGGCCGCGGGTACCCGGCACCTTGGCCAGGAACGGCGCGTCGCCGCCGGCGGTGATCGGGTCGCGATCGCTGAAGCACAGCAGGAACGGCCGGTCGAACTGCGCCAGCTGCTGCCAGGCGGCGGCGTTGTTCGCCGACTCCGGGTCGGCGGTCGAGGTGGGCACGAACGACGGGAAGATCCGCGCTCCGGCGGTGTAGGTGTCGTCGGGGAACGGGGCGTCGTAGGCGGCGATCACCTCGGGCGGCAGGTCGGTCGCGCAGCCGCCGTTGACGATCGAACCGATCGGGAACGTCGGCGACTCCTGCGAGAACCTCTGCCAGGCGAGGAAGGCATCGCTGGGCCGTCCCTCCCCCGTCGGCAGGCCGGTGTTGCCGATCGCGACGCGGGCGAAACGGCCGCCGTGCGCCGCCACCAGCCGCAGCCCGATCAGGCCGCCCCAGTCCTGACCGAAGTAGGTGATGTCGTTCAGGTCGAGATGCCCGAACACCAGCGCCTCGACCCAGGCGATGTGGCGGGCGTAGCTGTAGTCGCTCGTGAGGGTCGGCTTGTCGCTGCGCCCGAACCCGATCAGGTCGGGGGCGACGACGCGACAGCCCGACTCGACCAGCGGCGCGATCATGTGGCGGTAGAGGTAGCTCCACGACGGCTCGCCGTGCAGCAACAGCACGGCCGGCCCGGTGCGCGGCCCCTCGTCGAGGTAGTGCATCCGCAGGGTGCCGCCCTCGCCGTCGGGGACCTCGCCGTAGTGCGGCTCGAACGGGTAGCCGGGCAGATCGGCGAAGCGGTCGTCGGGGGTGCGTAGGACGTGCATGGTTCAGGCCTCCTGGGCCGGGTTGGTGGCGATCTCGACCCGATGCAGGTCGTCGCCGATCTCGATCGCGCCGTCGAAGTGGGCGGCGGCCAGTGCACGCCAGTCGTCGCCGGGGGTACCGGTGGGGATCGGCGGCACGTAGTGGGTCAGCACCAAGGTGCCCACGCCGGCGCGGGCCGCGGTGCGCGCCGCCTCCTCGGGCGACGAGTGGTAGTCGAGCGTGTCGAGCATCCGCTGGACCGGCACGTTGGCGATGATGTCCTTGCGGATGACGGTGTGCACGAGGGCGTCGGCGCCGGCACACAGGCCGTCGAGGCCGTCGCAGGGCACGGTGTCGCCGGCGACGACCACGGCGGCGCCGGCGACGTCGAAGCGGTAGCCCACGCTCGGCTCGACCGGCTTGTGGTCGGTCGGGGCGCAACGGACCGCCACCGAGCCCGGCAGATCGACGGCGCCCTCGGCGACCTCGGTCACCTCGACCAGCGGGGGCTGTTCGAGGTCGTCGTGGTGGGCGATGCGGTAGGCGATGTCGGGGCCGAGCGATGCCAGGATGTGCTCGACCACGGCGCGCGTGCCGACCGGGCCGATGATCCGCAGCGGCTTGATCGGCGCCGGTGGCAGGGTCATCACCCAGCGGGTGGTGATGACGTCGTTGAGATCGGTGATGTGGTCGCTGTGGAGGTGGGTGATCAACACCGCCGCCAGGCCGGGCGCCCCGACGCCCACCGCCGCCAGGCGCATCAGCACCCCGCGGCCGGCGTCGACGAGGTAGTGCTCGGCGTCGAAGCCCGAGCCGGCCGAGATCAGCGTGGCCGGGCCGGCCCGGTCGGGGCTCGGCATCGGGCTGCCGGTTCCGAGGAGGGTGATCGTCAGGCTCATTGCCGGCTCATCTCGGACGCCGCGACGGCGGCGAGCGCGTCGAGTTCCTGCTTGGAGATCAGCTGGATCACGACCTCGTGGAGCTTGCCGGCGAACGGGAACGGCGCCGCGTACCGGTTCGACACCGGCGAACCGTGGTCGTACCCGACGCTCGGGCCGACCGACGACATCATCCGCATGAACAGCGGCAACCCGGCGCCGCCGGCGGGCCGCCCGTCGACCTCGAGCTCGATCGCGCCCGACCGGCCGTCGCCGCGCCGGACCTTGACGACCAGCGTCGATCGCCCGGTCGGCACCTCGAGCGTCGATTCGACGACGGTGTGGTCGTCGAACGCGTTGTAGTCGACGACCAGCCGGTCGTGCTGCACGAACACCGACAATCCGGCGTTCTGGGTACCGGTGGCGTACAGCACGCCCTCTTCGCCGGCGGCGCGGGTGACGGTGGCGGTGAGGTCGAAGCTGCGCCCACCGATCGCGGCGGCGGCCTGGCCCGGCATCGGCGACATCGGCGGCCGGTACACGTAGCGCCGGTCGGCAGGGTGCGGCGAATTGGGCCGGAACCGGCTGGCGAACAGTTCGGCCATCCGGTCGTCGAGGGGCAGCACGCCGTGGCGCTCGGCCTCGCTCCACCACCGGGCGATCAGCTCGGCGAGCCGTTCGGGCTCGGCCGCGGCGAGGTCGTTGCACTCCGACCAGTCCTCGGTGAGGTGGTACAGCTCCCACTGCTCGGTGTCGTAGTCGGCGCCCTGGGTGTGCTTGCAGACCGCCTTCCACAGCGACTGCCGGTCGCCGGCGACGAGCGCCCGGCTGCCGCTCATCTCGAAGTACTGCAGCGTGTTGGCGGCCGGCGCCGCCGGGTCGGCGAGGATCGCGGCGAACGAGTGGCCGGTGACCGGCAGCTGGGGGATGCCGCGGTGGGTCTCGGGTGGCGTGATGCCGACGAGTTCGTAGATCGTCGGCACGATGTCGGACACGTTGACGAACTGGCGGCGCGTGGTGCCGGCCTGGTCGGCGGCGACGAGGCCGGGGGCGTGCACGATGAGGGGGACGTGCACCCCGCCCTCGTGGGTGTTCTGCTTGTACCACTTGAACGGCGAGTTGCCGCACTGCGCCCAGCCCCACGGGTAGTTGGTGTGGCTGTGCGGCCCGCCGATGTGGTCGATCTTGCCGATCGCCTCGTCGGGGGTCTCGAAGATGCCGTTGAAGAACTTCATCTCGTGCATCACACCGAACGGGCCGCCCTCCTGCGAGGCGCCGTTGTCGGCGAGCACGACGAACACCGTGTTGTCGAACTCGCCCATCTCGCGCAGGCCGGCGACCAACCGGCCGATCTGGTCGTCGGTGTGGTCGAGGAACGCGGCGAACGCCTCCTGCAGGCGGCACGCCAGCCGCCGCTGGTTCTCGGGCAGGGTGTCCCAGGCGTCGACACCGGGGTTGCGGGGGGCGAGCCGGGTGCCCTCGGGGATCACGCCCAGCTCGAGCTGCCGCCGGTACCAGCGCTCACGCACGACGTCCCACCCCTCGTCGTAGCGGCCGCGGTACTTGTCGAGGTAGCGCTGGGGCGCCTGGTGCGGGGCGTGGGTGGCGCCGAAGGGCAGGTAGGCGAAGAACGGACGGTCGGGCCGCACGCCCTTGGAGTCCGAGACCATCTTGAGCAGCTGGTCGACGAGGTCCTCCGACAGGTGGTAGCCGTCCTCCGGCTTGGCGGGCGGGTCGATCGGGTGGTTGTCGCAGGTGAGCTCGGGGTGGAACTGATCGGTCTCGCCCTCGAGGAACCCGTAGAAGCGGTCGAACCCGCGCGCCAGCGGCCACTGGTCGAACGGACCGGCCGCCGAACACTGCTCCATCGGGGCGAGGTGCCACTTGCCGGTGCAGAACGTGGCGTAGCCGGCGTCGCGTAGCACCTCGGCGACGGTGGCCGCATGGTTGCTGATGTGGCCGAGTTGGTTGGGGAACCCGGTGCGGAAGTTCGACACGGCGCGCATCCCCACCGCGTGCTGGCTGCGGCCGGTCAGCAGCGAGGCGCGGGTGGGCGAGCACAGCGGCGTGACGTGGAAGTTGGTGAACTGCACGCCGCCCGCCGCGAGCGCATCGACGTGGGGGGTGTCGATGTCGGAGCCGTAGCAGCCGAACTGGGCGAACCCGGTGTCGTCGAGCAGCACGATCACCACGTTGGGTGCGTCGGGCCCGGGGTGCGGTGGCTCGTCGAACCAGGCCTGCGAATCGGCGAGCGTGCGGCCGATCGTGCCGTGGAATCGACTGGCTCGCGTCATCGTGCCCCCTTGGTCGTGTCTGGTCGGTCGTGTCTGGTCGGTCGTGCCGGCCGGTCGCGTCTGGTCGGTCGCGCCCGCTCGGTCGTTCCGGTGCGACCGCCGGGCGGGATGTGCACCGTGACACTAACTGGTGCGAGTGTTACTATCAATAGTCGGACCGAGCGGGGATGCCGCCCGACTGGTCCGCCGGGAGGAGACCGCATGCCAGTCGAGCACGAACCGAATGTCGACGGACGCCGGGCGCGGCGGCAGCGCAGCCTCGCCGCCGTCAGCGAGGCGATGATCGACCTCGTGTTCGAAGGCAACCTGCCCCCCACCGCCGACCAGGTCGCGGCGCGCGCCGGGGTGTCGGTGGCGTCGCTGTTCCGCTACTTCGAGACCCTCGACGACCTGCGGCGTCAGACGATCGACACCTACTTCGACCGCTACGCCCACCTGTTCGACATCCCCGGCGTCGGCGAGGGCCCGCTCGACGAGCGGATCGCCCACTTCGTCGAGTCGCGGGCGACGCTCTACGAGACCACCGAACCGATGTGCCGGCTGGTGCGCCTGCGCGCCCACGACGTCGAGGAGGCGAACCAGTTGGTGCATTTGATCAACGCCACCCTCGCCGACCAGGTGCGACACCACTTCGACCCGGAACTCGCCCGGTTGGCACCGGCAGCCGCCGACGACATCACGATCGCCGCCTGCGCCCTGACCTCGTTCGAGTCGTGGGATCTCGTCAGCCGCCAACTCGGGCGCACACCACCTCAGGTGCGGCGGGCCTGGGAGCGCGCGCTGTCGCACCTGCTGACACCGCACCCCCTCACCGGGGCGGGTGGGTCGTGACGGGCCGCAGCGTCGACACGGTCCCCGTCGCCCACACGCCCGCCGGCGGCTACGGCGACCGGGTGCCCGAGCCGATCCTCGCCGGCTGCGGCGAACCGCCGGTCGCCGGGGCACCGGATCTGCGCGGCTGGTGGCGCGTCGTCGAGGTGCTCGTCGACGGGGTGCCCCAGCCCGGACACCGGCTGCTCGGCGCCGTGCAACGCGTCGAGCAGGCCGGCGACCGGATGGTCGTCACCGCCGGCGGCGTGATCCACGACATGCGCTGCGACGGCACCGTCGGCCACGGCGTGCACGACGTCGCCGAGTTCGACAAGGCCACGCCGATCACGGTCGTCGCCGCCTACGAGCACGGGGTGCACGTGCTGCGTCCGGTGGGGATGCCGATCGAGGTCAAGCGCTGGCGGGAGGGCGGGCACATGATGTGGCAGTACATCGGGTTCACCGCCCGGCTCGAACACGTCGGCCCGCCCGAGACGATGCCGGGCTGAACCGGCAGGTCGGCGGACCAGGTCGCCGGCGGTGTCGAGCGGCGGTGTCAGGCGGCGGTGTCAGACGGGGGGTGCGGGAGCCGGCTCGAGCACAACGCTCCGAGCATCGACACCGACGCCGACAACACGAACACCCAGGTGAACGAGCCGAGCGCGTCGGCGAGCGCCCCGCCGATCTGGGGTGACACCATCTGGGTCACCCCGAACGCCAGCGTGGCCGCGCTGAACGCCGGGCCGTAGGTGTCGGTGTCGGTGTTGTCGACGACGTGGGCGATGATCAGTGCCGGCATGCCGGAGAACATCACCCCGATCCCGACCGCGGCCACCGTCACCCAGGGTTGGCGGCCGGTCAACACGAGCAGCGACGCGAGGGCGAAGATCGTGAAGGCCGACGTGAGCGTGACGCGGCGGCCGATCCGATCCGACAACGGCCCGAGCAGCAGCCCGCCCACCGCGGTCGAGGCGCCGAGCACCGAGAACATCGCGGTCGCCTGCGCCGACGAGAACCCCGAGTCGTCCTCGAGGCGGGCGACCAGGAACCCCAGCACCAAGATGTAGGCGAACCCGAACGACGCGTACGCGGCGGTCGCCGGGATCCATCCCCGCACCGTGCGCAACGCCGTGAACCCCCCGAAGCCGCCACGCAGCGACGGCCGGTCACCACGCGACCTGAGCAGCACGAACGCCCCGGCGGACACGACGACCGCGATCGAGAACTCGATCCGGTACAGGGTCTGCCAGAGATCGTCGGCGTCGCTGCGCCGGTCGAGGAACGCGGCCATCTGGCCGGCGAACACGATCCCGATCCCGATCCCCGACCCCACCATCCCGACCGCCATGCCGGCCCGCCGGGGCGGCAGCACCCGCGCCGCGATCGCCGGCGCCGGGATCCAGATCACCGCCCCGCCGAGGCCCATCATGAACAGCGCGACGCCGAGCACCGGCCCGTTCGGGGCGATCGACGCCAGGCCGAGCGAACTGGTCGAGACGACGAGACCGAGCCGCACGAGCCCGACCAGCGTGACCTTCGACGCCGCCCACGACACCGCCAGCGTGCCCACCAGGTAGGCCGTGACGTTGAGCGTGCCGAACAGGCCGGCGATCGTGTTCGACCCGCCGAGCAGGTCGTCGCGGGCGCCCGGCAGCACCACCCCCCAGGTGAACCGGCCGAAGGCCTGGGCGACGCACGCCGACGCCATCACCAACCCGATCACGAGCCAGGCACGCTCGCGCGCGGCCGTGATGCGAGGAGCGTTCACGGCCGCACCCTAGGGCGACCAGGGGCAGGGCACGTCAAGCAGACGGCGCCGACCCGAAGTCGGGGATGCGCGGGGTGTCGGTGAGCAGCCGCTTGGTGTAGTCCTGCTGGGGGTGGGTGAGCGTGTCGGCGGCGGTGCCGAGCTCGACGATCACGCCCTGCGACATCACCGCGACCCGCTGGGCGATCGACCTGACGAGCGGCAGGTTGTGCGTGACGAACAGCATCGCCAGGCCGAAGTCCTTCTGCAGGTCGACGAGCAGCTCGATCGTCGAGGCCTGTACGAGCACGTCGAGCGCGGAGGTGACCTCGTCGCAGATCAGCACCTGTGGGCGGCTGATGAGGGCCCGCGCGATCGCGACGCGCTGGCGCTCGCCGCCCGACAACTGATCGGGGTACTTGCTGCCGTAGGAGCTGCTGAGCGACACCCGTTCGAGCATGCGCCCGACCGCGCCGCCGATCTCGCGCCGGTCGGCACCGGCGATCGCCAACGGGCGACCGATCGACTCGGCGATCGGCCGGCGCGGATGCAGCGAGCTGTAGGGGTTCTGGAACACGTACTGGATCGCCAGGCGCTGCTGCACCGGGCGGTCGCGGGCCGAGCGCGCCAACGGCTCGCCCTCGAGGGTGATCTCGCCGGTCCACTCGCGGTGCAGGCCACCGATCGCCCTGGACAAGGTGCTCTTGCCGGATCCCGACTCGCCGACCAACGCGACGCACTCACCACGCCCGATGTCGAACGACACGTCGTGCACCACCCCGTGCCCGGTGTACGCGGCGTCGACGCCGCGGATGCTGAGCGCGGCGGGCTGCTCGTCGGCACCCAGCACGCCCGACGACGACCGGCGCACGGTGCGCTCAGGGACGCCGAAGGCCCGGAAGCAGCGCACCTCGTGGGAACCAGCCGAGCCGACCTGGGTGACCGGCGGGAACTCGGACCGGCACTCGTCGGTCGCCAGCTCGCAACGCAGCGCGAACGTGCAGCCGACCGGCCGCAGCCCGGGCGCCGGGGCGCGACCGCCCAACCCGACGAGCTGGCGATCGCTGCCCATCTCGGGCGCCGCCGCCACGAGGTAGCGCGTGTACGGATGGGCCGGGTCGGCGAAGATGTCGGCGGTCGGCGCCAGCTCGACGATCCGGCCGGCGTACATCACGGCGACCTGGTCGGCGAGGGTGGCGACGACCGCCAGGTCGTGGGTGACGTAGAGCGCGGCGACGCCGTGCTGATCGGCGAGGTTGCGGATCGTCTCGAGCACGTGGGCCTGCGTGGTGACATCGAGGCCGGTGGTCGGCTCGTCGAGCACGATCACGCTCGGCCGAGCTGCGAACGCCATCGCCAGACCGACGCGCTGCTGCTGGCCACCCGACAGCTGATGCGGATACCGGCGCAGGAACTCGGGCGTCGCCGGGAGCTTGACCTCCTCGAACACCTCGAGCAGCCGGGCCCGCCGTTCGTCGTCGGAGGCCCCGAACCCGTGGGTCTCGAGGACCTCGAGCACCTGGCCGCCGATCCGCAGCGCCGGGTTGAGGGCGGTGCCCGGATCCTGGGGCACGTAGCTGACCAGCCGACCGCGGGCGTTGCGCAGTTGCCCGCGACTCTGTTCGAGGATGCTCGACCCCTCGATCGTGATCGACCCGGCGCTGATCGCGACGCCCTTGCGGGCGTGGCCGAGCACCGCCAGCCCGACGGTGGTCTTGCCCGAGCCCGATTCGCCCACGAGCCCGAACACCTGACCCTTCGGGATCGCCAGCGTGATCTCGTCGACGATGTCGTGTCCGGTCGCGGCGACGTCGAGGCGCAGGTCGCGGATCGTGACCGCCGCGGCGCCGGAGGCCTCGCCGGGGAGATCGCTCACGTCTCGGCCCTCCCGCGGTCGATCCCGGCGACCGTGCGCGCCAGGCCGTCGCTGATCAGGCCGGTCCCGATCGTCAACAGCGCGATCGCGATCGCCGGCAGCACCGTGCCCCACGGTTGGACCGACAGCGCGACACGGTTCTCCTGCACCATCAGACCCCAGTCGGCGGCGTTGCGTTGGGTGGCGAAGCCGAGGAACCCGAGGCCGGCGATGATGCCGATCGAATAGGTCAGCCGCAGGTTGGCCTCGACCAGCAGCGGCCCGATCACGTTCGGCAGCAGCTCGCGGGTGATGATGCGGAACCTCGTCTCGCCCAGCGCCTCGGCGGCGGCGACGAAGTCGCGTTCGACCACCGGCACGGCGGCACCGCGCGTGATGCGGGCGATGCGGGGCACCGTGGTGATGCCGACGATCGTGATGATCAGCCACGGCTTCGGGCCGACGGTGGTGAGCGCCACCAGCGCCAGCAGCAGCTGGGGGAAGGCGAGGATGACGTCCATGATGCGCATCAGCACGTCGTCGATGCGGCCCCGGTTGTAGGCCGCGATCAGCCCGATCGCGCTGCCGAGCAGGAACCCGATGCCGGTCGACACCGACGCCAGGAACAGGATCGAGCGGCCACCGTGCAAGAAGCGCGACCACACGTCCTGGCCGAAGTAGTCGGTGCCGAGCCAGGTACCGGGCACGTCGCGCAGGTTGGCGGTGCCGACGAACTCGGAGGCGCCGTAGGGCGCCACCCAGGGCCCGACGATCGCGATGCCGACCAGCAGCAACACCAACGCGACACCGATCCGGGTGCGCCACAACGCCCACGCGGCCCGCAACAGTCCCGGCTGGGTGGCCGGTTCGTCGGTGACGGTCGCTCCGATGCCACCGGCGGCGGCACCGGCGACGACCGTCACTGCAGCCTCGTTCGCAGGCGCGGGGTGACCAGGATCGTGACGAGATCGGCGATCAGGTTGCTGATCACGTAGATCGTGGCGATGAACATCGCGATGAACTGCACCACCGGGGCGTTGGCCTCGGGGATCGCGTCGCGCAGGGCGATCCCGAGCCCTCGGAAGTTGAACAGCGACTCGACGATCACGACGCCGCCGGCGAGGTAGGCGACGTTGAGCGCGATCACCTGCAGCGTCGGGCCGAGCGCGTTCGGGAACGCGTGCCGCCACAGGACGGCCCGCTCGGGCAGCCCCTTGAGCCGCGCCATCTCGACGTAGTCGCTCTCGAGCACCTCGATCATCGCCGCCCGCATCGTGCGGCCGACGTGCGGCGTGACGGCGAGCGCGAGCGTCACCACCGGCAACACGATGCCGTCCATGTCGGACCACGGCTGCTCGCCCGGGCGGATGCGGCTGACGGCCGGCACGACGTGCCAGAAGTTGGTCGCGAACACGACCGTCAACAAGGCGCCCACCACGAACTCGGGCATCGCCGCCAGCACGAGCAGCTGGTTCGACATGATGCGGTCGAACCAGCCGTCGCGACGCAGCGCCGAGTAGGCCCCCAGGAACAGCGACAGGGGCACCGAGATCGCCGCCGACAGCGCCATCAGGAACAGCGAGTTCTTCACGCGGTCGCTCAACATCTCCCACACCGGCTGGCTGTTGGTGTACGAGACACCGGCGTCACCGGTGACCAGCCCGGTCAACCACTCGACGTAGCGCGTCACGATCGGGCGGTCGAGGTTCAGTTCGGCCCGCCTGGCCGTGACGACGTCGGGCAGCGCCCCCCGGCCCAGCATCCGCTTGACGGGGTCGCCGAGCACGTTGGTCAACGCGAAGACGGCGATCGAGACGACGATCAGCGTCGCGACGCCCAACAGGAGTCGCCGAAGGATCAGCTTGAAGATGCCCATGAATCGGTGACACGCGATCGGCCGGGGCTGGGTTGCGCCCCGGCCGCTCACATCACAGGTCGAGCCAGATCTGCTTCCAGCCTCGACCCATGTGGTCGAAGTTGATCAGGTTCGGCCTCGAGACGGCGCCCTTGACGTACGACGCGTGGCCGTCGATCAGGTTCTGGAAGTACGAGATGATGTTGCCGCCCTCCTCGTACTCCTGGCGCTGCATCTCGCGGATGATCGCGTTCCGCTTGTCGGTGTCGACCTCGGCGATCGCCTGTTCGTAGAGCTCGATGAAGTTCGAGCCTTCCGGTGGCCAATGCGTCTCGGGGTAGGTCGCCGTCGGCAGCGAACCGGCGCCGACCTGGTTGAGGTACGGACGGGTGCTCCAGTAGCTGGTGGCGAACACCCGCTGCAGGTACTGGTCGCCCCAGTACGTACCGCCGTCGAGCACGGTCGCGGTGACGTTGATACCGGCCGCCTTGGCCTGCTCGGCGAACGCCGTGGCGTACTCGGGGAGGCCGGCGGTGTCGTCGGGAGCGAACAGCTCGATCTCGAGGTTCTCCTGACCGGCCTCCTTGAGCAGCGCCTTGGCCGCCTCGATGTCCTGGACCCGCTGCGGGAAGTCCTTCGGGTACGAGCCGTCGAGCACGCCGTACATGTCGTTGCCGACCCGGCCGTGGCCCGACAGCACGCGCTGCACCATCTCGTCGCGGTTGACGATCAGCCGCATCGCCTGGCGCACCCGCACGTCGTCGAACGGCGCCATGTCGACGCGCATCGTGATCGTCTGCCAGTTGCCGGCCTGCGACTCGAGCAACATGAGGTCGGGATTCGACTCGACGGCACCGGCCTGGGCGTACGGCAGGTCGAGGGCGACATCGATCTCGCCCGAGGCCAAGGCGTTGACGAGCGCCGACTGGTCGGCGAAGTCGATGATCTGCACCTCGTCGAGGTACGACTCGCCCCAGTAGTTCTCGAACCGGACGTGCACGCTCTCGGAACCCGGAGTGAAGCTCTGCAGCTTGAAGGCACCGGTGCCGACCTGCGTCGTCGGGTCGCCGTCGAAGCGGGTGTAGCCGACCGGCACGACCGTGGCGCCGTAGTCGGCCATGCTGTACAGGAACGCGACGCTCGGCTTGAGCAGGTTGATCTCGACCGTGCGGTCATCGAGCTTGGTGAAGCTGTTGGCGTCGATGAACTGGGTCAGGTTCGGTGCGATGCCGAGCGCCGGGTCGATCAGCCGGTTGAACGAGTAGATCAGGTCGTCGACGCCGACGGTCTTGCCGTTGTGGAACTCGATGCCCTGCTTGAGGCGCACCACGTACTGGTCGGGGGCGATCGCCTCGATCTCCTCGGCAAGGCTGTTGTTGTAGGCGATGTTGAAGTTGTCGTCGTAGTTGGAGATCGGCTCCCACCCGGTGATCAGGCGGGCCTGGTCGGCGCGGGCCACGATGTACTGGGCGTCCATCAGGTCGTTGGTGCTGCCGACGACCCCGACCCGCAGCGTGCCGCCGCGCTTGATGCCACCGGCGGGCACCGTGGTGGCGGTGACCGCCGGTGCGGTGGTGGCCGGGGCGCCGGGGGCCGCCGTGCCGGCCGGCGGCTCGGTGGCGGCCGAAGTGGGCTGCGGGGCAGACGTACCGTCGGTGGCGCTGTCGTCGTCGCCGCCGCAGGCGGCGAGCAGACCGGCGGCACCGGCCGCGCCGGCCGCACCGATGATGAGCTGTCGGCGCCCGACCACAGGCGGCAGCCAGAGCTTGCGTTCGTCGTTCACGGTGTCTCCCTCTCGAACATGTCGGTTCGTCCTTGAACCGACAACCTGACAGTAACCCACCACGCACCGGCGACGGAACCCCTACCGGGCGCGACAGGTCGCCCCGACCCGGCGGCGGCCGGCACCATCGCCGCGGCTCGCAGCCACTGCCCGGTGCGGCGACACGCCGACGGCGCCGGTGCCGTGCGACACTGCACGACATGACTCCCTACGAAGCCATCATCACCAAGCGCGATCTGCGGATGTACACCGACCGGGCGATCCCCGACGACGTGATGCATCGCATCCTGCAAGCGGGCCGGATGGCAGGCAGCGCGAAGAACATCGAGGCCAACCGGCTGATCGTCGTGACCGACCAGGCGGTGCAGGACGCGCTGGCGTTGGCCGGTGACTTCGCCTCGTGGATCGGTGCCTCGACGGTGGTCATCGGTTTCGCCGCCCCGGCCGAGCAGCTACGGCCGTTCGACGTCGGCCGGCAGGCGCAGAACATGATGATCGCCGCCCACGCCGAAGGCGTCGGCACCTGCCCGGTGACGCTCGGCCACCAGGACGTCGCCCGCGCCGCGGTCGGCCTGCCCGACGACTGGGTGATGCCGATGGTGATCACCCTCGGCTACCCGGTGGCCGACCATCCCGACAGCCCGCTCAAGCGGCCCCGTGTGGCGCTCGACGAACTCGTCCGTCACGACCGCTGGAGCTGACGACGCGGCACGATCGGCACGCGTCACCCGACGAACCGTTCACGGATGGTCGGCCGCTGTGGCAAGGTGGGGCACCGGTGCGACCGAAGTGACGGTGATCGCACCCCGATCAAGGAGCCTCGCGACATGAACGACATCGTGGTCGGGGTCGACCAGTCCGCGACGGCCCGCCTGGCGGCCGAGAAGGCCGCCGAACTCGCCGCCGCCTACGGCGCCAACCTCCACATCGTCTACTGCGTGCCGCGATCGACCTCCACCGTGGTCGGCGCCGGCGGCGACCAGTGGTTCGTCAGCCCGACCGCCGAGGCCGAGACGTTCCTCAACGCGCTCGCCCTCGAACTCCGCCACGACCCGATCACCACCCGGGTCAGCCACGACGAGCCGGCCGAGGCGATCTGCGCCGAGGCCGAGCGGATCGGCGCCCGCACGATCGTCGTCGGCAACCGTCGCGTGCAGGGCATGGCCAGGGTGCTCGGCTCGATCGCCGGGGACGTGCTCAAACACGCCCCGTGCGACGTGCTGGTCGCCAACACGATCGGCGCCTGAGCGACCTGCCGGCGCGGCGGTGCGGCGGTGCGCCCGGTCGCCGTCGCTCGGTAGTGTCGCCTCATGGTGGAACCCGACTTCCTGCGCTTCGACACGCTCAGCCTGCACGCCGGCCAGCGCCCCGATCCGGCCACCGGGGCCCGGGCGGTGCCGATCTACTTCACCACGTCGTACTCGTTCCCCGACACCGACGAGGCCGCCGCCTTGTTCAACCTCGAGGCTCCCGGCCACATCTACAGCCGGATCTCCAACCCCACCGTGGCGGTGCTCGAGGAACGGATCGCCGCCCTCGAAGGGGGGGTCGGCGCCGTGTGCACCGCCAGCGGCACCGCCGCGTTGCACCTGGCGGTGGCGACGCTGCTGAGCGCCGGCGACCACATCGTCGCCTCGCGCAACCTCTACGGCGGGTCGTACAACGCGATGAGCCTGACGTTCCCGCGGTTCGGCATCACCACGACCTTCGTCGACCCCCGTGACCCCGATGCGTTCCGGGCCGCGATCCGGCCCGAGACCAAGCTCGTCTACGGCGAGACGCTCGGCAACCCGGGCATCGAGGTGATGGACGTCGCCGCGATCGCCGACGTCGCCCATGCCGACGGCCTGCCGCTGATGGTCGACTCGACGTTCTCGACGCCCTATCTGTTCCGCCCGATCGAACACGGCGCCGACATCGTCACCCACTCGATCACGAAGTTCATGGGCGGACACGGCACCGCGCTCGGCGGCGTGCTCGTCGACGGCGGCCGCTTCGACTGGGCGGCGAGCGACAAGTTCCCGACGATGACCGAGCCGTACGCCGGCTATCACGGGGTGGTGTTCGCCGAGGAGTTCGGCCCGTCGGCGCTCGGCATGCGCGCCCGCGCCGAGGGCCTGCGCGACTTCGGGGCGTGCCTGAGCCCGCACAACGCGTTCGCCCTGCTGCAGGGCATCGAGACGCTGCCGCTGCGGATGGCCCGCCACGTCGACAACACCGACAAGGTGCTGGCGATGCTCCAGGCCAACGATGCGGTCAGCTGGGTGAAGCACCCGCGGGTGCCGTCGCACCCCGACTTCGAACTCGCCCAGCGGCTGTACCCCAAGGGCGCGGGGGCGATCCTCAGCTTCGGGGTGCACGGGGGCCGCGCCGCCGGTCGCAAGTTCATCGAGGCGGTGCAGCTCGCGTCGCACCTCGCCAACGTCGGCGACGCCAAGACGTTGGTGATCCACCCGGCGTCGACGACCCACGGCCAGCTCAGCGGCGAGCAGCTCGAGGCGAGCGGCATCACCGAGGACCTGGTGCGCCTGTCGGTCGGCCTCGAGGACCCCGACGACATCATCGACGACCTGGCGCGGGCGTTGAAGGCGAGCCAGCGGTGATCGTCACCGTCGACGGGCTCGCCGCGCACGCCTCGACCGGCGGGGTCGACGTCGCCGGCGACGGCCCGGTGGTGCTGCTGATCCACGGCGCCGGCATGGACGGCACCGTCTGGGCGCTGCAGACCCGCTACCTCGCGTACCGCGGGTTCCGGGCGGTCGCCGTCGACCTGCCGGCGCACGGGCGCAGCGCCGGCGAACCGCTCCCCTCGATCGGGGCGATGGCCGACTGGGTCGCCCGCTTCGCCGGTGCCGCCGGGTTCGACCGCGTGCACGTCGTGGGCCACTCGATGGGTGCGTTCGTCGCCCTCGACCTGGCCGCCCGGCACGCCCCGCTGGTGCGGTCGCTCACGTTGTGCGGCACGGCCGCCGCGATGCCGGTGCACCCCGATCTGCTGGCAGCCGCCGACGACGATCTCCCGGCGGCGGCGGCGCTGATCGCCGCCTGGGGTCATGCCCGGCCGGCCCACGTCGGGCGCAACCCGACCCCCGGGCTGTGGATGATCGGCGGCGTCCGGGCGCTCGTCGAGAACAGCCGCCCGGGGGTGCTGGCCACCGACTTGCGGGCGTGTGTGGCCTACGAGCACGCCGCGACCACCGCGGCGGCGGTGACCTGCCCGGCGACGGTGGTGATCGGCCTCGGCGACAAGATGACACCCCCCAAAGGCGGTCGGGCGATCGCTGCCGCGCTGCCGTCGGCGACGGTGATCGAGCTGGCCGACACCGGCCATCAGATGATGACCGAGCACCCCGCCGCGCTGAAGCGGGCGATCGTCGCCGCGATCAGCGCCTGATTGCACGCCGCCCGAACGGTCACCGCCCGAGGGCGGGCCCGCGGTCAGCTCGGCACGCGGTGCCAGCAGCCGTCGCGACCGAGATGCTCGCGGCCGCCGGCGGTGTCGCGGTAGAACGTCGGGCTGCCCGAGTCGGCGAGCACCTGCAGCATCGCCGGCAGCTCGGCGCCCTCGTCGCGGATCTTGGCGATCACGCGGTCGGTGCCGAGCGCGTCGAGCATCTCGAACGGGCCGTGCACCCAGTTGAAGCCCCAGCGGATGGCGTTGTCGATGTTGACGACGTCGTCGGCGATCTCGGGCACCAGCCCGGCCGCGTAGCGCAGGGTGCCACCGAACACCCGCCAGGCGAGCCGGCCGGCGGGCGAGTCGTCGAACAGCACCGCCCCGAGATCGGTCGGCAGCCCCGCCAGGTCGGGCTCGACGGCGTCGCGCCACTGTTCGCCGACCAGATCGAACGTCTCGGTCCGCTTCGAGCCGTCGTCGAGCCGCTGCACCCGGCCGAACCCGCCGAGTTGGCGCGCCTTGCGACCGAGCTGGCCGCGCTCGAGCATCCGTTGCTCGACCTCGGCGAACGCGGTGTAGGCGTGGCCGGCGTCGCCGACCGGCAGGTTGACGGCGAGGTTCTTGCCGACGAGGTCCATCACGTCGAGCCCGATCAGGTCGATCAGCCCGTACAGCCCGGTCGGCGGCAGCCCGACCGGCTTGCCGAGCACGGCGTTGACCGTCTCCTGGGTCATGCCGTCGGCGAGGAACGGCTTCGCGAGGTGCAGCCCGCTCAACATGAAGAAGCAGCCGATGCGGTTGCCGATGAAGTTGACCGTGTCCTTGGCGTGCACGACGCCCTTGCCCAGCCGGTCGGCACCGAACGAGGCGAAGGCCGCGACGACGTCGGGCGTGGTGTGCTCGCCGGGCACCAGTTCGAACAGCTTCATCACCTGGACCGGGTTGAAGAAGTGGGTGATCGCGACGTCGGCCTGGAACCGGTCGGGCATGCCGGCGGCGATGTCGCGCAGCGGGATCCCCGACGTGTTGGAGCTGATCACCGAGCCGTCCCTGCGCAACGGCTCGACCCGGGCGAACAGCTGCTGCTTGGTGGCGAGGTCCTCGATGACCGCCTCGCAGATCCAGTCGTAGTCGGCGATCGCTGCGAGATCGGCGTCGAACGTGCCGGTGGTGACGAGATGGCGATCCGATTCGTCGACCGCCTGCAGGCCGCGCTCGACGGCCTCGGCGGTGAGGTCGAGCATCAGCACCCGGCATCCGGCGGCGGCGCTCGCCGCCGCGATCCCCGACCCCATCGTGCCGCACCCCAACACGGCAACGGATTCGATCTGTCGGCTCATCGGTGCACTCCTTGTCGTCGAACGTGACCCGACCACCGGCTGCGATCGCGGCGCGGGCGGGCCCGCCGAGTCTGCCCCCGCCGGCGCTCCGATTCCACACCGGACCCCGCGACCGGTGACCACCCGGCGCCGGCGCTCGCCCGAGGGCCGAGCCGTATCGTCGACCCGCGTGCCCGCCGGGCGCAAGCCGAAGACGCCGTCGGCGCCTCGCCGGGGGCGACCCTCGCCCGGTCGGTCGCCGGCGGCGGGCGCTGTGGTCGATCGGGGGGATCGCTAGCCTCGCCACGATGCTCTCGATCGTTCGCAACGGGACCGTGCTCGACACGTCGTCGATGCGCTATGTCGGTGAACGCGACGTCGTCATCGCCGACGGGACGATCGCCGACGTCGTCGAGCGGTACCCCGGTCGCGGTGACGTCGAGATCGATGCCGGCGGGCGGTTCGTGGTGCCCGGCCTGATCGACGGCCACGTCCACTTCCGGCTCGCCACGATGGACTTCCGGGTACTCAGCGCCCTGAGCGAGGTCGAGTTCGGCATCCGTATGGCCGCCCTGGCGCGTGCCACGCTCGAGCGGGGCTTCACCACCGTGCGCGACCTCGGCGGCGACGTCACCGGGCTGATGCGGGCCATCGAGCGGGGTGTCACCACCGGTCCGCGGATCGTGCGGGCCGGGCGGATGCTCACCCAGACCGGGGGCCATGGCGACGTCGACGGCGGTGGCCGCGCCGTGCCCTCGTGCGCCTGCTCGCTGCGCTCCTCGGCGTTCAGCATCGTCGCCGACGGCGTCGATGCGGTCCGGGCGGCCGCCCGCCACAACCTGCGCGACGGCAGCGACTTCCTGAAGATCCACGTGTCGGGCGGTGTCGCCTCGCCGTCGGACCCGCTCGACTCGGTGCAGTACACGCCCGACGAGATCGCCGCCGCGGTCGTCGAGGCCCGCCACCGCGGCACCTACGTCGCCGCCCATGCCTACATCCCCGAGGCGATCGGCCAGGCGGTGAACGGCGGGGTGCACAGCATCGAGCACGGCAACCTGATCGATCGGGCCACGGCCGAGCAGATGGCCGCCTCCGGCACGGTGCTGGTGCCGACGCTGGTCACCTACGCCGCGATGCACGAGGCCGGCGAGCGGCTGGGCCTACCGAAGACGAACCGCGACAAGAACACCGTCGTGTACGAAGCCGGCCTGGCCTCGATCGAGCTCGCGCGGGCGGCCGGGGTGACGATGGGCCTGGGCACCGACCTGATCGGCGAGACCCAGTCGATGCAGGCCCGCGAACTCGCGATCCGCAGCGAGGTGCAGCCGGCCGACGAGATCCTCCGTTCGATGTGGGTCACGAACGCCGAGCTGTGCCGGCTCGCCGGCCGGATCGGCGTCATCGCCCCGGGCGCGTTCGGCGACCTCGTCGTGTCGCGCGTCGACCCGCTCGAGCAGCTCGCGTCGTTCGCCGAACCCACCGCCTTCAGCCACGTCGTCCAGGCCGGCCGCGTCGTCGTCGAGCGGTGACCGCGGCGGTGGGACGGTGAAGACGATCGGCCTGTTGGGCGGGATGAGCTGGGAGAGCTCGATCCTCTACGAGCAGCTCATCAACGAGGGGGTTCGCGATCGGCTCGGCGGTAGCCATTCGGCCGACCTGATCGTGCGCAGCTACGACTTCGCGGCGATCGAGTCGCTCCAAGAGCGGGGCGACTGGGCGGCGGCCGGTGAGCTGCTCGCCCGCGACGCGGCGTACCTCGAGCGCGGCGGCGCCGAGCTGGTGCTGCTGTGCACCAACACGATGCACGTCGTCGCCGAGGCGATCGAGGCCGCGCTCGACACGGCGACGTTCGTACATCTCGCCGATGCCACCGCGGCAGCCGTGCGGGCGAGCGGCATCGCGAAGGTCGCGCTGCTCGGCACCCGGTACACGATGGAGCACGGCTTCTACCGCGACCGGCTGGAGCGGCACGGGCTCGAGGTCGTGGTGCCCGACGGGCCGGGCCGGACGGTCGTCCACGACACGATCTACCGCGAGCTGGTGCGGGGGGTCGTCAGCCCGGCCTCGCGGGCCGCTTGTCTCGAGGTGATCGCGGCGCTGGTCGACGACGGCGCCCAGGGCGTGATCGCCGGCTGCACCGAGATCGAGTTGCTCGTCGGCCCCGACGACGTCGACGTCGCCTACTTCCCGACGACCCGGCTGCACGCCGCCGTCGCCGTCGACCTCGCCCTCGCGCCGCAGCCGGGCGCGGTGGGGCCCTGATGAGGCCGACACGCGCCAGGGCTGCAACGATGACCCCACCACCGCGACCCGGAGGACGACCGTCTTGAGCAACGACATCTCGCACGACGCCCACGGCGCACCGATCACCCCGCCGGTCGCCGACTGGGCCACCGACTACGACATCTTCGACCCCGGCTACGTCGCCGACCCGTACCCGATCTGGGACGAGTTGCGCGAGTCGTGCCCGATGGCCCACACCGGGCGGTGGGGCGGCTCGTGGCTGCCGACCCGCTACGCCGACGTGTACGCGATCGCCCACGACATCGAGCGGTTCCCGTCGGGCAACGGGATCAGCGTCGTGCCCCTGATCGTCGACGGGGCGGCCCCCAACGCGCCGCGCCGCGACAACGCCGACGGCCCGCTGCTGGCAGCCGGCGTCCCGCCGATCAGCGCCGATCCCCCGCTGCACACCTGGACCCGGCGGCTGGTGCTGCCGACGATGAGCCCGGCCCGGGTGGCCGAGTACGAGGTGTTCACCCGTGCGCTGTGCCGCCGGCTGGTCGACGACATCGTCGCCCGTGGTACCGGCGACGCCGCCGCCGAATACGCCCAGCAGATCCCGGTGCGGGTGATCGGCCACATCCTCGGCGTGCCCGACGACATGGCGGGCACGTTCACCGAGTGGGTCCGTGACGTGCTCGAGTTCGCCCACGACGCCGAGCGCCGCCAGCGCGGCATCTTCGGCATCATCGGCTACCTCCAGGGGGCGATCGCCGAGCGCCAGGCCGAGCCGAAGGACGACTTCATCACCGAGCTGCTCCAGTCGGAACACGACGGTGAGCCCGTCGGCCTCCCCGTCGTGATGGGCATGTGCGCCCTGTTGTTGATCGCCGGTATCGACACCACGTGGTCGTCGATCGGCTCGACGATGTGGCATCTCGCCACCCATCCCGACGACCGTCGCCGGCTGATCGCCGAGCCCGAGCTGATGCCGACCGCGATCGAGGAGTTCCTGCGGGCGTACGCGCCGGTCACGATGGCCCGCCGCATCGTCACCGACACCGAGTACGAGGGCTGCCCGATCAAGGCCGGCGAGCGGATCCTGATGAACTTCCCGGCCGCCAACCGCGACCCCGAGGTGTTCCCCGAACCCGACCGGGTCGTGCTCGACCGTCAGCACAACCGGCACCTGGCGTTCGGCACCGGCATCCACCGCTGCGCCGGTTCGAACCTGGCGCGCATGGAGCTGCGGGTCGCGGTCGAGGAGTGGCTGGCACAGATCCCCGAGTTCGGCCTGGTCGACCCGGCAGCGGTCACCTGGGCCGGCGGCCAGGTGCGCGGCCCGCGATCGGTGCCGGTCACCGTCGGCTGACCGGGCCCCGGGGCGGCCGCCGATCCGGTCGGCCGACTCACAAATCCTGATACGGGCTGTATCATGATCTCATGTTGTTGGTCGATCTCGTCGCGATCCAGGTCGATGCCGAGTCCGGCGCGTCGGTGCTGGTGCTGCGCGAACACGACGCCCCCCACCGCTTGTTGCCGATCGCGGTCGGCGGCGACGCGGCGGCGTCGATCGCGATCGCTGCCAGCGGCAACCGCGCCCCCCGCCCGCTCACCCACGACCTGCTGGCGGCACTGGTCGAGAGCTTCGAGGGCCATCTCGACGCCGTCGAGGTGACCGACTTCCGCGACGGCACCTTCTTCGCCGACCTGGCGCTGAGCGGCCCGATCGGCCCCCGGCGCATCGACACCCGACCGAGCGACGCGATCGCCCTGGCCGTGCGCCTGCACGCCCCGCTCTACGTCAGCGAGCACGTGCTCGCCGAGGCCGGGGCGCTGCCGGTGCCCGACGTCGACCCCGAGGCGATCGACGCCGAGGTCGCCGAGTTCCACGAGTTCCTCGACCACCTCGAACCGGCCGACTTCCTCGACCCGGCCGAACCTGGTGGCGGCCCGTCCGACGGCCCGGCGAACCCGCCCGACCCGGGTGACGGCCCGTCCGGCCGCGACGTCCGGGGCGACGACCCGCCGGCGGCCTGAGCCGGCTCAGCGCGGCGCGAAGCGTTGGCCGCCGTCGAGGCGGATCGTGTCGCCGTTGAGCATCGGGTTCTCGATGATCGCGATCGCCAGGCGGGCGTACTCGTCGGGACGACCCATGCGGCGCGGGAACGCGGCGTCCTTCACCAGGTTCTCGGCCCGCTCCTCGCTGACCCCGGCGGTCAGCCCGGTCGCGAACAGGCTCGGGGCGATCGTGGCGACCCGGATGCCGAGCGAGCCCAGGTCGCGCGCCATCGTCAGCGTCATGCCGGCGACCGCCGCCTTCGACGCCGTGTAGGCGACCTGGCCGATCTGCCCTTCGAACGCCGCGATCGACGCCGTGTTGATCATGACGCCGCGCTCGCCGTCGACGTTGGGTTCGTTGGTGCTCATGTGCCAGGCGGCGAGCCGGTTGACGTTGAACGTGCCGATCAGGTTCAAGTCGACCACCGCCCGGAAGTCGTCGAGCGCGTACGGGCCGGTGCGGCCGACGGTGCGGCCCGCCTTGCCGCCGCCGGCGGTGGTGACCACCGCGTCGAGGCCACCGAGCGAGCCGACCGCCTCGGCGATCACCAGCTCGATCCCCTCGAAGTCGAGCACGTCGCACGGGTGCCAACTGCCGCCCAGTTCGGCGGCCACCTCGGCGCCGGCCGACCCTTCACGGTCGAGGATCGCCACCGTGCCGCCCCCGGCCGCGACCCGCACCGCGGTGGCGCGGGCCATGCCCGACGCGCCGCCCACGAACATCGCCCTGAGTCCTTCGATCTGCATGCCGTCGCCTCCTCGTCGGCCGACCGCGGCGGTCGGGATCGCGACGAGTCTGACCGTCGCGTCAGCGGCCGGTGAAGTCGGGCAGCCGGCGTTCGGCCATCGCCCTGGTGCCCTCGGCGAAGTCGGCGGTGGCCTGCAACCTGGCCTGCTCGGCCGCCTCGTGGGCGGTCGCCGCGGCGACCCGGTCGGCGAGGTCGCCGCGCAAGGTGGACCGGATCGACCGCACGGCGAGCGGCGCCGACCCGGCGATCTCGACCGCCATGGCGTGGGCCACCGGGCGCAGCTCGGGCAGCGGTGCCAGCCGGTCGGCGAGGCCGATCGCCACCGCCTCGGTGCCGTCGATGCGGCGCCCGGTGTAGAGCAGTTCGGCGGCCGCCTGCTCGCCGACCAGCCGGGGCAGCGTGACGCTCAGCCCGAAACCCTGGTGGAACCCGAGCCGGGCGAAGTTGGCGCTGAACCGGGCCTCGGGGGCGGCGACCCGGAAGTCGGCCGCCAGCGCCAGGCCGAGCCCGCCGCCGATCGCCGCCCCCTGCACGGCGGCCACGATCGGCGTGCGGCAGCGGAAGATCCGCACCGCCGCGGCGTACAGCTCGGCGGTGGTGTACGAGCGGCCGGCGCCGCCCGCGAAGTCGGCGCCGGCGCAGAAGTGTTTGCCCCGGGCGCACAGCACCACCGCCCGGCACGCCGGGTCGTCGTCGAGCGTCTCGAGGGCGTCGGCGATGCCGCCGATCACCTCCATCGAGAAGAAGTTCTCGGGCGGCCGGCACAGCTCGACGGTGGCGACGTGGTCGTCGCCGACCGAGACGGTGATCGCGGGATCGCTCATGACCCGAACGTACCCGAGCCCGATCGGGTCAGTAGCTGCCGCGGATCAACTGCACGTCGGCGTGCACCATCGGCACCCGGACGTGCACCCCGCCGGTGGTGAGGTCGAGCGTCGCCCCGTCGATGCCGTGCACGTCCCAGTTGCGGGGCTCGGCGCCGACCAACCGGAAACTCGTCGAGCGGGAGCGGTCGGCGTGGCGGGGCGCCAGCCGCAGGTGCAGGTTGCCGTCGAGCCATTCGGCACGGGTGAACGCCATCTCGGGGAAGTCGACGTCGACGAGCTGCGGGCACGCCGCCAGCGGGGCCTCCGACAGGCGGGTCCACATCCCCGGCCCGGCTGCCTCGCCGGCGGCGAGGAAGGCGTTGAACTGGCCGCGCGGGTGCGGCTCGCCGAGACCCATCGCGAACGTGAACTCGCCGGCGTCCCAGGTCGGCTCGTACGAGGCGTCGATCGCCGCGGTCAGGCGCTGCTCGAGGTCGACCAGCCCCCACTCGCGGGCCAGCACCAGGGCCGAGCCGAACACCCGGCTCGGCCGCAGCGGCAGCGCGGGTGTGCCGTTCAGGCCGACCGAGGCACAGGCCGCCTCGAACAGCCGGCGGGCGTCGTCGGGTTCTTGCGGCGCGGCGTAGAACGAGGTCGTCAACGCCGCCGAGACCGGCAGGCGATGGTGCACGTCGAGGGTCGGGTCGTAGTAGAAGGTGGTCGCCGTCGGCGGGTCGTCGCCGGCGAGGCCGAGGTAGTGCTCACGGGCGTACCGCCACCACGGCGCGAACGCCTGCCGGTGGAGGTCGGTGCCGTGGCGGTTGTCGTGGAGCCTCAGACCGAGGCCCGCTCCGGCCAGTCAAAACGGCCAGACCTTGGTGTTCTCTCAATGACACCCGATCGGCGCCGCCATCCACTGCCGGCCGAGGTGTTCGGCGATGCCCGAGTGGGTCCAGGTGAAGGTGTGTTCGCCGTCGCGGATCATCTCGAACGGACGGTTCCAGCGGTCGTCGGCGGCGGGGCCGTTGGCGATCATCGCCCGGATCCCGAGCAGCACCAGGAAGAACCCCTTGTAGAACAGCATCCCGTCGGCGGCGACGGGGTCGTGCTGCACACCCCAGGGCGCGATGCCGTTGGCGGTCCAGCCCGGCACGTCGTAGTCGCCCCACAGCTGCGGCGGGATGAACAGCCGGTACACGTCGGGGTAGTTGGCCCGCTCGGGATCGTGCCCGAACTGGGTCAGCCAGTCGGCGGCCGACCACCACCCCGTGTGCCGCTCGATCAGTTGGTCGAGGATCGCGACGTAGGGCTCGGTCCACGCCGGCGTGCGGTGCGCCATCAGGCCGAGCGCGTACGACGAGTCGACGAGGTCGAAGCGGTGCCAGCTCGCCATCGGCGGGTCGGAGCGGTCGTCCCAGTGCGGGTGCGGCCGCCCGGTCCGGCTCCAGTCGTCGGGCGTGTGGGCCTTGCGGTGGAGGTACCGCAGCCACCCCAGCGACCGGTCGGACAGCTCCATCGCAGGCCTCAGCCCCGGCCGGCCGCGAACGCCGCGGCGCGCACCCGGGCGCCGGCCCCGGGCCCCGCGCCCCGCGTGGGCCGGCCACCCCCACCCGTCGGATGCCCCAAGACGTCGATGCCCATCGGCCCAAACTAACGCCACCGGCTCCGGCAGGCCGGTTCGGCGCCGGCCGTCGGCGGGTGTCGCTGCGGCCCGCCCGGCCGAGCGGGCGAGCCGCCCCCGGTAGGGTTCGGGTGTGGCCGCACGAACGGGCTGGCGCGATCTCGCGAAGCGCTGGTCGTCGGCGCCCGACGGGCTGCCCCGGCCCGACGCCCCGTTGTGCCGCGGTCCGATCGCGGCCCGCATCCTGGGTCGGGTGATCGACACCGCAGCCGCCGTCGGCGGCCGCATCCCGGCCGGGGTGGCGCATCGGCTGGCGGTGATCGGCGGCAACCTCGAATGGCTGGCGCGGCCCGGCAAACGTCGTCGGCTGGCGGTCAACATCGCCCACGCCGTCGACCTGCCGAGCGGGGCGCCGGCGGTGCGGGCGCTCGTGCGCCGCGAGATCGTCAACGAGGCGCGCCGCTCGGCCGACGTGCTGTGGGCGATCCACCGGCCCGACGAGTTTCTCGCCACCGCCGTCATCGAGGGCGGCGAGCACGCGGCCGCCGCCGCCGGCCGCGGCCGGGGGCTCGTGCTGATCGGCATCCACGTCGGCGGCTGGGAGGTGGCGACCGCGGTGCCGGCCGCCGTGGTGCCGGTGCCGACCACCGCGGTCGCCGCCGACGACTGGCTGGCGTGGGCGATCCAACACGTGCGGGCGACCGCCGGCCTGCGCATCGTCTACGCGACGGACCGGATGCTCGAACCGGCCCGGCTGCTCGCCCGCGGCGAGGCGTTGCTGGTGCTCGGCGACGACGCGACGCGCGCCGCGTCACGCTCGTATCCGGTGCGGTTCTGCAACGCGACCGCCAGGCTCCCCGGGGGCGCGGTCGCCCTGGCGCGCCTGGCGGGTGCCCCGATCGTGACGTTCACGGTGCTGCCGCTCGGGCCGCGCCGATGGCGGATCACGATCGACCCGGCGCTCGAACCACCCGGCCGCGACACCGGCCGCGCCGGCGAGCGGGCGACGCTGCAACTGCTCGCCGACCGCTGGAGCGACGTGGTGCGCCGGCACCCCGAGCACTGGTCGGCGTCGTTCGCGATCGACTGGAGCGGGCCGTGAGCGCCCGCCGGGAGGTGGCGATCGGGTTGGGGTCGTACGCGCTGTACCTGGCGGTGCGGCGCACGGTGTGGACCGACCGCGGCCGGGCGCGCGCGCTCGCCAACGCGCGGCGGGTGGCCGACGTCGAGCACCGCCTCGGTGTCGACGTCGAGGCCGCGGTGCAGCGCCGGGCGCTGCGGGTCCCCGGCCTCGTGTACGGGCTGAACGCCGGGTACGCGGCCGGCAACGTCGCGCTCAGCGTCGGCTGGCTGCTGCGGCTCTACGCCGACGGGGACCGCTCGTTCCGACGCGAGCGACGCGCCGCCGTCGCCGCCTTCACCGGGGCGTTGCCGTTGTTCGCGCTGTTCCCGGTCGCACCGCCGCGCAAGCTCGACGACTTCGTCGACACGATGGGCGGCGAGCACACCGGCCTCGACCACCCGTTCCTGACCCGCTGGTACAACCCGATCGCGGCGATGCCCAGCCACCACATGGCGTTCGCGGTCGTCACCGGTGTCGGGCTCGCCCGACGGGCGCGCACCCGCCGCGGTCGACTCGGGTGGCTGGCCTACCCCGGCGCGGTCGCGACCGTCGTGATCGCCACCGCCAACCACTTCGTCGCCGACGTCGTCGCCGGGGCAGCACTGGGCGGGATCGCCAGGAGGCTCACCCGGTGAGCGACGGGCGATCCGGCGACGGTCTGCGGTTGCGGCATCTCGCCGTCGGCATCGCAGCGGCGCTGGTGGCGGCCGCCGCGATGGTCACCGGCGTCGGCCGGCTGGCCGGGTACGCGGCGGTCGGCGACGCGTTCTCGGACGCCGGTTTCGGGTGGCTGGCGGCGTGCGTCGCCGGCCAGGTGCTGGTGTTCGCCGGGTACGGCGGTGCGCTGCGCTGGGCGATCCGGGTCGACGACGGGCCGCGGCTGCCCGTCGCCGCCTCGGTCAAGGTGGTGATGGCCAGCTTCGCCGCGACCCAGGTGTTCGCGTTCGGGGGCGTCGGCGGGCTGGCGGTCGTGTACTGGGTGTTCCGGCGGATGGGGCGCGACCGGCTCGACGCCGCCGTGCGGCTGATCGGCCTCAACACGGCGGTCTACCTGGTGTTCGGTGTCATCGCCTGGTCGGCGGCCGGGGCGGCGCTGGCCACCGCGAAGGCGCCGGCCGGTCTGACCGTTCCGTGGCTGGTGGGCCTCCCGGTGGTGGTCGCCGCCGCCCGCTGGTTCACGGCGCCGGGCCGCGTCGCGCGTTTCACCACCCCCGGCGAACGACTGGCGGGTCGCGCCCTGGCCACCGGGGTCGGCGCCGCGGACTGGGTGCGCCGCCTGCCCGGGCGGCCGGAAGGGGCGCCGCTGTTCGCCTGGGCGCTGTGCTACTGGGCGGGTGACCTGATCAGCCTGTGGGCGGCACTGCGGGCGTTCGGGGCCGACCCCGGCGTGATCGCGGTCACCGTCGCCTACACCACCGGCTACCTCGTGCAGTCCCTGCCGATCCCGTTGATCGCCACCACCGGCGTCGACACGGCGACCACGTTCCTGCTCCACGTCGTCGGGGTGCCCCTCGAGGTCGCTCTGCTGGGGGTCGTCGCCCATCGCGTGTTCGCGTTCTGGCTGCCGGTGATCCCGGGGTCGCTGTTCGCACTGTCGTTGCGGCGGCTGGCGCCGATCGGCGCGCCCGCCGGCTGACCAGGGCCCCGTTCGCCGTCAGCCGCTGGATCGCCCGCACCGGGCCACGGTACGGTGAACATGACCGAACCAGGAGGCCGACGATGTCGAACGATGACGTAACCCGGTCGGTGCCGCCACCGCCGGCGCCCACACCGCCACCGCCACCGCCACCGCCGCCGCCCTACACCGGGATCCCGGCCGAGCGGCCGGCGCATGCCGCCCGGTTGGAGATCGACTACCCCGAGCGGCTCAGCCGCGTGACGACGGCGTTCCGGATCGTGCTGATCATCCCGATCGCGATCATCGTCGCCCTGTTGACGGGCGGGGGCGGCGAGACCACCACCAGCGGGGGCGACACCGCCACCGCCGGGTCGCTCGGCATCACCGGCGGGCTCTTCGTGGCGACCCTGCTGATGCTGCTGTTCCGGCGCCGCTATCCGCGCTGGTGGTTCGATTTCTCGCTCGAGTTGGCCCGCTTCAGCGCCCGGGTCACCGCCTACGCGGCGCTGCTGACGGACCGGTACCCCTCCACCGTCGAGGCCCAGTCGGTGCACCTCGACCTCGACTATCCCGACGCCGAGCGCGACCTCAACCGCTGGCTGCCGCTGGTGAAGTGGTTCCTCGCGATCCCGCACTACATCGTGCTCGCGTTCTTGGCGATCGGCGCCGTGGTCGCCGTGATCCTGGCGTGGTTCGCGATCTTGTTCACCGGGCGCTACCCGCGCCCGTTGTTCGACTTCGTCGTCGGGGTCGGGCGCTGGGCGTTGCGCGTGCAGGCGTACGCGTTCTTGCTGATCACCGACCGGTACCCGCCGTTCTCGCTGCGCTGAACGCTGCGCCGCCGGCCGGTCGCGGCGTGGTCAGCCGAGCGAGCGGCGGAACCGGCCGAACAGCCCACCCGAGCGCCGGGTGGCCCCCGAAGTGGCCACCTCGTCGGCGCAGCGGCACCGCTCGTCGGCGGGCACATGGCCGAGCACCTGCTCGACGTGGGCACCGCATCCGGCCCAACCGGGCCGCTGGCAGGTGGTACAGATGATGGCTCGACACATACCCCATAGGGTATCACCGAACCACCGTTCCAACACGCCTGCACGGGCTGGTGCACCGGGGGT
Source organism: Ilumatobacter sp. (assembly GCA_036526035.1). Taxonomy (GTDB): domain Bacteria; phylum Actinomycetota; class Acidimicrobiia; order Acidimicrobiales; family Ilumatobacteraceae; genus Ilumatobacter. The sequence goes on along the minus strand of DATCZG010000017.1, from coordinate 23,918 downwards.
TCACGGCACCGCCGGATCGGCCGGACCTGATACCCCGCAGGGTATACTCGACGAGCGGCCGTGACCGGCCCACCACCGAACGGAGCAGCGATGGACATCCCCGACGAGACGATCGCCGATCTCACCCGCCGCCTCCGTCGCGTCGAAGGGCAGGTGCGCGGCGTCCAGCAGATGCTCGCCGAGGGGCGCGACTGCGGCGACGTCGTCACCCAGATCTCGGCGGCGACCAAGGCGCTCGAGCAGGCCGGCTTCCTGCTGATCGCCAGCGGGATGACCTGGTGCCTCACCCACCCCGACGAGGCCGACGACGACGCGGTCGAGCGCATGCAGCGCATGTTCATGAAGCTGGCCTGACCAGCTCGGCCCGACCGGCTCACCCGACCGGGGCGAGCTACGGTCTGCCCGTGCGACCAGGTGCGCTGGTGATCGAACCGCTCGACGTCGGTTTCGGGGCCGTGGTCGGCGCGGTCGCGATCCGCGACCTCGACGCCGCCACCGCTGCCGCGATCCACGAGGCGTGGGTCGAGTTCGGCCTGCTGATCTTCCCCGGCCAGTACCTCACCAACGCCGAGCAGGACGCGTTCGCACGCCGGTTCGGCGACCTCGAGTTCACCGCCACGGCCCTCACCAACCTGCACCGCGACGGAACCGTCCGCGACCCGTCGCACCCGCTCGTGAAGTCGCTGGCCGGCAACGAGGGCTGGCACCACGACAGCACCTACCTGCCGGTCCAGGCCAAGGGCGCGGTGTTCACCGCCGAGATCATCCCCCGCCGCGGCGGCGCGACCGGCTTCGCCGACATGCGGGCCGCCTACGAGGCACTCGACGCCGCCACCCGCGAACTGGTCGACCGCTCGAGCGCCCTCCATTCGCGCCGCTACGGCATGGAGCGCGCCGGGCACCAGGTGTCGGAGGCCGACGCCGGCACCTACGAGCTGTACGGCTACCGGGTCGCCGACCCCCCGCTGCGCCCGTTGGTCAAGCGCCATCCCGACACCGGGCGACCCAACCTGGTGATCGGCCAGCACGCCTACGCGGTGCAGGGGTTGAGCGACGACGCCTCGGTCGCCCTCCTCGACCGCCTCGCCGACGAGGCGTGCCGGGCGCCGCGCACCTACCACCACGACTGGGCCGTCGGCGACGCAGTGCTGTGGGACAACCGGCGCCTGATGCACCGGGCGACACCCCACGACCCCACCGAGCCGCGCCGGATGTGGCACACCCGTATCGCCGGCGACCCCGCCACCGAGTCGGCGAGCAATTACCCGGCCGTCTGAGCGGCCACGGCCCCGTCGGCCGCCGATCCCGCACCCCGACCCGCAGATCGCGGCCGATCGCACCTAGCATGGGCGCTCGATCCCCGACCCGCAGAGGCCACGAGATGACCGACACGCAGTCCACCGATCAGAGCGCATCCGACGAAAGCCCTCAGGCGCTGACCGATCGCCCGAATCCGATCCTCGGCTCGTCGCCAGAGGGCACCAACTTCTGGGAACGGGTCCCGTACCGCGCCGACGACTACGGGCCGGTCACCGACTGGGCGACCGACTTCGACCACGCCTGGCCCGGGTACAACCCGGTCGCCCCCGAGATCTGGACCCAACTGCGCGAGGGCGGCTGCCCGGTCGCCCACAGCGACCGCTACGGGGGGATGTGGGTGCCGGTCACCCACGAGACCGTCAACGAGATCGCCTACGACACCGAGCACTTCACGAGCCGCTCGGTGGTCGTCACCCACACCCGCCCCGGCGACCTCGCGCTGCCGGCGCCGATCGGGGTCGCGCCGCCGATCACGAGCGACCCGCCGTTCCACGCCATCGCCCGCCGCCTGCTGCTGCCGGCGTTCGCCCCGAAGAAGATCGCCGCCTGGGAAGACGAGGTGCGCGCCCTGTGCCGCGGCCTGCTCGACGCGATGGGCGAGATCGAGCCCGGCGCCTCGGTCGTCGACGCTGCCGTGCAGTACGTGCAGCACATCCCGGTGGCGGTGATCGGCCGCATGCTCGGCCTGCCGCCCGAGGACGGCGACCTGTTCCGCGAGTTCGTGCACGAGATCCTCGAGGTGATCAACCGCGACCCCGGCGAATACGCCGACGAGGAGCCCAAGCTCGACAACTATCTCGACGCCCAGATCGCCGACCACATCGAGCACCCCCGTGACGACCTCATCGGCTATCTGCTCGAGGTCGAACTCGACGGCCAGAAACTCGACCCCGAGGTGGTGCGCGGCAGCATCGTGCTGCTGTTGGTGGCCGGCATCGACACCACCTGGTCGGCGATCGGTTCGTCGCTGTGGCACCTCGCCCAACACCCCGACGACCTGCGGCGCCTGCGCGACGACCCCGCCGCGATCGACTTCGCGGTCGAGGAGTTCCTGCGCTTCTACGCCCCCGTCACGATGGCGCGGATGGTCGCCCAGGACGTCGACTTCCACGGTTGCCCGATGCAGCGCGACGACTGGGTGCTGCTGCCGTTCCCGGCCGCCAACCGCGACCCCGACTTCTTCGAGCAGGCCGACGAGTTCATCATCGACCGCCAGAAGAACCGCCACGCCGCGTTCGGCCTCGGCATCCATCGCTGCCTCGGCTCGAACCTCGCCCGGCTCGAGATGAAGGTCGCGATCGAAGAGTTCGTGCGGCGGTTCCCCGAGTTCGAGCTCGGTGGCGACACCACCTGGTCGGTCGGCCAGATCCGCGGCCCGCGCCGGCTGCCGGTGCGGATCCTGGCGACCGCCTGAAAACGCCGACTCACCGCTGCGTCGGACGCTCCCGTAACATCGGCGCGTTCACGAGGAGGACACCATGTCAGCAGCCACACCGTTCGAGGACGACCCGGCGCGTGTCGCGTCGATGACGTCGTCGCGGCCCGCCGGGCACGGCCCGGTGCGGGCCTACGACTGGATCGCCCACCACGCGAACCAGCGGCCGGGCAAGGAAGCCGTCCGCGACCTCGGCAGCAGCCGCAGCTTCACCTACGCCCAGCTCGACCGGCGGGTCGACGCGATGGCGGCCTACCTGACCTCGCTCGGCATCGGGCGCGGCGACCGGGTCGCCGTGCTCGCCCACAACGGCGTCGAGTTCTTCGACGTCCAGTTCGCCTGCGCCCGCACCGGCTCGATCTGCGTGCTGCTGAACTGGCGGTTGACGGTCACCGAGCTCGAGTACATCTTGAACGACAGCTCGCCGAAGCTGATGGTGCACGACGCGTCGTTCGCCGATGCCGCCGAGGAACTGCAGCGGCGGTGTGCGATCGGTGCGCTGCTGGCGATCGACGGCGGCGCCGCCTCGAGCGCCTACGAGCAGACCGTCGCCGCCTTCGACGGCGAGACCTGCGAGCACGCCGTGCTCACCCACGACGACGTCATCACGATCATGTACACCTCGGGCACCACCGGGCTGCCGAAGGGGGCGATGATCACCCACGGCATGAACTTCTGGAACTGCATCAACCTGGGCATCCCGGCTGGGATCGGGCTCGACACGGTGCACCTCAACGTGCTGCCGTTGTTCCACACCGGTGGGCTCAACTGCTACTGCAACCCGGTGCTGCACGCCGGCGGCACCGTCGTCGTCCTCAAGACGTTCGACCCCGGCGAGACGCTGCGGGTGCTCGGCGACCCGGCCCACGGCATCACCCACTTCTTCGCCGTGCCGGCTCCCTACCAGTTCATGATGCAGCACCCCGACTTCGCCGACACCGACCTGTCACGGGTACGCGCCGCGGGCGTCGGCGGCGCGCCGTGTGCCCTGGCGATCCTCGAGGCGTGGATGGGCCGGGGTGTGCCGCTGACGCAGGGCTTCGGGATGACCGAGACCAGCCCGGCGTGCATCTTCCTCGACCCCGGTGACGCGCTGCGCAAGATCGGCTCGACCGGCAAGGCGCTGCTGCACACCGAGTTCCGCATCGTCGACGACGACGGCGACGACGTCGCCCCCGACGAGATCGGCGAGCTGTGGGTCGCCGGCCCGAACATCACCCCCGGCTACTGGAACCGTCCCGACGCGACCGAGTCGGCGTTCGCCGGCCGCTGGCTGAAGACCGGCGACGCGGCCCGGATCGACGACGAGGGCTTCGTCTACATCGTCGACCGCTGGAAGGACATGTACATCTCGGGCGGCGAGAACGTGTACCCGGCCGAGGTCGAGAACGTCCTGTACCAGCTGCCCCAGGTGGCCGAGGCGGCGATCATCGGGGTGCCGAACGAGCGATGGGGCGAGGTCGGGCTGGCCGTGATCGCCCTCAAGCCGGGCGCCACGATCGACCGGGCGACGGTCGTCGAGCACTGCGTCAGCCGGTTGGCCAGGTTCAAGATCCCGAACGACATCGCGATCGTCGACGCCCTCCCCCGCAACGCCACCGGCAAGGTGCTCAAGCGCGAGCTGCGCACGCAGTTCGTCGCCGCCGACGCACCGCAGATCTCCTGATCGCGACGAAGCGAGTCGTCGCCGCCGGGCCGACCGGCCGTCGGCACCGATGTCGACTTGGCCTCGGGCGCTGATGCAGACTGAGGGCGTGTCCCCGGGCGTGCGCTGCATGATCATGCGGGGAGGCTCGTCGAAGGGCGCCTACTTCCTGCGCGACGACCTCCCGGCCGACCCCGGTGCGCGCGACGAACTGCTGCTGCGCATCATGGGGTCGCCCGACCCCCGCCAGATCGACGGTATCGGTGGCGCCCACCCGCTCACGTCGAAGGTGGCGATCGTCGGCCCCGCCGACGGCGGCCGCGCCGACCTCGAGTACCTGTTCCTGCAGGTCGGCGTCGACGACCGGCTGGTCTCGGATCGCCAGAACTGCGGCAACCTGCTCGCCGGGGTCGCCCCGTTCGCGTTGGCCCGCGGCCTGATCGCCGCCGACGACGGCGAGGTGGCGGTGCGGATCCACATGCTCAACACCGACTCGGTCGCGACGGCGCACGTCCCGGTCAGCGGTGGGCAGTTGCCGGCGACCGGCGCGATGGCCGTGTCGGGCGTGCCGGGCACGGCCGCCGCGATCCGGCTCGACTTCGACGGCATCGCCGGCAGCAGCTGCGGTGCCCTGTTGCCGACGGCGCGCCCGGTCGACCAGGTCGCCGGTGTCGCCTGCACGTTGGTCGACAACGGGATGCCGGTGGTGGTCCTGCGCGCCGACGCCCTCGGGATCACCGGCTACGAGAGCTGCGCCGAACTCGAGGCCGATGCCGGGCTGCGGCGGCGCCTCGAGCAGATCCGCCTCGCAGCCGGCCCGTTGATGAACCTCGCCGACGTGTCGGCCGGCACCGTCCCCAAGCTCGCCCTGGTGGCGGCGCCGCGCGACGGCGGCGACCTGTGCACCCGGTCGTTCATCCCGCACCGCTGCCACGACGCGATCGGCGTGCTGGCGGCGGTGTCGGTCGCCACCGCGGCGGTGCTGCCCGGCACCCCGGCCCACGAGGTGTTCGAGCCGCATGCTCCCGGCATCATCGTGCTCGAGCACCCGACCGGCACCTTCGAGGCCGCCGTCGAGGTCCGCGACGTCGACGGCGTCGCCGTCGTCGAGCGCGCCGGCATCGTGCGCACCGCCCGGGCCCTGATGGACGGCTTCGTCTACCCGCGGGGCTACCGGTGACCACCCCGACCATCCCCGGCCCCCGCCGCGACCCGCACCCACCCACCGCCTTCGTGCCACCGCCGGGCGCCTGCGACGCCCACTGCCACGTGTTCGGGCCGGCCGACCGCTTCCCGTTCGCCGCCGACCGCGCCTACACCCCGCCCGACTCGGGCATCGACGACTTCGAGCGGCTGCAGGCCCGGCTCGGGCTCGGCCGGGCGGTGTTCGTCCAGGCCAGCTGCCACGGCACCGACAACTCGGCGATGGTCGACGCGATCCGGCGGGGCGGCGGGCGCTACGCCGGGGTGGCGATGATCGACGAGTCGTTCTCCGCCGCCGACATCGCCCGGTTGCACGAGGCCGGGGTGCGCGGCACGCGCTTCAACTTCGTCGCCCACCTCGGCGGTGCACCGCCGCTCGACAGTTTCTGGCGGATCGTCGAGCGGGTCGTGCCGTTCGGTTGGCACGTCGTGTTGCACTTCGACGCCGCCGACCTGCCGGCCCACGCCGAGCTGCTCGACCGGATGCCGTGCCCGTACGTGATCGACCACATGGCGCGGGTGCCCACCGCGGCGGGCCTCGACCAGCCCCCGTTCCGGGCGTTGCTCGACCTGATGGCCGACGAGCGGGCGTGGGTGAAGGTGTCGGGGGCCGAGCGGCTCACCGCCGGCGGGGCCCCGCCCTACGACGACGTCGTGCCGTTCGCCCGGGCGCTGATCGCCGCCGCGCCCGACCGGGTGTTGTGGGGCACCGACTGGCCGCACCCCAACGTGCGCCACATGCCCGACGACGGTGACCTCGTCGACCTGCTCGCCGAGTTCGCCCCCGACGCGGCCACCCGGCGCCGCATCCTGGTGGCCAACCCCGAGCGCCTGTACGACTTCGGGTAGACCGCTACGCCTCGTCGACGAACTCGACGCCCATCTCGACCAGTTTGGCCCGCAACCCGTACAGGTCGAGCCCGAGCGCGCCCGCCGCGAACCGCGACCGCGAGTCGGCCTCCTTGGCGAGCCGGACGTTCGACTGCTCGAGCGCCCAGGCCGCCTCGTCGCGGCCGACGATCACGACCCCGTCGTCGTCGGCGCACACGACGTCGCCCGGCGACACGATCGTGCCGCCCAGGGCGACCGGCACGTTGACCGACCCTGGGGTGGCCTTCACGGTGCCCTGGCACGAGACGTGCTGGGTCCACACCGGGAACCCCATCGCCCGCAGGTCGATCGTGTCACGGACGCCGGCGTCGATGACGAGGCCCCGCACCCCCCTCGCCATCAGCGAGGTGGCGAGCAGTTCGCCGAACATGCCGTGGGTGGACGGTGCGGTGTTGGTGACGACGAGGACGTCGCCGGCGCGGCAGACCTCGATCGCGGCATGGATCATGATGTTGTCGCCGGGGTGGCTCGACACCGTCACCGCCGTGCCGGCGATCTTCACGTCCTGCTGGATCGGCCGGATGTGGGGGCCGACGAACCCCCGCCGGCCGATCGCCTCGTGGACGGTCGCCGTGCCGATCCGGCCGAGCAGGTCGACGACGTCGAGCGGCGCCCGCTCGATGTTGCGGACGACGACGTGGCGGTTGCGGGCGTTCGGGTTCATCGCTGACCTTCCAGTGCGGCGGCGAGCCGCGGGTAGACGCGTCGGGTGTTGTGCTCGAAGATCTGCTGCTTGGACGGCTCGTCGAGCGCCGACCGGTCGATGTAGAGCTTGGTGTCGTCGAAGTGGTCGCCGGTGTCGGGGTCGATGCCGCGCACCGCCCCCACCATCTCCGAGCCGAACAGGATGTTGGCGGTCGGCACCACGTCGACGAGCAGGTCGATGCCGCGCTGGTGGTAGACGCAGGTGTCGAAGAAGATGTGGTCGCCGAGGGCGTCGAAGTCCCACCCGTTGTCGTGGGCCATCCCCCGGAAACGACCCCAGTGGTAGGGCACCGCTCCCCCGCCGTGCGGGATGACCCAGCGCAGACCCGGGAAGTCGCTCATGAACCCCGAACTCAGCGCCTGCACGAACGCGGTGGTGTCGGCGCCCAGGTAGTGCGAGCCGGTGGTGTGGAGGTTGTCGTTGCACGACGCCGACACGTGGATCATCGCCGGCACGTCGAGCTCGCACATCCGCTCCCACAGCGGCCACCAGTAGCGGTCCCACAGCGGGGGGCCGGTCCAGAAGCCGCCCGACGGGTCGGGGTTGACGTTGCAGCCGACGAACCCCATCTCGTCGACGCAGCGCACGAGTTCGTCGACGCTGCCGTCGATCGGGGCGCCGGGTGACTGCGGCAACTGGCAGACCGGTGCGAAGTTGGCGGGGTACAGGTCGCACACCCGCCGGATCAGTTCGTTCTGGTGCTGCGACCAGAACCGGGAGGTGTGCTCGTTGCCGACGTGATGGCCCATCCAGCTGGCGCGCGGCGAGAACAGGGTGAGATCGGCGCCCCGCTGGCGTTGGAAGGTGAGCTGGGCGCCTTCGAGGCTGGCGCGGATCTCGTCGTCGGAGACGTCGATCGTGCCGCGGGTGCCGACGTGGCCGGGGTCGGCACGGACCGCTGCGACCTGGGCGTCGCGCCACACCCCGACGCCCGACGGCGTCGTGGTGTAGTGGCCATGACAGTCGATGATCACCGATGTCACGGTACAACGGCGTCACGGCACGACTCGTCACGGGACGGCTCGTCACGGTACAACGACGTCACGGCCGCAACCGGCGAAAGGAGCTGGGGTGAAGATTCCCGTCGTCATCATCGGGGCCGGGCCCGCCGGTTCGCTGCTGTCGCACCTGTTGCGGCGGGCCGGGGTCGACAACATCGTGCTCGAGGCCCGCAGCCGGCGGTACGTGCTCGATCGTGTCCGTGCCGGCATCCTCGAATGGGGCACGGTCGAACTGCTGCGCGAGGTCGGCCTCGGCGACCGCATGGACGCCGAGGGGCACGTCGAACGCACGGTCAACATCGCCTGGGGCGGCCGCCAACTGCTGCGGATGGACACCGTCGACCTGGTCGGCCGGGAGATGTTGGCCTACGGCCAGACCGAGATCCAGCACGACCTCTACGCCGCCGCCGACGCCGACGCGGCGCCGCCCGTGTTCGAGGCGACCGACGTCGGGTTGCACGACGTCACGAGCGACGCCCCGTTCGTGACCTACCGGGCGAACGGCGTCGACGAGCGCATCGACTGCGACTTCATCGCCGGCTGCGACGGGTTCCACGGCGTGAGCCGGGCGTCGATCCCGGCCGCGGCGCGCACCGAGTTCACGAAGGAGTACCCGTTCGGCTGGCTCGGCATCTTGTCGGAGACCCCACCGCTGCCGTTCCTGGTCTACGCCCGCCACGAGCGCGGCTTCGCGCTGTGTTCGCGCCGCAACCCGATGCTCAGCCGGTACTACGTGCAGGCGCCGCTGACCGACACCGTCGACGACTGGTCGGACGACCGGTTCTGGAGCGAGTTGCTGGCCCGCGTCCCCGGCGACGTGTCCGCCGCGATCGTCACCGGGCCGTCGGTCGAGAAGTCGCTCGCCCCGGTGCGCAGCTTCGTGTGCGAGCCGATGCGTCACGGACGGCTGTTCCTGGCCGGCGACGCCGCCCACATCGTGCCGCCCACCGGGGCGAAGGGGTTGAACCTGGCGGTGTCCGACGTGGTGTACCTGGCGCGGGGGCTCGAGGCGCACTACGCCGGCAACGGCGACAACGGCCTGGACCGCTACTCCGAGATCGCGCTGGGGCGCGTGTGGGGGGCGGTGCGGTTCTCGTGGTGGATGACCACGATGCTGCACCGGTTCCCCGACCAGACCGACTTCGAACAGCGCCTGATCGAGCGCGAACTCGAGCACCTCGCCGGCTCGCCGCTCGCCCAGGCCGCGCTCGTCGAGCAGTACGTCGGGCTGCCCGTCGACTGACCACCCACCGGGCGGTCATCTCACCGGGGTGTCAGCTGCTGCTCGAGCTCGTGCAACACCCGGTAGCACGCCAGCACCTCGGCGACGCTGGCGTTGGGTTCGCGGCCCTCGGCGATCGCCGCGAAGAACTCCCGGTCCTGCAGTTCGATGCCGTTGGTCGACACGTCGATCGTCGACACGTCGATCGGTTCGCCGCGGCCGGTCTCGAGGTCGTCGTACCTCGCGACGTACGTGCCGGTGTCGCCGATGTACCGGAACGTCGTGCCGAACGGCCCGTCGTTGTTGAACGACAACGACAGGGTGCAGATCGCGCCGCTCTCGGCCCGGAGCTGGATCGACATGTCCATCGCGATCCCGAGGTCGGGATGGATCGGGCCCGCCAGGGCGTGGGCCGCCACGATCGGGCTGCCGGTCTGGTACTGGAACAGGTCGACGGTGTGCGCGGCGTGGTGCCACAGCAGGTGATCGGTCCAGCTGCGGGGCTGTCCGAGGGCGTTGGTGTTGGTGCGCCGGAAGAAATAGGTCTGCACGTCCATCTGCTGGATCGCGTACTCGCCGGCGGCGACGCGCCGGCGCACCCACTGATGGCTCGGGTTGAACCGCCTGGTGTGGCCGACCATCGCCACGAGACCGCTGCCGCGCTGGGCGGCGGCCACGGCTTCGCCGTCGGCGAGGTTGTCGCACAGCGGGATCTCGATCTGGACGTGCTTGCCGGCCCGCAGCGCGGCGATCGCCTGCCGGGCGTGCAGTTGGGTCGGGGTGGCGAGCACCACGGCGTCGACGTCGGCCATCGCCAGCACGTCGGCCAGGTCGGTGGTGGCGTGCTCGACGCCGTAGCCGTCGGCGAAGGTGCGGGTGCGGTCGAGGTCGCGTCCGACGACCGCCACCACCTCGACACCGTCGATCATCCGCATCGCGTCCATGTGCTTGGCGCCGAACGCACCGGCGCCGGCGAGCGCCACCCGGATCATCGCGTCGTCGCCGATCACGGCGTCGTGCCGGATGGTCATGTCAGTTCTCCAGCACGAGGTGGCCGACGGCGGTGTTGCTGGCGGGGACGTGGTAGAAGCGGTGCCGGACCGTCGGTGGCGGCCCGCCGGCGAGATCGGACATGGCGCCGCGGGCGATCAGCCACATCACGAGTTCGATCCCTTCCGATCCGGCCTCACGGATGTAGTCGACGTGCGGCTTGAGCGCCAGTCGGGCCGGCGAGGCGATCAGGTCGTCGAGGAACGCCTGGTCGAACGGGCTGTTGATGAGGCCGGCGCGCGGCCCCTGCAGTTGATGGCTCATCCCACCGGTGCCCCAGATCTGCACGTCGAGGTCGTCGTCGAACGACTCGACCGCCCGCCGGATCGCCTGGCCGAGGGCGAGGCAGCGCCGGCCCGACGGCACCGGGTAGTGCACCACGTTGACGGCGATCGGGACGACCGGGCACGGCCAGGCGTCGGGTTGGCCACATATCAGCGACAACGGCACGGTGAGACCGTGGTCGACGTCCATCCGGTTGACCACCGTCAGGTCGAACTCCTGTTGGATCACCGACTGGGCGATGTGGGCCGCCAGTTCGGGGTGGCCGATCACCCGCGGGACCGGCCGAGCGCCCCACCCCTCGTCGGCGACGTCGAACGCCGCCGCGGTGCCGATCGCGAACGTCGGGATCATCTCGAGGCTGAACGCGGTGGCGTGATCGTTGTAGACGAGGATGATCGCGTCGGGTGGGTGCTGCGCGAACCAGGCCTTCGATGCCTCGTACCCGGCGAAGACCGGCCGCCAGTACGGCTCGTCGGCGGCGCCGAGATCGAGGGCCGCGCCGATCGCCGGGACGTGGGACGTGTAGACGCTCGCCGTGATGCGGGCGCTCATCCGGGTTCCGCCTGGTCGGCCCATTCGCTGGTGTAGCGGTTGCCGTCGGGTGAACGTCCACCGGCGATCATCATCTGGCGGTAGGCCTCCTCGCTGAGCCCGGTCATCGACGCCGCCATCTGCTGGAAGCTGCGCCCGTCGGTCGCCCCGATCTTGGCGACGAAGTAGATGTTGCCGCCGAGCGAGATCATGCGGTTCATGTCGCGGTCGAGCACCGCCTGCTTCTGTTCGGGCGACATCGGCCACTCGTCGAGATAGGCGGCCTCGTCGCGCCGGAAGCGTTCGCGGTTGTCGGCCTTCATCAACGACATGCAGAACTGGTTGAGCCAGTAGCCGCGCCGCGACTGGTCGGCGTCGAACACGGTGGTGCCGGGAACGTCGAGATACGGCTTGTCGATCGCCATGGGTGCTCCTCGGGGACGCTCCTCGGGCCGGCGGTGCCGCCCACCGAACGATGTCTGTCGTCAACACTATGGTCGCCGGCGGCCTGCCGGGCGGGTCGAACGACCGGGCGCCCGGCGCGGGGCGGCGCCACCTCAGAGCCGGCGCTGGTAGTCGGCTGCCGCCTCGGTGCCCATCGCGTCGAGTTCGCCGGCGCGGCGGCGGTCGCGCTCGGCCGAGCGCGGATGGTGGAACCCCTCGCCCACCACGTGCTCGCCGGGGTGGGCGACGACGTAACGCGCCAGCCGCTGGGCGTGGGGCGACAACGTCCGCCACGTGTCGAACGACATCGAGCGGATCAACGCCTCGCTGCGGAACCACGGCGCGAAGAACTCGACGTTCGGCATCGCCCGCACCTCGCGCGACAGGTTGGGGGTGCCGCCGTGCCAGCAGCGGGCGTCGCGGATGATCGCCGACCCGGCCGGCAGCGGGCACACGGTGCTGAACCGCATCCATTCGGGCTCGTCGGCGAGCCGCGGGATCGGGGCCCGCGACCGGTGGGTGCCGGGGATCTGGCGGATCGGGCCGTTCTCGGGGGTCAGGTCGACGAGCGGGAAGTTGACGTGGATGCACGGCGGCGGCAGGTCGCGCATCGACACCCCGCCCACCGGGTCGTGCAGTTCGGTCCACACGTTGTCGGAGTGCAGGCCCTGGTATTCGATCGCCCCCGGCAGGGCGATCTCGCCGCCGCACCCGTACACGATGTAGGCCGGCGAGCCGAAGATCGCCGTGAGGATCGGCGTGATCGTCGGGAGGTCGATCAGCTCGCACCACTCGGGCCGGTGGAACAGATGGCGCGACGCCGAGGTGCCGCCGAACGAGTAGCGGTGCGGCAGGCCACCGGCGCCGCCGCCGACCGAACCGTCGGGGTCGCCGGCGACGAGCTGTTCGATCACGTCGGCGGCCCCGGCGCGGAGCCGCTCGAGTTGGTCGCGGGGCAGGGCGTCGCGCACCGCCACGAACCCGTCGCGGTGGAGCAGCCCGGCGGCCCGCTCGACCTCGTCGGGGGCGCACACCTCGAGGCCCGGGATGCCGTTGTGCTCCCACAGGCGTCGGCGCAGCGCGGCCACGTCGGGGTCGTCGTAGGCACGGGTCCACGTGGCGCAGCGGGGATCGCCGACGACCAGGTTGCGATGCTCCGGTGTCGTCTCGATCTCGACCTCGCCGACCGGGGTGGCGAGTCCGAGCGGGTTGTCGTTGTAGGCGTCCTCGGTGGGCCGTGCCCGGTTCTGGAAGCCGTTCGGCGGCACCGAGCGGTGCCAGCCGAGACCGGCGAGACGTCGCAGGGCAGGGCTCGTCGTGGCCGTCGTGCCGGGGGTCGTGAGGTCGGGGGTCGTCATGTCGGCTCGGTCGCTCGGGTGGGGCTCATGTTCGCGCGGCTCGCGCCCTCGAGGGCATTCGGGCCGGGCGCCGCCAGCGGGTGGCCGCCGATGCCGCGCACCCCCTGGGCGACGAGCGCGGCGACGACCGTCCGGGGGTCGACGTGTTGCACGGCGGTTCCGGCCGCCAGCGCGAGCGCCGCGGTGACCCCGGCGGCGTGCCCCATCGCCATGCACTGGGGCATGCCCCGCACCGAGGCGAAGGCGACCGGGTCGGCGTTGATCAGCCGACCGGCGAAGAGCAGGTTCGTGATCTGCCGGGGCACCAGCGCCCGCAGCGGGATCGTGTAGTAGCTGCCGGCGCCGACGCTGGCGTCGTGGGTCATCTCGGCGCTGGTGCGCATCACGTCGTCGATCGGGTTGTCGCACGCCACGACCCCGTCGTCGAACCGGCGGCCGGCCGCCAGGTCGTCGCCGCGGATCTGCATCAGCGCCTCCATCCGGCGGGTCTCGCGCACGCCCACGCTCGGCCCGATGTTCCACATCCGGGCCTGCTCGAAACCGGGGACGTCGTCGATCAGGAAACGTGCCACCTGGATGCACCGGGTGCGCCCCTGCTGGGTGGCACGGGCGACCGCCGCCGGGTCGGTGCCGTCGACCCCTCGGATGGTGACGGTGTTGCAGAACACGGTGTTCGGGTGGAAACCGCGCATCAGGTAGAGCTTGCCGAGGTCGGGGTGCAGGCGGCCCTCGGCGATGCCGACCGCGGCGTGGCGCCGGAAGTACGGGTCGCCCTCGGCGAACACGCGGTCGCAATCGGCCTCGATCATGTGGAACGTCAGGCTGACGGCCATCATGTTGCCGCGGCCGTCGCCGACGGTGTACGGCACGCCGGCCCCGACCGACACGTCGCCGTCGCCCGAGCAGTCGATCACCATCCCGGCGCGGACGGTCATCGGCCCCAGGCGGTCGTGGCACGCGACTGCCGCGATCCGCCCGGCGTCCATGGCGGGCTCGCCGGCGATCGTGTCGAGGTGCAGCGCGACGCCCTCGTGCTCGAGCATCGCGACCATCGTGGCGACGGCGATCTCGTGGTCGTAGTGCACCTCGTCGCCGAAGTTCTCGAGGGCGCACGGCCGCCGTTCGGCGGCCGCCGGCTGCATGTCGGCGAGCCGGCGGGTGAGTTCCTCGAAGACCCCGCCGATGCTGTGGCCGAGCGGGTAGCCGCCGCCCCACGGCATGCCGGGGCACGCCGCCATCACCCCGCCGATCTTGGGGCCGGCCTCGATCAGCCGCACCGACCGGCCGCTGCGGGCGGCGGCGAGCGCAGCGCCGAACCCGGCGCTGCCGCCGCCGACCACCAGCACGTCACAGTCGAGGTTGCGCACGGATCGCTCGCTTCGGGTCAGGTCGGCATCGGCATCGACATCGACATCGACATCGCCGGCGAGGCTAGTCGTGGCGCCGGGCGCTGCCCGGCACGGGGTGTGCCGGAACCCGGGGGACGGCGGTGCCGCCTCACGCCCGGGCCGCGCCGCGTTCGATCTCGGCGTGGAGGTCGCGCACGTAGGTGGTGAAGTCGACCTGCATCCGGTGGCGCGGGCTGTCGTAGAAGTGCCCGAGGTGTGTGCGCTCGTCGGCGGCGATCACCCGCTGCATCTCGGCGTGCTCGGGGAACCGGTAGCGGCCGGCGATGGCGGCCGCCACGAGCTTCGACTGCTGTTCGGCGAAGTTGACGAGCGTCGGCAGCGGCTGCGCCAGGCCCAGGAAGAAGAGGTTCTCCCAGCCGGGTTTCACCATCCGCTTGAACAGCGGGAACGTGTTGTCGTCGGGGGTCAACTCGGGCTGGCGGAAGAACGGGAACGACACGTTGTAGCCGGTCGCCCACACGATCGCGTCGAACGCTTCGCGGGTGCCGTCGGCGAACACGACGGCGTCACCGTCGAGTCGCTCGATCGCCCCGCGGGGGATGATGTCGCCGCAGCCGACCCGGGTCAGGAACTCGCCGGACACCGACGGGTGGGCGTCGAGCGGCTGGTGGTCGGGCTTCGGCAGCCCGTAGGTCTCCATGTTGCCGATCGTCTTGCGGATCTTGGCGCGCGCCAGCGCCCGGCCGACCTTGACGGGCATCCACCCCGGGAGCACCGACTTGTCGGCCGGCCGCCCGTCGATGTACTTGGGCAGCACCCACACGCCGTGGCGCATCGAGACGACGAGCCGTTCGGCGATCGGGCGCTGCGCCAACTCCGACGAGATGTCCATCGCCGAGTTGCCGGCGCCGACCACGAGCACCCGCTTGCCCCGGAAGTCGTACGGGGTGAACGGGTCGCGATAGTGGTGCGAGTGCACCTGGTACCCGTCGAATCCGCCGGGGTACTCGGGCAGCCGGGCGTCCCAGTGGTGCCCGTTGGCGACGACGAGGTGTTCGTAGTCGCGCTGCTCGCCGGTGGACAGGCTGATCCGCCAGCGGCCGTCGTCGAGCCGGGCGCAGTCGGTGACGCCGGTGCGGAAGGTGATCGAGTCGCGCAGGCCGAACCGGTCGACGTACGAGCGGAAGTAGTCGAGCAGCTGCGAGTGGTGCGGGAAGTCGGGCCAGTCGGCCGGCACCGGGTGGTCCTCGAACGCCAGCCGCCACTTGGACGTGTCGATGTGGAGGCTGCGGTAGCACGACGACATCCCGTTCGGGTTCTCGAAGTACCAGTTGCCGCCGACGTCGTCGGACAGGTCGAAGCAGTCGTAGGCGATGCTGTGATCCTGGAGGCGTTTCGCCATCGTGAAGCCGGAGCAGCCGGCCCCGATGATGCAGGTCGTCACCCGACGGATCCTATGTCGGGGCGTCCGCGACGGCTGGTGCTAGCCCCTGGTCGGCGACACGGCGTGGCCGTCGAGGATCTGTTGTTCGACCGACCGGAGTTCGTCGGTGGGCTGCAGGCCGACTTCGGCGAGCACGCGGCGCAGCCGCTGGCAGGCCCGCAGCGCCTCGACCCGTCGGCCGGCGCCGGCGAGCGCCTCGATCAGCAGCCGCCAGAGATGCTCGCGGTACGGGTGTTCCTCGATCGCCACCTCGAGTTCGCTCACCACCAGCTCGTGGTTGCCGAGCGCGAGGTCGGCCTCGATGCTGAGCTCCATCGTGGCCAGGCGCAGTTCGTCGAGCCGGTAGGCCTCCAACCGGAACGGGTCGCTGTCGGCCAGATCGCCGAACGGGCGGCCACGCCACAGCCCGAGTGCCTCCCGGCAGACACGCGAGCACGCCGCCGGGTCGTCTCGCACGGCGATCGCCCGGCCGAGCAGGGTCTCGAAGCGCACGGCGTC
Organism: Ilumatobacter sp.; assembly: GCA_036526035.1. Taxonomy (GTDB): domain Bacteria; phylum Actinomycetota; class Acidimicrobiia; order Acidimicrobiales; family Ilumatobacteraceae; genus Ilumatobacter. Next base: position 7,536 of record DATCZG010000017.1, on the reverse strand, counting down.
GATCTGCTGCGGGTCGATGTCGAGCACGTAGGCGTGATCGATCCGCTGGATCGCCTCGGCTCCCAGGATGTGGCGGAGATCCGAGATGTAGGACTGCAACGTGTTGTCGGCCGAGTCAGGCGGGTCGTCGCCCCACAGGGTGCGCCGCAGCAGATCGACCGACACCGCATGACCGGCACCGATGGCGAGGGTCGCCAACACCGCCTTGACCTGGGGTCCGCCGACCGAGGCCGGGCCGTCGGGGGTCATCACGCCAACCGGTCCGAGCACTCGGACCGTGTCTTCCACCATGGCTGCGCGCTCCTCGGCTCCAGCATCCGTCCAGATCGTCTCCATGTCTAGGTCCAGAAGTCCCTCAGCGTTCACCCTGCGCCCGTCACGGGGCCACCAACCGTGCCGGCCGACAATGGGATCGACCGAGAAGACACGAACGCCCAGAGGAGTTGACATGAAGCTGTTCGAACCCCTCGAGACCGACCAGACCGTCGACCTGCTCCCCGAGTTGCCGCCCGAAGTGGAGGTTCCCGACGACCTCAGCGGCATCCACCCTCCGCAGGACCTGAGGCCGACCACCGGTGGTGTGCGCTGGATGCGGTGGCTCGCTGCCGTCGTGTTGCTCGCGGCGGCGGGTGTGGTGACGACGGTGATCGTCATGAACAGCGACGAGGCCGACGAGGCTCCGGTCGACTACATGCAGATGTACGGCACCGACAACCCGACCTTCGTCGACGACCTCCCCGGCCCACGCAGCATGGTCATCGCCCCGCCGGAGCGTTCGTTGATGGAGCTGTACGGCACCGACAACCCGACCTTCGTCGAACGTCTCCCCGGAGCCGGCGAGCAGGACACCGGTGAGTACCTGAGGATGTACGGGACCGACAACCCCGAGTTCCTCCCCGAGCCGTCGTTCATGGACAAGTACGGCACCGACAACCCGACCTTCGTCGAGCCGTAGGGCCACAGGTCGGCGACACCGTTGCTCACGTGGTCGGAGGGTTCGCCCCCTCCGACCGGCGCGTCGGGCCCCGGGCCGTCGGGTGCGCGGATCGGCTTCCGGGCCGGACGGGCGGGCGAGCCGACGGTGGGTGTCGTACGTGCGGGTCGCCGGGTGGTGCGGCGACGGCGGAACGTGCCGGTCAGGACCGACGTCGGCGCAGCCACCGCCGGAACGAGACCCCGCCGTTCACCGGGGCCCAGTCGTCGGCCCCCGCCCGGGGCGCCGCGGCCCGCCATCGTGTCGGGATGAACGGCGCGACGAACCGGCGGTTGCGCACCGGACCGGCCGTGAGCCACCACCCGAGTGCCGGAAGGGCGTACAGCGCCGTCAGCCAGATCCGGTCGACCAGCTCGAGCAGGATGACCGCCGTGACCACCGTCGTCAGCAGGCCCGCCGAGCGGGCCGGCCAGCTCTCGGGCAGCGGCTCGGCAGAGCGTCCGAACAGGTGCAGCACGCCGACCGCGAAGGCGAGCAGCGACAGCGCCACGAACGCCGTCGCGATCTGCGCACCGGGGTCGTCGACCCGGTCGGCCACGAAGTCGCTGATCGCCGTGCCGAGCAACACCATGGCGAGCAGCGCCGGGATGCCGGCCGGCAGCACGGCCGCGATCCACGCCCGGTTCCTCACCCGGTCTTCGAAGAACCCGAGGAAGGCCGGGATCCGGATCAGGGCGACGCCCACCCAGATCTGCCAGGTTCCCCCGACGAACGGCCACGCGACGAACACCATCAACCCGGTGGCGAGCACGGCCGACACGATCCGCTGGAGCAGGCTGGGAGCTGGCACCCGGTCGGGCGTGACGGCGGTGAGGCGCATCGGGTAGAGGTGCATCGCGACGGTGGCCGAGACGTAGCGCGCCACGAGTGCGGCCAGGGCGATCCAGCCGATCGTCGTGGCGTGCTCGGCGATCGGCACCCGGAGGCCGAACAGGCCGGGCAGGGCGCCGACGAGGAGTTTGGTCGCCCAGGCGCTGAGACCGGCACCGACCGCGATGTCGGCGAGGCGATACCACCATTCGGCCGGCGTGCGCGGGGTCGGGCGGTAGAACGGGCGGGTGGCGTTCGCCATCGTCGGCACCACATACCACAGGGCCGTCACGCCCAGCACCGCCCAGGCGTCGTCGACCGAGGCGATCTCGCCTCCGAGTGCCATCCCGGCGATGAACACCGCCGCCGCCAGCAGGCCGGCGAAGGCGTCGAACACGCCCAGCAGCACGAGGGCGACGAACATGCCGAGGCTCGGTGTCGTCAGCACACCGTCGACGTCGTGGAGCGCCAGGAAGCCGAACACCGAGCCGGCGACCGGCACCGCCAGCGCCAGCGAGCCGACCATCGCCTGGGGCATCCCGCCGTCGGTCAGCATGCGGCTGACGAACGGCGAATACGGGGCGACGGCGACGGGCAGCCGGCGGCTCCAGCCGGTGACGGCATCGGTGCCCGGCCATCTCCACGTTCGGGAGCGGTCGCCCCATCCGGAACCGCCGTCGTAGGCGTCGAAGCCGACCACCTCGGCGGCCGCCCGGCCTTCCCGGTCGCGCTCGACCGTGCCGGTCGAGCCCGCCCCGATCGCCGTTGCCCCTCCGGCTCCGGCCACGGCGCCCATCGACATCGACATCGACATCGCAGCGGTCCCCATCCCCAGCAGGGAGAGCAGTGCGATCACGCCGACCGTCAGGTCGGTCACCCCGACCGGGTCGGATTCGGGCGTGTACACCATGAGCGCGGCGAGCAGGGCGGCCTCGCTCTCGGGATCGGGCGCACCGATGTACACCACCTTGCCGTCGGGAGCGAGCCCGAAATACCACGAGCCCGACACCGGCCCGTCGGGTCCGACGGCTTCGATCAGCACGGTGTGCTCACCGGCCTCGAGCGAATCGGGCAGGTCGAGCGTGGCCTCGAACGAGCCGGTCGAATCGGTCATCACCGTTCCGATGTGGATCGGGTCGGAGAACACGTACACCTCGACGGTGCTGTCGGGGGCGAGGCCGAACCCGCTCACGAAGACCTTCCCGTTGTCGATCTCGCTCCCGACCTCGAACGAGAAATCCAACTCCAGCACGGAGACCGGCTCGGCCGGGGCCGCATCCGTGGTCGCCGGCGGTTCCTCCTCGGATTGCACTTCGGCGCCGTCGTCGGTGGCCGCCGCCTCTTCCTCGGTGGCCGTCGGCGTCGCGTCCTGGTCGCTGGCCTCGGCCGGTGCTTCGGTCCCTTCCTCGGTGGCCTCCGCCGCAGCATCCTGTGGCGCTTGCTCGATCGCCTCTGTCGTGGGTGGCGCGGGGTCGGTCGCCGTCTCGGCGGGTTCGGCCGGTGGCTCGTCGGCGACCGGTGCGGGCACCTCGTCGCCCGGCTCGTCCGGTGGCGGCGCGGCGTCGTCGGGATCGCAGGCGTCCCCGATCCCGTCCCCGTCGCCGTCGGCCTGCAAGGGGTTGGCGAGATACGGACAGTTGTCGATGATGTCGACGACACCGTCAGCGTCGGAATCCGGGAACGGGATCGACACCGGCGGCGCCGGCGCACCGGCCCCCGACCCGACCGCGTTGCGGGCGGTCACCGTCGCCGTGTACGAGGTGCCGGGGGTGAGACCGACAAAGTTGGCCGTCGTCCCCGTAACCGTTTGCGACGCACCACCCGGCGCCAACGTCACCGTGTAATCGATCACCGGCGAACCACCGTCACCGGCCGGCGGCGACCACGACACGTTCAGACCCGACACACCGCTCAACGCCGCCGACACACCCGTGGGTACCCCCGGCTCGGTCGGGATCAACACCGCCGGCGCCGCCGCACCGGCCCCCGGCCCGACCGCGTTGCGGGCGGTCACCGTCGCCGTGTACGAGGTGCCGGGGGTGAGACCGACAAAGTTGGCCGTCGTCCCCGTAACCGTTTGCGACGCACCACCCGGCGCCAACGTCACCGTGTAATCGATCACCGCCGAACCGCACAGGGTGGTCGGCGGCGGCGACCACGACACGTCGAGACCGGTCGTGCCGTTCAACGTCGCGTTCGGGCTCGCCGGCGGGGCGCTCACGGTCGGACGGAACGCCAGCGACATGTTGCGCCCTGGCACCGGGATCAGGGGGCCGACGGCATTGGTGGCGACCGTGAGCGGGTACACGCCGCTGTCGGTCACGACGTAGGCGGTCGAGCCGTCGGGCGCGACGACGACCTTGCTGACGACCTCGCCGGGGAGGTCGATGGTCGCCGAGATGGTCGGTGCGGCCGGGGTCGACAGGTCCATCACCGTGACCTTGTCGAACGTCGCGATCTCCAACAGTGTCGGCGACGCCTTGGTGAGGTAGGCCTTCGACCCGTCGGGCGAGATCGCGATCGAGTCGGATTGCGGCGCCGACACCGGCGTCAGCACCGCGTTGCCCGTCACACTGACCACGTCGAGGAAGTTGGTTCCGCTTCTGCCGACATAGAGGTAGTCACCTTGTGGACGCACCGCCAGGGCAGCCGAGTCGGCACCACCGGCGACGGTGATCGTCGTATGGCTCGAACCGGTCAGGTCGAACCGGTAGACGAGGTTGTTGGCGGCCGAGTCGGTCACGAACGCGGCGGTGCCGTCCGGGGTGATCTGCAACCCGAGCGGGTATTGCCCGATGGTGGTGGCATAGTCGACGAGGGTGGAACCGACTGGCGTCATCACCTCGGTCGCGGTGTCGAAGGTTCGCAGGCCGGAGGGTTGACCCGAGCCCCCCTTGGTGATCAACACCTTGGTGCCGTCCGGGGTCATGGCCGTGCTCCCGCCGTCGGAACTGAAACCGAACAGCGCTTGCGGCCACGGTCCGCCGGTGTTCGTGAGGTCGACCTTCTGTAGCGAAGGTACCGGCCAGCTGGCTCCGACGTAGGCGGTGTCGCCATCGGGCGCGATCACGATCGAGTGGCCGCTGTTGAGGGGATTGGTGGTGCCGGGACCGGTCGTACCCCACGTCAGGTTGAACGGTGCCCCAGTGGCACCAGTGCTGATCTCGATCGGGGTGAGCTTGGTGGAAACACCTTGGGTGGACAGCGGTGGGAAGCCCGCTGTGTTGGGGCTTCCGCCGACGGTGCGGGCGGGGTACAGCCCCCAGCTGACGAGGTATGCGGTGCACACCCCTGCGGCGTCGGCGGGGCGGTCACGGGTGAACGGCGACCCGGCGATGCTCAACCCGCCGACCACGGCCGCGCAGCACACCAGCGCTGCGAAACGGGCCAGCCGCCGCAATCTTCCTGCTGGCTGGGGCACGCTCACCTCGGGTGTTCGGGCGTCCCCCGATTCACCGGCGGCGAATCACGGTCGCAAAGGAAGAGGACCGAAACATAGCCGACCACGACGACGGTGTCGATACCCCGGTCAACGCCCGCTTCGGCCCTGGCCCGGCCAAGGTGGCAGAGCGATCCCCCCGGGTTCAGAGTCGCCCGGGCGCGCCGTCGCCAGCGCCCGCCGCACCCGGCACGACCCCGGACGGTCGACGGGGCGCGCACCCGCCGGCCCGCCGAGGCGACCCCGCCGGCGAGCGGTGGCGACAACGGGAAGAACGCCCACCTGAACAGGGGTTCTTCACCGAGTGGCGGGGGCGGGCGGCAAGAGCCTTGACGAGGGGCCTGTCCGACAACGAAACCGCTGGTGAGGGCACCTGCGTGGGCCGTGTCGAGGCACTGTCCAGCCTCGGGACAAGCGTCAACGGGGCGATACATGAACACCACGCCCCCCGAGATCGACGACGTGAGCGTCACGACACCAACGGGGTCTGACACGTATCGGCCGGCGCCCGAGCAGATCATTCGCAAGCTCGACGGGCGGAGGTCGAGCGGGCAGGCGCACGGGTGCCAGCGGGTGGTCCATGAACAGCGCGCATGATCAGGCGCACTGAGACGTTGCCGCCATCTGGCGGTCGACGAGGTGACGAGGCGACTCCGCCATGCAGCGCCCAGGCAGGTGTACCCAGACGGCGAGATCGATCGAGCCGTTCTGATAGCAAACGCCCAACGAACACCGCGCAAACACGCCCAGCCCAACGCAGTCATCGAACAAGGGGCGACTCACAGTGCACGCGGCAGCGGTTGTCACCAACATCCCGGCCAAGAACACCTAGTGGCGGCGCCCTGGACCGCACGGCGCTAGAGTTGGGGTGATTCATCCAGAGGATCCGAGGGGCCTGGCCCGACGACGATCCGCCAACCTGCCCGACGGCAAGGTGGCAACGCCAGGTGCGATGAGAGGAAACCATGTCGATCGCTGCTCGTTCCAACGAGCCGTCCCACGACACATCGCTGCTGCTGTGGGCGGCATCGTGGGAGGCGCCCCGGTCACACCTACGCGAACGGCGGGGGCCGAACCGGCGCCCCGACACCCTCGAGATCTGCCGGGCGTGCCTCGGCCTGCGCGGCCCCCACGACGGCCACGACAACGTGTGCGCCTGCGACTTCGCCGCCTGGAAACCCGACCGGCCGCCGGCGGCTGGCGACCTCACCAACAACGTCATCTTGTGCCAGGGCTGTCTGATCGACCTTGTCACCGGGTCGAGCCGTTGGACGAGCTTCTACTGCGAACTGTGCAGAGCCTGGATGTTCGACACCCGTACGCGTCTCGGCCGGCTCATCGCACCGCTCGGTCGACACTCACTGATGAACGCAGTGTGCTGGCGGCCCGACCTCGACCGGTCACCCACCGACCCCGACTTCGCCGACTTCGCCGATCGGCTCAACATCCTCTTCATCGGGATCCGAGACCTGTGGGACCTCGCCGACCGTCGACTCGGTGAACGTCTCCGCCGGATCAGCCCGGGCTCGCACGACATCACCGTGGTCGACTACCGGACGCTCTGCACCCGACACGGCATCACCCGACCCACCGGGCTCGACGAGTTCTCACACATCCTCCTCGGCAGCCCTGCAACAGCAACGGCGGCCCCGACGGATACCACGCAGGACCGTCGCGTCGACAGGTCGAGACGGGTTGAACCCGACAACCACGTGCTCGGCACCCCGATCAGCGGTACCCGCGGTCGCGACGTGACCTCATGAAGAAGAACTCCACGATCGCGATCCCCGACAACTGGGAAGACCTGACCGCCGAACAGAAATACGAGGTCGCCCGCGCCCTCCTCATCGGGGCCGCCACCGACACCGGGATCCTCGATGAAGCCGAGTCGAAGACAAGCCCCACGTCCCGGGAGCGAAGGAAGAACCATGCGGACTGATTGTGAACGTTTCAGGAACCCCTTCGAGAAGCCTTGCAGCAGATGCGGTGGGCAACCCGACCCGACAGGCGAGGGCTGCCGACGGACCATGCCCTGGTGGAAGGAGTCCTACGCGCCGGAGTTCCGACGCCTCATCCACGATGACGCCTACGACATCGGCTACGAGATCACGAGCTTCGGGCACGAACTCCGTGAACTGCCGGTGACGAACAGTCGCACCGACCCCTGCTTCTGGCAGCTCTGGGAGGGTGCCGAGGAGGAGTCGGTCCGCTTCGTGTGCTCCTGCTGGCCGGAGTTCATCGACATCGACAAAGACGACGACTGGAACCGCGAAGCCACCATGCTGCGAAACCG